>JADBWK010000004.1 GCA_020404895.1 Pseudanabaena sp. M085S1SP2A07QC | reverse complement strand
TAGTGCCGCAGGGCTGTTTTGGGGTGACATTTTCGACTTCTCTTTTTAAATATCCTCAATTCTCCTGTTGTTACCTCCCACTTTCGTGCTTGTTAAGATATATCTCTTTTTTTTGTTAAGAAACGTGTGCGGTTGCCCTAGGCAACACTTCTATGAATTAAAACCCAAACCCTGTAAGGGCTTATACTAAAGCACCCGAATCCGCCACTTTTATTTGGACTTTTATGTCCTAAGCAATCTTTTTATTGCCATATCACACTTTCGTGAATTGGGATTAAATATCTTGACATAGTTGTTGTGGTAACTGTTCAAGGATTCGCTGCAACGGATCAAAATCTCTCAATACCGAACGGACAGTACAGCATTAGTATACCGAACAAACGGTACAAGAAACTTGTCTTTCACCACAAAAAAACAGGCAAAGCAATGATTAAGCTACATGGTCACGAAATCTCTGGTAACAGCTACAAAGTACGTTTAATGTTGTCATTGCTCAATCTTGAGTATGAATGGGTGAGAGTCAATCTAATGAAAGGCGAACATAAATCGCCAGAGTATTTGGCAAAGAATCCTTTTGGACAAGTACCTTTGCTAGTCGATGACGAAACTCAAATTGCCGATGCTCAGGCGATTTTGGTCTATCTAGCCAGAAAGTATGGCGGCGAACCATGGCTACCAACGGATGCCTTGCCAATGGCGCAAGTAGTTCGCTGGTTATCAACGGCTGCGGGTGAAATACGTCAAGGTGTAGAGAATGCAAGACTGTTCTATCTATTTGGAGCAGGCACGAAGATCAATATTGATCGCGCCACTGAAAAATCTCATTTCATTCTCAAACAACTTGATCAACATTTAAGTACAAGAACTTGGCTAGAATGTGATCGCCCTACGATTGCCGATGTGGCTATCTATCCCTACATTTCACTGGCTAAGGATGGCAAAATTGAACTTGATGCTTACCCTCATGTTTTGAGTTGGATGGAGCGATTTCAGAAGCTATCTGGCTATGTGCCAATGTTAGAAGCTTAAACTGATGCCTAGACAATTTGGCACGATCGCTTTTACTCCCGCCGTAAAAGCCATGCAAGAAAAAATGGGTTCCCATGAGAACTACGAGCGCTTTGTGGCAAATGGTGCTGACAATAACAGGGTTACTCCTGACATCGCTCAATTCATAGCAAGTATGGAAGGATTTTATCTTGGTACGGTTACTTCCAATGGCTATCCTTATATTCAGTTTCGTGGCGGTAAGGCAGGATTTTTAAAGGTTCTTGATGAGAAAATATTGGGCTTTGCTGATTATCTTGGCAATGTGCAGTATATCTCGGTGGGCAATCTTTCAGAACATGATAAAGCATTTCTATTTTTAATGGATTATCGGAACCGCCGCCGTTTGAAAATCCTCGGTCGTGCAAGGGTTGTGGAAGACGATCCTGAGATTCTTGCTCAAGTCCAAGATCCTGACTATGCAGCCACCGTAGAACGGGCAATCGTTTTTGAAATCGAAGGCTGTGATTGGAACTGCCCGCAACATATTCCCGTCCGCTATTCACAAGCAGAGGTAGAAGCAATGCAAGCTAGAATTAGTGAATTAGAGAAACTTCTAGCCGAGGCTAAAAACTCACAATCATGAAACTTCATGCAGATTTGAGTCAGCGCGTTGTCATCGAAAGTGAATCCCTTGATTGGGTTGATTCTCCTATGGTTGGTGTCCAGCGCCGAATGCTCGAACGTGATGGCGAAGAAGTGGCAAGAGCTACTTCAATCGTCCGTTATGCTCCTAACAGTCATTTCTCCGCGCATACCCACGGCGGCGGCGAAGAGTTTTTGGTCTTAGATGGCATTTTCTCCGATGAGTATGGAGACTATCCTGCGGGAACTTATATTCGTAATCCTGTTGGGTCAACCCATACGCCTTTTAGCAAAGAGGGTTGCACGATTTTAGTTAAGCTTTGGCAAATGCATCCCGATGACCAACAACGAGTTGCGATCGCCACAAAAGAATCGCCTTGGGCTAATGGCTTAGTTAAGGGCTTACAAGTAATGCCCCTACATAGCTATGGAACCGAGAACGTTGCCCTCGTGAAATGGGATGTGGGTACTTACTTTCAGCCTCATATGCATTTAGGCGGCGAAGAAATCTTTGTGGTTGATGGAGTCTTTGAGGATGAGTTTGGTGCTTATCCTAAAGGAACTTGGCTGCGGAATCCTAGTGGCAGTCGGCATATGCCGTTTAGCAAATCAGGCTGTCTGATTTATGTCAAAGTAGGGCATCTGAGCTAATCTATTTTCTGTTTTTATCGTTGCTTTTAAAGATATGAAAACGCAAAGTATTCTGTCTAACATCGTTATATATGGCCGCTCAATATGGCAGATAGTGCTATCGCGTCTTAGTGCCAAAAAAGGGATCGAAGATATTCTGAACTACCGATATATCTCAGACAAATTAGCTACAAGTGGTCAACCAACCGCCACAGAGCTGAAATTAATTAGTCAAGCAGGATATAAAACTATTCTCAATTTAGCACCACCAAATGCTTCCAATGCTCTTCCATCGGAACAGGCGATCGCGACTAGTTTGGGAATGAATTACATTAACATCCCCGTAGTTTGGGATAATCCCACAATGGCAGACTTTAACCAGTTTTGCGATGTGATGGAAAATCATAAAGACCAACCAATTTTTGTCCATTGTGCGATGAATATGCGCGTATCAGCATTTATGTATCTCTATCGTTATTTGAAGCTAGGAGTACTTGTATCAGAGGCTCGTGCGACCATGACGACCGTCTGGGAACCCAACGCTACTTGGCAAAACTTCATCGAAACTGCGATCGCCTCTGATTACACGAACTTCCGATCAAGCGAACCACAAGAAAATTTTTGAAAGCATCGCTTTACAATGCTTTTAAAAATTTTCTTGGTTTGAATTTGAGCGCAAAGCGCTGTAAATTAACTATTAACTAAATCCTAAAAACTATGGAAACTAAACCACCTCTTCCTCCATTTACCCTAGAAACCGCCAAAGCCAAAATCCAGGCTGCGGAAAATGCTTGGAATACTCGCGATCCTGATCGCGTTGCTCTTGCCTATACTGAAGATTCTGAATGGCGCAATCGTAATGAATTTGTAAATGGACGCGATGAAATTAGAGAATTTCTCAAACGTAAATGGGCGAGAGAACTAGACTATCGCTTGAGAAAAGAACTGTGGTGTTTTATGGATAATCGCATTGCGGTGCGCTTTGAGTATGAATACCATGACGAAGCAGGTAATTGGTATCGCGCCTATGGTAATGAAAATTGGGAATTTGCCGAAAATGGTTTGATGATGCGGCGCTTTGCTAGTATTAACGATCTTGCGATCCAAGAAAGCGATCGCAAGTTTCGCTGGGAACGTTAGATATGTAGAGTTTTTTGCTTAAACCCAAAGCAGTAGAGAAGTGTTGTGTAACACTTCTCTACTGCTTTGGATATTTAGCTATGGCTATATGATGCAAGAGTTGGATGATAGGAGTGGGTTGCAGTATAATCGTGCTAGATATTTAGATTGATTGGGTATGTAGAATGGAAAAGTGGTACGAACTTTTGAAAAGCATTCAATTTGAAGGCGTTCTAAACGTGATGAGTTTAGAAGACTTACAAGAATTTGAGACAGACAATAATATGTCTTTTCCAAAGGAATACAAAGAATTCTGTCAAGTATTTGGATCGGGAATCTTTGGTAATGAGATCAGAATATCCTGCCCCCCTGAGATAGAAGAATCTCCCATTTGGAGTGCAACAATATTTGGAGACTTGGATAGCTTAAAAAAGCTTCCAGATTTCCCTGTTGACAAAGCTGAACAAATTACTAAATTACTTAAAAATGCTTTGTTCTTTGGCAACACTGGTAATTGTGAAGTCTTTCTGTGGAATTTGGCTACTGAAAACTGCACCGATTCTAATTATGATATCTACATGACTAATTTAGATTGTTTTGAGTGCGAAGGTGGAGAGATTGAAATAGTGGGCAGAAGTTTCTATACATTTATTAAGGATATTGCTTTAAAAAATGTGCCATTTACTGGCGTTATGAGTAAATACGCTTATCCCGACGAAATTTTTGAATCCAAATTCACTCCCTTTTCCTTGCGTGAATTAACGTCTGACTCAACCACCAAAGGTCTTGTGTTGAATCATCCTGTAGACTTTGCTAATTGGCTTTTAGGAAGTTCTCAAGCCCTTACTTGTGCCGACTGGTCTGAAGCAGCTAAACTTAATGCAATAATTTTAAAGACGGAAGATACAATCATTCAAATTGATGTAAGAACCCGTCCTGATCCAAATATTCCCACTCAATTCTTTAATGATTATTTACGGCTTTCTACTCAATTTCCTGATCAAAATATAAGGCAAGTTATCATTTATTTGAAACCGACTAATTCTCCTTTAGTACACCTAACCAGCTATGAGGCATCTAATATAAAGCATGATTTTGAGGTGATTCGGCTATGGGAATAGCCAACAGATTTGTTCTTGACAAGCCCAGCACTAATGGCATTAGCTGTCTTATCTAATACTCCCGATAAACAAGAAACATTAGGACAGGTAGCAAAACTTATTAAGAAAATAGAACCTGCCAACCAATGGCATTTTAGTTTTAATGCAGCAGTTTTTGCTTACCTAGTATTAGATAATGAAGTAGTTAGACAGATATTACAACCATAGCAAGAAAATAAGCTGGAGAATCTCCATAAAACAATTCAAACAATAGGCAGAATCAACATGAGCGCTGCTAACTCGAATAGTATCTTTTATCTTGCCTAAGGTAAGATAAAAGCTCGAGAACCTTACTGGGATTAGTTTTTTGTTTTCAAATGAGTAGCGTAGGGTGCGTTCATGAAATGAAACGCACCAAATAAATCTATTTAGAACCTATTCTATTATTCCAGAGATCTCCATCCAAACAAGCAAGCGATTTTCTCAAACTTGTGAGCGATCTTTTGAGCTATAGATTGAGTCGTTCTCAATCACCCTTGAGATGATAAAATTCCGCAATGATCGACAACATTTGTAAATTCTTAGCAGAAACCTTTCCCATCGACTTTGCCAGTTGGTTGTTAGGAGAACCCATTAACTTTACCAAACTCGAACCATCGGAACTATCCGTCGAACCAATTCGGGCTGATTCAGTTATATTTCTGAAATCATTAAGAATGATACTCCACATAGAGTTCCAGACCGACCCCAACAAAAACATTCCCTTCCGCATGACCGATTACCTGTTGAGATTGCATCGTCAATTTCCAGACAGGGAAATCTATCAAGTCGTGATTTACCTCACACCCAGCGAATCACCCCTTGTTTACGAAACCACATTTAACCTTGGCGGACTAAGCCATCAATTTAACGTGATCAGACTTTGGGAGCAGCCCACAGAAATATTTCAGCAATACCAAGGATTATTACCTTTTGCAACCCTCTCACAAACTAAAAATCCCGAAGAAACCTTAAGACAAGTTGCCAGACAAATCGAACAAATTACCGATAAACAAGTACAAAGCAACGTAGCCGCATCCACAGCTATAATATCGGGTATAGCCCTAAATAAAGAAATCATCCAAAGACTTTTAAGGAGCGAAATCATGAAAGAATCAGTAATTTATCAAGAAATCTTGCGTGAGGGTATAGCCGAAGGTGAAGCTAAAGGTCTAGCCAAGGGCAAAGCTGAAGGTATAGCTGAGGGTGAGGCTAAAGGCAAGACTAAGGAAAGAAACCAAATCGCCATAAACATGATGCACTCCAACATTTCCGTAGAATTAATCGCCCAATTTACAGGACTAACCCTCAAAGAAGTACAAAAGTTACAAAAAATTTCTGCTCAGAAATCCAATCCCCAGAAATCAGCAAAAACAAAGCGATCGCCAAAATCTTAATAGCAGAGTAATCTGGTGAACTAAAAGTTAAACTCATCACGGACAATTCCTGAATTGCCACTAGATTTTTTCTGTAAAGCCGCGCTGAGCGCGGCTTTTTCGTTTAAGGATTAGGTGGACACCAAAATAGATTTTGACTAGAGATGCCAAGAGATTCGAGAATCTCCTTCATAGTTTTAGTACATTCCATCCAATAGTCTTGGCTGTCATACATCCAATCGGGACTGAAGTGGAGATCGTAATGTAGTAGATTTGGGATGTCTCTAAACTCATCAGATGTTTGCTTGGAAATAAGCAGCACTCGGAATGGTTTGTCCTTGCATTTAACCGTTAGCTTCTCGATCAGGTCTAGCACATAGTCGCGATTAGTTACACCAGTACGTACAAATAATACTTCATCACAATGTTCGAGCGTGTACAAAAATCTCTTTGCCCGCGCCGAATAGCGAACACGCATCCTTTCATGAACAGGCTGCATATTATTTGCAGGATCGTCCGTATCTTCGACTTCATGTCCAAAGGATAGACCGGACCATTTAGAGTGATAGATGCGGTTATCAATAGCGTTGTAGTGGAGATATGCAGGATTCCACATATCTTTAAAATCATTGACCACCATATCAGTTACATCGCCGAGATTAGTGGAACGCGCTAAATCAAAGGGAAATGCTGGCCCATCATATTCCATCTTGTACAGGAGCATTCTCGCAGCACAGCGATCGCCTAACGGCAAAATGGCAATGCGATTAATTTCTGATAGTTTACATTTGTATTTGAGCAACATTGTCGATTTGACTGGAGCCTTGACTCTGCTCTCTAAACCTTGCTCGCCAATCATCATTGTCCGAAATGGTGCTTCTGGATTGGCAGGATCGTGATAAACTCCTGCAGGCATAGCAGCTAACGCCGCCTGAATTTCTTTCCACATCGGATGGATGTTATATTCTTCTTCAGACTCATTGATAATACGGATTGTGCGATCGCCCTCTTTGAGAATCCCTAGATGCCCATCATAGTAAAGGATTTCTGCATTTTGGGGCGCAAAAAACTTGAGCGCTGAGCAGTATTGAAGATCGACTCCAATCGGAACTTTAACAGTATTCTCAATCATTCCATTAAACCCAACTGAAAGCAATGGAACTGTGCCTAGCTCATCATTTTTAGCGATATACGACGTGCCAAAAGTTAAATCAGCTTTGCGTTTCAGGGCTTCTTGCAATTCCTTCCAAGTTGAAGTGATGTTGTAATCATATTCAGAATTGTTAATGATTCGCAAAGTCTGAGCTTCGGGGTTAGCAAATACTTGAAATCCATATTTATCGCCATAGATAGCAATTTCGGTGGTACTGCTATGGGATTTGATGGCTTGTTCCTGTGATCGTCGCTCACGATCAATCTGAAAAATATCAAGATTGATCGCCTCAAACATTAGTTTGTGTCCTGCGGTATTAGGGTGCGCGATATCCAGAGATATACCAGATTTCCAACCTCCATCGCCATCATCCAAAGCATCTAGCCAGTCGAGAATAGGAACGCCCCAACGCAACATCCGATGGTGGGTATCACGCAAAAGCCAGTTGTGTTCAGGGTTGTAGTCTCCATTGGGGTAGAGACCACCAATCACTGGTATTGCGCCCAAATCTTGGGTCATTTTAATCAGTTGCTGCAAACCGCTTTCGTAGCGGCGCTGGACGGCACGGCGATCATGGGGACGGCAGTAAGCTAGTCCTTCGTTTCCTAAAGAGAGCGAAATAATTACCAGATCTGGTTTTTCAGGTACAACGACTGAAGCGAAGCGCTCAATTGTACTAGTGACATTTGCACCCAATTGCGATCGGTTGATCAATTGATGACCAAATTTTTCCTTTAGAGTTTGCCCTAGTTGATTTGCCCAGCCATTTAATAACCAAGCGCTACAACCCATAGCCACTGAACTACCAAGGACTAATATTTTGAGCCCATTTTGTGAGTATGTTTCTGTTTTTGGCTCTGGAGCGATCGCATTTTCTAAATATCCATAAGGACATGGATGAACATTTCCAAATGCAAGATCATCAACAATGATGGTCGAAGTTTTAGAGCCAATATGCTCTTTTTCAATAGGAATCCAGCGATTTGTCTCTTTTTCACATTCCCATTGGAATTTACCATTAGCATCAATTCGCACATACTTATATTCAATTTTCTCTTCAGAATCAGTCAAGGTTGACGGATCAATTTCCACGTCTACCCACCAAATAGGGTAGCGATCTCCTGATGTCTGCAAAGGTAAATATTTCTTGATATCCCATAATCCAAATTGAGAAATCGAGCCGACGATACCAATCATTTCCCCATTTTGCGTGGGTGCTTTTACCTGAAATCGATACATAGATTATGTCTTTTGTGGATAGGGGCAAGTTCCACCATCTAACGACTGTTAGCATTTGGTAGTCGCCTTAAACTTGAACTATATCTTGAAACTAGCATTAAGTTGGACTTGAAGTCTGTTTTAGAAACTACAGCTAGTAATTGAAAAAGATCGTTATTGAATTTCACAGCAAATTATATACAGCTTGAGATCCTTAAAAAACAAAAAAGTGGTCGCGCACCTTAAATTCTTTTTGCTTTTTGCTTGGGGCAAAATATCCTTGGTTGAGCGCTCATTACAGAACCAGATCAGGTTAGCCGATAATACCAATTCACAAAATTGTTAACACGTTTGTGAATTATTTTGTGAATTAAAGGACAAATCCAAAAATAAGGAGCGATCGCTCCTTATTTTTGGGGGTTTAAACTGGACGGAATTCGGTAAAATTATTAAGACATAGTAAAAAAGCAACTTTATATACTACGAGTATAAAAAATTTATGGCGAAGAAAAGTCTTGCAAGTTTGACTGCTGCGGAATTAGCAGGCAAGAAAGTTTTAGTAAGAGTTGATTTTAACGTTCCTCAAGACGAAACTGGCAAAATTACCGACGATACCCGTATTCGTGCAGCACTACCAACCATTAAGTACCTCACCGAAGCTGGCGCTCGCGTAATTCTCACCAGTCACTTCGGCAGACCCAAGGGTGTCACTGAAAGTCTTCGACTCAATCCTGTAGCAGTACGTCTATCTGAGCTACTTGGTCAGCCCGTTGTCAAAACCGACGATTGCATTGGTGACGCAGTTGCGGCTCAAGTTAATGCTCTTAACAATGGCGATGTCGCTTTGTTAGAAAATGTACGTTTTTATCCTGAAGAAGAAAAGAACGATCCTGAATTCGCCAAAAAACTAGCATCTTTGGCTGACATTTATGTAAATGATGCTTTTGGTACTGCTCACCGCGCCCATGCTTCAACTGAAGGCGTAACCAAGTACATCAGCACCTCAGTTGCTGGATTCTTGCTGGATAAAGAATTGCAATACTTGAGCGGTGCGATCGACAATCCTAAGCGTCCTCTAGCAGCGATCGTTGGTGGCTCTAAGGTTTCTAGCAAGATCGGCGTTATCGAAACTTTGCTAGATAAAGTCGATTATTTGTTGCTCGGCGGCGGCATGATCTTTACCTTCTACAAGGCTCGTGGCTTGAGTGTTGGTAAGTCTCTCGTTGAAGAAGATAAGCTAGACTTGGCTCGCGCCCTTGAAAAGAAAGCTGCGGAACGTGGTGTAAAGTTCTTGCTACCAACTGATGTTGTTGTTGCTGATAACTTCAAGCCTGATGCTAATGCCCAAACCGTTAGCATTGACAATATTCCTGATGGTTGGATGGGCTTGGATATTGGGCCTGACTCCGTAAAGGTATTCCAAGCTGCACTTGCCGAATGCAAATCTGCAATCTGGAATGGCCCGATGGGTGTATTCGAGTTTGATAAGTTTGCTGTTGGTACTGAGGCGATCGCGCATACTCTTGCTGATCTCACAGCCACTGGCACAATCACCATCATCGGCGGTGGCGATTCCGTAGCTGCGGTTGAGAAAGTTGGTGTTGCTGACAAGATGAGCCACATCTCCACTGGTGGTGGTGCAAGCCTAGAATTGCTTGAAGGCAAAATCCTTCCTGGTATTGCAGCTTTGAACGAAGCTTAATAAATAAAATAAGCAAAAAAAGGGGCGCTTTGCGCCCCTTTTTTATTTAACGAAAATTATTAGGATTTAGTCTTGTGCCGCCTGTGAAATTGCTAGTTCCTAGCCTAGCACCAGTACCGCCATCACTGGGATCGAGGTAGGGCTTTAGATATAATCCATTACCTTTATAGGAGCTTGATGTTGGTAATGGTTTCCAACTATCACTGGGAATTTTTACGGGTAGACTACCACTTACCCCACGAGGTAAGTTACTAGGAACTATCCCAATAAATCCTTCTGGTCCACCAACTTTCCCTAAACGAGGTGGAGTAAGCGAGCCACGACGAGGGACGTAAGTATTCACCGCCGTAGTTGCCTGACCATTATCAGCAGTGGTGAGATTTCCAAATACGCGATCGCGGGTGGCGATCGGATCTTGTCCATTGGGGACAGTTAAGACAATCCGACAAGCAGAATTTTTGTCGGTGGTAGCACAGATAATGTTGTATCCATTTTCAGTACTCGTTTTCATTTCCAGCAAACCATCGGGGCGGTATGACTCCAACCGACGGCTAATTTCATTGCAACGCTTTTCAGGTGACCAGCCATCACCCATCGCACTGGGGGCAGCCCAAGGGAAATATTTTTGGGGTTGGCTCTTGGGTTGATAGACGACAATATATTGACCATCACGCGACTGGCAGCTAAAACGAGCCGTTTTGTTGTCAGTAGGATTGGCAGCTTTATCGTTAGGGTTTTCAGATGGTAGTCTTGAAGGATTTGAGCTAGGGGTTGTTTCGACAGGGATAATCTGAGCGAAGCTAGGACTTGCTAATAGGGGTAAACCTAAAGCGATCGCTGACAAGTAGCCAAGTTGTTTTTTAAAAAAATTTGACAAATTTTGGGTTGAGTAATTCATAGGATTAGTGGGTGTGTGAGGATTAGTAGACAATTCAAAGCGTCCCCCCAGATATATTTTGCGACTCTTACGTGGTTACGCCTATGACATTGAGCCTGACTTTAACTATAGATCTTACTAAATATTTATGACCTCAGTTTCACAGCATATGTTCCCGCTAAAAATTTAAAAAGCAAAACTTCTTGTCGCGTCAAAATTTTTGATCAAACAAACCTATAGAGTTTTTAAAAGTGTTGTTCTGTAACACTTTTAAAAACTCTATAGGAGATTGAGCGTAAAATACTCTGTTACTATTCGTTAATTTCGCTTTCTTCAGGTTCTTGCTCAATCGGTAAAGGCGATCGCAGGATTACCGTGTTATGCAATTTACCAATCCCCTCGATTTCGATATAAATGCGATCGCCTTCTTGCATTTGCCCCACACCTTCAGGTGTACCAGTGAGAATAATATCTCCTGGTAGTAAAGTCATGATTTGGCTAATGTAGGAAACGATATAGTCTGGAGAAAATACCATCTCTTCAATGGAGGTTGACTGAAAAGGCTTTTTAGTATCATTTACAAAAGTTTGCAACATCGCAGTAGGACTAATTTCGCGCACAATCCATGGACCCAAAGGACAGAAAGTATCAAAGCCCTTACCCCTAGTCCATTGACTATCGCTTCTTTGTAAATCCCTTGCAGTTACATCGTTAGCGATCGTATAGCCCCAAATCGCTGCGATCGCTTGATTAGGTGTGACATTAAAACAATGAGAGCCAATCACCAATGCTAACTCACCTTCATATTCTACCCGTTTAGACTGTGGCGGCAAGGCTATTTTTGCTTCAGGAGCAATAATCGTAGTAGTAGGTTTTAAAAATATAATTGGCTCTCTGGGGACTTCTCCACCCATTTCCGCAGCATGTGCCGAATAGTTTTTGCCTACAGCGACAATCTTGCTTGGCTCACAGGGAGCTAGAAGTTCATAGGTTTCTGGTGCAAGTAATTCACCATTTGGCTCCCCTCCCAGCCAAGGTGCTGAACTGAGTAGCTTTATAGATTGATTCAACTCTAACAGCCCGTAACAGACTTTCCCTTGGGAAGTTTTCACGCGAACATAACGATCCGCCATAGCATCTTGTTTGTATCTAAATATTAAGAGGGGCAAACTAGCAGCCTTGATTATATAGCAATCACTAAGTACCGCAGCATAATTAAAAATTCAGAGCCAAAATCTGTACTACCCGCGTAGCGAGCGGTACTAATTTTGAATTTTTATTGCGATCGTAGTTCATTTTGGACTTTCTTTTTTGGCTGGCTAAGTTAGCTTGATCCATAAGGCTGTAAGTTTTTTATGGCGTTTTTTTATTAGCAATTTAGAATATGAATCTATCTACTTTTATTCTCATTTCATTAGCATTTGGTGTTGCTTTTGGAACTTTATTGAATACAACTTTTTCTGAGAATATTGAACTAATCAATCAAAGCTTTTTAGCTCCAGTTGGTGAATCTTTCTTAAGGCTGATTCAGTTTGTAGTCGTTCCCATTGTTTTTTCTTCGCTAATCATGGGATTGACGCGAATCCAAGGCGCTGGACAAGTTGGCAGATATACAGTTAAGTTAATGACTAGCTACCTGATCACCAGTTCAATCGCTCTTTGTGTGGGTATGGGTACAGCCTATTGCTTACAGCCTGGAAGTGGAGTAAAAGGCTTTACAATCTCAGAAAATATTAGTATTACTGAAGCACCATCTTTAATATCTTGGCTCGTTAGCCTAATTCCTGTAAACCCATTAGAAGCTCTTAGCACTGGCAATCTATTACAAATCATTTTCTCGGCTGTTCTGCTAGGAATAGGCGTTCAACTTGCTAAAGAGAAAGCAAAACCCTTTGTGGAATTAATCGAAAGTATCTATCACATTAGCGAAAAAACTTTATCCGTAATTTTGTATGTTGCGCCTTTGGGTGTATTTGCCCTGATGAGTTCTACGATCGCTACTCAAGGATTAGAAATCGTTGCTAAATTATTTCTCTATGTTTTGGGTTTAGTGATTGCTTCTTCGATCATGATTAGCTTAGATATGATAGCCCTGTTTATTCTTAAAGCTGAGCCTATAAGATTTTTGCGTAGTCTTTCAGAAGCGATCGCTTTAGCCTTTGGTACAGCTAGTTCCAATGCCGCCTTGCCAGTTGTACTACAAAACATTCAAGAGAACTATGGTTTGCGAGAAGAAATTGCTAGTTTCGCGATCCCTCTAGGTACTGCTCTCAAACGTGATGGTGCGGCGATTTTGCAAGGATTTAACGCTCTATTTGTCGCTCAAATCTATCAAGTTCCCTTAACACCTTCTCTACTAACCGCGATCGCTGTTAGTAGTTTACTGGTTTCATTTAGTACCCCTGGAGTGCCAGGCTCAGCACTGATCACGATGGCAACCGTGCTATCAGCATCAGGTTTGCCATTAGAAGCGATTGCCTTAGTCGCAGGCATTGATCGCTTAACCGATGGATTTAAAACCGTCATTAATATTATTGGTAACAGTGTGAATGCAATTATTCTCAGCCATTGGGAAGCTGAACAAGTTCCTGAAGCCGAGCAAATACCAGTTAGATAAAAACAAAACGCTACTGTAAAAAACTATATTTCTGTATTACGGCTTAGACTGGCTTTTTGTAATAGCGATCCCTGAAGCTGACTTTATGTCAGAAATTCAGAAGAATGTTTATCGCACGATTCTATGTTGCTAAAAAAACAACAGATCTTACTGAAGCTCAACGTATTGCAAGGATCGGTAGCTGGGAATTTGATGTAGCGAGTGGAGTTAGTACTTGGTCAGATCAGCAATTCCTTATTCTGGGATTTGATCCAAATGTGCCATTACCCAAATATGCCAACTTCTTTGATATTGTCCCTCTAGTTGACCAACCAAATATTCGTGCAGCCGTAGAAGAAGCGATCGCCCATGGTACACCTTACATGGTGGAACATGGCATCATTCGTCCTGATCGCTCAATCTGTCATGTAATCAGCCGAGGTGAGGCGATTTGTGACGACCAAGGAAAAGTAGTGAGACTGATTGGTACAATTACTGATATTAGCGATCGCAAACGATTAGAAATAGAGTTAACCCATAGTCGTGATTTACGAGAATTAATATTTAATGAGTCTACTGATGCAATGTTCTTAGTCGATAGTAAGACTTCACTCATAATAGACTGCAATCAGCAAGCTATAAAACTATTTGAAGTTGAAGATAAAAATGATCTACTTAATATTGAAGGGCGCACTCTCCACAAACGCCAGTTTACTAGGCAAGAACTCGCCCAGATTGACCAAGAAGTTAACCAAAATGTTTTTTGTAGCATCGAGGTAGAATATCTCACTCGCAAAGGACGCGAATTTTGGGGGGATCTTTCTCTTAAGAGAATTACTTTTGGAGAACAACAGTATAGTCTAGCGCGAGTAGTGGATATCACTGTCCGTAAGCAAGCAGAAAGCGCTCTAGAACAAGCGAAAACAAGTGCTGAAGAAGCTACTAGAGCGAAAAGTGCATTTTTAGCAAATATAAGCCATGAAATCCGCACGCCAATGAATGGCATGATGGGAATGACACAACTACTGGAAACTACTTCTCTTACCGAAGAACAAGCAGATTTTGTGAAAACAATTCAGGATAGTAGTGAATCTCTTTTAACCATTATCAACGATATTCTTGACTTCTCTAAAATTGAATCAGGCATGTTAGAAATAGAAACATGGGATTTCAAGTTGGAAGATGTTGTTAGTGGAGTCACTCAACTGCTAAATAGTCAAGCGATCGCTAAGCAAATTGATCTCCAATATATGATCTCGCCTGATATTCCTATCGTAATTTTACTTTGAGATTGTGGTCTTATAGCAACGTAAGAGATAGATAGGACAATTCAAAACACAAAAGATGGCAGAGCGAAGCTCTGCCATCTTTTGGGTTTTATGTCCTAAGCAAAGCTTACATTGCTATAACTAGTCAAACGATCTATCAGCCTTTGGGAACTCACAATAAAAAAACTGCGATCAGCAGACAATTTGCCGAAAAATTCCCTTTAAAGATTCTCATAGTGGAAGACGATAAAGTTAATCAAATGGTTGCTAGTTCGATACTCAAAAAACTTGGTTATCAGACTAGTGATATTGCTAACAACGGATTAGAGGTATTGCAGGCTTTACAAAATAATACCTACGATCTAATCCTGATGGATTTGCAAATGCCAACAATGGATGGCATAACAGCCACAAAGATTATTCGCAATGAATTAATGAGCCAAGTGCCGATTGTTGCCATGACTGCTGATGTGATGCCCGAAGATCGCCAAGCTTGTTTTGATGCAGGTATGAATGATTACATTAGTAAACCGATTAACATTACAGAAATTATGCAGGTAATTTCAGTAATAAGTAACTCAGCATAAATATAAACCTAGAGCCAAAATCATAATACCTGCGCAGCGGGCGTTTTGGATTTTTGTCGCTAGGTTTATATTTAATAGTGGATCCCAAAAAAGTAGAGGATCGCAATCTTTGCATCTTCAAATTTTTAATGTCTAATAAAAAAAGTAAATTTTAACAACTCATGACTACAAACCCTAGCGATGTGTATACGCTTGCTCAATGGCTCGCAGGCGATCATAGTAATTGGGAACAAGCGATCGATAATCCGCCATTTTTTGCCCATATTCGCGTTGGCATTCGCGCATTACCAAATCCCATTACTGACGATGGCGTATGGCTCTTTCTTGAACAAGCATACGACTATGAGCTAAATCATCCTTATCGCACCGCAGTTTTACATCTGATTTTTCAAAATGATCGCATTGAAATGATCAACTATCGTCTCAAAAATGCGGAAACGTTTTTTGGGGCTAGTCGAGATCTTGATCGGCTTAAAGTGCTGGATATCAATGCGATCGAGCAGCTACAGGGCTGTACTCAATGGGTAGATCGCACTGATCAGCAAACATTTAAAGGGGCAGTCGAGCCAGGAAAAAAATGTTGCATTAATCGTAAAGGTGTCGATACCTATCTTGCAATTGAGTTTGAAGTTACGGAAAATACATATAGCAGCCTTGATCGTGGCTATGACATCGTAACCGATGAAAGGGTCTGGGGCTCGATCGCAGGAGCCTTCCAGTTTGTGAAAAAGACAAGCTTTAGCAACGAAATTACCATAGGCTCTACTTCTTAAGAGCTACTCCTCAGGTATAATTAATGCCTGAATGATTAATATTATTGAGATTTATCGTCTTGCTTTAGCAGTACATAATTTCTTGAAAATCTGATCATTTGGAGTTTTCTCATCACATTTTGCAAATGAGTAAAGTCCAAACAATTCTTTGGAAGCCATATTTATTAAGGATTTTAAAGAATTATTTGGATTTGACGAAGATGCAAAGCATTGTAATTGAGAAAGCAAAATTAGTGTGAGTATTAAAGGTGTAATTTGAAAGTCCTCGTAGTTGGCAGTGGCGGTAGAGAACACGCCTTAGCTTGGAAACTTCTGCAATCTCCCAATATTAATCGCGTCTTTTGCATCCCAGGAAACGGCGGTACAGCAACTATGCAAAACTGTCAAAACGTTTCCCTCAGCATTGATGATTTTGAAGGGATTTTACGATTTGCCAAAGTACAAGGTGTTGGTTTTACAATAGTTGGTCCCGAACTGCCGCTAGCACTTGGCATTGTTGATTATTTTCAAGCTGCTGAAGCGTTAATTTTTGGACCAACTAAAGAAGGCGCTCAGATTGAGGCAAGCAAATCTTGGGCGAAAGCGCTGATGAAAGAGGCGAATATCCCCACCGCTGCCAGTGCCACTTTCACAAGTCTCGAAACTGCGCAAGCCTATGTGCAAGAGCAGGGTGCACCGATTGTGATCAAGGCAGATGGGTTAGCTAGCGGCAAAGGAGTCACTGTTGCTATGACTCTGGAAGAAGCCACTGAAGCAATCGATCGCATTTTTGCAGGACAGTTCGGCTCCGCAGGCGAAACCGTGGTGATCGAAGAGTTTATGGTAGGACAAGAAGTATCTGTACTTGCCGTCACAGATGGTAAAACCATCCGCCCCTTAAGCCCTGCTCAAGATCATAAGCGTCTCGGGGATGGTGATACTGGTCCTAATACAGGTGGTATGGGAGCCTATGCCCCCGCTCCGATCGCAACGCCTGAATTGATGGCAAAGGTGCAGACCCAAGTTTTAGAACCTGCGATCGCAGCTTTGAATGCTAGAGGCATTGACTATCGTGGTTGTCTGTATGCGGGTTTGATGATTACTCCCGAAGGTGAGACCAAGGTTGTGGAGTTTAACTGCCGCTTGGGTGATCCTGAAACCCAAGCTGTATTGCCATTGCTCGACACCAATCTTGATGATTTGCTCATGGCTTGCATCGAAGGGAACCTAGCTAATTTTCCATCGATTAAATGGAAAAAGCAGTCTTCTGTATGTGTAGTAATGGCAGCAGGTGGCTATCCAGACAAGGTAGATATGGGGCAGTTTATTACAGGTATCGGTAAAGCCGAAGATTTGGGTGCTTTTGTGTTTCAGTCAGGAACAAAGCTTAAGAATAATGCTTTAGTTACTAATGGTGGTCGAGTGCTTGGAGTTACTGCTTTGGGCGAAGACATTAAAAATGCGATCGCCAATGTATATAGCGCAATTGAGTTTGTTGCTTATGATGGCATGTATTACCGCAAGGATATTGCTAGCAAAGCAATTTAACCACACCTCCCGAATACCAATTTTCCAAATGGCATTGCCATTTGGAAAATTAAAACCCTCACTGGGTCTGTTTTTTATTATCGAAAGTGTATTCACACTTTCGATAATTGGTCTTTCTCCTCGCAAAGGAGAAGGGGCGCAATATTTTTCTTGCTCTCCCCTCCTTAGGTAGAAGATAGGCTAGGGGTGAGGTTATTAGTCAGCCATGCTCAGATTTACGGTAATCGTTAATTTCAACGAAGAGTCGGTATTTGAATCGTGAATTTGTTGCCAATGGTGATTAATTGGGCGATCGCTAATAGGTTCAGTCAAAACCCGCGCTAATAACTGCAAAAGCTTAGAGGCTCCATTACTAATTTCTTGACTAAATGACTCTGTAGAAACAGGCAAATTTACAGGTGATGGCATGGCTGAAATCATCTGAGAATTAATCGTAGATGGATAATTTCCAACAGGATTAGTAATAGCATTAACCGATCGATTGCTATAGCGACGAAGAACCACTTGCAAATTATTTTTAGTTACGCGATCGCCAAAAGCTTCTGATAGTAATTGCCATAATTTATAGCCAACATCACGAATATAAGCAGCATCATAGCCAGCTTTTTCCGCGATCTCTGAATAGGTTTTACCCTCCCAAGTCTGGCGAAATATAGCCTCTTGAATTGTACTGAGGCTCTTATTTCCCAAAACAGAATCTACGATATTGAGTGCGTCTTCAATAGTCATCTTTTTCCTCACAGTTCACTAATTATTTTTATTTAGATAAGCTCTCTAAAAAACTAGCGAGTCAAAATGTTTTCAATAATACAATTATTCTAATTTTTGATTCTAAATCTTGACATAAATTGGGAACTTTCTAATTAAATCTCCATCTAATTAGGCAAACAAACTCATAGTTTGTACTCAACACATTTACCAATACTTTTCCCAAGTCATTTTTTAATTAAAACATTAGAACTTATTATTCAATTCACAATTACTCAACACCCTTCCGTTAGACTCGCCAAAAAGTTTTAGAGATGAATCCAAAAATCAATACAGATAACAACGTAGAAAATAAAATATTTTGTATGTTGTTTCTGCTGACACAGATAAGTTAGCACAGTTTATTTAAACTGGTTATCTATGATAATTGTATAGATGTAAACCTCAAAAACATTTATTAGCAAGGTTTTCAAGGATTATTATATTTTTTTAATCTAGCTCTAACTTGTTTTTAACGATAAAAATTATGATGTTTGATGACATCAATCAAGGCATTAACAAACAAGTTCTGGGAACAGAAAAAGTCTGATCTTTTTTTCCAACATTTTCCGACACAGACAAACTTGCATTATGGGCGCGAAGCGCCCATAACACTATTACTAAAAAATTTCGATCTCAACCCCAAAAACATAGTGATATAGCAACGTAAGAGATAGATAGGACAATTCAAAACCCAAAAGATGGCAGAGCTTCGCTCTGCCATCTTTTGGGTTTTATGTCCTAAGCAAAGCTTACATTGCTATAGCACATTGCACCGTCATGCTATTTTTTGGTGGGTAATGACAAACAAGGCTTGTGATATAGTTTTTTGTGTCTTAACCATCCCCCACAACCAAATGACTAAAGTCAAAGTTGCTTCCACATCCGATGTCATTTCTGATAAAGTCCTGAAAACTAGCGCTAATGGACAATCTGTCCTCGTCGCGAAAGTTGGTGATAAATATTGCGCGATCGCAAATAAATGTCCTCATTTTGGGCTACCTTTAGCAAAAGGCAAATTTGAGAATGGGACAATTACCTGTCCTTTTCATGGTTCCAAGTTTGAAATTTGCACTGGCAAGAATACTGAATGGGTAGAGTCCTTCGTGGGTATTCCCTTACCTGATGCTGCGAAAAAAATGATTGCGATGGGCAAAACATCTACTGACGTGAAAAGCTTTGCAGTCACACAAGAAGGCTCTGATCTATTTATTGATGCATAAAAAATCAAAAAAAGACTCCGCGCTTTGCACGAAAGCTTTTTTTGCGATCGCTATAAGGAAAATCCAAAGAAAAACGATCCATAAAAAACAAGGCACAAAATGGCTACGCCATTTTGTGCCTTGTTTTGAGTCTCTAAAGATATTGATATTTTTAAAAACTAGCTTCACATTGTGAAATACCGTAATTCTAAATTACGAATTACGGTATTTCTTAAAGACTAGCGTAACGTTATGACCACCAAACCCAAAGGAGTTAGAGGTCGCCACATTAATTGTCATCGGACGAGACTGGTTAGGTACATAGTCGAGATCACAGTCAGAATCAGGGTTTTCTAAGTTCATCGTCGGTGGCGCGATATTATTTTTCACCGCCAAAACTGTCGCTACTGCCTCAATGCCACCTGATCCACCAAGCAAATGTCCTGTCATCGACTTAGTAGAACTAACTGCAACTTTGTAGGCATGATCGCCTAGAACTTTTTTGATAGCCTTAGTCTCAGTACTATCATTTGCTGAAGTACTAGTACCATGAGCATTAATATAGTCCACCATCTCAGGGGTAATATAGCCATCATTTAGGGCAAGAGTCATTGCTCTTACTGCACCTTCACCATTAGGTGATGGTGATGTCATATGGTAAGCATCACAGGTGCAGCCATAGCCAACGATTTCAGCATAGATTTTTGCTCCACGCGCTAGAGCATGTTCTAGATTTTCAATGATCAAGATACCTGCGCCTTCACCCATCACAAAACCATCGCGATCTTTGTCAAAGGGACGAGAAGCATGGGCAGGATCGTCATTTCGGCGAGACATTGCTCTTGCTGAGGCAAAACCTGCAAAGCCTAGCGGTGTAATCGCCGCCTCAGTACCACCACAGATCATCGCTTGGGCAAAACCACTTTGGACAAGACGAAATGCATCACCGATCGCATTGGAGCCAGCCGCACAAGCAGTCACGGTGCAGGAGTTTGGTCCCTGAGCGCCCGTATGAATTGCAGTCAAACCTGCGGCCATATTGCCGATCATCATCGGAATCATAAAAGGGCTGCAACGGCTTGGACCTTTGGTGCGAATAATTTCATGCTGATCTTCGAGTACTTGTAAGCCCCCAATTCCAGTACCTAGCAAAACCCCAATCTGAGGTGCATTAAGCGGCGTTATTTCCAGATTAGCATCGCGTAATGCTTGGATACTGGCGCTCACACCAAACTGAGCAAAGCGATCCATTCGGCGCGCTTCTTTGGCTGGGACATAGGCAAGTGGATCAAAATCTTTTACTTCGCCACCAACCCGACACTCATGATCGGTTGTATCAAAGCGAGTAATTTCCGTAATTCCGTTTTTGCCATCGACTAGACCTTGCCAGTATTCTTCGACCGTGTTACCGATCGGTGTGATTGCACCTAGTCCAGTGACAACGACGCGAGAGAGGGGCTGAGGGTTTTGCATTTCGTTTGGAATCAGTATGTCAAAAATTTTAAGAACAGAAAAGCTTTGTCGCTGAGCAACAAAGCTTTTATCTAAAACAATTGCTTAAGCAGCTTGTTTGCTGTCAATGTAATCAACGGCGTTTTGCACGGTGGCAATTTTTTCTGCGTCTTCGTCGGGGATTTCAACGCCGAATTTTTCTTCCAATGCCATAACTAATTCGACAGTATCGAGAGAGTCAGCGCCAAGGTCGTTCGCAAAGCTAGCTTCAGGCTTAACTTCGGCTTTATCAACGCCTAATTGGGATGCAACGATGTCTTGAACTTGCTCAAAGGTACTCATTTACTTATTCTCTGCTTACAACCAATAAAACTTTTTAGCGTTTTTAATTTTATCGGATAAAGGTAGCTGTATATACACGATCGCAAATAACTATCGAAAAATTCAATTTTTAATCAAATATTTCGGCTGACTTTCACTAAACGTAAACCCAAGATCTGTGCCTCCCGCTAAGCGGGAGGCACAGATCTTGGGTTTACGACTCTTCGCGCCCTAATCCTAAAACATAGTTTTTAATTTTTCGGATTAAAAATAGTCCTGAGACTGAATTACCAGTTGCATCAAGCGCAGGACTATAACAGGAGATCGCTGCTTGATCAGGAATAATCGATAGTAAAGCGCCGCTAATACTTGACTTTGAGGGAACTCCTATATCCTGAGCAAATTCTGCTGATGATTCATACATGCCGCATTCGGTCATAACTTCCAATACGATTGGAATACTAGAAGATCGCTGCGCATAAACTAACAAAGTGCCAATTTTTGCGAGATCTTGCACATTACCTCGCAAACAACAAATTTCTTCATAAACCGCAAGAGCTTTCCTAGGATTAGAAATTATGCCTAGATTTTTAAGTTGATCGGCGATCGCTAAATTACGACGATTAGCAACTGATCGAACTGAAGCTAAAATTTCTAGATCCAGTGTCAAATTTGTGCATGATCGCTGATTGAGCCAATTTTGTAATGTTTCACAAGATTCTAATAGGGATGACAGGGCGATCGCGCCACTATTAATCATCGAATTTTTGGGTTTTCCTCTAGGAATCGCATTAAATGGTTCCGATGTTACTTGACTATCAACTATCCGAAAAACCTGCTCAGAGCCTTTTGTCTCTAGTAAGTAAAGTAACAAAAATGGCTTAATTACACTCATTAGCGGAAAAGTTAACTCTAAGTCACCTGCTGTTAGATGATCACCATTAACTTTTTGGATGGCGATCGCGATCGCTTGTGGATCAGCCTGAGCAAGCAAGGGGATATAGTTTGGTAGTTTTCCCTTGGCTGATTCTTGTCGCGCTGATTTCAGCCATTGTTGAAGATCATTTTCAAGCATTAAAATATTTTTCCCATAGGTTATGGCTAATGCCACTTTAGTAGAGATATAAAACTCAAAAGAGAGCTGTGGCACTTTGTGCAGCAGCTCTCTTTTGAGTTTTGAGTATGAACTTAATTTTGTCTTGCTAAGTTTCTTTGTAGCATAGCTTCTAAATCTGTTTCTCCAACATAACGGCGCTCGGAACAATAGGTCATCTGATAAACACCATTATTCATGCGCACCGTACCTACGCGCACTCGAAAGTCATCAGTAATAAACCAACAACGCTCTTGCCCCTGATTATTGTCATATTCAGTATCAATAGTCAAAATGCCATCATCACCAAACCAATAGCGGCTAACGACAGGAATTCTTTCGACATAGCCTTGATTTCTCAATAATTTGCCCGATCTCCCTGAGGTCTCATGGGGCACATCTACTAAAATTGCGGCGTGGTCAGGGTTTGGCTCCGCACCATCCACCTCATGTGCTTGCCAGATAAAGCTAGCACCGCAGGAAGCGATTGTGAAATCAATGTCCTGTGACGCACAGATTTTTTGGACTCGATCATCGTCTTTTGCGACCATTTTGACATGAATCTTTGACTCCCCAGACTCGTCAGCAACGCTGTCAAAATGATGTACGGTACGGTGAATAAACCAAACTCCTTCACTTTTTTTAAAGAAGTCCATCATCGTCATCGGTGGTACAAGCACTGGGGCAACTCCTTAACTAAAATCAAATAAAACTAAAATCAAATAAAACTAAAATCAAAAAAATCGGCGGATTTTTGGCAAAATTATTCGTTATTGCCTACTTAAGGAAAGTTACCGTAAAGTGCGATCACAAAATCCAGATTTTTGCTTAAACCTATAAAGAACCAATTTTTTGTGGTGCGGCTTTGCCGCACCACAAAAAATTGGTTCTTTGTTTTACTACTAGTTCAGTTTATGATCACCTTCTCAGGGCTTTAATAAAAATTTTAATAGTCTCAATAGTTATGTCCAACCTTGCTCAAGAAGTTTTAGCAGCAATTAAATCGGGACTTTCTTTGAATAAGAAAGATTTATATCAGATCGATCTCAGTGGATGTGACCTCCAAAAAGCTGACCTGCAAGAAACAACTCTGATCCGCGCCAATTTAAGTTTGGCAAATTTAAGTGAAGCCAATCTATGTAGATCTGATCTTCGCAGCTCTAATCTCCGTAAATCCATACTCAAAAGAACCAATCTCCAAGGAGCTTATTTATATCGTGCCGATCTCAGTGGTGCAGATCTTAGTGAAGCAAATCTGACTGATGCAAAGCTGCAAGGAGCAAGATATGACAGTGAAACTATCTTTCCTGAGAACTTCGCTTACAAATCCTCAAGTGCGATCGGACCAAGTGCAAGTTTGAATGGTGCACCGCTCAATACAGGTAATCTCAAAGATGCAGACTTACAAAATGCAAATTTGATGGGTGCTTATCTTGGCGGAGCAGATTTAACAGGTGCTAACTTAGCAGGAGCAAGACTTATTCAAGCTGATTTAAGAAAGGCTATTTTGACAGGCGCTTATTTACAAAAAGCCCGATTAAACGGAGCAAATTTGGCTGGAGCCGATCTACGTGCTGCGGATCTAACTGATGCCGATTTTGAGAAATTTGAAAGTATTGCTGGGGCAGATTTCAGCAATGTTCAAGGACTAACTGATGAAATGCGATCGCGGCTTCTCAGTCATCCTCAACAAGAATTAGAGACTCTCAATCAATTTACACTTAAGACTACATTAGATAGCTTAATTAGATAGCTTAAACAGATCTTAAGCGAATAAAAATAGAGAGGTCGAATCGACCTCTCTATTTTTTATTCGCTTTCAAATATCAGCCAAATATTCCTTTGACATCCAAGGCGAACAAGTTTAACCTTATAGATTAGGTGAAGTATGAGGTTAATGTTTTAGGATGTTTAAGGTAAAAAGTTCTTCCGTCAGTGTATCTTGCCTGTCTTTTTTAACAGTTTTGTCCCTGTCGTCAAATCTGGCTCATGCAGAAACAACGACATCTTCTGTAAGTGTTGACCCTTATAAGGCTATTCAACTATCCCCTTCAACTACCCAAGCCCAAAACATCACCTCTGTATCACAACTTAGTGATGTGAAACCAACCGACTGGGCTTTCACCGCTTTGCAATCTCTCGTTGAGCGCTACGGCTGTATTGCAGGATATCCAGATAGTACTTTTCGGGGCAAACAAGCCACTAGCCGCTATGAATTTGCCGCAGGTTTGAATGCTTGCCTTGACAAAATCAATGAAATCATCTCCTCAGGACTAGCTGACAAAGTTAGCAAAGAAGACTTAGCAACTCTGCAAAAGCTACAGGAAGAATTTGCTGCTGAACTTGCTACTTTACGTGGTCGTGTTGATGCCCTTGATGCCAAAACTGCCAAGCTAGAAGCACAACAGTTTTCTACTACGACAAAACTCACTGGCGAAGTCATCTTCTCGGCAACCGCAGGTAGTGGAGGTCCTACCAACGCCAGATCAAACATTACTTTAGGCAATCGCACGCGCCTTGTACTTAATACTAGCTTTACAGGTAAAGATTCACTCAGAACTCGCTTAGAGGCGGGTAACAACTTTGGTAGTACAGGTGATACATCTAGCCTCGCGGCTTTGCTTGGTACAAATACTGTAAGAATTGGTCCTGGATCTGGTAACTCTTCAAGCGCCAACACTTTTAACTTGACACTTCTTGATTATAAGTTTCCTGTTTTTGACAACAAGGTCACTCTTTATGTTGCTCCTATAAGTTTCCCTGATGAGTTCTTCACTGTACTTTCACCAGTAGCTAGCAATGGTCAAGGATCGATTTCTCGCTTTGGACGCTTTGATCCCCTAATGCGGATTGGAGCCACATCTTCTCTATTTGCCTTTGATTGGAAGGTTTCCGATCAATTCAAAATTCAAGCAGGTTATGGCTCATCCAATCCAGCTTCGCCTGCACCTGGTGGACAAGGTGGATTATTTGGTGGCTCAACAATTGCTCTAGTTCAGCTTTTATTCAAGCCTACTGAAAATCTAGATGCTTCCGTCACTTACACAAATACTTACCATCAGACCAACTCTTTAGGAACAGGCTTAGTTAGCACTGAGTCGATTAGTGCTGCTGGAGTAACTTCTCTAAGAGCTAATTCGATCGCTGGTAACTTGGCTTGGAAAATCACTCCCAAAATATCTTTCCATACTTGGGGAGCCGTGATTTTTGCAGATGCAGTTAATACTTCTGCCTCGACAACTTTTACTAGTTGGATTACAGGCTTAACCTTCAACGATTTATTTAGTGAAGGTAGTATGGGAAGTGTTCTATTTGGACAACCAATTAATCGTTCATCAGCAAGTGGTTTAGCCACCTTGGGAACAGTTAACTCAACTCCATATCATTTAGAACTGTTCTATCGCTATCGTCTCAGCAGGAATATCAGTATCACTCCTGGTGTCTTCTGGGTGTTTAATCCTGAAGGCGTGAGTACTAATCCAACCGCAACAGTCGGTGTTATTCGCACAACATTTTCGTTCTAATAAAAATAAAGGCACGCTAAGCGTACCTTTATTTTTATTTTTATTATGATATTATGATAATTTGATTAGAATATCGGAGTTATCAGCTATGACCATGATCGCAAACCAAGATCGAAACCTTGCTACGGTAATGAAAAATGATGGTGTTGCCAAAGCGAATACCCATGACAGCATCAATCGCATTTTTAATCGTCTTGAAGATATCAAAAAAGAGATGGGGGAGCCATCTTGGTCAGTGCGCCTCATTTATACCGATATGATGAGCGCAGTCATGATTTGTCAGAAACCAGGAGAAAGTAATCGTACTCACTATCATGCCAACGAGGACGAGTGGTGGGTGATCATGGAAGGCGAGCTAGAGTGGGACGTGGACGGACATGGCTCTTACCGAGCTACTAAGGATGACATCATTTTTGTTCCTCGTAAGGTAATCCATAATATTCGTGTTATTGGTGATAAACCCTCAATCCGTCTAGCAATTGGGAAACCTGATGTAAACCATATTTTTGTAGAGGACCACGTTTTTGATCACACTTAAAAGTAATGAAGTGTCGCGCTTAGCACGACACTTCATTATTCACAAAACAATTAAATTAATTGAATTAGCTTATGACTAAACCTCATGAATTCCCTCACGATTTCAAGGGGAAAGTTGCAATTGTTACTGGGGCAAGTAGCGGCATCGGTCAAGCAGTGGCTGAGGCGATCGCGCTTTATGGAGCCCACACTGTATTCATTTCACGTAGTGGCGCTGAAGAGATCGCTTCAGAACTTAATGGAACAGGTAAATCAGCATTGTCATTACCATGTGATGTTTCTGATGAAGATCAAGTTAAAGCTGCGATCGCCAAGGTTTTTCAGAAATATGGGCAGATTGACATTCTGGTCAACAATGCCGCGATTAATCAAATTGCCAAGATAGAGGATATTTCCCTTGAGGATTGGAACAAAGTCATGGCAACAAATCTCACCAGTCAGTTTCTTTGCTGCAAGCATGTAGTCCCCATCATGAAGCAACAAAGAAGTGGGAAAATCGTTAATGTCTCATCGATCGCAGGACATTTTCGTAGTAAATTGTCAGGCATCCATTACGTAACATCAAAAGCTGGGGCGATCGGCTTTACAAGACAACTTGCCTACGAGATAGCACCTTTTCAAATTAATGTCAATGCTATTTGTCCCAGCCAAACCTATACGCCGATGCTAGCGGCTACTTTACCACCCGAAGCAGAACAAAAGTTAATCGATTCAATCCCTTTAGGTCGAATTGCCTCAATGGAAGAACAAGTAAACGTAATTTTATTTCTATCTTCTCAACTATCTAGCTATATGACAGGTGCGATCATTGATGTAAATGGGGGACAGTTATAAAATGCAGATAGGAAGATCTTTGACTTTTTCAATAAAATCAATAAGTAAGGAATGAAAATTAATTAACTTGTGCAATTAAAACCAAAATTTGTTGGGTCGGGCGAAGCCCGCCCCAACAAATTTTGGTTTTAATTAATTTTCATTCCTAACTATGTCAATCTTCAAAAAAGTCAGGAGATCTGTAAATCAATATTTTTCTTTGGGTTTGCTGCTTAATAAATACTCAAATCCCTTGTCAACTTTCATACTTAGTTCTTATGGTTGAATATTATGTTCACGTTAGAAAACCCTCTCGTCATGCTCTACGTGAGGTTAATTGGATGGACTCTCTTAGGGTATGTCTTAGGAAAACTCCTCCCGAAGATTTTCCCCACTTACCTCGGTAAAGCTCTGTTGTTTGTAGGAGTTCCAATTAGTATTGTTTCTTTCCTCCGTCAAGCGGATCTATCGGGATGGATCGTGATTGCTCCAACCACAGCTTGGGTTGCGATTCTAGTAGGTGCGGGACTAGCTTGGATTTGGATCGATCTGGGTGTAAGTGATGAAAGGTTCAGTAAGTTGTCAAAAGGGATTACGGCAAGAGAAAAAAATTTGGAAACCAACCCTAGTATGGAAGCAACTTTAGAGCAAGAAAGTGCTTGGTCAGGGGCTACTCAAGGCAGCTTCTTACTTGCTATGACCTTAGGCAATACAGCTTTTATGGGATACCCTGTCAGCCTTGCTCTCGTGGGCCCACAATATTTTGCTTGGTCGCTATTTTACGATTTGATTGGCTCTACGATAGCGGCTTATTCTGTCGGGATCGCTCTTGCTAGCCGTTATGGCAGCATGTCTAGCGGTCAAAAGAAACCAAATCCATTTGTATCAATGGCTAAAACTCCTGCCTTATGGAGTTTGCCGATTGGGGTAGGCATGCGATTTGTTCCCTTGCCTACGATAATTTCGGGCGGCATGATTACGATCGCATGGACAACTGTAACTTTGTCACTGGTAATGATTGGGATGCAACTAAGTCAGTTGAAAACCTTACGTAATGTTAAAAAAGCTCTTACTTGTATATCGATCAAGATGTTGCTTACACCACTTGTCGTCGGTACTGGACTGATGTTTTTTGGTGTGACTGGAGAGCCTCGAATGGCAATGGTTTTACAAATGGGAATGCCCCCAGCCTTTTCAACTCTAGTAATTGCACAAGCTTACAACTTGGATCGAGACTTAACAGTTACTACTTTGGCTTTTGGTGTAGTTCTTTTACTCTTTACAATACCTATTTGGCTGTGGCTATTTTCTTAGAAAACTTAACCTGAAAAATATTTATGTTACCTAATCTTTGCGCGAAAAATATTTGAATATATCAGGCATAATCATGTAGACTTACTAAGAAATTCGTAAAAGAATTGGTAAAGTCAACCTAGGAACAAGTAAAAATATGTCCAAACTACTGATCAGTACTTCGTCTTTTGATGTAAAAGGCAATCAGGTATTGCAGAGTCTCCAAGCTCAAGGTTTTGAAATTGTTTTAAACCCCTATGGTAGAAAACTTAAAGAAACAGAAGTTTTAGAGCTTCTCACCAGTGATGTTGTTGGGATGATTGCTGGAGTTGAGCCTCTAACTCGGAATGTTTTAAACTCCTCTAAGTCTCTCAAGGTAGTCTCGCGATGTGGAATTGGAACTGATAGTGTAGATTTAGCAGCAGCCGAAGAATTGGGAATTTCCGTACATATTACGCCTACCGCCCCTGTAATTGCTGTAGCTGAGTTGGCAGTGAACCTGATTCTTTCTCTGTTGAGACGCACTACTGAAGCCGATCGCACTTTGCGTGACGGAAAATGGAATCCTCTGATGGGGAAACTACTTGCCTCTCAAGTAGTAGGGCTGTTGGGCTATGGAAGAGTTGGCAATCGGGTAGGACAGATTTTGAAGGCTTTTGGGGCAAAAAGAGTCGCCTATGACATTTTTCGTGATGATTCGCTATTCGCAGATACAGTTTGTATCTCATCTTTAGATGAATTTATCGCACGTTCCAATGTAATTACGGTTCATATTCCCTACAACAAAGACAATCATCATTTAATTAATCGCGACTTTATCAATAAGATGCAAGCAGGTAGTATTTTAATTAATACTTCTAGAGGGGGGCTGGTTGATGAACAAGCTTTATATGAAGCAATAGTTTCAGGGCATTTGGCAGGTGCAGCCCTTGATGTGTTTGAAGAGGAACCATATTCTGGTCAACTGCGCACTTTGCCTCAAGTCATTTTGACTCCCCATATGGGTTCGTACGCGAAGGAAGCAAGAGGGCAGATGGAGCAGGAAGCTGCTCAAAATCTATTTGACAGCCTTGTAAATCTTGGTTTAGCTAAGTGAGCCAAAATACAATGACCGAAATCGTGACTAAAGACATCCATGAAAATATCCCTAAGAGATATGATGCGATCGTGTTTGATTTTGATGGAGTCCTAGTTGAGTCTGTGGATGTCAAAACTCAAGCTTTTGGGGCTTTGTATGCAGAATATGGAGATCTCATTGTAGAGCAGGTGAAAGCCTATCATCTGCTTCATGGCGGAGTATCGCGATTTGAAAAATTTCGCTATTACCATGAGATTTTACTTGGTAAAGCCTTGACTAAAGAAGAGGAGGTGCGACTCGGTGACCAATTTTCACAATGTGTTGAAGATGCTGTGGTGGATGCGGTTTATGTTTTAGGAGCCTATGAACTTTTAGAAAGAAATTATCGGTCTACCCCCTTATTTGTGGCTTCAGGAACTCCCGATCAAGAGTTGAAACGCATCGTCTCAAGGCGAAATATGGCTCATTATTTCGTCTCTGTGCATGGTTCTCCAGCTAAAAAGGGAGATATTATCCAAGATATTTTGTCGAAATATGATTTTGAACCCGATCGCGTATTGATGGTTGGCGATGCGATCGCTGATTATGAAGGTGCGATCGCTGCGGGTGTAAAATTTGTAGGCAGAGTGATGCAATATCCTGAAACTTATCCTTTCCCTGCGTGGACAATTGTTTTGCCAGACTTAGTTGAACTCGTCATATAGGAGACAGGGTGTACATCGCCAAGCGTGGTACACCTTGTCTCCTGAAGTTTCCAGTTCTGCTTTATTTTTTAATTTTAAAAATCTATGCGTCGTCGTCAGTTTAATCAGTTATCTCTATCTTTAGCAGGCTTGGGTTTAGCTGCCTGTAGTGATTCTGCCGTCTTAAATTATCGGGCTCCCGAAAAAAGTTCCAAGTTTAGAGTTTGGTGGATTCAAAGCTTTTATCCTGCGGAAACAGAGGCACTTTCACAAATTGTTGCCGAGTGGGAAAAAAAGAATAATACGAAAGTGGAAATCACTTTCTATAATGATGGATCGGTGAATCGTGATGCTGAAAATGCGCTTAATAATGGTAATCCTCCCGATATCTTATTTAGTAATACCGCTGAGTTTGCCCTCTATCCGAAATTAGCATGGCAAAATAAATTAGTAAATGTTTCGGATGTTGTAGAACCTGTTAAAAATTTATTTAGTCCGATCGCCCTTAAAGCCGTCGCCTATAAAAATAGTCAAAATCCTAATCCTGCTTACTATGCCGTACCAATCGCTCAACTAGCTGCTGGTTTGCATTATTGGCGGGATATGCTGATAGATGTAGGGCTGAATGATACCAATATTCCTAAGGATTGGCATGGATTTTGGGCATTTTGGGAAACGGCTCAAGACCGAGCCTCAAATAAAGGCAAAAAAGACATCTATGGGATCGGCTTGCCCATGTCTACAGAAGCTACAGATGTGATCTTCATGTTTGAGCAATTCCTCACGGCTTATGGAGTCCAGCTATTAGATGAGAATGGGCAACTAAAAGTTGAGAATCCCCAAAATCGTCAAGGTATTATCGCAGCATTGAAAAAATATGCGGGTTTCTATCAGAGTAAGCACGTACCTCCTAATGCTTTGCAATGGACAGATGCTGATAATAATCAGGTATTTCTTAGCCGCAACTCATTCATGACAGCAAATCCAGGATTGTCTATTCCCGCATCCCAGCAGTTTGATCAAGAGGTTTACAACAAAAAATTAGTGACTACAGAATGGCCCGTTTCTCCAGACGGTAAGACTCTTAGCCATTTAGTAGCAGTAAAACAGGCGATTATATTTGCTGCCCCTAATGTTAAAGAAACTAAGGAGGATGTTGCGAAGGAACAAGCAAGGCAATCTCTTGCTAAAAGTCTGTTGTCCCACATTATTCAACCTGATAATTTACTTACCTATTTGAAAGGAGCAGGAGGAAGGTATTTCCCGACTATGCCAAAATTATTAGAAGATCCCTATTATAAGGATTCCAAAGACCCACATATTTTGGCAGCAACTAAGCAATTTCAGAATACTAGTTCTTTTTATACAGCACAGAATCCAGCTTATTCAGAAGTGGGTGCTAAAAAAGTATGGGGACAAGCGATCAAGTCCGTGGCTTCAGGTAAAAATTCACCTGAACAAGCATCTGATACTGCGATCGCCCAAATTAAAGCTATTTTCACTGAGTGGAAATAATTGAAAAGTATGATAGGCAACTATTGTTAGTTAAGAACCCATTTAAGAATTGTAGTTTAGCCCCCCCCTAGCCCCCCAATTCTGGGGGGGAACCATATTTAAGTCCCCCAGAATTGGGGTATTTAGGGGGCTAGACACCTAGAGCTTTAAACGAAATTCCAAGTATCATATAATTCTTAAATGGGTTCTAAGTGAGTATAGAAGATGATCAACCTATTTAAGAAACGCCTGCTGCTGCAACTTGTGGCATATTTTTCGGTTCTGTCGATTGTCACGGTTTTAGTAGTCGCTGTAAGTGCTAATACTCGCAGTCGTGATGCTCTTAGAAAATCAGTGATTGACCGATTAGCAGTTGCCACATCGCTCAAAGAAGCGCAGGTTAATCAATGGGTTGATAATCAACGCCGCGATGTAATTTTGATGACGCAGTTGCCAGATTTGATCGTCAATTCTGAAATAGCTTTTACAAAAGAGAAAGAATCTCCAGAATTTAAGTCGGCTGTTGACTCTCTGCAAAGGTTCATGGCGAATATATCCACAGTCAAACCAAACATTCGACAGATTTCGATCCTAACCAATAACGGGATTACAATTGTTTCCACAGATAAGCAAAAAGAAGGCAAATACCAACCGCTCGGAAATACCACTACTTATTTTACGCGCGACCAATCTCGGATCATTGTGCCAAACTTCTATATCTCACCTATCACTGGCAAAGCCGCAATGACTTTTGCGGCTCCTCTAACTAATAAAGCGGGCGATCGCATTGGCGTGATAGCGGTTGATCTAGATCTCCAAGGGGTGGATGACATCATTCGTGAACGCACAGGACTAGGTAATAGCGGCGAGACCTATCTGGTGGGAAGACTAGCAACTAAGAATATCCTAATTTCAGGAGCGGAAGGCGATAAACAGGATCTCGCCAAAGATATTAAAAGTGATGGTATTTCTGCGGCGGCTTTAGGAAAAGATGGGGAGGGTTTATATAAAAACTATAAAATTATACCTGTATTAGGAAGTTACATTTGGATTGACAACCTCAATCTGGCGTTACTTGCAGAAATATCTCAGGCAGAAGCTTTTGAGCCCGCTGATCGCCTCGCTCGCGATATTTTACTGATCGGATTAAGCTCCGCAGGCATTTTGTTAACGGCTGTATACCTGATTGCCAGACGGATTTCTCAGCCAATTTTGGCGATTGCCGATGCAGCCAACCAAGTTGCTAGTGGTAACCTCGATTCGCAAGCACCTGTATTAACAGATGATGAAATTGGGATTTTGGCGATCGCGTTTAATCAAATGACATCGCAACTTAAAGCTTCAGGAGAACAGTTAGCTGATTACAGTCGTACTCTGGAGCAGAAAGTCGAACAGCGCACCAGTGAGATCAAGGCAATTATTGACAACATGGTTGATGGCTTGGTGGTAGTTAATAACGAGGATCAGATCACCCAATTTAATCCAGCGCTAGCAGGTATGATTGGCATTAGCAGTAAAGTGATTGCTAATGCGAAGAGTTATAGAGAAATATTTAAATCTGAGGAAATCGCTAATCTTGTTACAAATACCAGAGAGAATCCAAAACAAGTTTTTAGTGAAGAGTTTGCCCTACCCGTTCGCCGTATTGGAAAAGCAGTTGCAACTTCAATCTTTGGAGAAGTAAATATTTCAGAAGAATCTCTATTAAAAACAAATTATTTAGGTACTGTAATTCTAATTCGTGATATTACTGCCGAGAAAGAAGTAGATCGGATGAAGACGGACTTCATCTCAACTGTATCCCATGAATTAAGAACGCCGCTTACATCTGTGTTAGGTTTTGCGAAATTGATTCAAAAAAAGCTAGATGAATCAATATTTCCACTTATTCAGACCGACGACAAAAAAGTCAATCGAAGTGTCCGTCAAGTTACTGAAAATATTGAGATCATCGTATCTGAGGGGACACGACTCACCAAACTAATTAACGAAGTCTTAGATGTTGCCAAAATAGAAGCTGGTAAAATGCAATGGAATATGAAGCCATTAACAATTAATGAAGTGATTGATCGTGCATTTTCGGCAACTTCAGCTCTCTTTGAACAAAAAAGATTAATTCCAGTAAGAGATATTGAAGCCGATCTACCCGATATCCTTGGCGATAAAGATCGCTTGATTCAAGTTGTAATCAATTTGATTTCCAACGCGGTGAAGTTTTCGGATCAGGGAAGTGTCACTTGTCGGGCTAAGCAAGATGATCAATCAATTATGGTCAGTGTCATCGATCAAGGAATAGGAATTTCTGAATCGGATCAGCCTAAAGTGTTTGAGAAGTTCAAGCAGGTTGGGGATACTCTGACCGATAAACCACAAGGCACAGGGCTAGGACTACCAATTTCCAAAGAAATCATTGCTTATCATGGTGGGAAGATTTGGGTGGAGAGTGAAATTGGTAAGGGTAGTACATTCTCTTTCACACTTCCAATCAATCCAGAAAATGAGATTCCTGCAATTAATTTTGACATTTTGATTGAGCAGCTCAAGAAAAGATCGGTTTCGCAAAGCCAAACGCAATCAGACGGTCAGAATGTTATAGGTGACCCCAAGAACATTTTAGTCATTGACGATGATGCGAGTATTCGCAACCTGCTGAGACAAGAGTTGGAAGCTAAAGGATATACTGTTCGCGAAGCTGGAAATGGACAAGAAGCGATTGTCAAAGTTCGTGAAAGTCGTCCCGATCTAATCACCCTTGATATTGTTATGGATGGTATTAGTGGCTATGATGTAGCAGCGATTCTCAAATCCGATCCTGCGACTTTGGATATTCCCATTATTATTGTCTCAGTATTAGATGACAAAGCTAAAGGTCGCCATCTAGGTATAGATAGTTATGTGACTAAACCTCTAGATATGGTGCTATTGTTGCGAGAAGTTGATATTCTTCTATCTAGTAAGGCTTCTACTGGCAAAAAGATTTTGGTAGTGGATGACAATTTTGGTTCTATCGATCTATTGATGGAAATGCTGCAAAACCAAGGCTTCTTACCATCTAAAATCAGTAATCAAGACGATTTGCGAACTAATGTGATTGCTTCTCAGCCAGATGTAATCATTGCTAGTACCAAGCTAGCGGATCAAGTGCAATCTCTTCGTGCTGAGCAAGGTATGGAGCATATTCGCTTTTTGTTAATTGCTGACCAATAGAAATAGGATTCTCTGTCGTTATAAAAGCAGGGGCAATTCATGAATTGCCCCTGCTTTTTGTTTAATGTAAGAAATGCCGAACGCCTGTAAATACCATAATTAGACTAAGCTCGTCAGCTGCCTTGATCGAATCGGCATCGCGCATACTTCCGCCTGGTTGCACGATCGCAATAATTCCCGCGGCTGCCGCTGTTCGCACAGAGTCATCAAACGGAAAAAAGCCATCACTAGCTAGAAATGCTCCTTTCACCTTCTCGCCTGCTTGATCAAGCGCAATTTTGATTGAGCCAACTCGATTCATTTGACCAGCACCAATGCCAATCGTGGTGCAGTTTTTAGTAATAGCGATCGCATTAGACTTGACATGGCGACTAATTTTCCAAGCAAAAATCAACTCCTGCAACTGTTCTGGGGTTGGCTGCTTTTCAGTCACAACTTTCCATATATCAGGATTAACTGCTTCATCATCAGACTTCTGGACTAGCATCCCTCCAGAGATCGTCTTCACTGTCTCATGGGAACCATGATTAAGATCAGATAGAACTAGCACCCGCAAGTTTTGCTTTTTGCCCAAAATTGTTGCCACACTGGGCACACAGGCGGTCGCAACGACACATTCTAAAAATGTTTTATTTAAAAGCAGCGCTGTTTCTTCGTCAATCGGACGATTGAGGGCGACAATCCCCCCAAAAGCAGAAGTGGAATCTGCTTCAAAAGCCTTTTGATAAGCTTCGGCAATAGTTGGTGAGATCGCAACTCCACAAGGGTTGTTGTGCTTAATGATTACCGCACAGGGGAGATCGTCACTAAATTCAGCGATAATGCTCCGTGCTGATTCTAGATCGAGCAAGTTATTGAAACTGAGTTCTTTGCCTTGCAATTGTTGGGCAGCAGACCAACCTTTGGGCGTTGCACCAACTTGATACCATGTGGCGGGTTGATGGGGATTTTCGCCATAACGTAAAGGTTTAGGATTATTGCACAGCAAAGTATAGGAAGAAGAGAGGGTATTGGGCAAACCTTGTGCAACTTTCTGTTCCTTTTCTAAATACTCAGCGATCGCTTTGTCGTAAGACTGTGTATGTTGAAAAGCCGCGATCGCTAGTTTTTTGCGAAATTCTAAGGTCGTTTCCCCATTATTTGCTTTTAGCTCATCCAGAAATTCTGGATATTGGCTAGGACTGGACAATACGGCAACATGATTATAATTCTTTGCCGAGGCGCGAATCAAAGTTGGGCCCCCAATATCGATATTCTCGATCGCATCTTCGAGGGTGACATTGGGCTTTGCGATCGTTTCCGTAAATGGATAGAGGTTAACCACCACAATCCGAATTGGTTGAATCTCATTGTCAGATAGGTCTTGCTGATGTTCAGGTAGTTCGAGTCTTGCGAGAATCCCACCATGAATTCGCGGATGCAGGGTTTTCACTCGTCCACCTAAAATCTCAGGTGCTCCAGTATAGTCGGAAACCTTAGTAACTTCAAGCTCAGCCGCTTTGAGTGCCTTGGCAGTTCCACCACTACTAATTAGTTGAAAGTTATAGGTGGTCGATAGTTCGCGGGCAAGGTCGAGTAGTCCTGTTTTGTCAGAGACACTCAAAAGCGCAAGGGGTTTCATAAAAAGCTCCATATTCATTATTAGGAGAATGGCAACACAAAGCATTGTCATAATCCTGTACTATTTTATCGCATTATTAAAACCAAAAATTGTTTGGGTGGGCGAAGCCCACCCAAACAATTTTTGGTTTTAAGGAGTAATTACGATCACTTCTTGCTCTGATGTCCATATAGGAAACTTTTGCATGACAAACTCAAACATTTCGCTAGTTTCATGCCACTTTAACCATTGTTGCAAGCGCTCATAAGAACTCGATAGAAACCAATCTATATCTACATAGGCAAGCTGTCTTACAAAAGGAAAAATTGCAATATCAGCGAGGGTTTGACGATCGCTAACCAAAAAAACATGAGCTTCACTAGTTCGCGATCGCGACTGAAGTTGAAGTTCTAAAACTTGGAGAAATTCTTCTGCTTGTAGGCGATAGTCTTTCTGCGATTTTTCGGGGAATCGGTTTGGGTACTTATAGTGATCGAGTGCATGTTTAAACTCGCGATCATTTGTATCGATAAGCTGCTGTGCGATCACTAAAGACTGTTCTGGCAAGTTTTTCCAATTGAGCGGATCGTGCTGCTCTAGCGCCCAATTCATAATATCGAGACTTTCTTCTAAAACAAGAAAATCTTGCTCTATAAGATCTTGTCCAGTAAAAAACTGCATTACTGGCGTTGTTCCCTTTGGCGAAATATCGAGCATCTCTTGGGGTTTATTTTTTAAAGAAACTTCTCTAAGTTCATAGCTAATGCCAGCATAAGCAAGAGTCATTCTTGCACGAATTGCATAGGGACAACGCCTGAAAGAATAGAGAATTGGAAAACGCATATACCTAAACAAGAGATAATAATTAGCATATGTTATTACTTACATAAATCCGTGAGCAAGATAATCATAAGAAATTTGTTAAAAGTGAAGCAAAGCACCACTTTTAACAAATTTCTTTTTTCTGGGCTTAGTGTAAAGCTTTGCAAAAACTGTAATTAGCAATACCTTTGTCTCATGTGCGATCGCCTTAAATAAAATAGTAAAAAGGTATAAAACATCTAAATAATCGCATTAATTTATGGGAATACTCACTAATAAGATTTCTTCTATAGTTTCTTTCAAGCACTTATGGGCTGCCATGCTAGTGGGAATATTTGCTGGAGCTTGTAACAGTACTTCCACAGCTCCTACAACTTCAACCACTGCACCAACTACAGCAACTACTGCGGCAACTACAACTGCGACCGATGCGAAAGAATTTAAAGCAGCGATGATTTTAGTTGGGCCGAAAAATGATTCTGGTTGGAACCAAGGTCATTACGAAGCCTCAAAATATGTAATGGAAAAGCAATCTGGCATCCAGTTTGACTATGTAGACAAAGTCAATCCAGGCGATCGCCCAAATGTCAAGGCTTCTCAGGTTGCTGACGATCTTATTGCTAAGGGCGCAAAGCTAGTAGTTTTCAATTCTGACGATTTTAAAGATGATGCCCTAGAAACCGCGAAAAAGCATCCTAATGTGTCCATAATTCATGCAAGCGGTGACTATGCTTGGAAAGAAGGCAAAAATTTCAAAAACCAGAAAAACATTAGCAACGTCATGCCTCAAATTGAGTATGGTCGAATGATCTCTGGATGCGCAGCGGCTCTCAACTCAGAGACAGGCAAAATCGGTTTTGTGGGACCATTAATCAATGATGAAACCCGCAGACTAGTATCAGCAAGTTATTTGGGGGCTAAGTATTGCTGGCAAACCTATCGCAAAAAAAATCCCGAAGATTTGAAGTTTAAGGTGGTTTGGATTGGCTTCTGGTTCAATATTCCTGGACAGACCCTTGACCCGACTAAGGTCTCTGATGATTTTTACAACAGTGGCTTCGATGTGGTGATGAGCGGTATTGATACACCTGAAGTGGCAGTGCAAGGAAAGAAAGCTGCTGAAGCTGGCAAGAAGGTCAAATATCTACACTACGGGCTCAAAACTGGCTGTAATGCTGCTCCAGAAATTTGTATTGGCGTTCCCTATTACAACTGGGGCCCAGCATATCTCGATCAAGTCAAAAAGGCTAAGGAAGGTAAATTCACAGGAGAATTTATTGCCGCAGCGCCAAATTGGAAAGACTTGAATAATCCTGACACTTCAGCTGTGGGATTTGAGAAAGGAAAGGCTCTGACTCCAGAAAGTGACAAGTTCCTGACAGAATTTATTACTGGCTTGGGCGATGGCAAGATCAGTCTTTTTAAAGGACCTCTTAACTATCAAGATGGGACTCCTTTTCTGAAGGAAGGCGAAACTGCAACTCCACAGCAGATTTGGTACTTTACCAGCTTGCTACAAGGTATTGAGGGCGCTAGTAAATAAATGTAAATCACCCCCTTTAATTCCCCCTTGCAAAGGGGGAAAACTAGAAATCTTGTTCCCTCCCCTTTGCAAGGGGAGGGCTAGGGTGGGGTAAATTTTAAATGAGAAAATGCCTTATGGAATAAACATGAAAGTTGAACTTAGCCATATTTATAAATCCTTTGGGAATGTCAAGGCAAACCATGATATTTCCATGACGGTTGAGGCTGGAAGTGTTTATGGCATCTTGGGTGAAAATGGTGCAGGGAAGAGCACTTTATCCAAAGTCCTGAGTGGATTTATTACTAAGGACTCTGGCAAGATTGTATTAGATGGAATAGAAGTTGACATTAAAACTCCTGCGGATGCAATCTGCGCAGGGCTTGGGATGTTGCATCAAGATCCCTTAGACTTTCCTTCTCTGTCGGTACTTGATAATTTCATGGCTGGGAGAAGTACTTTAGGTAAAAAAATAGGCAAAAAAAGATCTAAAACTAGCAACAATCGTAGTGATTTAATTAGAGAACTTCGGCAGCTATCCGCAACTTTTGGTTTTGACTTACCTCCTAACGATCGCCTAGCTAATCTGACTGTAGGAGAGCGTCAGCAGTTAGAAATACTGCGACTTTTGTCTCTTGGAGTCAAGACTTTAATCCTTGATGAGCCAACTACAGGTATTTCTGCTTCCCAAAAAACGGCTCTATTTACGGCGGTCAAGCAATTGGCTGCGGACGGGAAATCGATTATTTTTGTTTCGCATAAATTAGAAGATGTAGAAGAGCTATGCGATCGCCTGATGGTAATGCGTCAGGGGCAAGTAATTGGAGAATCTGAGGTCAAAGGTCGAGAATCTAATGAGTTAGCATCGTCTTTAGTGGATATGATGTTTGGCAGAGAGATAGCTATACCTGCAAAACATGAGATTAACATTCAGCAAACGGAACCTGCTCTAGTAATTCAGGATTTGCAGATTGAAGGCGATCGCTTAAGTTTACAGATTGATAAATTAACGGTTAATGAGGGCGAGGTGATCGGGCTTGCAGGTTTGGAAGGTAATGGACAGCAATTGCTATTGCTAGCCTGTGCTGGGTTACTCAAGCCGAACGCTGGCAAGATTCGCATTAGTGATGTGGATATGACTAATCGTGCCTATAGTAATTTTCTGAAGGCAGGAATTGGCTATTTGCCAGCCGATCGCTTACAGGATGGATTGATTCGCGGTCTATCGATCCATGAGCATTTCATGTTGCGCCAATCGCATTCAGGCTTTTTAATCAATTGGCGGGATACGCGCAAGTTTACACATGAGGCGATCGAGACTTTTAATATTCGTGGGAAACCCTCTACTAAGGTTGAAAGATTATCGGGAGGTAATCAGCAGCGCACCCAAATATCACTTTTGCCAGATCATTTAAATCTACTATTAATGGAACAGCCAACCAGAGGATTAGACATCGAATCCACCCTATGGATTTGGAAACAGATGATGGCTCGTTGCGAAAAAGGAATGATGATTTTATTCACATCTTCTGATCTCGATGAGATTTTGCAATATAGCGATCGCATTCTCGTATTTTGCGGCGGCAAGGTCTCACAGCTCATTGATGCGAAAACTCTAACAGTCGATAAACTAGGTCAAGCGATCGGAGGCAAGTTTGCATAGTCCCTTACAAAATTTCTTGCAAAATCTTCAAATTCTTAAAAAATTCCCTAAAGTTGCCTACTTTCGTTTTGGGGCTTTTGTGGCGGCGCTATTGTTCATTGCGGCGGTGATCTTGCTATCAAGTGGCTCACCGACTCAAGTCGCCATGGGCATGTGGAATGGGGCTTTTGGTAGTAGCGATCGCTTTGCTAGGGTTATTTCTACTCTTTGCCCTTTATTACTTGCTTCCTGCGGCTTGATTTTTACCTTTACCGCAGGTTTATATAACTTAGGTATCGAAGGGCAAATTACAGCAGGCGCGATCGCCTCGACATTATTGCTCAGACTTATTCCCGAAGGGTTTTCCCCTGCGATCGCGATTACGCTTGCCATATTATTTGGTATTGTTGGCGGTGGATTATGGGGCTTACTAGCAGGGGTGTTAAATATCTATGGCAAAGTCAGCGAGATTTTTGCTGGTTTGGGCATGAACTTCACCGCGCAGGGATTAGCGCTTTACCTAGTCTTTGGTCCGTGGAAGCGATCGGGTGTTGCCTCAATGAGTGGTACGGAGCCATTTAGTGATGCTTTATCGCTGCCTACTGTTGGTAATACTGACTTTAGTCCGATTGCTTTAGCGATCGCTATATTTGCTTTGATTGTAACAGCAATCACGATTAGAGCAACTTACTTTGGCTTGAAGCTAAAAGCGGTGGGTAATAATCTACGGGCAGCCTATGTTTTGGGAATTCCTGCGATCGAGCAAATGCTGAGCAGTTTTGTCATCTGTGGTGCATTAGCTGGTATCGCTGGCTCTTTGCAAGTAGTCGCTGTATTCCATCGACTCATTCCTAATGTTTCTAGCAATTTAGGATTTTTAGCTTTGCTAGTAGTCATGCTGATTAATTACAATCCCTTTTTGGTTTTGCCGATCGCATTTCTATTTAGCTCTCTTAATGTTGGTAGTTTGGAATTACCGCTATCTCTAAGTCTAGATTCTTCTCTTTCTGGGATTATTCAAGGAGCATTGCTACTTTTCGCGATTCTTGGCGAAGGTTTAGCCAAGTTATCTAAGGAATCTGCTCACTCTTAGAGCGTGTTAGAGAAGAATCCTAGCTAGCATGAATTTCTATTTTTACCCCCCTTAATCCCCCCTTGCAAAGGGGGGAGACTTAAATCCTCTCCCTTTGCAAGGGGGATTTAGAGGGTGAAAAACTTCTCAAAAAGTCTCTTAATCCCTATCGCTATAAAAACTATGGATATAATCACAATTCTTGCTACAGCGATCGCAACTTCGACACCTTTAATTTTTGCCAGTATTGGCGAAACTATTACCGAACGGGCAGGCGTGATTAATCTATCTGCTGAAGGGACAATCTTGATGTCAGCGATGACAGGTTTTGCGGTAGCGAAGTTCTCGAATAGCTTACTCTTAGGATTTGCGGCGGCGGCGCTTGTGGGTGCGGCGATCGCTTTAGTCGTAGCAGTTGGCGCAATTACCCTCAAGCAATCTCAAGTGTCAATTGGATTTGTATTGGCGCTGATGTGTAGTGATTTATCTTCTTTTTTAGGCAATCCCGTTGTCAGAGTTGAGGGAATTACAGTTCCGAGCTTTAAAATTCCTGTTTTAGAGAGTATTCCTGTTTTTGGGAAACTCCTATTTCAAAGTGATCTATTAGTCTACAGCAGCTACATTTTAATTCTGGGTTCATGGTTCTATTTCTATCGTACACAAGGCGGTTTGATCCTACGGACAGTGGGCGAACAACCATCTGCAGCTTTTGCTAGAGGAACTAATGTGATTAAAATGCGTTACATTTACACGCTCCTCGGTGGAGCCTTAATGGGGATCGCAGGAGCCGCTTTCTCGTTAGATTTTAAAGCGGGATGGAGCCACCGCCACACCGCAGGTTATGGCTGGATTGCCTTGGCGATCGTCATTTTTGGTGGTTGGAACCCTCTGCGTGTAGCCTTAGGAGCGTATCTATTTGGGATTTTGCAATCTTTAGCCAGTGTCGCTCAGAGTGCAATTCCTGAAGTGCCGACGCAGGTATTTAATACGGCTCCTTTTGTATTGATGATTTTGATGTTGGCGATGACTTCAGGAGAATGGCTCGATCGCTTAATATCAGCCTTGCCGCGATCTCTTAAACAAGGGATATTAAATACAGTCAGAACTACGCCACCTGCGTCATTAGGAAAAGTATTTGATCAGGACTAATACCAAAACACAAAATGGCTACGCCATTTTGTGTTTTGGTATTAGGTAATTGATTTACAGTGATCGTACGTTATTGACTTTGATGTATTTTAATAGCGATCGCTCAACATCTTTTATATTGATTGGTTTACACATATAGTCATTCATTCCCGCATTCATACAGGCTTTATAATCTTCTGGCATAGCATCAGCAGTGAGGGCAATAATCCAAGGCTGTGTTAGTAATGAACTTTGACGAATTGCTCTAGTTGCAGTTAGTCCATCCATAACAGGCATCTGCACATCCATGAATATGATATCATAGGTAGCCTGAGAATCTTGATTAGAAAAAATCGCTACACATTTACTGCCATCGTTAACTACATCGGCTTGACAGCCTAGTTTTTGGAGCATTAGGACAATTATTCTTTGATTGAGAATAGTATCTTCAACAATCAAGATTTTAATAGGAAACTGCTCAAAACTAATTTTATTATTATCAGGTAAAAAAGAACCAGATTTATTAGTGGTGATAGTGGGGGGTATCGCAATTACAGGTAAGATGACTGTGAAATAGAAAGTGGAGCCAGTATTATCGTTAGATCTGATTACCCAATCTGATGGAGGATAGCCACCGACTTTACCTCGACTTTCCACCCAGATTGTTCCACCCATGATTTCTACAAGTCGTTTGGAGATTGCCAATCCTAGCCCAGTCCCTCCAAACTGACGATTGATCGAGGCATCAGCTTGAGTAAAAGGCTTAAACAGTTTATGGATGCTATTGCAATTGATGCCAATCCCTGTATCTGCGATCGAGAACCTAAATTCGTAGGTGTTAGCTGCAATAAATTTACGGTTATAGCTAATGGAGATATAGCCTTGATTAGTAAACTTAATTGCATTACCAATTAGGTTAATCAGGATTTGTCTCAGTCGTGAGCTATCGCCTACGACTGTAGTGGGGTTTATGCTATTAACGTGACATTGCAGATTAATGTTTTTGTCAGAAGCCTGTTTATTTAAGAGATTACAAACTGCATTGAGCGTATCTTCAAAATTAAATTCTTTTTGCTCTAGCTGGAGATTTCCAGATTCAATTTTTGAGAAGTCTAGAATGTCATTAATTACCGTTAATAACGCATCCCCACTATCTAAGATAACCTTTACAAAATCCTTTTGGTCTTCATTCAAGGGTGTAGTAGATAGCAGTTGCGCCATGCCAAGAACTCCATTCATTGGCGTACGGATTTCATGGCTCATATTGGCAAGAAATTCACTCTTAGCTTTATTGGCAGATTCGGCTAGTTCTTTATCTTTCTCTAATGATTGTTCAGCGAGTTTGCGTTTTGTAATATCTCGGCAAATGCAAAATTGTAAAATATTATTATCCCAATCGACAGAATTGGCGCTAATCTCAACATCACAGATCGATCCATCTTTTTTACGATGTTGAGTTTCAAACTGGACTTTTTTTCGCCGAAGGTTAAATTCTTGAATTCCCTTATCTAATTCTTCTTTTGTCCATCTCACATCAATATCATAAATACTGAGATTAGGTATTTCTTCTAGAGAATAACCAAGCATCTCGGCGAAACTTGAATTACACTCAACAAAATTCCCCAAACTATCAATGATCACAATTCCATCAAAAGAATTAGTCAAAAGTGTTTTATTGTAGATTAATTGTTTCTCAAGAGTGATTTCTATCTGTTTGCGATCACTGATATCTGAGACAGTTCCATACCAAGCCGTATCTCCATTTTTTCGCCACTCTGGACGGAGATTAGTACATAGCCATTTAATCTTGCCAGATGGGGTAATGACTCGCCATTCGTGCTGCAAGATTGATAATGTCTCAAGACTAATGCCAACAGCTTCCCATACATTCGCTACATCATCAGGATGAATCTGCTCAAAACAAAGTTGAGGATTTTGCATGACTTGGGCAACTTTTAACTCATAAATCTCCTCAAAAGCGGGACTTAAATATTCAAAATATGCAGAACCATTTGTGCGTTGCACAAAAATCTCGATTATCACTGGAGATGACAGTGCTACTTTTTTGAGTTTCTCCTCACTTGCAAATAAGGCAATTTCAGCGCGACGGTGATTGCTAATATCACGGACAACTACAACAGCAGCGTTATTGTCTATTGGGATTACTCGAACTTCCTCATAGTGTCCCCCGTCACTAGCCTGATAAGTTTGATCGATAGTTAATATTTCCCCAGAAGAGACAGCCTGCTGAATTGTCTGAAGTTGATTTGTCGCAAGTGTTAATGGCAGGAGATCTACAATCTTCTTCCCGATCGAATGAGTATGATCGGGAATGAAGTCATAAGAAGGTTTATCCTGTTTAGATTCAAGATAAGTGCCATCTATACTGATTAAATTGATAATGTCTGGAATCCCATTTAATATTGAACGCAACTTATGCTCACTAGCTTGAAGTGCGGATGTCTTATTTTGGACTTGTATCGTTAAAGAATCATTCAAGTTTTGAAGTTCCTGATGGATTTCAGCTTGTTGAATTGCGATCGCTAATTGCACCGATAATTGCTTAAGCAACTTAATTTCATGTTCATCCCAATCACGAGTTGCCGAACATTGATGAACAATCAGTAATCCCCATAAAGTTTGATTGTTCTGGCGATTATTTGGCTGATTATTAGAAACTGAATTATTACTTAGAGATTCAGCTAATAGAATTGGTACAACCACATTTGCTTTAACCTGAAAGCCCTCCAACATCTGTACATGACATTCTGCAAAACCAGCACTATGTATATCTGCATTAGCAGAAATCTGACAATCTAAATAGGCATTCATCTGTTCCTCGGAAAGATGGGGACAGAGAGCATCAGACCCAAAACCTAAACAAGAAGAAAAAGACGGAACTACTTCCTCAGCAATAATTCTGCGGCTCATATCCTCATCAAATTTATAAATAAGCGTGCGATCAGTTTGGAGAAATTTACTAATTTCTTGAACCACAGTCTGACAAATATCTTCTAGATTAATAAACTGACGAGTATTTAGAGCGACTTGAGAAACTAGCTCTTCCCGTCTGCAAGACTGCTCTAGTTGGCGGTTTAAGCTAATGTATTCAAGTAAGCTACAGATACTCCGTTGTAATGAATATTTGGTAATACCATCTTTAATCAAATAGTCATATGCTCCCAAACTCATTGTGCTCACTGCATTTCTTGCGTCTTCACTTCCTATAAACATAATTACTGGAAGTTTGAGATCTAATACCTGTTTACTTGCCTTACTTTGAATGTCAGCACGAATAGTCTCGACTAAGACTAGGCTATTGCCATCAGGCAAACCGATGTCAACCAATGTCACATCAGGGGTTTGCGATCGCCATAATTCCAATCCTTGCTTAAGAGTTTCAGCTTCTAAAATACGATAGCTATTTTCAGGATCACATTCTATATAGTTACGACAAAGTAAGCGATCACTTTCATCATTATTCACTATCAAAATAGTTTTCGCATTAGACATAGCTTAAAAACTCATTTCGCGAGATCTTAACACGAAATTTACAGTTTTTTTGGTTAATTAATGTGGTTTTACAGTATAGTCATTAAGAATTTCTCTTCCTCGCCGAGTAAGCGTTTCAGAACCTTCTAGCATGAGTAAGTATTGTCCGCGCTCTAAACAACTACGACAGGAAATCGACAGGCTACTTTTAAAGAACCAGCCATATAAAGTGCCAATTACGCCACCAATAAAGATCCCAATCAGTCCAGAGGTTGAGGCGATCGTCAATAAAGCCTGATGCCATTCAAGATTGGGCAATTTGATATTGAAGATCAAATATAAGATCACGCCCATTACGGTGCTAATTACGCCTAACCAAAACATTCCTCGCTTGGCGTAGCGCCATGCTGTGAAAGTGGGATTAAATAAGCCGACACTATCGGGGCTGCTGTAGCCTTTGCCAACTAGAGCAAGATGCTCGGGCGAAATGCCATGACATTGAAGCAATCGATATGCTTCAAAAGCTGAAGATTCGTCAGGTAAGACAGCAATCATCAGTCGAGAATGTTTTGAGCGTGTGTGAGTCACAAGTGATACCTGCTATCAACTGAATGTTTGAGCCAGAACGTAGAAATATACCATTTCTAGATTCTACAAAATTTCAGACGCTTAAAGTCATTTCTTAAAGATTCATTCTAGTTTGGCGATCGCCTGTTTGTCGATCAGTACCTGATCCGTCAGCAAATCGCACACAGTTACCGTCAAAAAACGCCGATCATCGATTTCAAAATTAACGGCAATGCGATCGCTTCCTAACTGTCCTGAAGGATCGAGTCGCGCTATGCACACTTGATCGACCTCTGATTTTTTACTATTTGCGGCTAACGATCGAAAATCTGATTGTTTCAGCAATTGACTGCTAGTCATGCGTCCAAAACTGTCATAGGTAACTTCAGCCTGTGAAATATCGGCAACCTCACCGATATCTAGCCAAATTTCGGTTTGTCCCGCGATCGCTGCTTGCAAAATTAAAGGCTCAGGGCGTTGGCAAGGATATTTTGTGCCCTTCTCAAACAATGTATAGAAAGAATATTGATGCAGATAAGGTTCCCAAAGACGAATTGCGTAGCTATGCCGTAAATGATCTACAACTGCGATCTCCTGACCGAGAACTAAAGCCCCATGAGCGACAGCCTCAAATGGCTTGCCAAACTTAACTTTGGATTTGCCGAAATACGACATGATCAATCGCTGAATTGCCACAAGCTGGCAACTGCCGCCCACTAACAGAACTTGCTCGATCTCCGCTTTACTAATACCCCGATTTAGTCCAATAGTCAGAACTTCATCGATAGCTTCGCGCAACTGCTCAAGCATCTGATTTTGTTCAAGAATTTCCGTCAATTCATCTTGATTAAGCCTCAATTTGCGAGAAATCAAATCCTCATCTAGCCAAATTTCTTTGACTTCCTGAACCACTGACAATTGAATTTTGATTTGTTCTGATATTTCTAAAATACTGAGCCAACTAGCTTCCCCAATTTGCGATCGCGTGCTTCCCAATTGTCGCAAAAAATGCTCGGCAATCCATCGGTCAATGTCAATTCCACCAATATAAGCATCAGATTTAGCGATCGCTTCAGCTTTGTTAACTTGTTTAGGATTGGTGGCGTTAGTAATTGGCGCAGTGCGTACTAAACTTAAATCTAACGTGCCACCACCAAAATCAATCACTAATACCAGAGCATTTGGACGAGTAATCGCATAGCCCAGAGCAGAGGCAGTAGATTCATCGATAATTTGGAAGTTAGGAACTTGTAGACGTTCGGCAAAGTTACTAAACCAGTTGAGATATGCCTCAAATGCGCCAACGGGAACTGTAAAGATTAATTGCGTTGGCTGGATATCTTGTAATAGTAAGCGCTGCCATAATTCTGTTAAGAACACTTCCGCGATCACTTCGGCATCATAAAGCTTGCCATCAATCTCACGCGCAGGCGATCGAAAACTAGCGACAATATCCCGCTTAAATCCTTGAAACAATCGCTTTGATTGATTTTCTAATAAGTATTGCGATCGCGCTTGTTCTCCAAACAGAAATTCACCATAATCCGTCTCATTGCCAAGCACATAGACTAAACTCGGCACTAGCCAAGCCGTTCCCTCATTTGTCTCAAAACCGTGAGTGATATTATCAAAATGCAAAGTTTTTGGTATAGCAATATCGCGATCTCTATCCATTGTAAGAATTGCGATCGCAGTATTACTAGTTCCAAAATCAATCGCAACAACAGTCATGTTTACTCCCTTAAACTAGTGGTGCACGGCTTTGCCGCGCACCACTAGTTTATTCATTTATCCTTTCGATGGGAAGGGTGTACTCTCTCCGTAAAAAACAAGAAGTGTTGCGGCGCGGCGCGCCGCAACACTTCTTGGATAAGAATAGGGTTGCTTGAGTTAAAGTAGAGATAGTCTCTGTGTTGTGTTCTGAAATATTAAGGAGCATTAACCCATGAAAGTAATCATGACAGCGATCGCTACGCTTGTTGCAATGACTACATTTGCAGGCTCATTTTTTAATTTTTTAAGCAGGTTGCTTAAGGTTTTCTTCGCCTTTAGTGATCGTTATCGATTCAATGCGATCGCCGACTTGAATTTTTTCGACTAACTCCATGCCTTCAGTTACATAACCAAATACAGCATAGGAACCATCAAGAAAGTAAATATCATCAAGAGCGAGATAAAACTGGCTAGATGCAGAATTCGGAGACTGTGATCTCGCCATAGCGATCGCGCCCTTGTTGTGACGCAATTTTGGCTTTTGAGTGGGTGGTAAAATTTCGCCATAGATAGGCTGTTTTGCGCCATCAGGCAAAATTTCTAGAGGAATATAACGAGGCTGTGAAGTTACAGGATCAGTGAAATTACCCGTACCATCGCCAAGGGGATCGCCACCCTGGGCGACAAAGGGGGTTGGATCTTTAACCACTCGATGAAAAGTTAAGCCGTTATACAACCCACGCTTGACTAAATCGGCAAAATTACCAGCGGTAACTGGTGCATTAACGCCATCAAGCTCGATCTTAACGGTTCCAGACTTTAGTTTTAATTCCACCGTTGCCGAGCCTTTAAGCTGCACAAATCTAGCAAGCGCCGCCTCTAGTGAGTTTTCAGGATTTGCACTAGGCTTAGGCGATGTAGGAATTGTGGCGATCGCGGTCGGCTTGCTGTTAGCTGTAGGTGAAGCAGTGGCTGATTGACTTTCAGAAGCAGTTGGTGAAGCGCTTGCGGAGACACCACCCGCATTTGTGCAACTTGTGAGCAAAACACTCATTGCTAAAAAACAACTAAGAATCCAACGCAACATGTTTAATCCTTGATAACTAAAAAAACTAGCTAGATGTAGGGTGTGTTACGCTAGCGTAACGCACCCAATAACCGCAATGGTACTTTAAAAGTGCGTTAGCGTCAGCGTAACGCACCCTACTATAACTAGATGAGATGTGGCGCAAAGCGCCGCATCTCATCTAGTTATAGCCCTTCCAATGGCACTGCCAAAAACTTGGCAATTTCAGCGGCTCGATCTTCGAGAGCGGTTAAAGCGATCGGTTGACCAACCTCTGATAGAGGTAAGTCGCCTTTGCCCTTAACTCTCAGATATAAGGATCTCTTAGGACTCAGACCATTGCGAATTTCGACACGAACCGCCTGTACATCAGAAATCTTGTAAGTAAATTCAATATTCTTGCTCTTACTACGTCCTTGCCGAAAAAGCGTCACCTTGCCATTATTGCGATCGAACTCGTTGTAGCCGCTACCATAATCGATCGCCATTACATATAGCAGGTATAGCTCTAGCAATGTGCCAGCTACTCCATAAAAGGAAAGCGCCAAACCTTGAGGTACAAATTCCAACTGTAGAGGCTCAGAAAACGGCAGTAGATTAATCTTTAAGAAACTCGATATTCCTGCTAGCAAAAAGCCCGACGCACCTATGGCAACAATAACCGCAAAGCAATAGTTACTAAAGCGCCGTGACCCGACAATGTCATATCGCAGAACATTGGATTGAGATTTTGTAGTTACCATCGGTTGAAACAATATTAAAAAAATTACTATGTCAAGGAACAGTATATAGCGGCTTGCAGTCTCTAGTATGTGTAAACTACTGGTAAGTAGCAATTCTCTTGATCAAAACCAATTTTGAGATTTGCAAAGCATCTTAACGTTGCAAATCTCAAAATTAGTTTCGAGATTGGGGATCAATGACTAATAGCCTTAATATGGAGAGTTTCTGGATATATCTATGCTTCAGGCTGGTTGCGATCACAATCAGTTGTATCCCAAAAGATTTGCTAAGAAATGATGCGTAGAGTATCTTGATTAGACAAGTGACTCAAGACTAATTTCCACCCGTTACTTACCGACAATTACCTCTCCAAATTAATCGTGAAAAAATCACTCAATCATCACTTAAAGCAAAGCCTACTCGCAGCGATCGCCGTTAGTTGTGTTGCGGTTATGTCAGCTTGTCAGCAACCACCAGCAACAAAAGAAACTGCGGCAACCACTAAACCCACAGCCGCAGCAACGGCAAGTCCTACTGCTTCTCCATCAGCATCTCCCACCACAAAGACTCCTGAATCTCCGCCAGATAAAAGCCCTGCAACTGCTGCTAGTCTTGATAAGGTCGCAGGTGAATATACAGTCGTTTTAGACCCTAAAGTTTTAGCGGATGCTGAAAAAGAGGGTGTTAAATCCGTTACAGGTAAATGGACGATTAAACCTGAGGGAACTTTTGAAGCTACCCTCAAAGCAGTCTCTACTAAAGATGAAGTCCAAGAAATCAAGACTACTGGCAAAATTTCAATCAAAGATGGCAAGGTTGTTTCTCAAGTCGAATCTGTTAATGGAGAAAAACCACCCCAAGCTCCTCCCGAGCAGCCTTACACATTGTCCGCAGATGGCAAAGAATTGCAAGCTGATGGTCAGCCTGTAAAATTGGTCAGACAATAATCTTGCCCAAATGTAAAAAAGCAAGCAAAATCACATCGTGATTTTGCTTGCTTTTTTACATTTGTAAATTCTCGAAATGGTATTGTGATTTTGAGAATTTACAGTGCTTTGCACTCAAACCCAAACTAAGAAAAGCTTTTCTCGTAGTTTGTTTGATCAAAAATTGCTGTATTTAAGGTGGTTTCAGTAAATTAGAATGATATCCTTTGAAATAATTCAAACAATGGCATTGTAAAACCAGCAATCACATCTTCCCCATCTAAAGAATCTGACTGCTTGAGTAAGCGATCGGGTTCTAGGGCTGAGCGATAGACTAAAACATAATGCAATTTCAGATTGATCACCCAAACTAAGCGTGAGCCATTCTCAAAGTATTCCACAATTTTTTGATCGATTTCAGCGATCGTGTTGTTAGGTGAAAGAACCTCGATCGCTAAATCAGGTGCGCCATCTAAAAAGCCATCAGGCAATTCAGCCAATCCTTGTAACTTGTCTCTAGATACAAAGGAAATATCAGGCGATCGCTTGTTACCATTTTTCATCGTGAAGGCTACGCTAGAGTCGAGAATAATCCCCAGTCCTCTAGGTAAAATGTAGTTCATCAGAGCCATAACGAGAAGACTACAAGTGTATCCATATAAGGCTCCCGAATTTCCCATGTCAATTAGCTCTCCATTAACAAGCTCATAGCATTTCCCATCTGTTAATGCCATTAGTTCGGCATCTGTCCAGATTTTTTTAGTTGTTGTTGGAGTTGAGAGTGCGATCGCGGACATATAAACTCCTGATTGATTAGATCAAATGAAGGCTTGCGAGAATGAGTCTGTTTCGTAATCTTTGAGGATCAAACCTTGATTGATTCATTGTGCGGATTATTTGCGCTTGATTTTGCCTTTGCTGTAAATATGTTTCGACTTCTTGCTGATGATTGAGGTAAAAGCTAATTGTGGTGTAGACATCGGCTAGTTTTAGGGATGGATAACGATAAACAATTTCTTCAGCCGTTGCACCATTCTGAAAGGTTTTGATAACTGTATCAAGGGTGACGCGGGTTTTACCAACGCGCACTACACCATTGATGTCGGTTTTGAGTGGAACTGGTTCGGCAGTAATGGCTAATGTCATAATATTTTTAGACTTACTAATGTTATGTATCGTTCATCCTCTACTGATCTAGGATTGCATCATAATCGCTATGTGTACCAATCCAAAACCAGACAATACCTTCTGGCTTTTCGAGTCCAAGCGCTCGATAATTATCGGTGATCCTCACAGACCATAATTGTTTACGCTTGCCAACTTTCTTAAAGTGAAGTGATGGATGCAAAGGATTGTTTTTTAACAGTTCATAGTTTTTGTCGGCTAGAGTTTGGATTTCTTTGGGAAGTTTGTTATATGCTTGCCAAAATCTAGGTAGAGTTAGGTGATTCATAAACTTTTGGCTAGCCCTGCTTCGTACTCACTATCAATCTCATCTAATAATTGATTAAGCTTTCCAGAATCAAGATCGTCTTCTATTTGCTGATCCCATATTTGCTCATGGTAATCTATTAGCCATGTTGTTAAGCTGGCTAACTCTTTTGTAGACAGCTTTTTGATTGCGGTTTCAAGTTCTTGAATGCTCATATAAAACTCCTGCGTGCTTAAGTCAAAGGAAGATTTGAGGAAATGAGTCTATCTCGTAATCTTTGTGGATCAAATCTTGACTCTTTCATTATTCCTATGTATAAAAATCCTAAACATCAATACCAAACTTGCGAACTCGTAATCTATTAATTTCAGATTCGGCAGCGATTTTCTTCAATGCTTCTATAGCTTTTTCCGCAATTTCTTTATGCTGATCAGAAGGAGCAACAAATCTATTAAATTGCAAACAAGTATTTATATAGGGATAAATATGTTCTCCTTGTAAAGATTTGAACAAATTATAGTATTCATCAGTGGTTGTACTGGCTAATACAACTATGTCATTCTCATTCCATCCATTCTTACCAGCAATACGTTCAAGCACTTGTTTGGCACTTTCTTTGGTGGATAATTCTTTATATGTATCATTAAATCTATGTACTATTTCAGGATCGATAACATCTCCAAAAAAGTTATTGCTTGCAAGATCAAATGATTTTTTTTCATCCATTCTTTCTCGTATATAAATATCGATGATCTCTGAAGCTTTCTTGTCTTCACCAAGCTGTCTAAATAATGTAACAGTGCCATTCAAATCATTTGTTGAAATATATTTAGTGTTCTTTTTAAAGCTTTCGTAAATGCCACTAATTACCTCATCTGTATTATTGTCAAATGTTTCATGATATAAATTCCAAGATTCTTTAAACGAACCTAATGATCTTGATGCAATTATTTCTCCATTCTTTTTCTCTGCTTCCCTTTCAAAATCTTCCTCAATGAAATAGCCTGCACGGATAGATTCTGCTAATACCAAATCAAAACTATCGGTATGGTTATAGTTATAACTATGTAATAATGAGCGCCATTTCTTCTTTTCTTCGTTATCGTCTTGAGCTGCACCAATTCCTAAAAAGTTGTAACCTAAATGTGTAGTAAATTCTAGAGGCGGTATATCTTGAACATTCTTAGAACAGTAATGACAGTAGGTAAATAACACCAATGAATGAATTAATTGGTCTCTGAGTTCTTGCTCATATGAACTAGCTAAAGGTATAGATAGATCAACCAATTTCTCGATTTTTTTTAGTACACGTATATTCTTAATTCCTAATTTTGGAGTCAACTCTTTTAATTTATTAGACTCATAACTGTTTTTCTGAAATGCGATTTCAGCACATTCATCTGCTGTCGGGGCAAAGAGCATCTCAAGATCAATCACCTTTTCTTTGTATTTTGAATATTCTTCTAGTCCATCTTCTCCATCATTGAGCAGTATAATAAACTTACATTTTCTTTGCTCTTTTAAGAGAGAGATAAGCCCAAGGATATCTTTAATGTCAAGCGCTCTTCCTTTTCTTTCAAGATCATCTATACATATTAATGTTTGGCTGAGAGAGAGAAATGAAAGAGACTCAATAGCAGGAGTAATCCCTTTTAAAACTGAAACATCTTTAAATATCATGAAAGATTTTCTAGTCAGCTTTTCAAGCAAACTAGAAGTGTTTTGTTTAAATGTTTCTACATTAGCTCCAACTCCTATCAATTCACGATCTATAACATTTTCAAATATTGCATATTTGAAAGCATCTAAGGAATTAATTCCAAACATTGAAACATAAGAGTATTTTTTTAATGCAACTCGATTTTCTTTTTGAGCATCTGATAAAAATGTATTCCAAGCATAGGTTTTACCAACTCCCCATTCACCCTTAATAGCTATCACTTCTGGCGTGTCGTGGCTAACAAACTTATTTATTTGCTGTTTAATTATTTCAATTGACATTTTTTAATCCAATCTCTAGTTTAAAAGGCTACTTATTTACATTTGTAAAAATATTTTTATTCAGCAATAACTTTTTTATTTAGTTCTACCGATTAAATTACGGATTGATTGCAAATAAGAAATATTAAGACTAAAAGTGCGTCCTAGAACGACTATCTTGAACAAAATCAAGACATTCAGCTAGATCGTTACCTTGCCAAGTTCCCGCATGACGTAACAAATCGCTAGCTTTTTTATTGCGCTTCAGAGATGGAATACGGCGAAACTGTTTATTACTCGCATCATCTTTAGACTCAATCGAATCAATAAAACTGCTAACCAAAAAAAGACGCTCTAGCGGCAATTGAGATATTTGCTGTTCAACTTTTTCGCGTAACTCAGAGTAAGTCATACGCACCTCCTTGGATTAGGCAAAACAATAGCAAACTTACTCTAATCATTATGTCATAGCTTATTTCATTGCTTTAGCGTGGCATGGCGATCGCCTAAGTATTACTACGGGCTATAATCAACCGCAAGTCTATAAATTTTTGTAAATATGTCGTCTCCAACCCCTGACGTACCAGCGAGCGAGTCTCGCGAAGCCCGTACCCGCCAAATGCTCGGAATGAAAGGTGCGGACGTACAAGGCGCTTCAATCTGGAAGATCCGCCTGCAACTGATGAAACCGATTACATGGATACCCCTGATGTGGGGCGTACTCTGTGGTGCAGCCTCCTCTGGCGATTTTACATGGTCGATTGAAAACGTATTTCGATCGCTACTTTGTATGCTCATGTCAGGGCCCCTACTGACAGGCTATACCCAGACGATTAACGATTACTACGATCGCGAAATTGACGCAATTAACGAGCCATATCGTCCGATTCCATCGGGAGCAATTTCCCTCAAGCAAGTCATTGCTCAGATTTGGATTTTGTGGCTGGCGGGCATTGCGGTAGCGGCAATCCTCGATGTCACCGCAGGTCATGCAGACTTTATCATGACAAAATTAGCGGTTGGTGGTTCATTGGTTGCCTATATCTACTCTGCGCCACCTTTGAAGCTCAAGCAAAATGGTTGGCTCGGCAACTATGCTCTCGGAGCAAGCTATATCGCTTTGCCTTGGTGGGCAGGTCATGCGCTTTATGGAACCCTCAACTGGACAGTAGTAGCCGTCACCCTGTTCTATAGCCTTGCTGGTTTAGGTATCGCTGTCGTCAATGACTTCAAAAGCGTTGAAGGCGATCGCGAATTAGGATTGAAGTCTTTGCCAGTGATGTTTGGCGTGCAGAATGCGGCATTGATTTCGGCAACTGCGATCGATGTCTTCCAAATTGGCATCGCCATTTATTTGGTTACTGTTGGCGAACAACTATTAGCAAGCTTAATTGTGCTGTTAGTAATTCCGCAGATTACATTTCAAGACATGTACTTCCTGCGTGACCCACTCAAAAATGATGTGAAATATCAAGCCAGCGCTCAGCCATTCCTTGTGATTGGGATGCTAGTTGCAGGTATCGCAATGGGACATGCGGGTATTTAAAACAAAAAGGGGGAGCAAAGCACCCCCTTTTTGTTTTAGGAAAATAGCTCCTACAGGGTGATTTAGTGATGATCAATGTTGTCTATCATCTATAGGCAAAGAGAACCGAAACGTCAGCGAGAATTTGCCAATATTCATGATTAAACATAAATTCCGAAGACAGCTATTGTCGAACAACCTATTAGATAAATCATTGAGCAAGGGCTTAGTAGCTGTAATCGGTGCGTTGTTAGTTTCTTGCTCTGCTAATGCTCCTAAAGGTAACGGATTTGGTGCTGGTGCGACAACAAAACAAAAGCTTGACGAAGTTGCGAATAATCTGAGAAATGCAAGAGCTGAACTTGGTCAGATCGATGCTCAGATGAATGCTCAACAAGCAAGTATTAATAGTGCAGCCACAAGGATTGAAGAAACTCGTGCTGGTGCTGTGCAGGAAGAAGTACAGCTAGATTTCTATACGGTAGCAGCTCCTTTTGCGGGTATTGTTGGTGATATTCCCATTAAAGTCGGTGACAATGTCAATAGCACAACGCAGCTAACGACTGTAACTCAAAATCAAGTATTAGAAGTTCAGATTTCGGTTCCAGTTGAGAATGCACCTCGCTTAAAAATGGGAATGCCTGTAGAGTTGTTAGACGCTCAAGATAAGCCTCTTGTTAAAGGAAATGTCGCTTTTATTTCCCCGAATATTAATCCTCAAAGCCAATCGGTTTTGGTAAAAGCTAATTTTAATAATGGAACTAATCAACTCAAAGCTAATCAGTTTGTGAGAGCAAGATTGATATGGGCTTCTCGTGCTGGTGTACTAGTGCCAACTTCGGCAATTTCCCGTCTTGGAGGGCAAGATTTTATCTTTGTTGCAGAGCCTAGTCCTACAGGTGGAAAATCTCTAATTGCTAATCAAAAACCAGTTAAGCTTGGAAAAATTACTGGCAATAAACAAGAGGTGTTAGAAGGTTTAAATGCCAAAGATCAGATTGTTGTTGCAGGTATTCTCCAATTACAAAATGGAGCACCGATTATGCCATTACCTGACGCTCCAAAGAAATAAAAAAAGCCTCGCACTGCGAGGCTTTTTTTATTTCTTTGGAACAATTACCGATTAAACGAACTACAAGAGATTTTTTAAAAGTGTCGCTTCGTAACACTTTTAAAAAATCTCTTGGTTTAGTCTTGAGCGCAAAGCGTTGTAAAAAGCTTAAAGCCTCAAGAGGCAAAGTGACCGTATAGCGGTCACTTTAGGCTTTAATTTTAGAACTTAGTTGAGGCATTGATATTATTAGGCTGTTCCAAAGCTGTTATCTGTTGTTGTACTGAAGGAGAATACAACCGCAGGTAGTTCCAATAGTTACCTAAAACTTTGGACACATAATCTCTAGTTTCATCGTAGGGAATATTATTCACAAACTCATCAGGATCTCCCAAACCTCTCGATTCTACCCATCTACCGATCGCACCAGGTCCTGCATTATAGCTAGCAATGGCAAGCATGGTGTTATCTCCAAAACGGCTGTGGGTATAGTCCAGATACCAAGTCCCAAAATTGATATTATCTTCAGGTCTGTCGAGATTATAGCTATTCACGCCCTTTTTACTAGCAATCCATGAGCCTGTATCTGGCATGATTTGCATCAAACCGATCGCACCTGAACGAGAACGAATTTGAGCCTCAAATCGGGATTCTTGACGCATCAAACCAATGACGAGAGCTGGAGAGAGTTTACGATCGCGTGACCAGTTGGAAATGATATCCCAGTAATGAAACGGATAGAGTGAGTGTATGTATGCAGGATGCTGCTTGAGTTGGGCGATTTCGGCTCTTTGCGAATTAGGAACATCAATCCAATTTAAGCTTTCCAGCGTTTTAATTCCAATCAAGTTATCTAGATTCGCAACACGCAAAACACCGTCAGTAAAAATTTCCTTGGGTTCCAGTTTTCGCTTACCGCGCAATTCTGACATCCATTGCGATTGTGCATCACGATCTAGACCGAGGATATACAACTCTTGTAGTTTCGCCGAACCCGCTGGCAAAGCTACTCTTGCACTAGGTAATGCGATCGCTGGTGCAACGTAGCGTGCTGTCGTGAAGGTTCCCACATTCCATCCAAGAGAACTCGCCGATCTCCACGCAAAATAGGAATCGGGATGTTGACGAATCGCAAACTCAAAAAACTTTTTAGCTTTAGCTTTATCGCCAATTTGATTAGCCCATTTACCTGCCCAGAAGCTCGCTTCGGCTGCGGATGTACTATCTGGACTATTGGCAATCAATGCGTCAACCGTGGCGATCGCATTCTTGACCTGTCCAGATCGCCCTTGTCCTTTAGCAATTCGCCAACGTAATTCACCAGCATCATCGCTACTGCCATAGCGACTTAACAATAGATTACGAACGTCACTTGCGGATTTAGGGCTATCAAGTTTATCTTGCAAAATCGAAGCCTTAATTGCTAAGGCTTCGGCTGCGGTATCGGGATAGCTTGTCACAATGCGATCAGTTACCGAGATCGCAGCTTCAGGCGAACCTATCTGCGTAATCCGAATGAGAGCACGAGGAGCTTGAGGACTTTGCGGAAATTGCTGGACAACTCGGTTATAAGCGGTGATCGCATTGTCGAATTGTTTGCCCCGATGCAGGCTACGGGCGTAATTGTAGGCAGTTATAGGATTTACAGTCGCACGGGCGTAAGCATTAGCAGCTCGACCAAATTCAAACTTATTGTAATATCCATCGGCAATCGCCCACCATTGATCAGAGGTGAGTGATGGTGAACTAGCAACTAGACGATTTAAAATCGGGACAATCTCTTTGGAATCACTAAAGTAAGTCGCCAGATGCGCCATTAGATCAACTCGATTTGGAGTTTGGGCTAGTAAGCGTAGGGCAACTTCTTGCGATCGCGGATGAGCAGGAAATTTTTGTAAAAGCTGTTGATTTTGTCCTAAAGCAAACATCGCTTCAGCAGATGCAGGACTATCAGGGAACTTAGCTAAAAGTTGCTCCCAAGTTGCTTTTGCTGCTTGGAGATCGCGCAGTTGGGTTTGAGCCTGTGCGCGTTTGAGCAAAACATAATCGGCTAAAACTGGATACTCAGTTTCCAATTTATCAAGAGCAGCGATCGCTTCGCGAGGCTTGCGGTTGTTGAGATGAATATCCGCAATTACCAAACGAGCGCGAACACGGTCAGTATCGGTAGTATTAGAACTTTGCTGTTTAGCCTGAGTTTCTAATTTAGCAAGTCTTTGATCAACGGGAGAGTATGTAAGCGGATCAAATGATTTGCCGTCTCGATTATTTCCTAAGCTTGCATTCAGAGTAATATCTGAGTCAGAAGAAGCGGTAATTAGTGGGGCGCTCGCTCCTGCTAATGTAGCACTGAGCATAAGCACGATAGACCAACGCATTAATTTTCTCATCCCGATACATTCTTGATGTTCAGCATCCTAGCATTTTTCACAGGATGACTTATAGCATTTTTAGCGAAGTATAGAGGAAAAAAATAAGAGGCGAGGCAATTGCGTCGTCTCTTATTTTTTAGGGTTTATGCTTTTGTTTTCTCAAATACAAAATTACTAAGCGATCGCTGTACTGAACACTAATCATTCCTAACTAGCCATTCTTGAATATTTGTTTCTAAGTTCCCAATATCTTCAGGGCATCGTTTACGAATGCGATCGTAACGATTAGCCGCTTCTTCTGCGAGGATTCCTCTGCCTTGACAACGTGCTTCTAATAGCGATCGCAGTTCCGCAAATTGCATGAAATATCCTTTTTTAGATTTTCTCTCAGCACGAATTTCTGCCCAATTCCAGTTTTTTGGAAGATCGGTGCATCCTGCTAAAACCCATACTTCCAATTCTTGCCAAGCATTTTCGCCTATAAACTTTTTGGGCTTTTGATATTTCTCTGCTAAAAATTCTTGCGCTCGTTTTTCAAGTCCATCAAGTTTTGCCCGTCTATCTTCATTGCCATCGCGATCAACACAGACCAAAAACAAGTCGGTCATACCACCATATCTTTGCAAAATTTCTTGAATCTTTTCCCATCTCAGGGCTTCAGCATGACCTCGGAGGCGTGGATTTTTGCAGACAGTAATTTTTGCTTTTGGCTTACCGATCGCTGTCATCATCGCTCTGACAATCGGTAGCACCATACTCTCATCATTGACAAAATCCTCAAGAATAATCAGAACATTCATGCGTTCTGCACCTCTTCATCTTCGAGGAAATATAGCAACGTAAGAGATAGATAGGACAATTCAAAACCCAAAAGATGGCAGAGCTTCGCTCTGCCATCTTTTGGGTTTTATGTCCTAAGCAAAGCTTACATTGCTATACATCGCATCTTCTAGCCATCCTGAATCTAGTAAGCTCGATAAGCCTTCATTGACAACAAGTTCCCTAGCGTTGGGAATGTCCATAATTTTGGTTATGCGTGACTCGCTGCGATCGCCGATTCGATACATTAAAGAAGCATATTCGAGGCTTTCGGGGCTTAAGAAATTCAACAAAAGCGGTGAGTGAGTAGTAATCACAATTTGCATCGAGCTATTGGCGACTTCTTGCTGCATAAGCTGCAACAGCAAGCTTAACCGATTAGGATGAATGCCATTTTCAGGTTCTTCAAAAAAGTAAAAGCGCGATCGCTGATTACCCAAAAGTGCTGCCAACAATCCTAAAAATCGTAATGTTCCATCCGATGCACTATAAGCGGTTGTTTTCTGACCACTTGCTTCTTCGATTCTAAGTAGAACTTTGCCAGTGAAGTCTTCGGGAAAATCAAAATCTTTTGCATCCATTGGCGTTAAAGATTGCAACCAATCCAATAAAATCGCCTTACGAGTTTCATCACGACAGATATCTAACATCACCGATGACAAATTTTCCCCGCGATCGCCTAAAATATTTTGTCCTGAGAAAGTTGGAAGTCTCATCAAATCTGGACTAAGCTCTAAGAACCTCATGTCACTTATGGCATTTAAAGCTAGTTCACAAAATTTTCTTGCAACTGGTATTTTGTAATTTTCTTTGTCAAGCTTCTGAATATGGGGTTTAACTCCACTCGCTGCTAAAAAAAGAATGGGAATATAGTTTTGGAAAAATTGATATGGATCAAGAGCACTTCCATTAACTTCATCAATTTCGTAATAATCATAAAAACGAACAGCAATAGTATTTTGTAAATGAACTCTAGCGACTGTGTCAAAAATTGCGTGTTTTTTCTGTCTACAATGGAGGTTCTCTGCAACAACAATCGGTACTGGACTAAAAGCGGTAAGCCTTATCTCAATGCGGTAATCCATCTCATATTCTGTATCACCATCTTGGACGGAAAAAGAAATAGCGATCGCAAAAGAATCAGCCCCACAATAAGTTATTTCCTTTGTCCCACCACGTATGCCTCGCCATTGCAGTACACCACCTTCCCCATATTTCTCGCCAATAATTTCAGCAATACTATAACCTCGCGAAATACCATGCAAAAAACGAAATGCATCGCGAATATTACTCTTGCCTGAAGCATTTGTCCCGACTAAAACTGTCAAATCTCCAAGCGAAAGCTCGGCATTTTTAAAACTTTTAAAATTTTCTAAACGCAAACTCTTTAGCATTGAAATACTCAATAAGTAAGTTGTTGGAATTAAACGTAGGATGGGTTACGCTATCGCTAACCCATCATTGACAACTAATTGATGCGTTACGTTGCACTAACACATCCTACATTTAATTAAGCTTTCCTACTTATAAGTCATTAACCCTTCGTTTTTTCAAGCACAAAATTACTAAGCGATCGCTGTACCGAAACAATCGGAATTTGGTTGATCGCCTCGGTTGCAAAAGCATAGGTTAGCAAGTTAGCAGCACTCTCATCATCAATCGCCCGACTTTGGAGATAGAAGATTTCCTCAGCATCTAGTTGACTGACAGTCGCGCCGTGAGCGCATTTGACATTATCTGCAAAAATCTCTAATTGGGGTTTAGTGTCCACTCGCGCTTTGGGAGACAACAAGAGATTGCGGCTTAGCTGGGCGGAATCAGTCTGTTGAGCTAACTTCGCAACTTGGATTTTGCCATTAAAAACTGTATGGGAACGACCGTCAGCTATGCACTTGTGCAATTGCTTACTCGATCCGTACGGATAGTTGTGGGCGATTACAGAATGTGTATCCGCGTGCTGTTCACCATCGACAAATGCTAACCCAGTCAGCGAAGTTTGCGTTTGTTCAGCCATTTGATGCACGATCAAATTCTGGCGAGAGATCTTCGCACCGATGCTAATAGATTGATTTTTATAGACACTATTTCGAGCTTGAGCGATCGCAGTCGTATTGATATGCACTGCCTCATCACCTTGCCACTGCACCTTAGTATGATTAACCTCTGCACCTTCGGCAAGCCAAACTTCTGTTACCGTATTAGTAAAATAGGTTTGAGAATCAATTCCCACAAAAGTTTGAATAAAAGTCAAATTACTATGGCTTTCTGCAATCACCAAACAGCGCGGCTGAGTTATCAATGTTGCGCCAGCCTGTGGTGCAGATACAAACAAAAGCTGGATTGGGTTTTCGACGACAAGATTTTTTGGGGCAAGCACGATCGCCACATCTTTCATACAAGCTGTATTCAGACTCGTAAAATAATCATTCGCATCGGGATGCTGAGCGAGGTGCGATCGCAGCTTGGGTAGAATGCGATCGCCAAGAGTTGCCAATGTGCCAATAACTAAACCTTGTACTGCACCCGTTGTATCTGAGAACTTCTGGCTATACTGGCCATTCACAAACACAATAAGGTTACCTGATGCTTCAGAAGCCGAATGTTTAGCAATTAATGCTTCGACATCCTCTGACTTAGCCAGTTGATTAGCAAAAGTTAGATTTCCCAAAGACGAAACATCAGTATATTTCCATTCTTCATCTTTGGTGGTTGGGAAAGAAAGACTCGCTAGGCGATCGCTAGCCAATTGACGAATCTCGCTCACAAACTGATCGGTGTCTTGAGCGATCGCGATCGCAGAACCCAAACTGATCACTTGGGAAGTAAATTTTTTGCTGTCAACAGCCAATTTACTGCGAGTGCTTAATGCGCCCTTTAGTTCTGCTTGATTTTCCACTTGTTCAGAAACTTGAATAGCCATTATGCCAACACCGCCTCTTCTTCTTTGAGCCAGTCATAGCCCTTTTCTTCTAGTTCCAGAGCCAAGTCTTTGCCACCTGTGAGAATAATTTTGCCATTTTCCATCACATGAATGAAGTCTGGAATAATGTAATTCAGTAAGCGCTGATAGTGAGTAATCACTAATGAAGAATTGAGAGGGGTTGAGAGCTTATTCACTCCACCTGCCACGATCCTCAAAGCATCAATATCTAACCCCGAATCTGTCTCGTCTAGAATTGCCAAAGTCGGATCGAGAATTGCCATTTGCAAAATCTCATTGCGTTTCTTCTCACCACCCGAGAAACCTTCATTAACGCTGCGACTCAAGAAACTAGGATTCATTTCTACGATTTCTAGCTTTTCTTGGATAAAGTCATCAAAATCGATGATATCGAACTCTTCTAAACCTTTATGCTTTCTCAAGTTGTTATAGGACAATCGCAAGAAATCAGAATTAGTCACCCCAGGAATTTCTAATGGATATTGAAAAGCTAAAAATATACCTTCTCTAGATCTAATTTCTGGTGCTAAATCTAATAAGTTTTCGCCCTTATAAATAATCTCACCACCTGTGACCGTATAGGCAGGATGTCCCGCTAACACTTTCGAGAATGTGCTTTTACCAGAGCCATTTGGTCCCATAATCGCGTGGACTTCACCAGCTTTAATCTCCAGATTTAGCCCTTTTAAAATCTCGACTCCACCAACTTCCGCAGTCAAATCTTTGACCGATAAAATTACTTCACTATTTTCAACAATCATTTTTTTCTTAACAGTTATCTTTTAATTGTAGTACTTTTCGTTCAAAATCTATACTTCAGAACAGCTTAAATCAAGTCATTCCACTCATCAATAGTGATTTCTCGACCTAAAATATTTTCGATTTCTCGTATCATCATTTTTAGCTGTGGAACAGAATATTCTAGGTTTGAAGGAATTGTAAGCCGACATTGTTTATAAATCATAAATTGATGCCTTGTTCCAGAAAACACGCCTTCAAATTTAAGTTTTTGGAGCTTTCGGATGAACTCTTTACGTTTACATGGCGCTAATCGACTCACTTTTTAGCTCCTGATTTAGATCGATCCCGCCAATGATTGGCAGGTGATGTCCTAGCCTTAATCCTAAAAGAACCCAGTCTTCAAAGACCGACTGCACCTCATATTCACATTCGCGAAGTGTTTCTCCAAATGCTATTACCCCTTGACAACTTGGAATGCGTCCAACAAACGAGTTATCGTCTAACTTGTCATAGGTTGCTTGTTTTAGAGCTTCCTCGACATAATCACTAAGAATGAATTTAACTGCCATATCCATCACCTACATAATCATCAAGAATCCCATAATAGTTATATGGTAATTCCAGTGAGTGCTTTGCCCTCAAAATATTTCAAATCTAGCCAACACTATTCTCTAGCTTCAAAGCCAAGAGCTTATCAGCTTCAACAGCAAACTCCATCGGCAATGCATTAAATACTTCTTTGCAGAAGCCACTAATGATCATTGAGACAGCATCTTCAACTGCGATACCGCGTTGTTGAAAATAGAACAATTGCTCTTCGCCGATTTTAGAAGTTGAGGCTTCATGCTCAACTCTAGCGGTATTGTTTTGGACTTGGATATAAGGGAAAGTATTTGCCTGCGAGCAATCACCAATCAGCATTGAGTCGCATTGAGAATAATTTCTTGCGCCTTCAGCTTTGGGTGAGATCTTCACCAAGCCGCGATAGCTATTTTGGGAGCCACCTGCGGAAATGCCTTTAGAAACGATTTTGCTGCGGGTATTTTTGCCGATATGCACCATTTTTGAGCCAGTATCAGCCTGTTGCTTATTATTTGTTAGAGCAACAGAGTAAAACTCGCCAACGGAGTTTTCACCAACCAATACACAACTAGGATACTTCCAAGTAATTGCGGAACCTGTTTCTACTTGAGTCCAAGAGATCTTTGAGTTTTTGCCTTGGCACAAACCACGCTTAGTCACAAAGTTATAGATACCGCCTTTGCCATCTTTATCGCCAGCAAACCAGTTCTGTACTGTGGAATATTTGATTTCGGCATCATCTAGGGCGACTAATTCAACTACGGCTGCATGAAGTTGATTGGTATCAAACATTGGTGCTGTACAGCCTTCAAGATAGCTGACATAGGCTCCTTCTTCAGCAACAATCAAAGTACGCTCGAACTGTCCAGAATCGCCATTATTAATGCGGAAATAGGTAGACAGATCCATCGGGCACTTTACGCCTTTGGGAATGTATACAAAGGAGCCATCGGTAAATACGGCAGCATTTAGTGCTGAATAGTAGTTGTCTGCGATCGGGACAACGCTACCTAGATATTTTTTGATCAGTTCAGGATATTCATGCATCGCTTCGGTGATCGAGCAGAAGATTACACCAACTTTGGCTAGATCTTTCTTAAAAGTTGTAGCGATCGAAACGCTATCAAAAATGACATCAACGGCAACATTGGTCAGACGCTTTTGCTCGTTAATGGAAATCCCTAATTTCTCAAAAGTATCTAGTAATTCAGGATCAACTTCATCAAGACTTGCTTTCTTTTTCGATTGCTTGGGTGCAGAATAATAAACGATATTTTGGTAATCGATCGCAGGATATTCGACATGCGCCCATGTTGGTTCTTGCATCTTTAACCATTGACGATAAGCCTTGAGCCGAAATTCCAACATGTATTCTGGCTCATTTTTTTTAGCCGAAATCATGCGGACGACATCTTCGCTCAGACCACGAGGAATCGTGTCCGACTCAATAGACGTAACAAATCCGTATTTGTATGGTTGGTTGACAAGTGCTTGAACCGTTGCAGTCATGTCAGTCATGGCTCCTGATAATTGATGTGCAAAGTTAGTGCTTCGCGCTACCTTTGTTTGAATAAAACAACTTACTTGTTTCTTTACTAATTGTAGGTTACATTAACAACATGCAAGTTGTCAAAGTCATTTTTTGATAACTACGCCATTTAATCGTGTCTTGGCTCTCCGCAAGAGTTAGTTGTTATCAGGAGCTGAATATTCATGAAAACTCCCATCAGTGTCGCTGACGTGGTTTCAAGTGCACCAGATCTGAAACTAGATCACAGAAATGATGCTAAAAACGATACTAAGCAGGATATTTTGCAACATTTGCTTAAGCGTGGAGAGGTAACAGCACAAGACTTAGCTGAAAAGTTAGATATTAGTCCGCAGGCAATTCGTAAACATTTAAAGGATCTTGAAACTGAGGGGCTGATCTATCACACAGCCGAGCAGTTGGGTATGGGTAGACCCCAATTTATTTATGCTTTGACCACGGCAGGGCGCGATCGCTTTCCCGATAGTTATAACCAATTTGCCGTAAATTTTCTTGATACGCTGATTGATACTTTAGGCAAAGAGCAAGTGTCTGAGGTATTACAAAAGCAGTGGCAACGCAAAGCACAGCATTATAAATTACAACTTGGAGGAGGTACACTAAAGCAACGGCTAGAAAAATTAGCCGAACTTCGCCGTAGTGAAGGTTATGTTACGGAATGGTTCCCTATAGAAGGGACAGAAGGTTTCATTTTTACGGAATATAATTGCGCGATCGCCCATGTTGCTGAGTCTTTTCCCAGTGTATGCGGACATGAGCTAGAAATGTTTGCTACTGTGCTGGACAGTCCCGTAGAACGCACGCATTGGATGGTTGATGGTGAGCATCGTTGTGGATACTTAATCCCAAACAAGTAAAATAAGGAACCAATTTTTTATGGCGCGGCGAAGCCGCGCCATAAAAAATTGGTTCCTTATTAAATCTCACAACCATTAGCTCTCAATTATTCTGTTAGCATAGATATCAATAGTTATGGTTGTTAGAGAGTGCAATTTTTTGCATTGCACTCCCTAAGCATATAGTTTTGAGATAAATACAGGAAAAAATATGAGTTTGACTCTGACTACAGAAAATGTCGAAAATGTTTTAGATGAGTTACGTCCTTATCTAATGTCTGATGGAGGCAATGTGGAACTCGTCGAAATCGAGGGTCCAATTGTGAGATTGCGCCTACAAGGCGCTTGTGGATCTTGTCCTAGCTCAGCAATGACTCTGAGAATGGGTATTGAGCGCAAGTTGAAAGAAGAGATTCCTGAAATCGACGAAATCGAACAGGTTTTTTAAACCCAAATAAATAAAGACGGCACTTCGTGCCGTCTTTATTTAGATGATAAAAGAGAATTTTGAATTTGTGAAAATAGAGATTGTATTTTCTGAAACATCTCTTGCATATTCTCTTCTTTTTGATTTTTCACAACTTGCTGCAAATCATTAGCGATCGCTGCTATTGAAATCATACCTAGGTTACTTGATGCACCTTTGATAGAATGAGAAATTTGTGCAATCTTATGGTAATCATTCTCAGTGATCGCCTGTTCAAGATGTCCTAAACTTTCCGAAGTGGACTCGAAAAAAGTTTGGAGAATTTCAGCTTTAAACTCTTCACTACCATCAGCAATACTATCTATATAAGTCCAGTCAATTAATGGCAAAGATTTTGAGATTTTGAAATTTACCTCTAGGGAACTAGTATCAACATTCATATTGTCTGTAGATGTGATATCAGAAGTAATAGGCACAGAAGATGCAATCGCATTCTGAGCAAAAATCTTTTTCTCCCAATCAGCTAATTTTTGAGCGATATCTTCTTTGCGTATGGGTTTGCTGAGATAGTCGTCCATACCACAATCAATACAGCGATCGCGATCTTCTTTCATCGCATTAGCCGTCATCGCCATAATCACAATTTTGCTCTTTTCTGAATCTAGCTGACGAATGACTCTTGTTGTCTCATATCCATCAATTTCAGGCATTTGGCAATCCATGAGGATGATGTCATAGTGGATGCATTCTAGGAGATTAAGTACTTCTCGACCATTGCCTACGACATCTGCATCATAGCCAAAACTACGTAACTGATGTAAAACCACTTTTTGATTGATAGGGTTATCCTCAGCAATCAAAATTTTAAGTTTAGAAGCCTTTAGGGGTAAATCATTCTCTTGAATCAATGGTGCAGAGCGAAAAATTTCACTCTTAGTATCTATAGAAACTACTTCCACCAAAACATCCAACAAGCGAGACTGTTTTACTGGTTTGATAAGATAAAACTCAAACCCTAGTTCTTTAACTCGGCTAATACCACCTTGCTGGTTTAGAGATGTCAGCATGATTAATTTGAGATCTTTCAGTAAAGGGTCAGCATTGATCAATGCGCCCAGCATTTCGCCATCAAGATCAGGCATTTGCATGTCCAAAATTGCTAATTGATAGCGATCGCCTTCTTCCACGGCTGTTCGCAAAATCGCGATCGCATTAGAAGCATTTTGTAATGCATCAACCCGCATCTGCCATGCAGTTAATTGATAAGTCAAAATTTTGCAATTAGTTACATTATCATCAACTATCAATATCCGAACATCCTTGAGATTAACTTCTTGGCGCGGTTTAAACTGTGCAATCGTGGCAGAAGACTGCTTCGTAAATGGGAGCCTAAACCAAAACTGTGAACCTTTGCCTTCTTCACTATCGATACCAATCTCTCCGCCCATGAGATCGATAATTTGTTTGCAAATGGCAAGTCCTAAACCAGTACCACCATATTTGCGTGTAGTCGAAGCATCGACTTGGGTGAAGGGTTGAAACAGCTTTTTCTGAGCTGTAGCAGATATACCAATGCCAGTATCAATAACTCGAAATTCGATGATTGCCCTCAATTCAGTTTCTGACTTGAGGGATACCTTGACGATTACTTCGCCTTCTGAAGTGAACTTAACGGCATTACTAACCAGATTGGTTAATATCTGCCTGAGTCGCGAAACATCTCCACATAGGTAAATAGGCACATTTTGATGAACTAGTGACGCAAGCTCTAGCCCTTTTGCCTGAGCAAGCATAGCAAGCAGATCAGTTACTTCCTCAACACAGGTGTTAAGGTCAAAATCAATCTCTTCTAATTCCATCTCATGAGCTTCAAGCTTCGAGAAATCAAGAATTTCATTGATTAATGTCAACAGATTTTCGCCACTAATTCTCACGGTCTCCACAAAATCTCTCTGGAGAGTCGAAAGCTCAGTATCAGCAAGCAAACCTGTCATTCCTAGTACCGCATTCATTGGTGTGCGAATTTCATGGCTCATAGTCGCGAGAAAAGAGCTTTTCATCTTTGTTGCAATTTCTGCTTGATGACGAGCTTTTTCTAATTCAATATTCTGTTGAGAGAGTTGCTCACGGCGTAATGTTTCTTGTGCTAATAAAGTAGCTTGGTAAAGAGCAATACCCACCTGATTAGCAAGCTCTGCTAAAAAGTTAATTTCAAAACTGTTCCAGTGCCTTGTCTCGCTACATTGATGGACAATGAGTAGCCCCCAAAGTTGATCGCTTTCCAAAATCGGCACGACTAAGTTAGCTTGAACTTGACATTGTGCCATCATTTTTTTATAGCAATCGGACATATCCGAATTAGGTATATCGTCATTTATGACTTTGCGTCCTTGTCGAAAATCTTCCCATAGACCACGATAAAAGCACTCATTTCTAATATTGGCTTCCAATAGAGAGATCCAAGGTGGCTCCACGGACTCAACTGCTACGACACCTTCCCTTTCACCATCAAATCGATATACAACTACCCGATCTGCTTTGAGGTATTTTCTTACTTCTTCAACAGTTGTGTTTAAGATCTCATTAACATTCAACGATTGACGAATGCGTAGAGTGATTTGGGAGAAAACTATTGATCGCCAATTCTGCAACCGTACTTCTTCTTCGACCTGTTTGCGATCGGTAATATCAAGCCCTGAACAAATGATAAAAGAAATTTTATTTTCTGACTCAAGCACAGCCGTGGTTGACCAAGAAATTAACCGACGCTCACCACTCTTTGTTAACCAGTGGTTTTCATATAAATTTGATAAACTACTATTAGAAAATCGAGTAAAATTCTTGCTAATTGTTGCAGATTCTTCATGCGGCAGAAAAATCTTGTAAAAGCTCTGATTTCTTACTTCTTCATAGTAATAGCCAGTTACTCTTTCACATTCACGATTAAATCTAATTATCTTTCCATCTAGATCTAATACAATTACAAGTGCACCAACTGTATCCAGCACCGTAACTGTAAAATCTCTTTCTTGCTTAAGGCTAGTTTCTAGTCGGCGACTTGTAAGTACTTCATTGTAACCCGAATAAAATAGCACCGCAAGTATGATCAATGTCGAAAGCAAGGTAACTAAGGAAATATTAACCGCAGTAGCAGTTGATCCTTGTTTGGTTTGTAACCATAACGATAAATCATCTTTAGAAATATTGATTAGTTCTTCTAGCTGAGTTTCGGTAAGATCTTCCGCATCCCAAATTCTTTTTTCTAATATTAGTTTCTGGGTAGGTTTTAGTCCAGAAGATTTATAAGACTCTATAATTTCATTTGAGTCTTGCAATCCTTTACGAAGATGTTTTAATAAGAGCGTGATTGTTTCTTGATAATCAACCTTTCTATTCTGACCATTCAGATTAGACAACTGTTCTCTATTATTCTTCTGAATCAAGTATTGAAGTTTTAGAATGTCCACTTCCAACTCTGCAACCAAAAGCTTATATGCATCTAAACTTTCTTGATTGCCTGAAAGAATATATCCCCCAACTGAATTTTTTAAATCACGGATTTGATTGAGTGGTTTCTGGATTTTCTCTAGTTCATCTTGTTTCTGTAAAAATTCAAGGTTTGACTCTTTTAAACTACTAAGATTTATATAAGAAACTACACTCATCCCAACAACGATTGAGGCAATAATCCCAGTCCAAAATGCGATCTTCTTAAGAAAGTTTTTCTCCGCAGGTTTGGCTGTTTTCGGTATGGATAAGCGTCTAATTTCATTTAAGCTACGGCGAGTTTCAATTAAATATGTAGCTTGATGACCCAGCGATTTAAGTGCTGATATTTGTTCTGCACTCAGATCTCTTGGTTGTCGATCAATTACACAAAGAGTTCCTAGTGGATATCCTTCTACAGTTTTAATGGGGATTCCCGCGTAAAAGCGAATGTTGGGCGATCCAGTTACCAGTGGGTTGCTAGCAAATCTCTCATCTTTAAGAGTGTCAGGAATTATAAAAATCCCATCTTTTAGAATTGCATGAGCGCAAAAAGCTACTTCCTTCGGAGTTTCTGTCTCACTGATTCCAACTTTTGACTTAAACCATTGCCGATCTTTATCAAGTAAACTCACCAAAGCGATCGGCGTTTGACAGATATAGGCTGCTAATTTCGTGATATCGTCAAAGCCTTGCTCTGGCTCAGTATCTAAAATATTGCACTGATGCAGAGCGGCAACTCTTTCTAGTTCATTCGGTGGTTTTGGTGCTGAAATCATGTAAGTTTTGGTTTAGGAGTTTGGGATTAGGCTTCCCACATTAAGATTTTTTTAATTAGATGTTTTTCGTTAATCCCAATTCAACTTTACTTACGCCAAGACTATAAAGTGTATATCTAATATATAGCAATCCTAAATGGTTTGTGAAAGCGCCCCTGAGTGATAATGCTTCCACAAGCCTCAAAACCATAAACAAAAAACATAGAGTGTAAGGTGGCGCTTCGCGCTGTCTTACACTCTATTAATTAAGACAAAAATTACAGACTAATACTTAGTATCAACTTAAAGGTATTTCCTAGCCAAATTAGGGAAACTATGCCGCCAAATAGTGCTAAAGGCACGATCGCTAAAGTTTTCCAGATTTTAATTCCTAGCGCCACTGAGGCACTCCATACTTGCCAGACGATAAACCAGATCAGCACGGCGATCGCCGCGAGAACGCGAAATTGTGGCGATAGGCTTAGCGCTGGAGCCATAAATAGCCAAGGTAAACTTGCAAAGCCAGTCAGGGTTAGCAATTCTTGCATCTCGATCTTCTTTTGAAAAACATTAGCTAATTGCTTAAGCAGAAAAGTAAAAAACAGCCAGCCAATACCCCCACTAATTACTGACCATAGGATTCGATAAATTGCAAATTGATCGAGTCGTAAGGTTTCTAAAATATTTACTAAAGCAATGACGATCGCAGCTTGCACAAAGTTTGGATTTGCCTTGAGCTGCTCAAAGGTAACTTGCGGCAAAAATAATGTCCCATAGAGACGATCAAGAAACGTTCCCAGACTTTGTGGCGGTTGGGGATTGATGTCACTTTGGTGGATGCTATCTGAGGCGATCGCATTTAAATCAGCAGAATTTGGCTCAGGGGGATTCATAAATAGCTAGTGGTGTCGTTGATATAAGTCTAAATTTGCCGTGATTTTGTCTTAATCTAATACTAATTGCTAACTGACTCTAACATGATTGACCTCGATACTACTCAAACCCATCACCTGCTTAACATTGATGCAAGCCAATTGCCACAAGGTTTACAAGGAAGAATTACAATCCCTGGAGACAAGTCAATTTCGCATCGGGCGCTGATGCTTGGCTCTCTAGCTGAGGGCGAGACCACTATTCGAGGATTATTGCTGGGTGAAGATCCGCGTAGTACGGCGGCTTGCTTTGCAGCCATGGGTGCGGAGATATCTGAGCTTAACTCAGAACTAGTAACGATTAAGGGCATTGGGCTAGGCAACTTAAAGGAGCCTCTAGATGTTTTGAATGCTGGTAATTCTGGAACAACTCTACGCTTGATGTTAGGGATTTTGGCAAGTCATCCCGATCGCTTTTTTACTGTCACTGGCGATAGCTCGTTGAGATCGCGCCCCATGTCTCGCGTGGTCAACCCTTTACGTCAGATGGGAGCGAATATTTGGGGTCGGGAAAATGGAGCAAGAGCGCCACTAGCAATTTCAGGTCAAAACCTCAAAGCAATTCACTATCAATCTCCTGTAGCTTCAGCTCAGGTCAAATCCTGCATTATGCTAGCGGGCTTAATGACCGATGGCGAAACGATTGTCACTGAACCAGAGAGATCGCGTGATCACAGTGAAAGGATGTTGGCAGCCTTCGGCGCAAAAATCACAGTTGATATTGATACAAACACTGTTGCCGTTAAAGGCGGCGCAAAACTAGTTGGACAGGCGGTGATCGTACCTGGAGATATTAGTTCGGCAGCGTTTTGGTTAGTAGCGGCTTCCATTGTTCCTAATTCCGATCTAGTAATTGAGAACGTCGGGATTAATCCAACTCGGACAGGCATTCTCGAAATTCTTGCGGAAATGGGTGCAGATATTACCTATGAAAATCAACGCGAAGTTACAGGAGAACCAGTTGCTGACTTGCGCGTACGTTCTGCCCATCTCAAGGCTTGTAAAATCGGTGGCGCGGTGATTCCTCGTCTAATTGATGAGATCCCGATTTTAGCGATCGCCGCAAGCTGTGCAGAGGGAACCACTATTATTGAGGATGCTGCCGAGTTGCGCGTCAAAGAAAGCGATCGCATTGTGGCGATGGTTAAGGAAATGACGAAAATGGGAGCGAATGTGACAGAACTTCCTGATGGGATGGCGATCGTTGGTGGTAAAGCTCTCACTGGTGCTGAAGTAGAGAGCTATGACGATCATCGTGTTGCCATGAGTTTGGCGATCGCTGCTCTAGTAGCCAAGGGCAAAACTTCAATTAATCGAGCCGAGTCTGCGGCAATTTCTTACCCATCGTTTATTCCAACCTTGCAGAGTTTGTACGCAAAATAAACCCAAAAAGATAAATCACCTGCTAAGCAGGTGATTTATCTTTTTGGGTTGGAGTTTTAATTGCAAAGTAAAATGTTGTACCTTGAGTAACTAGATCAGACTCCCAACCTAATGGAGGATTGCCCCCAACCTCCCCAAAACTCTCGACCCATATCCTTCCATCCATTAGCTCAATCAATCTCCTACTAATCGCTAAACCTAAGCCAGTACCGCCATATTTTCGACTAATCGACGTGTCAGCCTGTGTAAAGGCTTGAAATAGGCTGGATATGCGATCGCCTTGAATACCAATGCCAGTATCAGTAACTGCAAATTTAAGTGCATACTGATCATTATCCAATAATGGGCTACCACTAACCGCGACTGACACCTTGCCCTGAGGAGTGAATTTGATGGCATTACCTACTAGATTGATCAAAATCTGACGCAAACGAGAGCTATCACTGATTACCTTTAAAGGTACTTGAGAATCGATTGTATATTGCAGTTCAATCTTTTTGTTTTTAGCTTGACCATTCATTAAATTGCAAACCGAACATAAAATATCAGCTAAGACAAATTCTCTTTGCTCTATTTTCAGCATCCCAGATTCAATTTTAGAAAAATCAAGAATATCGTTGATCACAGCTAAAAGCACATCACCACTTTCTAGAATAGTTTGGACAAATTCCTCTTGCTCTTCTGTAAGTTCAGTAGTGGCAAGTAATTGAGCCATCACCAAGACTCCATTCATCGGCGTGCGAATTTCATGACTCATGTTAGCCAAAAACTCACTCTTAGCTTTAGTCGCCGCTTCTGCATCTTCCTTTGCTTTTGCCAAAGCTATTTCTGAAAGCTTCCGTTCTGTGATATCCCTTGAAATTTGGATAACTGTATCTTCAGCCAAGGGTGAAATATTGGAAGAGAACCATATTTCTCTACCATCAATTTCTAAAATATAATCACAACTTGACATTTGCTTGGTCGTCAAAGCTTTGTGAATGGTTTGCAAAATAATATTTGCTACCTCTATCGGCAATTCTTCTTGAATTGGCTTGCTTAAAACGTCCTCTTGAGTACCCTTTAGATTCACACCATTGGTCGGAGCTATTTTGAGGCAACGCCCCTCGGCATTGCGCACTAAGATCACGTCAGTAAGGGCATTAAACAGACTATTCTGCTCGATATATGCCGTATTGAGATCGGCTTGACTTTCTCGCAGATCACTTTCAGCTTGTTTGCGATCGCTAACATCTAAAGAGATCCCAGCCATTGCATAAACATTTCCTTTCAGGTCGCGAAGTAGAAACTTAGTCGTAAAAAAAGTATGGATTCCGTCAGAGAGATCGAAACTTTCTTCAATTTGGATTGTGGATTTTTGTGAAATCACTAGATGATCGGTAGTCCGACAAATATCTGCACCTTCTACAGGCATTACATAATAATCAGTTTTGCCGATCATTTCTTTTTTACTGATTTTTAATACCCGTTCAAATTCTTTGTTGATATTTAAATACTTGCCTTCCAGATCTTTGATATAGCAAATGGCAGGCATATTATTCAGAAACGACTCTAATCTTGACTCATTCTCAATGAGCGTAATTTCTAGTTGGTTGCGATCGCCTTTAGCTATTGAACGAGAAATCCAGCGGGCTGTGAGTAACCCCATCCCAATTGCAACAAACACAATCAGCCCACAGAGAAGAATTATCCAATTAGTATTTGTTTGAATCTCGGACATAAAGTCAGATTCTGGGATCACTATTACTGAGAGCCAATCTAAATCTTCAGATCCAACTTCATTATTTAGCGGTGCAATCTGCACAAAATATCGGATGCCATCTTTCTCAAATCGAAACTTTTGATGTTCAGAAATACTCTCTAGACGACCAAAACGTTCTTTTAAATGATTGACAGTTATTTGGGTTGTGGCATTTTGGCTATCAAAAGCACTTAGTCTCCGATGATCAGGATCAACATTTTTGGCGATCGTCTCTTTGTCTTGAGCTAATGGTGTCAATATACCTTGACGAAAAGAGATTTCCCCTGTTGAGACACCAATCATCTGACCGTTGCGATCAATGATAAAAGCTTGCCCTGTTTTCCCAATCTTGAGTTTCTGAAGAAAATCCCCTAATTGGTTCAGTGATATCGAAGAACCCAACACACCCTGAAAATTATTGTTGCGGTCGAAAAATGGTAAGAAGTTAACCGCAATCAGTGAAGGCTTATTGGGGTTTGCCAGCGAGACATTAATCTGCCATAGCGATCGCCCTGTATTTTTAGCTTTTCCATACCAAGGATTATTCGGCGTATCGTTATGAGGATCATATGTAGTTGAGCGTCTGAGCAGCTTGACACGATTGCCGTCACTATCAGCTAAATAGTTATCCCATATGTTATTAGTTGATTTATCTCTCAGTCGAATTACACGAGAACTATCATCTAATTTTTCTACGATGAGAATTTCTTTTTGCTCATTTGCGATCGCAAATGCGGATACGTCTGCGAAAATCTGCGATTGTTGCCAGAAATATTTCTCTACGATTGCCAAATTTTGCCAGTCTAGAATCCCAATCTTGATGCTAGCAGCGTTATTACGGTTGATTTCAGTTGGCTTGCGGAGATGATTAATAAGGTTCTGCTCAATGCGATCGCCTAATTCACTCATTACCTGATTTGCCATTTTATCAACTGCCACCTCGCTACTGCGATAGGATAAATAGCCTACTAGCCCTACAGTCCCGATAATTTGTATCACAAACGGGACAAGCAACACCCAATAAAGCGATATGTTACTTAGCAAAAATCGTTTGCGTAGATCTTGAAAAGACATCTATAAATTTATGTCCATAGGTACATATATCTAAATTGTATAGCGATTATCAGTTGTAAAACCAATTTTTGAGTTGTCAGCGCCGTAGCCATTGACAACTCAAAAATTAGTTAGGAGGGGCGTACAAACCATAAACTCCGTTTGCCATCATGAGAAATACAATCCAGAATCAGATCTTTGACCTTAATTGGTAATCGCCCAGTCCGACGCGATCGCCGTAAACTGCTGGGAGAACATTCCAAAATTTTGGCAATCTCGGCAGTTGTCCAGAGTCGAGTAAACAAATCATCGGGGAAAGATGACATACTCTGAGCCAGTTCTTTCCATGCCTGAACATAAATTTCAGTTGCATCAGTATGTTGGATTATTGTTTCATTGCCATCACTATTGTCTAACTCCACTAAAGCAGGAGGTCTTGGATCTAATTCTCCGAAAATTTCAGTGTCAATGTAAACTTGGACATTGAAGATATCGTCCCAACTTTTAAGAAATTTCTCCTCATTTTCTGTTTCCAAGTTATTTTGATCGCTTCCCAAAGATCGATCTGTTAAGAAGGTTTTATCTGCACCTCTTTTTACTGTAGAGATCAGATTCTCTAGGGATTCGATTATTTTTTTTTGGTTATGGTTTTTGTAGAGACTAATAATCTCTTTGATGGTTAAGGCAAGCTCTTTTGGTATGGCTTGCATCTCTACATCTGATTGCTGCGCTGGCGGTAAGGGATCGACCACAGGAAAAACCCAATTAAAACTGCTGTGGAACTGAGTAACCAAGCATAATTAAAACATCAAATCCAAAAACTTTACCGCCCGCGCAATGGGCAATAAAGTTTTTGTGGTTTTATATTTAATTGTGGTTAGCTACTTGTAAAAGATTTCAAACAAATCCACGATCTTAAAAGTATAACGCTAGTCTCTATGGTGACAACAACTATTCATTGATTTGGCGATCAGCAAAAGCACGTATGTTTTCAAACAACTTTTCAATCTCTTCAAAGTCTACCAATAAATTCCCAATAATTTATTCTGATAGTTTTCTATGTCATGATACTGGGGTTTATCACCCAGAAAAAGCTGGTCGTCTTACAGCTATAGTTGAGGCTCTAAGAAATTCAGCGATCGCCTCACAATTAGTCTGGCAAGAACCGACTGATCGACAAAACATCTTAAAAGAAGTACTTCGTTTTCACACTCAAGAATATCTTGAAACTTTGCAGGCAATTACCGAGCGTGGTGGTGGCTACATCGATGGCGATACAATCGCTTCGCATCAAACGTATGATGTGGCTCTACTTGCCCTCAGTGCATGGCTTGATGGTGTTGATGTTGTCTTAGAGTCAGGTCGCCCCTCCTTCGTACTAGCACGTCCCCCTGGTCATCATGCCCGTGCTCATTCGGGTATGGGTTTTTGCATTTTTGGAAATGCTGCGATCGCTGCAATGTCAGCAATTGATCGATTAAATCTCCAGCGTGTTGCCATCCTCGATTGGGATGTCCATCACGGCAATGGCACACAGGAGGCTGTCTGGGATCGTCCAGATATTGCCTATGTATCTACGCACCAAGCACCGTTTTATCCGATGACAGGTCGCAAAGATGAGACAGGAAATCATGACAATATTTTGAATATTCCGATGCGATCTGGTTCAGCGATCGCAGAATATTTGCCCGTGTTTGAAAATCAAATCATGCCGTTTTTGCGAAATTTCAATCCTGAGTTATTAATCGTTAGCGCGGGATTTGATGCAAATGCTGACGATCCTTTGGCAAGTATTTTGCTGAAGCCAGAGGATTTTGGCACATTTACGAATATGTGTTTGGAGCTAACCCCAAAAATCTTATTTGGGTTAGAAGGTGGTTATGACTTTGATAGTCTTTCGCGATCGGTCATTGCCGTAATCGAGCAATGCCTATAAAAAACATCGGTAGGGGCAATTCATGAATTGCCCCTACCGATGTTTTTTTAGGGATTAACCTTCTTTGTTGATGAAAGGCAGTAATGCAACTACACGAGCTTGTTTAATCGCTGTCGTCAATGCACGCTGTTGCTTTGCAGTTAAACCTGTAATGCGGCGAGGCAAAATCTTGCCGCGCTCAGTGATGTATTTACGCAGTAATTCGACATCTTTGTAGTCGATTTTGGCAGCAGGCGCGATCGGAGAGAGGCGCTTGCGATAAAAAGAGGAGTTCATTGCCATGATTGGGATTACGCGGTTTTAGTTATTGGATTAGTGGACTATTTGATTTCTTTATGAACGGTATGAGAGTTGCAATGAGGACAGAACTTTTTGAGTTCTAATCTTGCGGTTGTATTACGACGATTTTTCATGGTCGTATAACGAGACACACCAGGCGATCGCTTGTTAGCATTAGTGCGGCATTCGGTGCACTCTAATGTAACTACGAGACGGACACCTTTGTTTTTAGCCATTTTTTTAGTTGTGAGATTACTTAAAAGTGCGATCTACAATTGTTACACAAAACTAACCCAAACCTCAATCTAAATTTCAAAAAATCAGAAGTTCTCATTATGCAAACAGTTTTGGGTTTCCCATTGCCTCAGGCACTGAGAAATCCAAAACTGTTTTTTTGAAAGAAGGGAATAGCTATAAAAAATCCAGAAAACCAATCAAAATGCGATTGCCTCTACAATTTCATATAAGCAAATCTAAAGAAATAACGCAAACGCATTTTAAAATTTGGTGAAATATGCCTAACGTACTTGTTCCTTTATTTGAAGGCTTTGAAGAAATAGAAGCAATCACGATTATTGATGTGTTGCGTCGTGCTGGGGTTGAGGTAACTACCGCAGGTTTAGACACCCAAACTGTAATCGGTGGTCATGCGATCGCCATTATTGCCGATGCACTGCTAGAGCAAGTCGATGCTAGTCAATTTGATGCGATCATCCTTGCTGGCGGTGCAGGTACTTTTCGACTTAGAGAAGATTCCAGCATTACCAAAATGTTAATCGCCCATGCCGCAGCAAATAAGCTTGTCGCCGCCATCTGTGCTGCTCCTAGTGTTCTGTCCGCAGCAGGTTTACTTAAGGATAAACGCGCCACATCATATCCATCGGTTAAAGAGCAAATGCAAGTCGCGGAATATTTGACAATTCCTGTGGTCATTGATGGCAATGTAGTGACAAGTCGTGGCGCGGGAACAGCTATGGCATTTGCTTTAAAATTGGTTGAGATCTTAAAAGGTGAGGCGATCGCCGAAAAACTTGCCAAAGACATGATTGTTTAATAAAAAGGGACGCTTCGTGTCCCTTTTTATTACGTGAAGGCAAGTAGTCCAAAGTATAGAAAGACCCCTAATACTGGAATAAACGTTAACAAGCCATAGAGCGATGATTTGCCAAGACTGGTTGGTATAGTAAACAGGACAATCAAACTAATCACAAAATTAACAAAGGGAACAAAAAATAAAATCAGCCACCATCCAGGTTTACCTGCGGCACGAACCATCACCCAGATTTGGGCGATCGGAATCCATGCCAGCCAACTATTAGGGATTTCCAGCTTATCTGCAATTTTCATCATACAGAAACAGGAGAAAACATAAACCACTAAGCCAAAGATGCTGACAAAAAGTATGATTTTGCTAAAGAGTGCTTTCTCTTCTTCACTCAGAGAGTCGTAAGTTCTAAGATTGGGTGAATCCACATTGCTATCTTGAGCAATGAGATGATCGCTATTATTTTTGGTAATTAAAGAAGACGAGGCGATCGTATTTGACAACGAACTAGAAGCAGAAAAACTAGGCTCAACAACAAAATGCTGTAATCCAATCACAGCAAACAAAGCAATCAAAAACAGAGAAATTCTACGCCACACCATACCCAGATGTGTAAAGTGTAGATATTTGGATACTTTCACTTTTAATACTCCCACAACCAGTTCAAGATAGAAATTCTGGTAATATAGTAAGCCTATAGGAATATATATCTAGTGCATTAAAGAACTTCAAGTTTCTTAATATCAAATTAACCCTACGGCAATTTGCCAATATAATCGCGGATTACAGGTGTAAAGATTTTAACGACCTGTTGATAAACTTCTCTCTTAAATCTAACAATCGAATCAAGAGTTTTATCGATCGCCATAAATTGTACTACCCGAAACTCGCGATCGTGGATATCTAACTTACAGTCAGACGCAGGATGATTCCAATAAAAAGCAAACCAACGCTGTCTTTGTCCACAATAGTTTGCCCATTTTCCCGATAGTTTTAAGGTTGACGGGAAATCGTAATACAACCATTCAGGGTGTACATATGCCAAGACAGCATTGTTGATGCCTACTTCTTCATATAGTTCTCGCAAAGCCGCTGCTTGAGGATCTTCACCCTCGTCGATTCCACCCTGTGGAAATTGCCATGAATCAGGCACACCGACACGTTCACCGACTAGCACTTCACCTTTGCGGTTGAAAACAATAATCCCCACATTGGGGCGATAAGATTTTTCTGGTGTCATAGATTTTCACATAAACAAAGCAAAAGCATAGCACCGTCACTAATTTTCATCAAAAAGAGAAAATCCTCGCACTGAGAGCGAGGATTTTCTCTTATACCAAAACACAAAATGGCTTAGCCATTTTGTGTTTTTAAAACCCTTACTGGGCTTGTTGTTGAATTCACAAAAGTGTGGCAACACTTCTGTGAATTGGTATTACATCACTTTGTGCTTAAACCCATAGATAATTCAGCAAGTGATGCAAAGCATCACTTGCTGAATTATCTGCGAGGCGTAGTCCTAGACTAAGACTCGTTCCAACTGAGGCACAGGCTCTGACATTTCTTGGCTTAGCCTCCGCTTAGGAGTTTGCAAGCCAACCATTTCCGCATTGCTTGCTCCTGGGGGAACCATCGGATAACAGTTCTCATTGCGCTTAACACAGAAATCAGCAAACACTGGCCCATCATAAGCAAGAATTTCTGCAACCGCAGATTGCAAATTGCTTGGCTCAATTACCTTTATGCCCTTGATGCCAAAGGCTTCAGCAAGCTTCACAAAATCAGGCATACCCACTTCCATATTAGAAGAGGAGTATCGCTCATCATAGAAACTTTCTTGCCACTGACGCACCATGCCTTGCCAACCATTATTAATAATGATCACTTTGACCTTGATGCCATACTGCGCCAATGTGCCAAGCTCCTGAATATTCATCTGAATACTAGCATCGCCGCTAATACAGATTACTTGATCATCTGGAAGAGCTACTTTTGCTCCCATCGCCGCAGGCATTCCATAGCCCATCGTGCCAAGTCCAGCACTTGAAATCCACTTGCGAGGACCAGTTTTAATTAACTGGGCTGCCCACATTTGGTGCTGACCTACATCAGTAGTGAAATAAGCATTGGGCGCTTGCTTACCAAATTCATAGATGACTTGTTGCGGTGATAGCACGTTGTCATAGGTAGGAACTTCGAGAGGATAGTCTTCTTTCCACTCATCAAGCTGAACAAACCAATCTTTGGTTTGAATATTTTCTTCGTAACTGGTGGCTTCAAGAATCGCCTGCAATACTTCCTTCACATCGCCAACGATTGGCACGTCAGGTTTGCGGTTTTTACCAACTTCAGCTGGATCGATGTCTATATGAATAACTTTAGCTTCAGGCGCAAATGTATCTAGACGACCTGTAACGCGATCGTCAAATCTTGCCCCGACAGCAATCAATAGATCGCAACCCTGTACAGCAAAGTTAGCGTAGGCAGTACCATGCATTCCCAACATGCCAACGGAAAGGTAATTATTTTCGTCATAAGCACCTTTACCCATCAGGGTTGTGGTCACGGGCAACTGGAAGCGTTTGGCTAATTCAGCTAGCTCAACATGGGCATCGGCAAGTACAGTACCGCCACCTGCATAAAGTAATGGTCTTTTGGCTTCACGAATTAATGCGATCGCAGCGGCAATTTGATGCAAATATCCTTTGACCTTGGGTTGATAACCAGGCAAATCAATCTTCACATCAGGACTATAGTCAAATGATTTCTGAGCAATGTCCTTAGGAATATCGATTAATACGGGACCAGGGCGACCAGTCCCAGCAATGTGAAAAGCCTCAGCAACGATCCGCGCAATATCTTCAGCTCTACGAATCACATAGGAATGCTTAACGATGGGGAGCGTAATGCCCCAAATATCAGTTTCTTGAAAGGCATCCGTGCCGATCGCATAGGAAGGAACTTGCCCTGTAATCACCACCATTGGAATCGAGTCCATTTGCGCTGTAGCAATACCCGTCACCAGATTGGTTGCTCCAGGACCTGAAGTCGCAACGCATACACCCACATTTCCAGTGGCTCGGGCATATCCATCAGCAGCATGGACGGCTCCCTGCTCATGACGCACGAGGTAATGCTTGATTTCCCCTCTTGCCTCCGACTTATAAATTTCATCGTACACTGGCAGGATTGCTCCACCAGGGTAGCCAAAAATATGCTTAACATCCTGTCGTCTCACACTATCGATGAGAGCAAATGCACCCGTTGTTCGCAAAGTAGCCTCCTCTAGACTCATACTGATCTTGTTCGCGATCTAAGCAAAACTTGTTTTTGAAGCATTTCCAGATACTTTTCGCTCGGTACTACGAACAAGTAGTTTGTAGCAAGTACCTTAAGTTGATAATTTGTAGCAATTGTATCGATAATAACATAGACAAGCTGCCCCAAAGCTGCTAAGAACAATGTCTTGATTATCCAAAATTTGGGAGAAAAAGCCTAGACCACCCCAAATTTCGACTATGTTGCTTAGCCAGAAACAAACCCAAACCCAAAAAATGAGTTGCGGCGCGAAGCGCCGCAACTCATTTTTTGGGTTTGGGTAAGAAATGTGCGAAATATTAACAAACATGTAATGTTTGCCCCACTAAACAGATCTTTAAGCTACAAAATACAGACAAGTCACATTTGAAAATATAATGACTTCGTGTTCTTCTGTCATATAGCGTCCATATAACTTCTCATGAGTGCAAATTCAGACAAAGATATTCCCGTCAATATCTACCGCCCTGCTAATCCATTTACAGCAAAATGTATTTCTAATGATGTACTGGTCAGACCAGGTGCTGCTGGCGATACCCGTCACGTCAAATTCGATATTTCTGGAGGCGACCTTCGTTACCTAGAAGGTCAAAGTATTGGTGTCGTTCCTCCAGGTGAAGATAAAAATGGTAAACCGAACAAACTTCGCCTCTACTCGATCGCATCAACCCGCCTCGGAGATGATCTTGATGGTAAGACCCTATCTCTAAGCGTCAAGCGTCTAGAGTATCAAAACGAAGCAGGTGAAACTATCAAAGGAGTATGCTCTAACTTCTTGACCGATCTCAAACCTGGTGATGATGTCAAATTAACTGGCCCAGTTGGCAAAGAAATGCTGTTGCCAGACGATCCCAATGCCACAATCATCATGATTGCTACAGGTACTGGTATTGCGCCTTTCCGAGCATTCTTGTGGCGGATGTTCAAAGAAAAGCATGAAGATTATAAATTTAATGGCTTAGCTTGGCTATTCTTTGGTGTGCCAACTGACACAACAGTTTTGTACAAGCCTGACCTTGAATGGCTAGCCTACAAGCACAAGCGTAATTTCCGTTACGATGTGGCGATTAGCCGTGAGCAAAAGAACGCCAAGGGCGAAAAGATGTACATCCAAAATCGCATGGCTGAATATGCTGACGAGTTGTGGGAAGTGCTGCAAAAGCCAACTACCCATACCTATATGTGTGGTTTGCGTGGCATGGAAGACGGCATTTCGGAATTCATGACTAAGACTGCTGAAAAGAATGGTGCTGTTTGGAAGGATTTTGAGAAGCAAATGAAGCGTGACGGTCGTTGGCACGTTGAAACTTACTAAAACCTAACTAAAAATAAAGGCTCGCTAAGCGAGCCTTTATTTTTAGTTGTAATTAAATCTGCTACTGCTTAAGCGTAAAAATGGAATTTTTCTGGTTGCTTGTCGGAATTGGCATCGGTGCGATCGCTACTAGCGCTTGCTGGTTTAGCTGGAATTATGCTAGGCAGAAACGTAATCGTAAATTACGTCAGCGATCGCGTCATGTATTTAAAGCAAAATCGATCCGTAGTTTTAAGTCTTGGGCGCTGAACATCCAAAAAAATATTCAGCAAAACTCTAGTGGGCAATTTAATGCTCAATTACTGGAAATTGAAACTACAGAGGATAGAGACGAGCGCTTGCTGTGGGCGAAAATTGTTGAACTGTCTCCCATTGGCTATATCCAAGTCAATCAAGATAACCGCTTAGTAATCTGTAATCAACAAGCCGCAAACATGATGGGGATCGCTAACCATCGACAAGGATTAATTCGCAAGCCATTTTTGCTTCAACTAATTCGTTCCTATGAACTTGATCATCTTGTCGAACAAACGCGATCGCTTAGTCTAGGCTCCCAAGTTGATTGGGTATTTCATCCTGCAATACCTGATCCTGTCGATCCAGTACCACAGATAGGTAGACCGATTCGAGCTTTTAGTATTTATTTGGGATACGGGCAAGTTGGTATTTTTTTGATAGATCGCCAAGAAGCAGTAGCGATTACTCAGCAACGCGATCGCTGGACTTCTGACATTGCCCATGAACTAAAAACCCCCCTGACTTCAATACGTCTGGTTGCGGAGACGCTCGAGCCCCGTGTTGATCCTGCGGCAAGAATTTGGGTAGAACGTCTGCTTAGCGAAATAGAGAGAATTACCAAACTAGTCCAAGACTTGTTGGAATTAGGACAGATGGATGTGGGCATTGAGTCTGTACTACACCTAAGCGAGGTCAATTTATCGCTAACATTGCATTCGGTCTGGGCAACCCTAGAGCCATTAGCTAATCGCAAACAAGTAAAACTCAAATATATTGGTAACGAAAAATTACTCTGGCTACTTGACGAATCACGTATTTATCGGCTTTTGCTGAACTTATTAGATAACAGTATTAAGCACAGTCCAGCTCTTCAGTCGATTACAATCAAAACCAGCGTGATAGACTCTAACCTACTAATAGAGATAATTGACGCAGGCGAAGGTTTTCCTGAAGAATCCTTACCCCATATTTTTGATCGCTTTTATAAAGTCGATCCATCGAGGACAAGATCGGGAATGGATCGCGGGGGGAGTGGATTAGGACTTGCGATCTGTCGTCAGATTGTCACATTGCATAAAGGAGCGATCGCTGCCAAAAATCATCCAGATACTGGTGGAGTATGGATTACGATCAAGCTACCATATCTAATACAAAACCACGAAATGGCGTAGCCATTTTGTGGTTTTAAAACCCTTACAGGGTTTGTTTTTTAATTCATAAAGGGCTCGTCATCCTTTTGTGAATTGGTATAAATCCTCCAACTTAAAAATTGTAACGGTATGAGCAATTTCTCAACTAAATCATGAGCGCAGAAAAACTCCTGAAAGAATATGCTTCTGGTAGGCGAGACTTTGCTGGCTTAAATCTAGCTAATGCCAATTTGTTTAATAGTGATTTAATCGGCGTTAACTTGACCAAAGCTGACCTGAGGCGGACAAATCTTGTATTTGCATTTCTTAACAAGGTCACCTTTAATCATGCCAATTTATCGGGTGCAAAACTCGGTGGCGCAACTCTTAACCAAGCAATCATGATGAGTGCCAATCTATCCGAGGCGGATTTGCATGGGGCAATGTTGCAAAGGGTGAATCTATTTGGCGCAAATCTTTCCCTTGCCAACTTAATGGATGCAAATCTTAGTGAGGCGGATTTACGCAGCGTAAATCTCCGTGGCGCAAATTTACGTGGTGCAATCTTGAGCGCGACCCTCATGCGCGAAGAACGGGGCTATCCTCCGACAAACTTGAGCGGTGCAAATTTACGTAAAGCCGATTTGCGAGGGGCTAACCTAAGTGGAGCCGATCTTGCGGGAGTTGATCTTTCCAGTGCAAATCTTAGTGAAGCGACTTTCTCAAGGGTAAATTTGCAAGGAGCTAATCTGAGCGGTGCGATCGCGAGCGGTACAATTTTTACTGAAGCAAATCTAAGTAATGCAAATCTTACCGAGGTAAACCTTAAAGGGGCGAACCTGACTAAGGCTGATCTCAAAAATGCAAATCTGCGCCTCGCCAACTTATTTGGGGCTAATCTAACTAAAGCGAATATGAGCATGACAACATTAAGCAACGCAGGATTGATTCAGGCAATACTTAATGGTAGTGATTTATCGCGATCGCTACTAGATAAAGCAAATCTTAGTCAAGCGAGTTTAGTTGATGCTTATTTAGTCAGAGCTAATCTTGATGGAGCTGATCTTAGCGAGGCTATTTTGACCAGAGCCGAGATGAGTGGAGCCAGCACTATTGGTACAATTTTTAGTGGCGCAACTATGCCCGATGGCAAATCTCACACTTAAGAATAATAGCGCCTAACAAAAATATGGAAGATTTAAATCTTCTAGAGGAAGTTATAGAGAGTTTGGAGCAAGACAGCAATGTTCTTCGCATCAAACGACTGATCCTCTTTACATGTCATGATTCTTGGTCAAATGATGTCAACGAAGTTAAAGCTTTGCATGTGCGTCAGCTTGTCCAAGAACTGATGACCATTTTCCCCGATCTCAATAAGCTCAAGCACAAGCTAAACAGCCAAGTTAAGCAACTGAGCAAACAGTCAGACTATCTTCTTGCTGCTGACAACATTATCGATTGTCTTGGGTTTCTCTATACTCTGCGTGATGAAGGCAAATTGCCATATAGTTTTTTAAATCCAGAGTTATCATCAGACTCTCAAAATGGATCTGTCTCAACTAAAAGTGAGGCTACTGAAAAAACTGAGGATGATACGATTCCCCACAAACACAATATTAAATATTTAACGAATCTATTTGATCTGCGAGCCGACATTTCAAGAAATGTCAGTCCGCTTCATGCCAAAATCCTGCTATTTTCAACCCTAAACTATCGTTTTAGCCCGCAAGAACGAGACTGGTCGGCACTCTACACCTACGATATTGATGATTTGATTCAGATGATCTTTCAAACTTATGAAACTGTCGAAGCTCTAGAAACGAGGCTAACTGAAGTAAGCCAAACTCTAGATCAGCCCGAAGAGGCTAAACGCGCCGCTGCTGTGATTTTACAAGCCATTAAACCCTTCTATTAAAAAGCTACATCGCTTTGCTTTCAAACAAGCCAAGAGGATTTTCAAAAGTCTTCTTGGCTTGTTTGGACTGCTATAAAACCCTTATGGGGTTTGGTTTTTAATTCACAAAAGTGTCGCCGCACTTTTGTGAATTGGTATAGATATGACTGATATTGTGGGGGCAGTGCCCCGCAATATCAGTCCCATAATTAATCCCAAAACATAAAATGGCTGTGCCATTTTATGTTTTGGGATAAGATCAATCTAAAAGTCGGAACAAAATGACTAGTCCGCAAACTAAAGACGCGACTATGGGACTTGTTTATGGGCTTCTCGGTGTCATAATTTTTAGCATCACTTTGCCAGCAACCCGTATTGCTCTAACCGAATTCGATCCAGTATTTGTAGGGCTAGGGCGAGCAATAATTGCTACGGGGTTGTCATTAATTTTATTGATTTCTACAAGGCAACCAATCCCCTCTTGGCGATTTCTACCCAACTTTGCTGTTGTCGTAGTTGGTGCTGTTGTGGGATTTCCATTACTCTCAACATTAGCAATGCGCGACGCTTCTGCATCACATGGAGCTGTAATTATTGGTCTATTGCCGCTTGCTACGGCTTTGTTTGGAGTTTTACGAGCAGGAGAGCGACCATCAGTAAAATTTTGGATTTTTGCGATCACTGGTAGTGGATTGGTGATTACTTTTGCGCTGATATCGGGGACAGGAAATATTAGTTTTGCGGATTTGGCTTTACTCGGAGCAGTTTTTGCCGCAAGTTTAAGCTATGCAGAAGGAACGGTATTAGCACGTACTTTTGGGTCGTGGCAAGTCGTGTGTTGGGCTTTGGTACTTTCATTTCCGCTCGTGTTTCCGATCGTATTGCAACATTTGCCATCCTCATTTACCAATATTTCTAGCAATGCTTGGATCGGTTTCTTATATATCAGTTGTTTCAGTATGTTTTTTGGCTTTTTTGCTTGGTATCGCGGCTTATTTTTAGGAGGGATTGCTCGAATTGGTCAGCTACAACTTTTTCAACCATTTCTGACCATTCTTGCCTCAGCGATTTTGCTAGGAGAGCCAATAACTTTTATCACATTGGGTTTTGCGTCGGGGGTATTGGTATGTGTAGCTTTGGGTAGAAGCGCTCAATTTAAATCTAGTAAATAATGGTGCAGCATACAAAATATAAAAACTTCAGACAAAGGCTTTACGCTTCACTATTGTAAAGATTTATTGTCACGTAAATCAAGATAAGCTTCTACAAACATTAGTTTTCATATAGACAAGCAATGGCAGCTACCTCTTCCCAACAGCCTAAGATAATTGTTCTTGATGACGATCCGACGGGTTCGCAAACTGTGCATAGCTGCCTACTGCTAACTAAATGGGATGTGGAAACTTTGCGGATCGGATTAGCCGATGCTTCTCCGATTATGTTTGTGCTGACAAATACGCGATCGCTTACGCCCGAAGATGCCACCAGTGTCACTCGCGAAGTTTGTCGCAACCTTAAGCCTGCGCTCGAAGCTGAAGGCATCCAAGAATTTATGATCGTTAGTCGCTCTGACTCGACATTGCGGGGACATTATCCCATCGAGACGGATGCGATCGCTGAAGAACTGGGTAATTTTGACGCGCATTTTCTAGTACCAGCATTTTTTGAAGGTGGGCGTTTTACCAAATCGAGTGTGCATTATTTAGTAGTTAACGGTATACCTACCCCAGTCCATGAAACTGAATTCGCTAAGGACTCTGTATTTGGCTATACGCATAGCTATTTGCCTGATTATGTCGAAGAAAAAACCAAGGGCAAAATTCTTGCCGCTGATGTCCAGCGATTTTTATTAGGAGAGATTCGTGCAGGAGTCCGTCAGCGTTTAGCACGCTTGCATGACAATCAGTGCGGTGTGGTTGATGCGGAAAACCAAGCCGATCTTAATCAATTTGCTTCAGATATTTTGGCAGTGGCAACGATTGGAAAAAGGTTTTTATTTCGCAGCGCCGCTAGTTTGCTGACAGCTCTTGCGAAGCTACCGCCTCAGCCAATCGCTGCTGAGGATATGTCGAAATATGTGCGATCGCACAAGGCGGGTGTAGCGATCGTTGGCTCCCATGTCAAAAAAACTACTGAGCAGTTAGAATATTTGCTCAAAGCACCCAATACAGTTCCTGTGGAGATTGATGTCTCGCGTCTATTAAATGATGCCGATGCTCAATCAGCAATGCTTAAACAAGAAGCGCTAGCCCAAGTTCAGCAAGCCCACGCATCAGGCAAAACCGCTGTGGTGTTTACCAGTCGAAAAGAATTGGAATTTGCCGATACCTCTACCCGTCTTGCTTTTGGTCAGGCAGTCTCGGCTCTTTTGATGGCGATTGTGCAGGAATTACCCGCAGATATTGGATTCCTAATTAGTAAAGGGGGCATTACATCCAATGATGTTTTGAGTACGGGTTTGAATTTACCAACCGCAAGACTACTAGGACAAATTCTTGCTGGTTGTTCCGTCGTGCGTACTCCTGAAAATCATCCTCGTTTCCCCGATTTACCAGTTGTCTTATTTCCTGGGAATGTAGGTGATGCAAATGCATTGGCTACTGTATATACAAGACTTGCGATCGGCATCGAATAAAATAACGCCAGCTACTAAAAGTGTGGAGGGTGCTTCGCACCCTCCACACTTTTAGTAGCTGGCGTTGTTTAGCGTTGTGCCATCTAGCAGGGCATACTCAAAATTGCTTTTTAATAAATTGGCACTATCTAGACAAGCTTCAGTCAAGTTCGCATGTTGTAGATTGGCATAGCTTAGATCGCAACCAAAACAGTTAGCCCCCGTTAAGTCAGCCCATTGTAAATTTGCAAACTCAATACGAGCATTGCTCAGATTTGCCCCCCGTAAATTTGCATTACTCAGATTTGCCCCTCTCAAAATTGCTCCACTCAAATCTGCCCCCCCCAGATTTGCTTCTTTTAAGTTTGCGTTACTTAAATCAGCGTTAGTCAAATTAGTAAAATTAAGAGTAGCTCTCTCTAAATTAGCTCCCCGCAGGTCAGACTCACTCAAATCAGTTAGGTCAAGATCAGCATTTCGCAAATCTGAGCTAGTAAAGCTAATCGATGACAGCTTACAGCAGGATAATTTCAGCCCTGAAAAGTTTTCTGAATCAAAATCTTTACGCCCCATCTCATACAATTTTTTGATAGCCATCCCCATAGCGAGGGCATTAGTTGTCGGAGAGTGATGAGTTTTAGAATCTTGAGTGGACATCATGACGATCGCTCTCTAGCTGGCATATTTAGCTGTTTGTAACTATTGATTCAAATATAAGGCGATCAACATTAATTACACTTCACCCTATTGGATTGCACTGCTTTCGGGATAAAGCTCACAGATTATTTAGGATTAAGGTAGAATAATAGTAATAAGCGTTATTAAATAGTGCTTATTCTCGTTTTTTATCGACAGTGGAGAAAATAATGTCTAAAGAACAAAAGGGCAATAAAGAGACCAAAAAACCGAAAAAAGATCCTTCTGAGAAGAAAGAGAAAAAAGATCCTAATAGATACAATTAATTTGAATTTAGTAAGTAAAAAGTTAAGTTTTCTTATATCGAAAGGTTAATGCTAGTGATAGATAGTGCTGCTAGCATTAGTTATTAACTATTAAACTAGTTGTTTCAATCCAAAAAAAAGAATAAAAGCCTTATTCTGCCAGCTTAGCGGTCAGAATAAGGCTTTTAGGTTTTTATATTTAATTATGTCTCCCTATTTATATCAGTAATTACAAATTGCTATGTCAATGGATACTTTAAGTAAACAAAACAGCAAAAATTTTGCTGAATATTCCCCGCAAATATTACGAAGAGCCGAAGTGGCTTTACGATGTGCTCCATTTACGGTGAAGTTGTTTGCAAATATGGCAACACAGGGCGTAAATCTCAGAGCGATCGCTGGTAATGAGGGGATCAAAAATCAATATTCAACTAATCCTACTAATTTAATCAGTACGGAAAATGATTTGTTATGGCTAATTCAAGTTGGAGTATTACGCCGTGAAGTAGATGGTCAAGGCATTACTGATAGTTTTCGGCTGACACCGATGGGGCATTTGTTATTAGATAAATGGCGATTGCAAACAAGATTTCCGATCGCGAGTTTAGGCGATCGTTGCCAAAATTTTTGGACGCAAATTCAAATATCACGATTTCTGTAAAATCCTCAAAATTCTCTGATAGAGTCTTGATTCTTTAATCAAATCTGAGTAGTTCGGCATAAGTAAACTGAAAACCCAAAATGCTGTGCCGCAAGCTTAGCTCGCGGCACAGCATTTTGGGTTTTTATAGTTATGCTGGGCTTATTTAGTGCAAACCCTATTTTTGTGGTAGAACAAAAAATTAAGAAGCTCGTCTCTTAGAGAGATCGAGCTTTGGAATAAATAACGATGAATATGGTCAGTAAAAAACTTCGTAGCCAAATAAGCAATAGATTCTAGAAGACATCTCTATGTTTTCTAACAGCAACTCTTACTTCAGCATCTTTTCTAAGTACTATAGAAGCGATCGCATCTCCATCTGTTCCCCAAATTGTTGCTCAAGTTCCACAGGACTGGCAAACAGACATACAGCTATTGCGTTTGCTTGACAACTCTGGCAACCTCTCAAGCATTGGCATCTTACTAGATATTGCCAATAAGCCTTCGACTACCTACGAAAACGCGGTGTATCAGCTTTATGTAAAACGTGCTGGGGAATGGCGTGAAGTCTATACCAATTCAGGTGCTAGATTGCTCTCCAAAAATGCAGGAAGACAGTCTACCGTTGTAGAAGTGATTTCCTTGAGTTCGCTGAGCGAAAAAATCTCTCTTGATAATATTTACAATGGCGATCTCAAGGCAGTTACTAGTATTCGCTATGACTTACCAAATGGGGTCAAAGATGCAAGATTTGAAATCGAAGAAGTAAAATCTTTTACATCAATTGTCACAGCTAGTGCGTCTGAGGTAAAAGCTGGACAAATTTCTTCGGTGGTATATACCAATACCAGTAACCCTTCTACAAATATATCAAACAACTCTTCTAATAATGCCGTACTTTCTGATCGCGCCTTAGGAATTACAAATATTTCTCAATCAACGACTACACAGTCTACTCAAACGGTGGTCATTGAAAATACCAATGTCCAGATAGGTAGTTCTGTTAAACCAATGAAGCCCATTGTTGTCTCCAAAAAATATGAGGATGGCGATGAAGATGATGATGACCGTAGCCGAAATTCTCTTGCATCTCGATTTGTTTCGATAAATTCTTGCAGTTCTTCTGTCATTTTCATGACCTCTAGAAATATATTTCCTATTTCTATTCTCTCACAAATCATTTAGGATTGCTATATGCATCCTACAAGCCCTCCTATGGCGATATTGAGATCCAAACCCTATTTGATACAGAACAGGATCATTATCAAGTTCTAGGCGTTGGTTGGAACAAAAAAGAAAGGTTCTACGGTTGTTCCATGCACTTAGATATTACTCCCTTCCCAGTGACGGATTATACGTTGCGGCGCAAAGCGCCGCAACGCTAATTTTTGGTTTTCGATGTATATTTCTTTGGTGGGAAGGGAGTAAAAACAGCAAAATTTGGATTCAAATCAACAATACCAAACTCGATATTGGTCAAGCCCTCGTCGAAAAAGGCGTACCAAAAGAAGATATTGTCATCGGTTTTCAGCCCGTTTATATCCGTCAAATATCAGGCTATGCGATCGCCTAATCACAAAAACAACATCTGTAATTTTTAAAGCAGCCAAGCGAGCAAATGTGTTTAGGATTTGATTTAGGCGATTGCTAAAAATATGTCTTGACCATAAGTAACATATAAGTTACTCTGGTACTTAGTATGAAAGTTCAAGAATATATCCAAGAAGATGGCTCAAACCCCTATCAGAAATGGTTCGACAATCTAGATGCGATCTCGCTGCGGCAAAAGTGATAAGAAAAAATGACAACTATCCCGCTAACACACGACTTTAAAGAAACAGTCAATGCAAGAGTCCAAAGAGATTCCACATTTGCCGCCGCTTTACTTGACGAAGCTATTTCCCTTTTTCTCAATGGCGAACCAGAAACAGCGAGACTCATATTGAGAGCTCTAGTTAATGCAACCATCGGATTTGAAGAACTAGCGATCGCCACTGCTAAACCCAGCAAAAGCCTTCATAGAATGCTCTCTGCAAAAGGCAATCCCACAATGGATAATCTCACCGCTATTCTCAAAGTCCTGCGTAAAACTCTTCAAGTAGATATTAAAGTTCAGACTGTCGCTTGTGCTTAAAATATTGCACGTAACGAAATCAGTAACAAATATAATAGAGCCTACGCCTGGGAAAATTGTCGAAAACATGGAAATATTTGATTTAGCGAATATTAATTGCGATCGCTATGTCAGCGTCATCGTTGATTGTATTGGAATAGAGGATTTGCTGACCTATCGTATTCCTGAAGATATTAATATTCAAATAGGAGATATTCTCAGCGTTCCATTAGGTAATCGTCATGTAGGCGCGATCGCATTACAAATTTCTGACACCTCTGCGATCGCGAATTTAGATACAGAGATTAAATCAGTTAGTGCTGTAGTTAGTTCAGGTATTTTCCCAAGGGCTTATTGGGAGATGCTGATTCGTACAGCGGATTATTATCGTACACCTGTGATGCAGACAGTAAAAACAGCTCTGCCTCCTAAGTTGCTAGATCAGTCTCATTATCGAATTAAAGTAAAGCAGACCCTCACCCCCCAGCCCCCTCTCCCAGAGAGAGAGGGGGAGCCAGATTCTTTTTCCCCTCTCCCAGAGGGAGAGGGAGATTCTTTTTCCCCTCTCCCTCTGGGAGAGGGGTTAGGGGTGAGGGCAATTCCCAAAGCAGCACAAATGGTTTGGGATTTTTTGCAAGAGCATAAGAATAATCCCAAGGGAATTAGTCGCCGTTATATTCAGCAAAAACTTGGTAGATATACTAGTTCAGGCTTAAAGGAACTTCAGAAATTAGAATGGATTGATACATTTCTAGAACTGCCAAATCGACCACAACCAAAATATGAAGATGTAGTCATTTTACTTAAAATACCAGATAGTGAAGTCACTACAAGACAAGCAGAGATTCTCACGATTTTACAACATCAAGGTGGTGAATGTTTAAAAACACAATTATGTAAAATCGCGAAAACCTCAGTTTCGGTTATACAAACTCTGGCAAATAAAGGCTATGTCACGATCTCTAAACAAGAGTCGCTACGATTAGGTGGTAAAAGTCATACAGTCACACGCGATCGCAATAAAGATCTCACCCCCGATCAAGATGCGGCATTGCAACAAATTTTGAAGGCGTTCACAGATCAAGCCGCACCGCATTTTCTCCTGCATGGAGTCACAGGCTCAGGAAAAACGGAAGTATATCTACAAGCGATCGCTGCCGTACTCACAGCAGGAAAATCGGCACTAGTTCTCGTTCCTGAAATTGGCTTAACACCACAGCTTACTGATCGCTTTCGAGCGAGATTTGGGGATGCGAGGGTGAATGTTTATCATAGTCAATTATCCGAAGGAGAGCGCTTTGATACATGGCGCTTGATGCTCACGGGTGAAGCTCAAATTGTGATCGGGACGAGATCGGCAGTATTTGCACCGCTTTCTAATTTGGGTTTAATTGTGATGGACGAGGAGCATGACAATAGTTTCAAGCAAGATCAACCCCAGCCCTGTTACCATGCGCGGACGATCGCTGAATGGCGATCTCAGTTAGAGAATATCCCTCTTGTTCTCGGTTCGGCAACTCCTTCCGCAGAAGTAATCTATGCTCATCAAGAAGGGAAGTCTATCTATCTAGAACTTCCACAACGCATTGGCAATAAAGACATGCCAACGATTGAAGTCGTCGATATGCGTGATGAATTTAAAGCTGGCAATTACTCGATTTTAAGTCGCAAGTTGCAAGATGCGATCGCAGAGATGCTGGAAGCCAAGCAACAGGGAATTCTCTTCATCCATCGGCGCGGCTATAGTACTTTTGTTTCCTGCCGTTCCTGTGGCTATGTTGCCGAATGTCCTAACTGTGATGTTTCGCTCTCCTATCACGATCCCATCTCACCCACTGCCCATCAACCAAAATCTGCTCATTTACGTTGCCATTATTGTAACTACACTCTAATTCAGCCCAAGGCTTGTCCTGAATGCGGTTCACCATATTTCAAGCATTTTGGCAGTGGAACTCAAAAAGTGGAACAGGAACTCGCAAAATTATTCCCAAATATTCGCTTGATTCGCTTTGATAGTGATACTACGCGCAATAAAGATCAGCATCGTTTATTAATCGATCAGTTCCGTGCTGGAGAAGCAGATTTATTAGTGGGAACGCAAATGCTAACTAAGGGTTTGGATATTCCTCAAGTAACTTTAGTGGGTGTAGTATCGGCAGATGGATTATTAAACTTCTCGGATTATCGCGCTGGAGAGAGAGCCGCCCAAACCTTGCTACAGGTGGCAGGTCGCGCAGGTCGTGGCGAAGAAGATGGCAAAGTAATCATGCAAACCTATACCCCAGAACATCCTGCCATGCAAGCGGTGCAAACCTATCAGTTGGAAGCATTTATGCAGACTGAGTTGGAAATGCGTGAGGCTCTACGCTATCCACCGATGGGACAGATGGTGTTGATTCATCTCAGTAGCGAGAGTGGTAACGCTGTTGAGAGAGCCGCTAATGAATTAGCGGAATATTTGCGTCAATTAGAGAATGATTGGGACATTTTAGGAGCAACTCCCGCCACGATCGCAAAAGTAGCTAATCGTTATCGCTGGCAGATTTTACTCAAGTTTGCTCCTGAAGTTTTACCTAATGTCCCAAGTCTAGAAGAGTTGCGAATGTTGGTTAAAGCTAAGGCTGTGCGAGTTGCGATCGATGTCGATCCGCTCACGATTTTGTAAATGGAAATTAATTTTATTTTTGCTGCGCCCACAGTGCTGCAAAAATAAAATTGGCTTTACTAAGGTTAAAAGCACTTTTTGCCGTGGTTTTATTGTTGGGTTACACTATGATGTATTTTTCATTTAGGGTAAATATTGTGACTCAACGTACAGCAAGGCAATGGATTATTAATGGTGTCTTAATCGTAGTTACTCTCTCATTTTTAGGTGTATCGATCGCACCACTGATCGGGGGGTTATTTTCATCACCTAATCCGCAAGCAGCTAATAACGCCAACGCAAATACCTCAGAGCAAGATCGGATCAAAATCCAGATCGAGGGTTTTGAAGCCGTACTAAAAAGCGATCCTAAAAATCAAACTGCGTTGATTGGTCTTGTAAATCTCAGAAATCAACTTGGCAAAACCAAAGAAACCATTGAGCCATTACAAACCCTTGCTGATACTTTTCCTGATCAACCTGAATATAGGATGACCCTAGCGCGTACTTACATTGAACTTAAAGATCCTAAAAATGCTTTAGCAGAATATCGCAAGATTTTGACCACCAAGCCGGGATATATCCCTGCGCTCCAAAGTATCGTTAGCATCGAGCTAACCGACAAGCGCCCTGAATCCGCGATCGGCATTCTCCAAGATACGCTGAAGACAGCGGAAACAGCCAACAAAGTCCAAGCAAATGCTGTAGATACTGGTTCAGTCCGTTGGATTTTAGGCGAAGTCTATCGTCAACAAGATCGGATTGATGAGGCGATCGCAACTTATGATCAGATGATCAAAGAAAGCGCGAAAGACTTCCGTCCTTATGTTGGAAAGGCACAATTAAGACAAATCCAAGGCAAGGAAGATGAAGCCAAGAAACTGTTTGATAAAGGTTTGGAGTTAGCTCCTGCTGAATTTAAAGACGAGGTAAAGCGTCTTGCTGCTCTTTCTCCACAAAAGGCTCCATTCACGAATCCAGCCCAAGCACCTAGTAATGCTCCTGTTAAGAAACCATAAAATTAGGGCTTACACAAAAAAGACTTAAAACCCGCATTTCAACGTAGGGGCAATTCAGGAATTGCTCCTACGTTTTGCTTTTTCATGAAAGAGATTCACCGATCACTATTCTCATACCATTAACAAAATCCCAACCTGACTGCAATTTCTTCCCCGCAGGTTGCACTTCTTTAATTAGCAATAGCCCTTTACCAGTCTGCACCACAAATCCTTTACCTTTGCGAATCTCTGTCACTTTCCCCACATTATCAAGACTAATTCCTTCAGAAAGAACTTCTGTCTGCGTGATTTTCAATCTTTGTCCACGAAAATCTGTATAGCAATTGGGATAGAAAGCACGAATCCGATTATGCACTGCGATCGCCTCTTGATTCCAGTCAAGTTCCCAATCCTCACGCCCAATCATTGGTGAATAGCATGATAAAGCGTCATCTTGAGGCTCAGGTGTAATCGTGGTCAATTGACGTAGAGTATCAACTAATAAATCTGCACCTAAATTGGCTAATTTCCTGCTTAAAATATCGGTATTTTCTTCAGGCAAGATTTCTAACTCTGCTTTGAGTAACATCGCACCTGTATCAATGCCTGCATCCATTTGCATAGTCGTAATGCCTGTGATGCTTTCCCCATTGGCGATCGCCCATTGGATCGGAGCCGCACCGCGATATTTTGGCAGCAGTGAACCATGTACGTTAATGCAGCCATAATTGGGCATATTCAAGATTTTTTGGCAGAGAATTTGACCGTAAGCTACAACTACAAATACATCGGCTTCAAGTGATTTTAGTTCCGCGAGTACAGTTTTATCTTTTTTGAGGCGATCGGGTTGCCAAATTTTGAGGTCAGGATTTTTTGCGATCGCGGCAGCTTTTACTGGCGGCGGACTAACTTGATTGCCTCTACCACGCCTAGTATCAGGTTGGGAAACCACGCCCACAACTTCAAAATCTGGCTCACACAATAATTTTTCTAAAGTCGGAACTGCAAAATCAGGAGTCCCAAAAAAGACAACACGCATATTTTTAACTATTTTCGTTTTTATACACAACAAGAGGAGATTTGCGCAGTAACTCTCCTCTTGTTGTGATGACCATATTATCGATCTAAAGAGGGATTCTGGGGTGACTTGGACAGATCCTAGACTGCTTGCGTTAAGATTAATTAATTAAATCATTCGTTCTTGGCAAAATCGTCTAAGAACACCTCTATTGGTGGAGCAGTAGTAGTGAAAAGCAATAATAAAAACGACAATAATAATAAAAAGTGGAAAAATTTTGGTTTGTACGCACTGCTTGGCATTGTCGTCATTACCTTAGGGACAACCCTGCTCGATAGTCAGCCAGCTACTCAAGGGGAATGGCGCTATACAAAGCTAATCGAAGAAGTCAGAAAGAAACCAGCGGGTGTCTCCAGAATTACCCTCAGTCCTGATCGCTCTTTTGCGGAAGTGACAGTACCTGGTGGTCCTGAAGGCAAGAAAAAAGTTCGCGTAAATCTGCCTAACGACCCTGAGTTTACTAAAACTGTTAGAGAAAATAACATTGAGCTAGATGTTGCCCCTCGTCGCACTGACGGTGCTTTAGTGCAAACCTTAAGCAGCTTGATTTTGCCAATTTTGCTATTAGTCGGTTTATTTTTCTTACTACGCCGTGCTCAATCTGGACCTGGCAATCAAGCCATGAACTTTGGCAAATCTCGCGCTCGTGTGCAAATGGAGCCTCAAACCCAAGTAACTTTCACTGATGTGGCTGGTATTGAGCAAGCCAAATTTGAACTTACTGAAGTCGTAGATTTCCTCAAAAACCCCGATCGCTTCACTGCTGTCGGCGCAAAGATTCCCAAAGGCGTATTACTAGTTGGCCCCCCTGGTACTGGTAAAACCTTGCTAGCCCGTGCGGTTGCAGGTGAAGCTGGCGTACCTTTCTTCAGTATTTCTGGTTCCGAATTCGTCGAAATGTTCGTCGGTGTGGGTGCATCCCGTGTACGTGACCTATTCGAGCAAGCAAAGGCTAATGCCCCTTGTATCGTCTTCATCGATGAAATTGATGCAGTCGGTCGTCAGCGTGGCGCTGGGCTTGGTGGTGGTAACGATGAGCGCGAGCAAACCTTGAACCAATTGCTCACCGAAATGGATGGCTTTGAAGGTAACACAGGCATCATCATTGTTGCCGCAACTAACCGTCCTGATGTATTGGATGCAGCATTACTACGTCCAGGTCGTTTTGATCGCCAAGTAGTTGTTGATCGTCCCGACTTTGCAGGTCGTCTTGAAATTCTCGGAGTCCATGCACGCGGCAAGACTCTATCTAAGGATGTAGATCTTGAAAAGATTGCCCGTCGTACCCCCGGATTTACAGGTGCTGACTTATCTAACCTCTTGAACGAAGCAGCTATTCTTGCGGCTCGTCGTAACCTGACTGAGATCTCGATGGATGAAATCAATGATGCCGTCGATCGCGTCTTGGTTGGACCTGAGAAAAAAGATCGCGTGATGAGCGAAAAGCGAAAAGAATTAGTTGCTTACCATGAAGCAGGTCATGCTCTGGTTGGAGCATTGATGCCCGACTATGACGCAATCCAAAAGGTAACGATCATTCCTCGCGGTCGTGCTGGTGGTTTGACATGGTTCTTGCCTACTGAAGAAAGAATGCAAAGCCGCGCCTATTTGCAAAACCAGATGGCCGTTGCCCTCGGTGGTCGCATCGCTGAAGAAATCGTCTTTGGTGATGAGGAAGTTACTACTGGTGCATCTAGCGATCTTCAACAAGTTGCTTCGACTGCTCGTCAAATGGTAATGCGTTTTGGAATGAGCGATAAGCTTGGACCTGTTGCTCTTGGTCGTTCCAATGGCAATATGTTCCTCGGGCGTGACATTGCTGCTGAGCGTGATTTTTCAGAAGAAACTGCTGCAACTATCGATGAAGAAGTTGGTATTTTAGTGGCTGATGCTTATCGTCGTGCCAAGCAACTTCTAGTTGATAACCGTCATGTTTTGGATAAGATTGCTCATGATTTAATTGAGCGCGAAACCGTTGATGCTGAAGAGCTACAACAGATTTTGGAAACCAGTGATTTGAAGTTGTCAGCAGCTTTGTAATTAAAACTGCTCTAAAAACAACTACTTTGAATTAATTTTCATAAAATGCAGACGATACAATATATCGTCTGCATTTTTTATATTTTTCTTGGCAATCTAAGCTGTCATTTTGGGTTAATCTAGAAATAAGACTAAATAACGATATTTTATGCAATCTTTTTCCTGTCAGGGGCAATTAACTACTTGGAAAGATGATCGAGGGTTTGGATTTATTAAACCTGATGATGGCAGTAAAGAAGTTTTCCTACATATAAGCGTATTAAAAGGGGCTAGTCGTCGCCCTGTAGTGGGAGATACTATCTTTTACGAAAAAGCTACTGAAGCCAATGGAAAAATACGGGCTTCTAAAGCCTCAATTCAAGGTGTTATCAACCAACCCACAGTATCAAATCAAAGATCTCGTAATTCTAGCCAAACCGCTAATAAGCAATCTACAGGTAACCGCATAAATAGCAATACCCAAACCAACAAACGCGATATGCGTAAAGGTATACAGAATGTATTACCTGTAATATTTTTGATTGGTTTAGGAATTAGCTCAATTTCTCCTGTGACTAACTTTGTGCGTGGTTGCAATATTAAAGGCAATATTTCAGTGAATACAGGGGACAAGCTTTATCACCTGCCGAATATGGAAGATTATGCTATAGCAACGTAAGAGATAGATAGGACAATTCAAAACCCAAAAGATGGCAGAGCTTCGCTCTGCCATCTTTTGGGTTTTATGTCCTAAGCAAAGCTTACATTGCTATACAACCAACATTGATGGAAGCAAAGGAGAGAAATGGTTTTGTTCTGAGTCTGAGGCGATCGCTAGTGGATGGCATAAAGCACCAAGATAAAATCAGTCAAAACTATACCTTAGCTATAAATCATGATGATCTTAGATCGCGTTGTCCCGTTTGGACGGTCTAAAACTGAATATGAGTTGATGTTTGCGCTTACGGAAAGCGATCGCTTTAAATCCGTAATTGGCATCGGTGACGGGCCAGCAAGCTTTAATGCCGAAATGACTGCCGCAGGTTATCAAGTTACATCTATCGATCCGATTTATCAATTTACAGGTACAGAAATTAAAAGTCGCTTTGATGCTTGCGTAGATACCATTATCGAGCAGGTTCGCAATACACCAAATAACTGGGTCTGGAGCTATCACAAGTCCCCTGAAGATTTACGCGCAAATCGTGAGAAAGCTATTTCTCTATTTCTCGAAGATTACGATCATGGCAAAATCGCAGGTAGATATCTTAACGCTGAATTGCCAAAATTAGATTTTCAAGACAAGCAATTCCAGCTTGCGCTATGTTCACATTTTCTGTTTCTCTATTCTGAGCATCTCAGTTTTGAATTCCATTTAGACTCAATCCGTGAGCTATGCCGCATTGCTGAAGAAGTCAGAATATTTCCACTATTAACTCTTGCCCAAGCGCGATCGCCCTATATTGATGAAATATCTAGCACATTACCCAAAGAAGGAATTAACTCGGAAATCATCCAAGTCCCCTACGAATTACAAAAAGGCGGTAATCAAGCGATCATCTTTCGGTCATAAAAAAGGCTCGCATGGCAAGCCTTTTTTACTGATTAATGCGGAACGGGGGACTTGAACCCCCAAGTCTTTCAACACATGTACCTGAAACATGCGCGTCTACCAATTCCGCCAGTTCCGCGATTAGTATTTTGAGATTTAGCTATTAGGTATTAGCTTTTAGCTGACGAATTTAAATAGCGTAAGCATCTAACTGGCAGTTATTAAGTTTCCTGTAAAGATTGCACAATGTCAATAATCAAAACTGATAAATTAGAGATAGTGCTTTGCACTATCTCTAATTTATCAGTTTCATGTCATAATCTACAGTAAAGCGATGGGAATACCGCCCTATAGGGCTAGCAGTTTTTCCTGTATTCTTGTATCTTAGATTTGTAACAAATAAGACTGAACTCAAACAGCAAACTAAAACTATGACACTTCGTTTAGGCGATACCGTACCCGATTTTACTCAAGACTCCACCGACGGCGTAATTAATTTCCATGATTGGATCGGCGATCAATGGGCGATTCTATTTTCTCACCCCAAAGATTTCACTCCAGTTTGCACCACCGAGCTAGGCACGGTTGCTAAGCTCAAGCCAGAATTTGATAAGCGCAATATTAAGGCGATCGCCTTGAGCGTCGATGGCGTTGAGTCCCACAAAGGATGGGTTGGAGATATCGAAGAGACTCAAAATGCTACCCTTAACTACCCAATTCTTGCTGATGAAGACAAAAAAGTTTCTGAACTTTATGACATGATTCACCCTAATTCGGCAACAGGTAATACCTTGACCGTGCGATCGGTGTTTATCATTGACTCCAACAAGAAACTTCGCCTCAGCTTGACCTATCCTGCTAGCACAGGTCGTAACTTTGACGAGATCTTGCGCGTAATTGACTCGTTACAACTTACCGACAATTACAGCGTCGCTACACCTGCTAACTGGAAAGATGGCGATGATTGCGTAATTGTGCCTTCAGTTTCTAACGAAGAAGCTAAGACCAAATTCCCTAAAGGTTTCAATCCCATCAAGCCATACTTGCGTATGACTCCTCAGCCCAACAAGTAACTAAACAATGGGCTTAAGCCCATTGTTTAGTTACTGATGTTACTTGGGAAGGGTTTTTTATAGCCTAGGTCTAGGGCTGGCAGCAATAGATTTAGCATCTTAGTTCCACGTAAAATCAAAAACAAAAAGGCTTGCTAAGCAAGCCTTTTTGTTTTTTACCAGCTTTCGTCTTCGACAGCCGTTTTATCCCAAATTTCTAAATCTAGCTCTTCTAGATAAATGATTCCGCTTTGAATCTGCTGTGTTGTTCCAGTAAGCTCCAAGGTAAACCAGCCGTCATCTTCTGGACTTTCGCCAAGAAGTGCCGCAATAATGGTCACCGTTAATCCATGTTCACAAGAGAGGCGAGAAATAATTGGTTCCCCGAAGCAGCTTCTCGGTACGCGCATAGCAATGCGTGTAGTCGTTCGTCGCTTTTCCTCAATATTTATAGGTGCTCTGGAATCGATACATTCCGCCGCTAGCATTGAAGTTTCTCCAGTGCAAATGTCTTGATGATTTGACATTTAACATCATAGCTAAAGTTTTACGGAATTGGAAGTGACTCAGGTCACTAAATCTGTAAAGCGTATAAATTCGCACTATAGTCAACAGCCATGAGTAGTAATACCCAAACAACTTACGATCGCATTTATGAAATTGTCCGACAAATTCCTTTAGGAACAGTTGCTACCTATGGGCAAGTTGCAGAACTGGCAAGTTTGGCAGGAAAAGCCCGTTTAGTTGGCTATGCTCTCTATCGAGTTGACATGAAAACTTCAGATATTCCTTGGCAGCGTGTTGTCAATGCTAAGGGTGAAATTTCACTTTCGCCTTTAAGATTTGGTACAGACTATTTGCAGCGATCGCTATTGGAAAACGAAGGAATTAGCTTTAATGAAGAAGGTAAGATTAATCTGCAAAAATATCTATGGCAACCAAACCTCAACAGTTTTGTTAAATCTATTGCCAAGCAATAGATTTAACAAAACTGTTGTATTTTTACATAAACGCAAAGCGCCGTAGAAAGGCGATGAACACTATGACTACTGCGACTCTACTTGTCTCTTGTCCTGACCAAAAAGGCTTAGTGGCAAAAATTTCAGATTGGGTGTTTTCCCATGATGGCAATATTCTCCATGCTGATCAACATTCGGATAATACGGCTGGACTGTTTTTGATGCGGGTTGAGTGGGAGTTAGAAACATTTGATCTTGCAAGAGAAGAAATTGTGCCGACTTTCGAGAAATTAGCAACCGAGATAAAAGCCAAATGGAGCATTCAGTTTTCTGATTATGTGAGCCGTATTGCCATTTTTGTCTCGAAACAAGATCATTGCCTCTATGACTTGATTTTGCGGCAGCGATCGCATGAACTATCGGCTGTAATACCTGTAGTAATTAGCAATCATCCTGATTTAGAAAAAGTTGCGCATAACTTTGGGATTAATTACCATCACATTGCGATCGCACCTGAGAATAAGTTGGAGCAGGAAAAACAGCAACTCGCCTTACTCAAGCAATACAAGATTGATCTGGTCGTTCTGGCAAAATATATGCAAGTTTTGAGTCCAGAATTTCTCTCTCAGTTCTCGCAGGTAATTAATATTCATCATTCATTCTTACCAGCCTTTGCGGGGGCAAATCCTTATCACCGCGCCTATAAGCGCGGGGTGAAAATTATCGGGGCGACTGCTCATTATGTAACTGAAGAGCTAGATGAGGGCCCAATTATCGAACAAGATGTGATTCGGGTTTCTCATCGTGATTCGGTTACCGATCTGATTCGCAAAGGCAAAGACCTAGAGCGTATTGTGCTAGCCAGAGCTGTCAGACAACATTTAGAAAACCGTGTATTAATTTATGGACAATCGGCTAGCTCAGGGCTAGGACTGAGAACTGTTGTATTTGATTAAGTCGTAAACCAAGTAAATATAGTGCAAAGCAATGCATTTGCTATCCATAGGCATTGCTTTTGAGTTATGTTAATACAAATATACTTTTAAAAAGTTTTTTCAAAATTTGAAATCAAGGTTTAACAAAATGACAGCAAAGCTACAGTTAACACGCGGCATAGATGAAGAAGCAACAGATGTAAAGATTACAAGATCTAAAGATGGAGATACCAGTGTTGCTGTGTTTATCTTCGATGCGCTTAACTGTATGACTGGCGAAAATGCTTCCACTAACGAGATTTTAGGGATGTATATGATTGATGAGGAAGGCGAGATGATTACCCGTAATGTCAACGCCAAATTTATCAATGGTAAACCAGCGGGGATCGAAGCAATTTATAAAATCGAGGGCGATCGCGATTGGCAAAGGTTTTTAAGATTTATGAATCGTTATGCTGAGTCGAATGGCATGAGTCTTAACCAGCCTTCTTAAATTAGGTGATTTCTTATTTAAGATTTCCACACTAGCTCTCTCGTTATAAAGGAGAAAGAAAAAGATTTCCAAAAAAGAATGATGGCGGCGCAAAGCGCCGCTATCATTCTTTTTTGGGTGCTTCTGGATTGATGTAATCCCAATTCACAGAAGTTTTGCCACACTTCTGTGAATTAAAGACCAAAACCTGTAAAGGGGGTAAAAACACAAAATGGCATAATTTTGTGTTTTGGGATAGTCGCAAAAGATGGGCTTTGGTCAGTTTGGGCTTAGGGAAGAACAAGACTTCAGCTATGGCTTTTATTCCCCCCCGGTTTAACTGACCAAAATCCAAGGTTGTGATCACATATTCTTAGACAGAATTAAAGCAAGACAAAATACTTGCCACCATTTTTCGTATTAATTATTTCAACCACTAATTTAAGAAGTCGTTAGGGCAAACGCACACGTTTCTTAACAAAAAAGGACATATATCTTAACAAGCAGCGGTTTCAAATTCAAAAAGTAGCAAATAACACAGATACAAATAACTAGATGAAGGTAGGGCTTAAAATATAGCGAAATTGATAATCCGAGCCAGTCAATGCCACCAACGATCTTAGCTTTTAGCGTTTTCTTAGATTTTCTGCGAGAGGGGATAAAGAAAATAAATGACCCAAGAAGCAAAAGCAATGCGACAAAATTTAAAATTGACGAAGCTATATTGTCAGCATTCTCCATGTTTTTCATGCAAAGTCAATCATTTTTAGAATATCAAAGACAAATGCAGAGTCGAAGCGGAAAAGATAACGTTCAGAGTATATTTGGAGTAGATAAAATACCCTGTGACCCACAAATACGGAATATCCTTGACCTAATTAGCGCTAACAGTGTGAACGTTGTATAGCAACGTAAGAGATAGATAGGACAATTCAAAACCCAAAAGATGGCAGAGCTTCGCTCTGCCATCTTTTGGGTTTTATGTCCTAAGCAAAGCTTACATTGCTATATTTGAAAGAATCTATCAATTTCTGCAAAATGGAAAGCATCTGAAACGATACGAAAGATTAGGAAAGAATTTACTAATTTGTTTGGATGGAACCGATTACCATAGCTCATCGAAAATATCGTGCGAATGTTGTAATACCCGCAATCATCACAATGGCAAAGTGACATACTCACACACAGCAATTCTACCCGTAATCGCCGCACCGAATTGTGCAGAAGTGATTTCGCTACCACCCGAATTCGTCACCCCGCAAGTGTGACTAATCATGCCATTGATTCTGAATTTGGAATTGCTGATTTGAAACTGCTGGATTTGACAAGTTTTAAGATTGAGGTTCTGAGATTATGGATAGCTTGGGTATTCTCTTCTTCCGATGTATAGGTATCGTCAGATTCTTCGAGAGATTCTTGGGCTTGATCCTCTGACTTTTGTGATAGGCGATCGCATAGATCGTCAAGATGTGATGCCAATGTGACTGGTCTATGGGGAGCAACCAAGTCAAGGTTGGGATGAGTGGGTAAATCGCTACAGGGGCAACAAACAGGAAATCTTGGACCGATGTCGATGGATGGTACAAGCAAATTGCAACGGGCACAAGCAACAATTTCCCATTTATTGCTGAGTAAATCACTAACGGTTTGATCAGTACCACTTAAATAGGCTTCTTGGGCTTTAGTAGTGCTAATTTCATCCCAAAGTTGGTTAAATGAAGGTGAATATTTTTCCCCTTGCAAAATCTTATAGATCCGAACTTGTTCACCTTGAGTAGACAAGCTTACGGCTTTGCCCATTTGCATCCATTGTGCGACATAATTTTTGACTAAGGTTCGTGATGCCATAATTTTAGAACCTTTAATAAATAATTAAGTAGATTTGACTGCACAGGTAATAAATGCACCTGCCATAATTAATATAGTCTGAGAGCTTCATTGATAGTTTGAATAAATCTTATAATTTTTTACTTATTTTGCTTACGGGATACTAGCTTATGCTCGATACCTATCTAGATTCTACGCCACAGTCTTTATCTCCGAACTTCGAGCCATCAGTCCAAATCCGCAATTTAAATTTTCATTACGGTGAAGGAGATTTATTTAAGCAGGTTTTATTTGATATCAATCTAGAGATCTACCCTGGGCAAATTGTGATCCTAACGGGGCCATCGGGTTCAGGTAAAACCACGCTCCTAACTTTAATTGGAGCTTTACGGACAATCCAAGATGGTAGTCTGAAAGTTTTGGGTCAGGAACTAAAAGGGCTAAGTCCTAAAAAATTGGTGCAAATCCGTAAAAATATTGGCTTTATATTTCAGGCGCATAACCTCTTTCATTCTTTGACAGCTAGACAAAATGTGATGATGTCCACGGATCTATTTACCCATGAGGGTGGTAATGCGATGGCAGCGAATAACGCGGCGGAAATTTTGACGCAGCTTGGGCTAGGGGAAAGGGTTGACTATAAGCCCCATGCTCTATCGGGTGGACAAAAGCAACGGGTGGCGATCGCAAGGGCTTTGGTCAATCGTCCAAGTTTAATCCTTGCCGATGAGCCAACGGCGGCGCTAGATAAAAAATCTGGGCGTGATGTGGTGACTCTTATGCAAAAAATGGCAAAGGAGGAAAACATCACTATTTTGATGGTGACCCATGACAACCGTATTCTTGATGTTGCCGATCGCATTATTAACTTGGTGGATGGCAATTTAGAATCTGACAATGTGATGAATGATTTTCTGGCGAATCGCGATGCTTCAGGTGTTGATTCGCGTACATTTATGCTGTAGACAAGTATGGTTGGCGCTTTGCGTCGCCTATACTTTTAGTAATCGGACTCACGCAAAACAACGGAATGTAGGGGCAATTCATGAATTGCCCCTACGGTGAAATGCAGGTTTTTAGCAATTTTTGTGTAAGCCCTAATTAATTTATTTGGAGTTAAATTTTTGATGAGCAGACATCTAGAAGAACTATCTCTAGAAAAAGCATTTTATCAACTTGCCGATCGCTTGATTGATAGTCTGCATCACGGTGAACATCTAACGATTAACTTAGAGAGTGAGCGTAGCCAATTCACCAGATTTAACCATGCTAAAGTCCGACAGTCAGGAGTTGTAGCCGATGGGAATGTGACTATTTTGCTAATTTATAATCAGCGTGAAGCTTTTGCTAAGTTTCCATTTACAGGCGATCGCGAAATTGATATAGCTTATGCGATCGCTAATCTTGAATATCTCAGGCAAGAAGTTGCTCAGATCCCTGAAAATCCTTATCTAGTTATTCCTGAGAACCAAGGCTCCAGTCGTGAGGTTTATCAAGGCAATTTGTTAAAGCCAGAGGAGGCGATCGCTACAATTCTGCCGCCAGTGAATAATGTTGACTTTACGGGCTTCTATGCATCAGGTTCTATAATTCGAGCTAATGCTAACTCCGCAGGTCAAAGACATTGGTTTGCGACGGATTCATTTTTTGTCGATTATTCGATGTTTGTCCAGACTGATTCAGGCGAAAAAGCGGTTAAGGGTATTTATGCTGGCAAAGATTGGGAAGCAGAGGCTTATAAATTACAGATTAATCGCTCTCAGCAACAATTAATTGCGTTGCAAAAACCAAGCATGACTGTAGAACGTGGACAATATCGCACTTATTTTGCACCTGCGGCTTCATCGGAGCTATTGAGCTTTTTGGCATGGAGTGCGGGGGAGTCAGGTTTGCAGCAGAGTAGTAGCGCTCTATTGAAATTAAAAAATCAAGAGAAAACTCTTTCACCATTGCTATCTATTAGTGAAAACTTTACCTATGGTAATGTGCCTCGTTTTAACGATTTAGGCGAGGTTGCTCCTGAATATTTATCTATTATTACTGAAGGGAAACTGGTTAACACATTGGTGAGTTCGCGCAGTGCGAAGGAATATGGCAAGGTTGCCAATGGTGCTGATGAAGGTGAATCGATGAGATCGCCTGAATTTGCCGCAGGAAGTTTAGCCGAGTCTGATATTCTCAAACAGTTAGATACGGGACTCTATCTATCAAATTTGCATTATCTCAATTGGAGCGATCGCAGTGGCGGTAGAATTACTGGCATGACTCGCTATGCTTGCTTCTGGGTTGAAAATGGTGAGTTTATCGCTCCAATTGAGAATCTACGTTTTGATGATAGTATCTATGAGTTTCTTGGTGAAAATCTCGAAGCTTTTACAGATTTTCGTGAGTTTATTCCTAATACAGGAACCTATGAAACGCGATCGCTTGGTGGTATTCTCGTCCCAGGAATGCTAGTCAAAGACTTTACATTCACTCTTTAAAAAGCAATGACATCAATCGATTCATCGGATTAGCATAACTTTTCTTGTCAGCGATTGCTGATAAACTTTGCTGCTTTCAAAGCAAACTCTGACAATCCACTGCACTAAGGTTGTTATGCGGCGACATCACTCAATTAGAAATTTTATCTCTGATATCCAAAATTCGCTCGTATTCTTTAGAATTTTTGTACTCCATGACACGTACTAATAATTGATGATTGGGGCTGATGACAAAGGGAAGCAAGTCAGAATGAAAACTTCGCTGATCTACTTTGATTAAAAACCCATATTTCGGCAATCTAAAGCGATAGTAATTAACTTTATCTTGTCTCTGTTTAGTAGGTTTTTGCATGATCTCGTTCAAATCTCCCTCGTATTTGAAGATGACTACTGGAAAATCGTCTTTGCTGCCTGGTTCTTGAGCTAAGATCATTTTCCTCAGTTTTTCTTCCCAAGAACCAAGTTTGATTTGGTCAAAAAACAGATCGCTCGTAATCGCTGCTCGCCACAATATAGACATGAAGAAGAGTTTAAGCTGCTTATAATCAAATTCCTCAATCCTATAAACAGCAGGCTTCGCAAGATTATCAAAAAGGTGATTTTCTGAAAATGAAGGATTGAGTAAAAACGTTTGACCATAATTGTCCCACACACCTATCAAATCACCATCACACTCTTTACATAAGATAGACGGGTCATATATTCCACTCTGAAATTGCTTTGGTTTTTGCTCCGTTCCAACTACATACATTCTTGGAACTTGATCGCTAGGTGGCTCACCAATACTAGCTTCTCGAATAGGTTCATATAATTTTCTGGGAATTATGTGAGCCTTTATGAGTTGTTTTTTAAGTCCACAAAGACGACAAATAGGCATTTCTTTCTAGATGCTCAAATTCAGGTAAATTACAGATAACCTCTGGTTGCGCCCCCACCAAAAACCTATCCGCATAACTAGTAATTATACTGAAACTTTCAGCATAATTACACGGAATCCGAAAAACTTTTAGAGTAGTTACGAGATCGCAATCCTCATGAAGCAATACTTTATCAATGTCAAAACCTTTAAAATCCTTGCTTCGCAAGGATTTTAAAGGTTTTGACAAGACTTTGCCAATATTTGCACGATCGCATCAGCTAATCTCTCAGAACCACCTTTAGCGCCAACCCGTTCCATTCCATTTTGTTTACAACGTTCCAAATAATCGCGATCGCTGAGAGTTCGCTTTACACATTGCGCCGCTTCCTGCAAAATTTTGGGAGTAGCTGGTTCCTTCCCAATCGTTTGTACTGATAAACCTAACAAACGTTCCTGTGCATTCGCAAAGCGATAGGAAAATTGAGGACCATTCCCCATGATTTGGATTACAGGCTTTCCCAAACCAACCATCTGCTCAACAGCAGTTCCCGCCATGCCGATCGCCAAGTCACAACGATGCAAAATATCCGCAAACGCATCACTAAAACAGAGAACACTGATATTTGTTTTTGGATGGTACATTTTGCCATCAGCATATTGCCAACCTGCTTGGGCAGCTAGTTCAGGTAATTGGGGGGCAACACTTGGGACGATCGCTGCCCGAAATTGGACAGGGTGAGGCGCATATTCTTGAGCAATCTTTTCGCATAAATGCAATTGCAATACGAGATTCTCAGCAGCTTCAGGCAAGCGACTTCCTGAGAGTAAAGCGATCGCAGGTACATCAGGACTCAAAGCTAAATCTTTGCCCGACGGTTCCAATACATCCATTATTGGATAGCCGACAAAGCTCGTATTTTGATAGCCTCTTTTTCTAATTAGTTCCGCACTATAAGCATCACGAGTCAAAATCTGGCGACATCGTGGCGATCGCATCATTAGAGCTTGCAACCAACGCGGAACATAACGATTTTCGTAAAATGCCGATGATGACACTAAAAACATGGCATAGGGCAACCCCGTCAAATAAGCAAATAGCGCAGGCACAACATCACCTGTCGCAAACACAAAATCACAGGTTTTGCCACATTCTCTCGCCGCCTTAATTTGTTGCCAAGTCAGATTAATCAATCCAGATTGGAAATCTGCAATCTGCTTCTGCACACTCATATAAGCAAATCCCCCCGACGGTAAGATCTTTGTCTGAGTAGCGATCGCTACACCAGCCCGTCGATAAGCATTCCCTTCACCAACAATCGGCAATGCGATCGTCTCTACCTCTGGATATTTTTGCCTTAAAGCTTTGAGAACTTCACAAGCATTTAGGTCTTCACCGTGACCATTACTAATAAATAAAACTCGTTTGGGGATTGAAGTCACGATGATAAAGCTAATAACTGATAGCTAAAAATTATCACATTTTCTTTAACTAAGTAGCTACGCATAAATAAACTTATGAGGATATCCCGCGTAGCGGGATATCCTCATAAGTTTATTTTCTTGATCGCAAAACTTGTAAACTACCACCCGCATAAAGTTGGCAAGACTCAACTTTAAATCCAGATTTACTCAAAAGCTGTGGTAGATCGGTTTTAAGTAATTGCCATGCAGTTTCTGTCTCAAATAGCCATAGGAAAGTCGCAATAGGTAGCCAAAACAAGGGATTAATCGGACGATGAAAATCAATAATGATAAATTGTCCTTCAAGTGTCAAAATCCGATGCACTTCTTGAATGATTTGCTGTAACTGCTCTGAATCCATCTCATGCATAGCTGTATTCGTAAGCACCAGATCAAACGTGCGATCGCTAAAGGGCATTTTTTCCGCGAAAGACTCTACATAATTAGCTTGGGGCACATTTTGCTTGGCGCGTTTAATCGCGATCGGTGAGGCATCTAAGCCCGTCACATCATGAAAATGCTCAACTAGTTCCCTTGTCGCCTGTCCTGCTCCACAACAAAGGTCAAGAACTTTTGCATCTGGATTAATAGATAAATCCTTTAAAAATAAACGATGAAATCGCTTTTCCCCACCAACACTAATTGCGGCAAGAGCCGATACAGTGTCATAAAACCATTGATAGCGATAACTCCAGTCACGTAAAATCGTTGTCATTAAGTAAATTCAATCCTTGTAAAATTTTTTGGGAGTGCAAAGCACTCCCCCAAGTTCTCTAGCTTATTATCCATTTTAAAAGATCAGGGGATAGATTACACCGCTTTCTAGTTGTAGGATCAATACAAACATGTTTAGTTAAGGCTTTTGCGATCGCCTTTTTCTCGACACTTTCTATATCAAAAAACAACTGATATTCAATCTGAAAAGATTCGGGACTTAGCAAGGTTTTTACTAAAGAAACCACAATGCGATCGCCACAGAACATTGGCTTAAAAAAATCAATGCTTGCCTGAGTAATCGGCACTGCGATCGCACCACCTCTAAAAAAAGATTTAAGCTCAATTCCCGATGCTGCTAACGAAGTTTCGTAGGCTTCATGACAAATAGATAATCCATTAGCAAAATAGACTACTCCTGCTGCATCAGTATCGCGAAAATGAATTGTGCGATCGTAAATAAATGCTTGATTCATATTTCTTAGAGCATATCTCGTAAAGAATCTCCCATTGGTTGGACACAAGTCGGACTTACCCCCTTTAATTCCCCCTTGCAAAGGGGGAAAACTAGAGATCTTGTTCTCTCCCCTTTGCAAGGGGAGGGCTAGGGTGGGGTAAATTTTATATGGGAAATCATCTTAATCATAAAGAAGATGCTTCGCTTCGCGCCTTCTCTATTTACACACGATCCATTACTTGTGCCATACGATTGATTTTAATCATGAGCTTATCGAAATCATCGAAAGTGAGCGACTGAGGTCCATCAGATAAAGCTCTCTTAGGATTAGGATGAACTTCGATCATTAGGGAATCAACACCCGCTGCGATCGCGGCTAAGCTCATGGATGGCACATACTCTGACCAGCCTGTCCCATGACTAGGATCTATCATGATTGGCAAATGCGTTAACTTCCGTAATACAGGAATTGCGGATAAGTCGAGAGTATTGCGAGTATATTCGCGATCGAAAGTTCTAATCCCACGTTCGCAAAGAATCACATTAGGATTGCCCTCAGCGAGAATATATTCTGCCGCCATTAACCAATCATCAACCGTAGCCGCTAAACCACGCTTGAGAAGAATTGGCTTATTCTGTCTGCCCACTTGCTTTAGCAATGAGAAATTCTGCATATTTCTCGCGCCAATTTGCAACACGTCTGCAACTTCAGCGATTTTATCAATGTCGGCAGTATCCATTACTTCTGTAATAATCCCCAATCCACTTGCCGCACGAGCCGCAGCTAATAGAGATAGTGCGCTCTCACCATGCCCCTGAAAAGCATAGGGCGATGTCCGTGGCTTATAGGCTCCACCACGTAAAAATTTTGCCCCAGCAGCCTTCACTCGCATCGCTGTTTCCACAATCATTTCTTCGTTCTCAACAGAGCAGGGCCCAGCGACTGTCACTAAGGGATGACTTTCTCCGATCGCAATATCACCAGTAGGCGTAGGTACAATCACCACGCTCGATTCATTTTGGCGATATTCACGACTAGCGCGTTTAAATGGACGTTCTACCCGCAAAACTGTCTCAATCCAAGGGCTTAGTTCTTCAATGCGATGGCGATCGAGATTGGCAGTTTCGCCAACTAGTCCCAACACAACTTTATGTTTTCCCACAATTTTCTCTGGCGATAATCCCCAACTAGATAGTTCTTCGCAGATCCGCCCCACTTCTTCTGCGGGTGTACCAATCTTGGTTACTACGATCACGGCTAGTCTCCTTTAGTTGTTTTCTTCACCTATTTTAATGCGAGTTCAATAAACGCAGTTTGCACTTTAATTTTCAAGTAAACAAAGTTATAGCTGCGGCTACTAATTTTTAGGAGAAAATCAAAAAACAAAAGAGATTTGCGGCGCTTCGCGCCACAAATCTCTTTTGAGCTTTATTTCTTAAAGCCATAAATAATGAAGCTATGACAAAAAGGCGCAAAACTGGCGGTCAAAAAGTAAACTAAATCTTCAAGTACTACAGTTTTTTTGTATGAGCCAGCCAACAGCCCCCCAACCTTGGAGTCAGCGTTTCGAGACAGCGCTGCATCCTGCGATCGCTAGATTTAATGCCAGTATTAGTTTTGACATTAATTTAATTGAATATGACATCACAGGATCGCAAGCACATTCACGGATGTTAGCAAAAGTAGGGATCATCAGTGCCGAAGAAGGGGAAATGCTTGTTAATGGTTTAGAGCAGATCCGCCAAGAATATCGATCTGGAAATTTTAAGCCTGGTATTGATGCTGAAGACGTGCATTTTGCCGTAGAGCGTCGCCTGACTGAGTTGATCGGAGATGTTGGCAAAAAAGTACATACAGCGCGATCGCGCAATGATCAAGTGGCCACCGATGTGCGTTTGTATTTGCGCGACCAGATTCGCAAAATCCAGACAGACATTAGGACTTGGCAGCAAACTTTGGTGAATAAAGCCGAGCAGTATGTCGAGACGTTCATCCCAGGATATACACATCTGCAACGCGCCCAGCCGATTAGTCTCGCCCATCATCTCCTTGCCTATTTTGAGATGGCTCAGCGCGACTGGACAAGATTAGATGAAATTTATCAAAGAGTAAATGTTTGTCCGCTTGGTTCGGGTGCATTAGCAGGCACGCCCCACCCAATTGATCGCCATTACACTGCCGAACTTTTAGATTTTGGCTCTGTGGGACGCAATAGCCTTGATGGAGTCTCTGACCGCGACTTTGCCGTCGAATTTCTCTGTGCGTCGAGTTTGATCATGGTGCATCTCAGCCGCCTGTCTGAAGAAGTAATTCTTTGGTCATCACAGGAATTTAGTTTTGTTAAACTCAGCGATCGCGTCAGCACTGGCTCCAGCATCATGCCCCAAAAGAAAAATCCTGATGTTCCCGAATTGGTGCGTGGTAAAACAGGTCGTGTATTTGGACATTTACAAGGTCTGCTAACGATTATTAAGGGCTTGCCTCTGGCTTATAACAAGGATATGCAAGAGGATAAAGAAGGCATCTTTGATGCAGTAGTCACCGTTCGGGTCTGCTTAGAAGCAATGACAATTTTGATCGATGAAGGTATCGAGTTTCAGACCAAACGCCTTGGCGAAGCCGTAGCTGAAGACTTCTCGAATGCAACCGATGTTGCTGATTATCTTGCATCTAAAGGAGTTCCTTTCCGTGAGGCCTATCAATTGGTTGGGAAGTTGGTAAAAACCTGTACTAGCGAAGGGATTTTGCTCAAGGATCTATCAGTGGAACGCTGGAAGACTTTTCATCCTCAGTTTGAGGCGGATATCGTTGAGGCGATCGCTCCTGCACAAGTGGTCAAGGTTCGTAATAGCTATGGTGGCACTGGATTTGATCAAGTCAGAATCCAATTAGAAGCAGCCAAGAAACTTATAGCTTAAGTCCAAAAATGAGTGACAACGGGAAGCGTTGCCACTCATTTTTGGATGCTTATGAGTTAGCATAAGTTTTAGTTAAATTTGCCAAATTTTCGATTTTCTATGCCCAAGCTATTAAACCCACCAGATCCAAGCGATCCTGAATATCAAAAGCTCGAACTCAGCGTTAATTTTTATCTGCACCTTGCCATCTATTCGGCTTGCATGACCTGTATGTGGTTTATTCAATCTATTACCGAAAAAGTCTGGATTTGGTCAGTTTGGGTAGCCGTGATCTGGGGAATAATTGTTACCGCGCATAGTATTTGGGTTTTATATAAGGAAAAGCAGATCCAGAAAGTTCAATAGCAAAAATGGTGACTCTATGGCGATCTCATTAGAATCTAATCCAAACACAATTTCACTAGCGGAGTTTCTTCTTCTACCAGAAACTAAGCCTGCAAGTGAGTATATTGACGGTCAAGTTTATCAAAAGCCAATGCCACAGTTTCAGCACAGTATCTTTCAAGCAGAAATTGTTAATTCCATAAATCAAATAGTCAAACCAAAAAAAATGGCTTTTGCTTTCCCAGAATTACGTTGTAGCTTTGGTGGAATATCTCTCGTACCTGATATTTGTGTATTGCGGTGGCAGAACATTCCGTTTATGCCAAATGGAAGAGTTGGGAATAAAGTACCACTTGCTCCTGATTGGATTATTGAGATTCTTTCTCCTGGGCAGTCACCTTTACTGGTGATGAATAAAATTGGCTTAGCAATTACCAATGGTTCTGAGCTTGGCTGGCTAATTTCCCCAAGTCAAGAATTAATTATGGTATATGTAGGCGATCATCTCCCTGAGACCAAAAGAGGATCAGATATTTTGCCAGTTTTGGATGTTTTGGGAGATTGGCAAATATCAGTAAATAATATATTTGACTTGCTAAAGTTACAATAATCTAAAGGTTAGGATAGGCGGCGCTTTGCACCACCTATCCTAACCTTTAGATTTATACTAATAAACAAAATGAGTATTACAGAACGTATTGAACAGCTAGCCGCTGCGATCGCCGAAGATGTGTATATCGATATTGCTAAATGGCATTTGTATCTAAATGACGCGCATTTGCATCGCCCACTTGCTGAAAAATTTTATCTGATGCTGCCAGATGGTATTACATCGGCAGATGTTACAAAAGTATTAAATGGAACGATGATTGCGATTGGCGGCGGCAATCGTGAAATTCCTTTGAGTGATTTAATTCCCAAATCTTGTCAAAATAGATTATTAACTATTCTGGAAGATTTTGAATACTAGCCCCTTTACGAGAAATCACGTCGTGATTTCTCGTTATTAATTACCCATGACCACTGCTCCTCCTAATCCTGTTTTTCAGTCAATGCGCCGCCGCCTAGCGCTGTGGTATGCAATCGTCACGGCAATTTTGTTGATTGTGTTTGCGACAGGGTTCTATTTGTATGTGCAGACAACTTTGATCGATCGCATTGATGACACGATCGATCACGTTGCCGAAGTGATCGAGCGCTCGCTGATTCGTTCTAATTTAATTGATTTGGAATCAGATTTTGGCAGCAATTTCTCAGCAAATGCTCAAGCGATCGATGCCGATCATATTGATATTGACTGGTTTAGCCCCAGTGGCAAGATTCTTTGGACAACTAACGCGAATACGGAGTCATTACAACCCCGTGAGAAAGGAATATTGCAGCCTGTCTATCGGACAGTGCATTTGTCAGAAGTGGAGCCATTGCGGCAGATGACCGAGCCGATTGTGATTAATGGCAAATTATTAGGATATCTCCGCATTAGTCATCCTTGGTTTGAGGTGACTAAACCTGTTAAACAATTATTTCTCGATCTAGCGATCGGCACAACGCTGATGGTATTCGTGGTTCTCCTATGCGGTTGGTGGCTCGCAGGAATTGCCATGGAGCCAGTGCGTGAATCCTATCAGCGCTTAAAACAGTTTACTGCCGATGCTTCCCATGAACTTCGCAACCCGATCGCTGTCATACAAACCAATGTCCAAGTTGCTCTCGCCGATCCCAATCCCGATCCTGAGTTTCAGCGATCGCAAATGGAAACAGTTGAAAGAATTACCAGACGGTTAGGAAAATTAATTGAAGATTTACTGTTTTTAGCAAGGCATGATGGCGGTATCACTAGTCAGAGGCGTGAACCTTGCAATTTGTTGCAAATTTTGAGTGAAGTTGGAGAAGAACAACAGGCGATCGCACAGCAAAAACAAATCACCTTAGAAGTCCATAATCAAGAATCTAAACTAGTTGTATCAGGCGATCGCGATCGCTTAGGGCGGTTATTCACAAATCTGATCAGCAATGCGATCTCCTATACTCCCGCAGGCGGGAAAGTCCAAATCATCGCCCAACCGAGAACTTCTCAAAATCAAATCCAAGTGCAAATCAAAGATACTGGTATCGGTATTCCTGAAGCAGAACTATCCCAAATTTTTGAACGATTCTATCGCTATCAACCCCAAAAAAGCAGCAAATCTAGTGCAAAATCAATAAATCCTGCGACAAGTGGATCGGGGCTAGGACTTGCGATCGCAAAAGCGATCGCGGATAGTCATCAGGGACAAATTAATGTTGAGAGCAAAGTCGGACAGGGAACAACTTTTACAGTGATTTTATCCAATTAAATTACCTAAGACAGGGAAGAAAAAAGATAGTATTTTTTCCGACCAAAAAAAATAATGGCGGCACTTCTTGCCGCCATTATTTTTTTGGTTTTACCTAGTCAAAATTTACATTGCCATAGAAGCTATGTAGAGATTCTCAAGTAAACTACCAGACGTTGATGCTACGCATACAACACTGGCTTCCTGATTCACTGGGATGAGCTTTCTATACCGAAATATAGCGAGTCTTACAGTCCCTCCACAGGCTAGAGTCCTAGTCCCTAAGACCCATATTTTTCCTTGCAACACGTCCCTTTAGCTTGGTTTTCACTTTGGGAGTTAGTGGTCAAGACATGCTTATTTTATCATTGATTCGCCAGCCCTCAATTTATTCTCTGGTTCGTTTTCATCCCGTCACCCATCCTGTAAACGGATAGGGTGCGGGACTTCCCACTCACATTAGTTAAACCAAACTACAAAGCCAAATAGATTGCTACCAAAAGCATTTACCATCTCATTCCAAACACGAGCATCAGTAGTATTTCCTTTCTCAAGATAGGGAGTAGCCGCAGTGCCTTGAACCCATGACACTAGGTCAAATGGACGAGGTTCAGTAAAAATCTTGGCAAAATTAATGCTCAATTTTTCATCTCGCCAGAACGGAATATTCTTTTTACCATCAAGAATCAATGCAATTTCATCTAAGAATTTTAGCCATGATTTAACCATTTCATCAGTAACACGCACCTGTGGAATTACTGACAATTGCTTAGGATTAGGAACCCATTCGCGATCGCTATCTGTTTCCGCCAAAATCGATTTCCACGACTCACGACTGAGACTAATCACCGACTTCATGTGATTGAGAATTGTGGTCATGCGCTGCGGTTCCACCAAAGGAAATTTAGCTAAATGGACAGCCGTAACCAAATCTAGAGGATCAAAAATGTTGAAGTAATACTCATCAGTCTTCTTTGGTCGTATGAGTAAAAACTTATGAGGTGTGTCCACGTTTTGGAAGAATAGATGAGCGCAAGCAGCAAACAACTCTCGGCTATCATAGGCTCGCAAAAATTCACCCATCGCACCTAATACATGGGTATAGCCCTGTAGCCACAAAGCATCACCGCGATCAAACGCGATTAAAAATTGCTGTGCATCTTTTTCAGTAACCCTCGCACCCGTCACTGCATTAAAAAGCTGCCATAGCATTTCTTTGTCATCAGCCTTGCCATTGCCATCAAAATCTAAACGGATTAATCCTAAGCGTAATGCTAATTTTAGATTCTGATCTTTGATTGGTTCGAGGGTAGTCCGCACTGTAGCCAGATCATCAATCCAGCCCTGAAAAACTTGCTGAAGTCCATCGTAAGTTAATGTTTGTGGTTTGGGATTGGTCGGAACAGGTAATCGAAAGAAAGGAATCGAACCACCTGCGGGGTTTTGGATCATGCCGTAGCGATAGAGCGACTGCATGAGTCGTTCAGTACCGCTCATAAATTGGATTACACCCAACCCAAAACGCGCTTTGTCATCTTTGTCATTATTTTTTAAATAATCTTTAAAGACTTTTTCCCCTTCAGCAAGTTTTCCCGTCGTGAGATAGGGATCAGGCAATGGCGAGATCGCAGCGTTACCTGGCTGTAAGGCGATCGCTGAAATAGAAATCAAACAAGTGATTAGCATCGCGATCACGATTCGCCATAGCCACTGCATTCTTTTTGTCATATCCAATTTCCAGCAAAAAAATGATGTAAGCCAAGCTTACATCATTTTTTTTCTCGACTATAGAGACATTCAGGCGATAAATGAGCCAAACAAAACCGAAAATGGAGTTGCGGCGCTTCGCGCCGCAACTCCATTTTCGGTTTTTATATTTAATTGTGCCGAGTGAATTAGCAATAGGAGCTAATATCTTCGCCACAGCGATCAACTAAAAAACATAGCGCCCGAAATCGCAAAAACACAAACTCATCGTAAAGAGGATTGAGCTTACAAAGTGGTGGAATATTGATAATCACGTGACCAAGGATTTTAATAGTGCGCTCAAAAGGGCATTGAGCTGGAATTAATTTCGCAATGCGATGAGCTGTTTGTGATTTCTGGATTTCAAAGCTGTCGATTTTCTGGCGCAAAGGTTTTAGTAGATCGAAAGTTACTTTGGATTGAGGTCTGCCGATATATGAGTTGTCCCCGCTAAATCCATTGCTGTTAATACTTGACATGTTTACCAAACGCTCTCTCAAAATAGAGTATGTACATTTAAAACATTTACGTTACTAATCTTAACATAATTGCTTCAAATAGAGTTTAGAAGATACATTATTCATCCTTATGTATGAGATTGAATATACAAAAAGAATGATAATAATTTTTCTATGACTTTGATAATTCAGAACACATCCATTTGTCTGTATAAGCGATCGCATACAACTAATTTAGGGGCTTACACAAAATAATCGATTCCCAAAATATAGCGACGGGCATAGCCCATCGCTATATTTTGGGGTTTAATACCAATTCACAAAAGTGTGACCACACTTCTGTGAATTGGTATTAAACCTTGTAAGGGTTTTAAGAACACAAAATGGCGTAATCATTTGTGTTTTGGTATTATAGCGCTTTGCGCTCAAACCTAAACCAAGATAAATTTTGAGCGGCAATTAGAACCGACCCAAAAATGATTGAGGGGGCGCTTCGCGCCCCCTCAATCATTCTTGGGTCGGTTCTAATCAAATACGGCGTGGGATTGGACCGCGTCGCTTAGAAATAGTGATCGAATCTTGTAAAAATTGGCGTAAATGTTGAACATGGGGATTATCGACAAAAGTAACCAGCTTCTCAAGAGCTTCAACTAGGGTCAAATCCTGATGATATAGCAGACGAAAAGCTGCCTTCAAAGCTTGCTGAGTGGCAACATCCAGACCAGCACGATCCATCCCAACCCGATTGAGGGTTCTTACACGAGAAGGATTTCCCTCAACCAGAGTATAGGGAGGTACATCCCGCTCGATTCGACTCATACCGCCAACCATCGACAGCCTACCAATTCGTACAAACTGATGTACGCCCAACACCCCACTGATTCTGGCATTGGGTTCAATATGTACATGTCCAGCTAAGGCTACCCCATTAGCAATAATCACTCGATCTTCAATTTCGCAATTATGCCCCACATGGACATAAGCCATTAGCAAGTTACCGTTACCAATAGAAGTAACTTCATCGGCTTCATTGGCACGATTGATGGTGACATATTCGCGAATGCGATTGTCACTACCGATGCGGACAAGGCTATCAGCACCAGAATATTTTAAGTCTTGAGAATCCAATCCGATCGCCGCCCCAGGATAAATCTGGTTGCGATCGCCGATTTCAGTTCTCCCTTCGACAATGGCATGATGGCCAATGACTGAATGGGAGCCAATTTTCACCTGTTCACCGATGACAGCATAAGCTCCAACTTTAACAGTCGGATGTAATTGGGCACCAGGATGCACTATGGCTGTCGGGTGAATAAATTCAGACACAGGCGCATGAGACACAGGCATAAAAAGTTTGGCTCGCTTGATACTAAGTTAGATCGCTTGATTTGCGATCGCTTGGATCGCCAGATGACAAATTAAAATTTGAAACTAGTGATAAAAGATTAAAGATTAACTAATGAAAACATCAATTCACCCTCGCAGGCTAATTGACCATCGACTTCTGCACGTCCATGCATCTTACCAAAACGTTTGCGAGAAACTAGTAGCTCAGTGGTAATAGTTAGGCGATCACCGGGAACCACAGGGCGACGAAATCGGACTTTATCAATGCCTGCAAATAGTGACAGTTGATTTTCCATGCCAGGTAAGTGTCTTAAGACAATACCGCCTACTTGTGCCATTGCTTCGACAATTAACACCCCAGGCATGATCGGACGTTCAGGAAAATGACCTTGAAAAAATGGCTCATTAAAGGTGACATTTTTAATTCCTGTAGCGGATTTATTCGGTACAAAATTAATAATGCGATCAACTAACAGGAATGGATAGCGGTGGGGTAACAATTTCTGAATATCTTCGATCATCAAAATCTGACTGGGGTTGCTATCTTCCCCATCAGTATTCAGCTCAGAACTATTTATGGAGGGTTCTTCGGTCAAAATTGACATATTAACTAATAATTTTGCATAGGAGGTAAATAAATTATCTAGCTAAAGCTTTTTTATTTGGCTAAAGCTTTGTGTAGCTGTAGCTTTGCTAAAGCGATCGCAAATTCAGCATGGAGGTTATGACTAGCTTTATACGCAAGAATATGTGCTCTCGGTAAAAATCCTAGCAAGCTTAGGTCACCAATGAGATCTAAAAGTTTATGACGACATGGTTCATCTTCAAACCTTAGAGGTGGATTGATCCAGCGATCGGCATCACAAACCATGGCATTCTCAAGACTACCGCCCTTTATCAACCCTGCTGCACGAGCTTGGTCAATATAAGCGGCTAGCGTAAAAGTTCTTGCAGGAGCTATTTCGTCGGCAAATCTTTCGCTAAAGTTAGCGATCGCGGGTGACCAACTAAACCACTGTTCACCAATTGCCTTAGTCGGATATTCGATGCCGTAGGTAAAGCGCAATGTATCTGACGGGATGGCAGTGACAAAGCTATCGCCTTTAGTGACTGCAATGGTTTCGGCTAGGGGAAGTAGGCGATCACCCTCTATTTGCAGTTCGACACCAACTTTGGTGATCGCCTCAACCCAAGGCAATGCTGAACCATCAAGAATTGGGAGTTCAGGACGATCTAGTTCAATGCAGACATTATGTACGCCCATACCAAACAAAGCTGATAACAGATGCTCAACTGTGCGAACACCAGTCCCATTTTGTCGCAACTCTGTTGATAGTTGCGAAGCCGAGACTACAGTGGTATCCGCAGGTATCCTTGAATCGCCATAAACAAAATAGCGACCTGAGTCTATGGGTGCAGGACTAACAGTTACAGAAACTTGCTCACCACTATGCAATCCAATCCCCGATAACGAAAATGGGGCGGCGATCGTCTGTTGGTAGAGCATGACTAGAATTTCTCTCCCAGACCAAAGCTAAACTGCGTGCCACCATTTGAGCCAATACCATAGTCCACTCTGATTGAACCTAGAGGAGATTGTACTCGCACCCCTATGCCATAACCTGCGCCATTACCTGGCTTATTTCTAGCTCCCGCAGGATTACCTGGCACGGATGAGGCTGAGCCTAAATCAGTACCATAGTCAAAGAACAGGACTCCACCGACTATATTAAAGACAGGAAAACGATATTCCGCAGAGAAGATGCCAAAACTACGACCGCTTCCAATTTTGCCTTCATCCCAGCCGCGTACTGAGTTACTACCGCCGAGTTGAAATGCTTCGTAGGGAGGCAAAGTACCGATTACAGTGCCTGCTTGAAAGTTGAAGGCAAGCGTTTGATTACCTTCAGAGAAATTCAAGAACTTCACGGGAAAGAAATGACTGTAGCTAGCGCGAACTCGATTCAAAAATACTGAACCCAAACCTACGGGGATCGACTGCTCAGTGGCAATCCGAAATACAGAACCAGAAGATGGCTTAATCGGATTGTCTCGCTGATCGGTAGCATAGGCAAATTGCAGCAATAGCAAGTCATCTTGACCAGTGCCACTAGCAGAGAGCGGATTACCCAGTGAGTCAGTCGCAGAGATCGCATTATTGTTGCTATCGGTAATACTGACTCGTTCAAATCGCAAGCCCAGTGAGGCTGTTGTGGCAGATCCCAATGGTCGAGAGAAGCTAAAACCTGTGCCAAGACGGTTGATGCGAGGACTGTTGTTATTTACACCAATCCCAATTGGACTATCAAAAATATAGCTAAACAAACTGCGGTTAAAAATATTAGCGGTGAAGGAAGTCCGATTAGGATCACCAGCCAGCCAAGGATCGGTGAAGTTGAGATCAAATAGTAATTCGCGTTCACCTACCTGAATATCTAAGCCGAGTTTTTGGTTGTTACCACCAAGGTTTTGCTGCTGAAAACTGACTGTACCAAATAAACCTGTTGATGAACTTATACCAGCACCTGCTGCAATTGAGGCTGTGGTGCGTTCCTTGACGTTGACAGTCACAATCACTTTGCGTGGATCTGATCCAGGCGCAAGTCCTATATTGAGATCTTCAAATAAACCGAGAGCAAAGACTTTTTGTAAGTCACCTTGAACTGTGTTTTTATTGAAGATTTCACCTTCTTTAATCGTTAGCTCACGGGTAATAATAAAGTCCCGAGTATTACCAGTGACTGGTTTGCCTTCTTTGTCAACGGTTTTGCCGTCTTCATTGATAAAGGCAACTTTGATATCTTCGATCACACCTTCAGAAACGATTAGATTAATATTTCCATCAGGAGTTGCCTTAATATCAACAATCTGAGCTAGGACATAGCCCTTGTCTTGGTAGTATTTCTCAAGTTCTTTAACTCCTGTTTGAACATCTTTGAGATTAGTGATTTTGCCAATCTGTGAGCCAAAGATCCGATCAATTACTCCTTCCTCTAAAACTTTTGTTCCTTCTGTATTGACGGACTTGAGTACGGGATTTGGCAGTACAAAGAACGTTACACGCACCCCAATGTCTGTGTCTTCTGGTTCTGCTTGCACATTCGAGAAAAAGCCAGTAGCAAATACAGCATTGATGTCTGATTGGAGTTGGGTACGAGTTACTGTCCGACCTGGCTTTGTGGCGATCGCATCATAAATTCTTTGTTCTAGCTCAGGGGGTAATGGAGGTTGCCCTTCGGGAGTTTTGATTGCAACTTCGCCCACCAGCACTTGAGTTTCAGTTGTAGTTGCTGGAGCAGGCGTGGTAGATGGTAGCGTAAAAGTTGGGGATGAACTGGGGGGGATTGGCGTGCTCGGTTCAGCAGGCTTTTCAGATGCTGGAGGATTAGTTGGCTGCGGAGTTGGCGCTTGAGCAATCTCTTGCTTTGCAGGAGCAGCCTGTGCCAGCAAAGGGCTTGTAAGTAACGTGCTGGATGCGGCAATGGCTGTGAATAAGAGCAAGTTTATACGCATAAAGTCTTCCAAACACCTACAGAATTTATTAACAAGAAACTATTAACGATCAAACAGAAACAGGAGATTTATTACACTAGTAATAAATTACTATAACTTCCAACATCCCTATATTGCTAGGGGCTTATTTTATCTAGTATATGCGTCGGTCATACCATATGTAATCAGCCTAACTAGTGATGACGACATTAAAAGACATTCGCAGAGCCAAATTTTTAAGTTGCTAGGACTCGTTTCATTACCTCTTGATAGGCTTCTGCAATATTACCAAGATCTTGCCGAAAACGATCTTTGTCCATAATCCGTGCTGTTGGGTCAGATATCGCTTTATCCCAGAGACGACAAGTATCAGGGCTAATTTCATCGGCTAATATTAAGCGTTCATTAACATCAACACCAATTTCCACCTTAAAATCAACAAGGAGCAAATTGCAGCGATCAAAAAATGTTTGTAGATGTTGATTAATATCTAGTGCTAACTGTTTGAGTTGGTCAACTTGTTCAGGTGTGGCGAGATCGAGCATAGCCACATGAGCATCAGTAATCAGAGGATCACCAAGGTCATCATTTTTATAGAAAAATTCGACAAGGGGCTTTTTGAGAGGATGACCTTGCTCTAGACCAAGACGTTTACAAATACTTCCAGCGGCAATATTGCGGACGACAACTTCTATCGGCAAAATCTTAACGGCAACAACTTGCATCTCATTAGGTGAGACTTGCTTAATGAAGTGAGTTGCCATACCTTGGGCTTCTAAATACTGAAAAATATGCGAGGCGATCGCACAGTTCATTTCCCCTTTATTAGCGATCGAGCCTTTTTTGAGAGCATTGAAGGCGGTTGCGTCGTCTTTGTAACGCGACAGCAAAATATTAGGATCATTTGTTGTAAACAGAATTTTGGCTTTGCCTTCGTAGAGTTTGGTTCCACTCATGGATAGATATAGCGATAGTAGTTGCTTAAGTATTCTATCGGATCACAAACCCCATGAGAGATTTGCAGGTCTTAGCGCTGCAAATCTCTAGTTAGTTAGGCCAAGCCTAGTACTGCTAGCTGAGCCTGAGCTTTTTGCAAGGATTCGTGCCATTCGCGATCGCTAACGCTATCAGCGACAATCCCTGCTCCGACCTGACCCCAGATATGATTGTCAGTCTTCAGCAAAGTCCGAATCAGAATATTCAGATCCATATTGCCGCGCCGATCAATATAGCCGCAGGAGCCATAAAACAAGCTGCGACGCTGGGGCTCCAATTTTTCGACGATTTCCATACAGCGCACCTTAGGACAACCTGTAATTGTCCCTCCAGGAAAAGTAGCCCGAATGAGATCAACAAAGTTGAGATCGCTGCGTAATGTCCCCACCACATTACTTACAAGATGCATAACGTGACTGTATCGTTCGATCGCTAAGAGTTCATCGACTATTACGCTACCCCATTCACAAACTCGTCCGAGGTCATTGCGTTCAAGGTCAACAAGCATAATATGTTCAGCTTGCTCTTTGGTACAAGCCAGTAATTCGCTCTCAAATTCGAGATCTTGCTGTCGATCTTTCCCACGTGGTCTTGTGCCTGCGATCGGTCGGGTTTCCGCATGGCGATCGCGCAAGCTGACTAGGCGCTCAGGGGAAACGCTAATTACTTCACCCCAAGTTGTCCGCCAATAGCTGGCAAAGGGTGATGGATTAATTTTTTGTAAGTGACGGTATAGTTTCCATCCATCCGATGCCCAAGGGTAGCCGTAGCGCATAGAGATATTTGCCTGAAAAATATCGCCAGCATAAATATGCTGTTTTGCTTGATTCACCATGGCTTCATAGCCTTGTTGATCTGGTCTACAGGTAAACTTTGTTCCTGCCTTCGGCAGGAGCAAAGTTTGATTTGTGGGAGAAATTTCTTTGTTTAAGCGATCGCTTAGTTCGGTTAATTCGTGATCATCGCTAGCCGCTAGCCAAATATTTTGAGTTTGATGATCGATTACGGCAAAGCTAGATGGCTCGTACCAAAAGGCAACTGGAAAGGGCAAAGTGTCTGGCTTAGTATATGGCAATCGCTCAATTTCCCATGCGAGGTCATAGCCCAACCAACCTAAATATCCGCCTGTGAAGGGTAAATGAGTGGGTAAATCAGAATTAGGATTTTGAGAAGACTGCATCCGCGATCGCAATTTTTCAAGGCATGGCAGAATCTCACCGACCTCAGGAGTCCAAACCTGTCGTGGTTTTCCTGCGGCGATCGAATATCTTGCTAATTTTGAAGGGACTGTGGCTGGACTTTCTAGTAGAACTGTAATCGGTTCATCTGCATAGAGCGCTTCCCATAGATCTGCGCCAGTCATATTTTCAGGTAGCGATCGCTGAAGCCACAACCAATCTGACATAGAGAGATTTCGTAAGGTATGGCTTTATTATAGAGAAGCGGCGCTTCACGCCGCCTCTCTAAGTAATTTAAAATTAAAAAATTATGAGTCGCACCTTATTTATTGGGATTCTCGTCATAATTGGGCTAATGGTATTAGCGAGTTCGCTGCCCAATAAGTTCTATGGAGCTAGCGATCGTAAATTTATTGTGATTACGATTATTAGTAGCATTGTTTCTGCGATCGGCTTAGCAGTATTTTTCAGCATTCCCTTTTTGACCTCAAACTAAAAAATTTGCGAAGCAAATTTTTTAGTACTTAGCCATACTCGGCTCAACCGCATAGGCATAGGCATCAATGCCGCCACCAATATTTTTAACGTTAGTAAAGCCTTGATTGATTAACCATTGACACATCTGCGCCGATCGCATCCCGTGATGGCAAAGCACTAACGTTTCCGCATGGGGATTAAACTTTTCCGTAAAATCTACTGACCATTCTCCATATTCACTCAGAGGCAAGATCGTAAAATCTGCGATCGCAGCAATCTCCACCTCGTCACGTTCGCGCACATCGATCAGTTGTAAGTCTTGACGTTCACCAACCAAACGTTCGGCTAGCTCTTGGACAGTAATTTGTATGATAGACATACGAGCAAAATATCTCTTAGGTATGAGTTAAAAAACTAACACAAGTCCCGCTTTTAGTTCAAACTTTAAAAAAGGATTGAGTTTTGTCATCAAAGCAAATCCAAATAAATTTTGAAATCCTTCGTAAAGCAATGTTCTTCAAAATTTATCTGCGTAGTATAAATTTATTTGTCTAGACTAATGACCCAACCCATCGAAGAATTGTTGAGAGACCTCAAAAGTCAAGATGAAGGTATTCGCGATCGCGCCACCCAGAGTTTGTGGGAAATGTGGTTTATGCAGAAGGGGATGCAGGGTTTGCAGGTCTTGCGACAGAGTCAAATGATGGCAGATAGCGGCAATGTAAGACAATCGGAGCTGATGTTGACACAATTAATTCATGCTCAGCCAGATTTTGTCGAAGCATGGAATCGTCGGGCGGTTTTGTTTTATATGCAGGGAGATTACAAACGCTCAATCAAAGATTGCCAAAAAGCGATCGCTCTTAATCCTTACCACTTTGGGGCAGTTCACGGTTTGGGTCTATGCTACGCTGCGATCGGTAACTATCACGAAGCGATCGCCACTTTCCGCAGAGCCTTAGAAATTCAACCCTACTCGCTCACCAACCAAAAACTAATTCTCGAATGTACTGCCATGCTGAATTAAAGCTGAATTAAAAAAGTCAAAAAAATTGCAAAGCAATTTTTTGACTAGTAATTTTGATTAGTAGTTTGTATTCCAAAGAGGGGTACGGCGTACAAAAGCTAGAATGCAGGCTCCGATACTGATACTAAGCCATCCGCAAATGAGCGTTAGTATCGGCAGTGATTGCATGAAGATAGCCAGAGGTGCAATTTTTGCTGTTTGTTGCGTTGGTAGAAAAGCGCTGATTAATAAAATTGCCGTACCTATTTCCCATGACTGTAAATGATTTTTGCTGTAGCTAGGGCGATCGCTTTGCAAACTGTTCGGGGCAACTAGCTGCAAGAAAAATCTGGCGATCGCAGGACTAACTAAGCAAACGCCAAGCCAAGCGATCGCACTTTCTGCTGATAGGCTTGTGGGCAAAGGAAAGATAAACAGTAACACCACGCCTAAGATAATAAATGCTGTACCTGCTAAAATTCCCGCTCCCTGAGGTAGTAATACAGTAGCCATGCCTAAACTGTCGCGCTCAGTTTCTTGCTTCGCAAGGCGGAACTCCTCGCGGATGGCTTGCCCTAACTCATCGTTTTGATCTGAAGCTTTTTGATTTGTAGCGTCTTTATTGGTGGATGGCAAAATTGTCATCGCTAAAGGGATCGTAATATCACTATTATTCCCCGATAGCTGCATCCAGCTTAGTTCGCCGCTAGACTCTTGCAATTTGATGACGGATAGGCATGAGAATGGTTTTACATTAATTGCATATTCGGCAGCAATTCCCCATAAACCACTAAATCTTAGTTGTAAAACTTTTTCGGGCGCTCTCAATTGGGCTTGCCATGTAAAAAATCCTGTCAGCCCCGTAGTGGTCAAACTGATCGCCGCGATCGCTCTTAGATTTGGAGATAAATCTATCATTGACCAAAAGAAAAAACCCAACAGGATTAACACAAGACTATTAAACTGTCGTGGTTGCTGACCAAGTGATGAGGGGCTGACTAAAACCGTTTGATCGGAATAGGTAACTACATTTAGTACATCAGCATTAACAGTTTCTAGGATTTGCTTTTTATCTATTTTTTTAGATTTACCTGAGCGAAAAGCGAGCGAACTAGAAATACCTATAAAAATAGCGGCGGGTAAAATCCACCAAATCGCCACAAATCCCTTAATGAAGTTTTCTGGAGAAGTACTAAGGGCTGCGATTAAAGCTAACCAATAGGTTGAAATCCCAATTAACTGAGTGCGGGGAAATATATAATCTGAATTTTGTTGGCATACATTAACCACTGATTTGGCTACATAGATGCCGATCGCAAAACCTACAAGTAACGAAAGACTTGAAACTGCTAAAAAATTTGTTTCTCCAATTGACAATAATTGTGCGATCGCCACCATGAGCATGAGCAATCCTGCAAAAAAAAAGTTCGCAGAAATAGGCATAGTCGCTTGCCTCCAGCCCCAACCGACTTTACCTGATACCAATTGTCGCTGTGAGTGGGATGGCGAAACTTGCATAGGTAGTTAGGAATAGGTAAGTGGTAGTTAGAAATAGGTAATTAGAAATTGGGTTTTCCTTTTCCCTTTTCCCCTTTGCCTTGACGCTAGACAGTGGCGATCGCTTCGTGGCGAGCAAAAATCATCCGCCCCGCAGAAGTTTGTAAAGCACTGGTAACAATCACAACAATTTGTTTGCCGAGATATTCACGACCCTCTTCAATGACGACCATTGTACCGTCTTCAAGATAGCCGATTCCTTGAGATACTTCTTTTCCTTCTTTAAGTACCTTAATTTCGATCAAGTCACCAGGTAAGTAGGTTGGACGCAGAGCCTGAGCAAGATCGTTAATGTTTAAAACTTCGACTTGCTGCAAATTTGCAACTTTATTGAGGTTGTAGTCATTGGTAATCAATGTACAGCTTAGCTCTTGGGCTAGGCGCACTAATTTAGCATCGACTGTATGTAAGTCTTCGTAGTCTGCTGAATGAATTGTAATGCGATCGCTAAATTGATCGCGCATGTTATTAAGAATATCCAGCCCCCTTCTACCACGCACTCGTTTTTGATCATTGGAGCTATCGGCGATCGTCTGTAGTTCTTGAATCACAAAATGCGGGATCAATAATTGACCTTCTAAAAAGCCTGTCTCCATTAAGGTCTGAATCCTCCCATCAATCACTGTGCTAGTATCCAAAACCTTGGCTGTGGCTGTACGCAATGTACCATCGGCAATGAGGCTACTTTCGACATTGTTAGGATTAATCAAACGTAATAATGCGCGTCCGTGGGTATCGGACAGGGTCATCCCTGAATAGGCAAAAATAATACTTACTAAAATTGCGGTGAGTGGCTTAATAAAGTCAAAATTGTCGGGAATAGGTATTAGAAATAATGGAGCTAGCATCAAGTTAGCAACCAATAGTCCAAAGACTAAACCAACAGCCCGACCCAAAATCGTCTCAAGCGGCATTGATCGAATGTTGGTCTCAACACGGCGATAGGTGTTTTGAACAATCAATCCTGCCACTAGACCGACGACAGATCCAACTCCAAGGGTTACCCAACGTAAATTTTGGATATTGAGATTGGCGATCGTATCTGGGGGTAAGAAATCAATGCCATGGAAGCCAGTGCCTGCGCCAGCTAGGATGAATGTAAAAATGATAATAGCGTCAATCATAGGGCGGAACTCCGCTTGGACGAATAAATATTAAGGACGTGAGATTAACTCAAATAATCTCTAGCCTAAAGCTTTAATTGAGTTTAGTTAGTACATTTCCAACTTTCTCAATCCTTTGCATACAATTCTACACAAATACAATAGAGAATTGTCTATTTTGGTGCTTTAGGGCAGCCTTCGCTTGATTTTTGTCCATCAGGCATAATTGCGCCGCAAAAGTTTGTCTCTGACATATAAGCACTGGTTAAATCTGCACCCGTGAGATCGGCTCCTCTTAGGTCAGCTTTATCAAGAATCGCGCCAATTAGGTTAGCATCTCTTAAATCAGCAAGTTTAAGATCCGCAGAAAACAGATTTGCATAGCGTAAATTGGCATTTCTCAGATTTGCAAAACTGAGCTTGGTGCGTGAAAGATCGCAACCTTGACATTCTCTAGTTTGCAAAACTTGACGAACTTGGTTGGGATCAGCAAAGGCTTGATCTGTCCAGCTAATTGAGGCGATCGCTACAGTTAGCCCTGAAATTACCAAACAAGAATTGATTAGAGTTTTCATTTTTTAGCTCTTAGTTGTTTAGTCTATTGTCAGTATAAAACCTAAAAAGTAAAGGCGGCGAGAAGATCCGCCTTTACTAATCACTATGGATTTGCGATCACAATCACAAGGGTAGATATCTGATGCCACTGGCAATTATTGAATAAAGCTTGATGATGTTGTTATTGAGTTAATCACTCATAAATCGAGTTCACCCAATCGATTGAGCTCATAGCAGGAAGTAGCGATTGCTACTTTTGTTAGAAAATTAAATTATAGAAGTTTAGTTTTCTGTTTCGTTGGAAGCAATTAGAGAAAGCAGAGTAGAGGCAGTCATGAAAAATATCATCGTCAAAAATACTATCGTCGCCACATTTTTAGCCATTTCGGGTTTCGTCGTTTCAGGTTTTGCGATCGCTGCACCAACAAATGCTCAAACAGCGATTGTTGCCGCCCTTTATCAAAATCCTACTGCTCCTCAAACAGAAGTCCGTTATGAAAATACTGACATTAACCGCAATCAAATTATCCTTGCTGTCAATACCACTCCTGAAGTAATGGCGATCACTGACAGTTTACTAACTGGTCGTAGTTATGATCGTATTGTAACCATAAGCCATAAAGATAGCCTTGCTTGTTTAGTTAGCGGCAAAGGCTCCATTGACGGAGCTGTTATGTGCGGATTCATCGACTACGAATAAAAAAAGAAAGAACGCTTAGCGTTCTTTCTTTTTTATTCGTTTGTTATTATGCGATGTTAGAAATGTTGGGATTGTTTTTAATTTCGTTTAGTTTTTGCAATCCAAACTGAGCGCGTTTTATTTGTTTTTCGCATAATTCTTCAATATCAGTACGTGCAATTTCAATCCCGTTTTGCGTATCTGTAGCTCGATCAAAAAAGACAATACTGTCTACCTGTTTCATGCCAATTAAGCGAAACAGCATATCAACTATATTGTATTCACCACATTCAAGATGATCGTCATTTAATCTCAGTCGATCAATATTGGCAGGAGTGCGATCGCAATAGGCGTAGATAGTCGTCTTTTCCATTTCAGGATTATCGTGATTGCTTAAGGGTGTCAGTAACCAGCCACCCTCAATATCTTGAATCACAAAATAGATCGTATATTTGAGATTTTGAGCGATCGCCTTTAGTACCGATGCAATCAAACTAACTGCACTGGCAGTCTCTGCATCAGGAGTACCCTGAACTAGTAGAGCCACTTGGCGATCGAGAATTTGATCTTTAGTTAGCATGAATCTTGAGTAAACACTTCCTTTATAGCAATGTTTTGGGAGGGCGCTTCGCGCCCTCCCAAAACATTAGTTAATATGGCTAGCCGATCGTTTGAGAGCAGGTTTGTCATTAATAGATTGCAATGATTCTAGAGTTGCAAAGATTGCTTCACGCATAGTTGTCTCTGTTTCCCGATTAAGCAATATCTGACAATAATCAGAAATCGCCCTTTCCTGAGCTACTGGTAGCCGATTGTCTTGCACATATTGGGTAATCTGTTTAATGGCAATTAGTCGAGCCAGATCATCATTTACGGCAAGTTGAGCAATTAATTGATCGAAATTATCTTGTTGACGCTGCAACCATTGCCTAAAAGCTTGACGAACTAGCAGTACAAAAATCCCTAGAGTTGCACCTAGCTGCAAAATGTTAGCTGATGCTAACCAATGATTTTCTTGATCTGACCATACTGCCAATACCATATATGTCAGTAAGACTGTCCCCGCGCCACTCGCAACTGATAGGGGTAAAAGTCGATAAGGGCTTTGCAGAAATTTCTGGATGCGCCACAAAATCACGTTCCAGTTCCAGTCTTGAATCATATAGACTGCTATCATGGCAAAAATTCCCGCACTGGTTGCCGCGATTAATTGCCAATTCCACAGCAGCAGCATCACAAGAAAAATTGCCAACAAAGCCCACACTGGGAAACCCTGTTCACGAGCTAACCCACGCCAAAGCGCTCGCATTAACTGTTGGACTTGCGAAGTTGGTGTTGTTGATTCTTGATCTTGATGAAGTGAGGTTTTGACCACTGGTTGACCACTTTTATCCCTGAGGACTGTAATAGCTACTTTACAGGATTTTTGATCAAAAAAGTTTAGTAAGCGATCTGCAATCGCTAAGCTTTTTATTAAAACCCAAAAGGTGGTAAGCGTCATCTTTTGGGCTTTTTGAACGGAGACAGGTATATAAAGGTTATCTAGCAGCTCTCTTATACATATTTTGCAAACTGAGCATCCCGACTCCACCTGTAACTAGAAACACGCCAAATACCTGAATAAACTCTAGTTTACTTCCCAAGATCGTGAATGCTAAGAATGTGGTAAACACTGGACCACTGGCGCTAACAAGCGATGCTTGAGCAGCTCCCATTAGCTTTGTGCCAAAACTGGTCAGCAAATAACCACTTAAAGTCGTTAGTGCGATCAAGAAGCACATAAATATCAGTGAGCCATTTAGTGAAATAGAAGCCAATGTGAAGGGTAATGTACCAAGACAGATCAGCAAGATAATTGCAAAGTTAATTGAAGTAAATGAGACAGGATTTAGTTGTTTAAAACAAGCCTGAGAGGTAATGATATATCCCGCAAAAGAAATGCCTGATAGCATTGCTGCAATGACACCCCATGTATCAGATTTTGCTACACCAAAGATGTTATAGGTCAGCATGATACCAAAATAGATCAGCCCAATCACTAACCAGCGTTCCTTACTGGGGCGATCGCCAAATAGCAACCAAGCCAACAGAACTGTTACTGTCGGGAAGATGAAAAAGAGCGTAACAGCTAATCCTGGGTTTAAGATGCCTAAAGCCACATAGATGAGGGCAAAAGAGGCGAATTGCAATAAAGCACTAAAGGAAACCCGCCAGAATAATAATCTGCGGTTAGGCGTGAGTAATTGCTGAAAGTCCCGCAATACATCAACCCGAAAAATAAACTTTGCGACTATCCACATAATTGGTGTGGCAAATAGCATTCGTAACAGCAACAACATAAAAGAGTTAGGGACAGTTGCTTTAATCAATCCACCAAAATTAAATAGCCCGAAAACACTAGAGTTGGAGAAAATTATCTTTACCAAAATATTCTGTAGGGACAAAACCACCGAAGCCCCCAAAACCAATATGAATCCAATCCACCAATCGTTAAGACGCTTAACTGGCTTAGCTATGGGAGGTTCTGATTCTAAAGAGTTACTTGGTTCGGCGGGATCACCTGTATAGGGACGAGTATCGTTTTGGTCATATTGCCTAAACTGACTACTATTAAAAGTGGGGATCTGAATTTGGTTGAAATTACCATTGCCATTGGGAATAGTCGGGGCTGTGTTGCTACCATTCGTACCGATCACCCCCGCAAAACCAGATGTCCCCGTGAAGTTGATTGGTGGATTCCCCCCTATATTTCCTCCTACAGAGCGATCGGCGGAAGATCGCCGCAAATATTCATCAATTCTTTCAACAAGAGCCGAGAGCATTAGCTCGCCTTGTTGTCTTTGTGTGTACATGCGTTGCATCTGATCATCAAGATCGCGCTGATAGGTATCCACATCTCGTTGCAACGACTGGAATGTGGCACGAATAGCACCATCAAGATTTAGCATTAACTGCTCAAAATTTGCGGAGTGATCGCTAAGTACTCTGGAGTTAGTAACGATCACATCATTTTTTAGATGATAAGTAATTGCTTGGGCAAGTTGCTCGATCCATTGCTGGCGCTGGATTTCTTGTTGATTCATCCCTTGCTGAGCAACAGTTAAAACCTCTAGCTCTTTGCGTTGAGACTGGAGTCGCTGAATGTCATCAGTTAAAGCATTTTTTTGGGCTTGTAAAATCAGAATTTCACGACTGAGCTTGCCCAAGATATTTGCCCGCAGATCTGACAAGTCCTTGGTGACTCCCGCGAGGGTTTGCTCGTAAGAACTATTACGGATATTATTGTTCTCCATTTTAAGAAATCACCTCGTAACAATGCCAGATGGAATAACGTTAGGGACTAAGTTTGGCACTAATTTTTTTAATTGGCTTAATTGGTTGCGTCTAGTTTGCGAACTTTATAACACTAATTTGAGCATATGACATATTTTGTTTTGTAGTAAATCCAAAAAATGGGAATGCCGCAAAGCGGTGCTCCCATTTTTTGGTTTTGGATAGTATTGTTATGTTTGCGGTATATATGTAGCTTTAACCATGGAATACAAGAGACTTGGCTCAAGTGAACTGTTGGTGTCCAAGATTTGCCTAGGGACAATGACCTATGGTCAGCAAAACACGATCGCTGAAGCCCATGAGCAACTAGACTATGCGATCGCGCAGGGAATCAACTTTATTGATACTGCGGAAATGTATCCAGTTCCACCCAAGGCTGAGACGCAAGGTAAGACAGAAAAATATATTGGGGAATGGTTAGCCCAACCGAGTATTAAGCAGCAACGCGACAAGTTAATTATTGCGACCAAAATTATTGGCACAGGACGCAATTACAGATGGTTAAGGGATGATGAGATCGCCGCACTCAGTCGCAAAAATATTTTGCAAGCCGTAGATGACAGCTTGAAGCGATTACAAACGGACTATATCGATCTCTATCAAATTCACTGGCCAGATCGTAATGTACCGATGTTTGGTCAAGTTGCCTTCGAGCCTCAGCAAGAGCGCGAAATGGTCTCTATTGCAGAACAACTAGAAACCTTTGCCGAATTAATTCAAGCAGGTAAAATTCGCTATTTAGGAGTTAGCAATGAGACTGCATGGGGTATCTGTGAATTTAGCCGTACAGCAAAACAGCTAGGTTTACCAAAGATTTTATCGATCCAAAATGCTTACAACCTGATCAACCGTACCTTTGATAGCCATCTTGCTGAGGCTTGTTATCGAGAGCAAATTAGTTTGCTAGCTTATAGTCCTCTTGCCTTTGGACATTTGTCTGGCAAGTATGTTCAAGGTTCAGTGACTGATACTCGTATAACTCTATTTCCTGCCTTTGGGCAGCGCTATAACAAAGTTAATGTTAAGTCGGCTACGGCAGAGTATGCTGCGATCGCCCAAAAACATGATTTGCCATTAGCCCAATTAGCTTCAGCATTTGTGCAAAGCCGTTGGTTTGTGGCTAGTACGATTATTGGCGCAACGACAATGGAACAACTCAAAGAAAATATCGACAGTGCTAGTATTCAGTTAAATGCTGAGATTTTGGCAGAAATAGACACCGTTCACGCCCACTATTTTAATCCTGCGCCTTAAGTTATTCCTGAAAAGTTTTGAGCTGCAAAGTGGCTCAAAACTTTTTAAATTAATCCTCGTTTAGCCTTATGAAAATGACATACTCTAAAACGCTAATTCCCTTTCTTGCCGCAGTTTGCTGCCAAGTTGTCATTGCTGACAGCGCCCCCTCGGCGACCATACCCGATAGTGGAAATGTAATTCAATTAAATGGACAGCCTTGGTCAGGGCGTTGGATCAGGAAAGTGGAGCAAGGACGGCAAAGCTTGTATGTGCAGGAAGACTGGCTGACAGGTGGATTAGGTGTGCAGATGATGGATTCAGACAAAGCTGATCGCCAAAGATTGCGATGGTTTTCCAGTCCTACATTTTCGCTGGTTGCTTTTGACAATACAGGGCAATTTCGCTATCTCGATCTTGCGCCTTTCGCCGAGCAATGGCGCACAGAGATTGCGGGAAATGCTCTGAATATTTACACCCCTGATGCTGCAATGCAAGCTGTCCGACGCAGTAAGCAGCCTTGGGGCGATCGCATTGTGATTGATCTAAATCGCCGCACTCCTTGGCGCGTTACTCAGCAAGGTAATGTGATTACGGTATTTGTATCCGCTGAGGTAGCATCTGGGCTGCCCATTGGCATGAATGCGATCGCTGGGAATTTGGTGAAGTCTGTTAATGTGCAACCGCAGGGGAAATTAACGCAGATTCAGATTCAAATGAATGAATCTATTAATCCTGCGATCGAGATGCTCAGTAGTCCGACACCTAAGATTGTGATTGACTTACGGCGCGACTATATTCCACCAAGCTTAACAGTACAGTGGGCAGAAGGCTTGCGAAGGATTGAGCGAGTTGTCGAAATTCCTAACAAGCCAAAAACAGATAAAGAACCTAAAACAATTAAGTTTTCAGTTACGGCTTTAGAAGTTGATTTAAAATCACCGCGATTGAAATTACGTCCAATTTGGAGTAATCCCGATGGCTCTCCCAATGGAATCTTAGGTTTGATGCCTCTTCCGCAAATGGTACAGCAAGCCCAAGCGGTAGGAGCAATTAATGGCGGATTTTTTAATCGGATTCGGAAATTACCAGTTGGTGCAATTCGGGAAGGCAATCGCTGGCTAGCAGGAACCGCATTAGTTAGAGGTGCGATCGCTTGGAATGAGAAAGGAGAAACTCTTGTTGATCGGCTCAATTTCAAGGAAGAGATCAGTACGGCAAGTCAAGTAAACATTGCCCTTACTAATCTCAATAGTGGTTATGTGCAGAGAGGAATTGCTCGCTACACTCCTAATTGGGGCAGTGTGTACTCTCCACTTACTGAAAATGAACTTTTAATCGTGGTACGTGGCGATCGCGTTGTTGCTCAATATCAAGGTAATGCTGTCGGTGTGGGACAGATCGCCATCCCCAGTGATGGCTATGTTTTAGTAGCGCGACAAACTCCTGAGGCTGCCAAGCAATTACCTGTGGGGATGACTGTGCGTGGTCGTCAAGCCTTTATTCCTGATAAGTTTGCCAGTTTTTCTAATTTAATTGGTGCAGGTCCGCTGCTGTTAAAAAATGGAAGTCTATCTCTAGATGGAAAACTGGAACAATTTCAAACGGGATTTGATACTCAATCGGCGAATCGTAGCGCGATCGCTACTACTAAAGAAAAGGGCAAACTAATTCTTGCTACTGTCCAAGCTGCCCCCGAAGGATTTGCCCCCAATCTCTTGCAAACTGCGGAAGTCCTCAAAAAGATGGGAGCAGTTGATGCACTCAATCTTGATGGTGGTAGTTCTTCGAGCTTATTTCTTGGTGGTGAGATTCTCAATCGTCCTATAACTGAGATTGCACCTGTACACAATGCGATCGCAATTTTCATCACGCCACCACCAGCTAAGCCACAGTTTTAAAATGCTGATAACTCTCTTGCTACTAGCAAATTAGCATTCACATGATTAAAACTGCGAACGCAAAATTATCCCATTTCAAAGTGTGATCGCAAAATTACCCACCAAAGAGTTCGGCACTGGTCAGTTAAAGCGTGATCGACGTATTTACGTCTTTTTCGTTGGCGTGAAATGGGCATTTCAGAACCCATCCCCCATTAGCTGACCAGTGCCCCACAGCTTTTATGAAGTATTTTGCGAACTCACCAAATACACCACCAAAGACGAAGCCTTTGATATCATCACCCGTGCCAAGCGTGGCTTCCTCGACACCAGCAAACATGGCTGTCACGACAAAGATAAAGTCTACTTTGAAGGCTTCCATCAAGTTTCCACTCATCTCGAAAACTATCCCGATGATTACAACCTATTGATGAGTGGCAAAGTCGCCCTAAGTATGTTGCTAGCCGTGAGAGAGTTGCGTGAAATAGGTGATTTACTAGAGCCACAGTACTTACCGCAGCAGTTGATTGTTTAGTGATCAGTCATGAGAAGGCTAAAATAAAAATATCTATCAGCACCCCATTGTAAGTAAGCCATGATTGCCAGTCCAAAATTTAATTACATATCTCCAGACGAATATCTCGAAATGGAGGAAAAAAGCGATATTAAACATGAGTATATCGATGGGTATGTTTATGCAATGGCTGGTGCAAACGATCCTCACGTCACGATCGCCCTAAACATGGCTTTTGTAATCCGAAACCATTTGCGCGGTACTAGTTGTCGAGTCTATATGTCTGACATGAAAGCAAGAATAGATGCATTGAATCGCTTTTATTACCCAGATGTCATGGTGACTTGCGATCCTAGAGATACCCAAACTCCAAATCATAAGCGTTTCCCAAAACTAATTATCGAAGTTCTATCAAAGTCTACAGAAGCATTTGATAGAGGGGATAAATTTGCTGATTACCAACAACTAGAGAGTCTCGAAGAATATGCTTTAGTTAACACCAAACGTCAACGCCTTGATTGTTTTCGGAAAGAAGAGGGACGCTGGTTTTTACAGACATATTCTGGAGAGCAAGATAAATTCCAATTATCGAGCATCAACTTTGAAGGGGAATTTGACTCTCTCTATGAAGATGTGATTTTTTAGAAATAATTGACCTACACTCGGCACGTTGACGCTCTTGCTCTAGCATCAAATTCACCTCAATAGAGGATTTCAAATACAACTTGGGGGGCGATATTGTCTTATTCCCATTGCTTGTAAGAGCCTCTGTCTCCTTTAGGACGACCCACCGCCACCATCACATCAGGTGCAGTAACAATTTTAGATTGACCTTCAACAGGATACCAAAACAAATCGCCAGCCACAAATACTTGAGGATTGTTGATGAAAAGCAGATTCAACCCTTTTTTAATTTCGACAATCAGTTCAAACTGTTTAGTATTGTCTGCTATAGGTTTCCCGTCGCTTTCGGGATAAATGATGTTAGATTTGCTCAGTTGGCTGACCATTGGCTTTGGCTCCTGAACTTATAGATTGTTTCGATTATACAGCGGAAAATTCTGTAAAAGAAAAAGCACCCAGAGGGTGCTTCTTCTTTATGCTTTGGCTTTTGCCTCGATCGCTTCTAGGCGACTCTTCAGATCCTGATTGTCTTTACGAACTTGATCGAGTTCCTCTCGCAGTTGCTTCAGACCTGCGTCCTTACCGATCGCTCGCTGTACGCGCTGAACTGCTTCGTCGGCAGCACGCCGCACTCGCCCATCAGGAGTCGAGTCAGACAGCGATCGCAATATGCCAATTGCTGCCGCACTATCAACTTGCCCCAACGCCCCAACCGAAGCCATTTGTGTCAAGAAAAATGTCTCTTGTGCGATTACCTTCAAGCGATTGAGAATCTGTTCAGTTTTAGGTTTCGATTGCGATTTACCCATTGCTCCTAAGGCTCTGATGGAAGCTAAACGCAATGGCTGCGGCACATCAGGTTCCGTATATTTGATGACAGTTTCCAAAGCTTCATCAGAATCCTTGATTTTAGATAGACCTGCGATCGCGCCAGATCGCACGACTTCATTCCAACCTGCTCTCTCTTTGAGAACTGTCTGTAATAGCTTCACCACCTTAGAAGGTTCACGCTCTGTGCTCAAATCCGCCGCCAATTCACCAGTTAGCCTTGCTGCGGTTGCTTCCACATTGTAGCTAGGATCACCTTTTTTGATGAATGGTTTAATCAAATCTAAACTCTTCTGCACCTTGTTTTGTGCCAAGCCACTGATTACTGCCATTCTCACCTTTGCTTCTGCATCTTCTAAACCCTTTGCCAAAGCTTCAAAAGCTTGATCGAGCTTAATCGAGGCAAGATTTTCGGCAATCTCCACGCGCACACCCCAGAATTTTTCATCTAAGAGAGATTGTCCAAGAGCTTTTACCGATTCTAAGCCACCTTTTTTCGCCAAGGCTTCCGCACATTGGATTCTAGCGATTGGATCGGGATTTGACTGCAAGCCAGCTTTTAGTTCAGCAACACCATATTCAAGACTGACTTGTTTGAGATAGTTGTTGCCGCGATCAAAACTGATGTACTTGGGTTTTTTGGACAATGGGAAGTAAAAAGCTTGTTCTTTCTCAAATACGCGCACTGTGAAAACTTGGCTGTCTGAAACTTCTTCAAAACCAAAGCCAATCGGAATCTTCAAATCAAAGAGTTCATCTTGAGTTTGGGAAACCGTGACCTTCGCCAATTTATTATCACTATCCCAGCTATAGCCAATCTTATATTCTGGATGTCCACCACGAAATACATATTGATCGAAGAGAAACATACAGTTTTTACCCGTTGCTTCTTCGATCGCTCTTAGCAGATCAATTGTCTCAACGGTCTTGTGGGCATTTGTCCGCACAAAATGATGAATCGCTTTCCAGAACAAATCATCACCTAGTTCAGTCCGCAGCATGTGATAAACACAGCCGCCCTTCTCGTAGATATGGCGATCGTATAGCTCGATCGCTTCGCGATAGATATGGGTCACCATCGGGCGGCGATAGCGATCTTTATCTTCGGAAATATACCGCCGCGCTTCACCTAACAAATAATAGGCAGCTTCCTCAGCACCATATTCATGGTCTGTCCATAGCACTTCTGCATAGGTGGCTGCGCCTTCCTTTACCCATGCATGTGACCAATGCTTGATCACCAACAAATCGCCAAACCACTGGTGCGCTAATTCGTGGGCAACCAAACTTTCGCTTGAGCGATTATCAAGTGCAGCTCTACTATCCAATACACAGCGATCGGTTAACAAAGTTGTGGAGGTATTTTCCATGCCGCCAAAGATGAAATCAGCGACGCAAACCTGAGCATATTTAGGAAATGCATAGTCATAGCCATATTTATCACTAAAGAACTCGATCATCTGTGGGGTTTTGCCCATCGTCAAGATCGCTTCTTCGACAGTACGAGACTTATTGACATAGTAAGTTACAGGTTTGCCTTTCCATTCATCCTTTACTTCGACAAAATCCCCGATCGCAAGAGTCATCAGATAGCTAGGATGAACTTCTTTTTGTGACCAATGATAAATCTTCTCTTTTTTCTGTTCCTTAACCTCGATCAATTCTCCATTGGAAATCACCATCAAGTCTTTAGGAACCTTAATCCGAATTTCCGAAGTCGCCAATTGCCCAGGATAATCAAAGCAAGGGAACCAATAGCGAGAGTCCTCATCTTCGCCCTGAGTCCAGACTTGTGTGGGCTTGTTGGGCTGTGCTTCGGTGGGCTGCACAAAGTAAATACCGCGTTGTGGTTGCTCGGCAGCATAGGCGATCGCAATTTCAATCGGCACACCTACTTGCGTTGGCTGATTGAGATAAATCTTCAGGAATTCACCGTCATAATCAAATTTGCACTTAGATTTATCTGGATCAGGTTTCGCTTCTATTTGATCAGTAATAGACACGTTATCAATCCGCAAACTTACTGCATCCAAAGTCATTTCCATGATGCCATCGCGAACAGGTCGCAGCCGAATCTTGCAAGTACCTGCGATCGCTTGTTGTGGAATATCAAGCACTAAATCTAGAGCAATATGCTCAACTTGTCCTGGGCGATCGGGATTGTAATGTGGCTTTGCTCCTGGCATGTGGAAAGATTTATGCTTTTTCGATTTGTCACCATCTCCATCCCAGAAGCCCAATTCTGAGCCTAATTCCAAATAGTTATCCCAAGATTTGCGTGTCATATAACTTGATCTCTAATACATGCCTTGATTTCACCATAATATAGCAATCTCAAAAGAGTTGGGAGAATAATAGCCGAAAGGGAGCATGACATTTAACATTACAGATAAATTAAAAGCTATTAGTTGATTACTGCTCGAATTGTGGCATTTCTAGAGAAACTGGCGTAAATTCTAATTGCACTGCTGACTGCCGAACTTTGGCGGCGAAGGCGAGAGGATCGAGATCAAATTGCTCGAATAGCTCCCGACCGCGTAGACAGCGTAATTCAGGATTTTCGGCTGCGCCGCTTACTACCCACAATACAAAATCCTTATTGCTACGGGCATTTTCAATCTCGATCGCAGAAATTGCAAAGGACTCTCGATCGCTAGTGAAGCTCTTAATTACTACTGCTTCGCAAGTATTATCTTTAGTACATTCAAGATCGTAGCCAACTTGAGATTTATCCACCGATCGCACCATCCAGCCATCGCGCATATATTGCGCCATCACTGAGATCATCGCCAGTTTTTCCGCAGTACTCGGATCTTCAATGGAGAAGGGAATCGGTTTTTCGACTACTCTCTCGACTACTCGATCGACAAACTTTTCGACCACGCGATCGACAACTTTCTCAACTTCAACAAATTTCTCAACCTCGACTATTCTTTCTACTTCAACAATCTTCTCAACCTCAACAATTTTTTCTACTTCAACAATTTTTTCGACAATCTTTTCAACTTCCATGATCTTTTCGATCGCTTCAGTCAAGTCCGATATCGCTTCTTCAGCTTTTGAGATGGCGACCTCATTAGCAATTGGCTCTGTCGCAATAATCAGCTTGCTAGACTCCTCATCCCTATCATCAATATCATCATTATTACTTGTAGCCATAGCTAGTGGGACTTCCACAGCGATCGCTTCGGTGGCAGTATCCATAACTGGGTCTGTGGCAGAAGCTGCGATCGCAAAGCTACTTCTTGGTCTTGCCTTAGGTAGAGAATCAATCGCAAGAGTTTCTAAAAATTCCTTAGCTTTTTTCGCCTTGTCAGGTTTACCCTGAGTTTGATATAGGACGATCGCCTTTCGTAAATCATCACCCGCGAGAGTCTCATCAGCAATATCAGGTTGAGAATAGGTTAAGCCGCGATAGTAGTATGCATCAACGTTACTCGGCTGTAACTCGATCGCATAGCTAAAATCGCGAAGCGCTTCAGGAAATTCTTTGAGAATGTAATGCGATCGCCCCCGCCGAAATGCAGCTAGGTCGAGGTTGGGGCTTAACTCCATGGTACGACTATAGCAAGCGATCGCCTGCTCGTAACTCTTGAGCTTGAAGTATGTATTGCCAAGAGACATATGAGCGTCAGCAAAATTTGGATCGATAGCGATCGATGCTTGGAAATCTGCCATCGCTTGCTGAAGTTGTCCCAACAACAAATTGATTTCTCCGCGTTTAAAATATGCTAGACGCGCCTTGTCGGGTCGCATAGATATTGCTTTGCCATAGTCACCTACAGCTTTAGCATATTCGCGTAAACTGACATGGGCATCACCTAAACCCAAATATGCCTTGATGAAATTAGGGTTGAGCTTAAGTGCTTGCCGAAATGACTCTAGAGCATCCTGTGGGAACCCTTGCTGAATATCTTCTAATCCCCAGCGGTAATACACATCGATTAAGCTAATCCCCTTGCCAGCTCGAAACGCCTTTTGAGTTTGTTTCTCCCATTCGCGATCGAGCATCCGCACATATTCTTCACGAAATACCCCCGCATCAGTCTGCGGTTCGAGAGGCATTCCTTGAAAGTGGGGCAACTGCCGTAAATAATCTGTCCTGAGTGGCTCATCAAAGGTAACGCAAGCATCCCAAGCTACCCATATCCGAAAGTTATTGGCTTGTGAGTCAATGTCATAGGCTTCACTCAGTTCGCGATACCGAGCTGATCGCAGCTTAAGCTGATATTCGCGATCGGCAGGAACGACTGTCCCCGCCGCGAAATAACCCTGATTGGCACTCCCGATCCGCTTAAAATAAGCGCGATCGCCCACTTTGAGGGTTTGAATATTGCCGCAGTTCCACGTAACGATATACTGCTCACCCTCAGAGATATCGGCGATCGCTTCACGAATAAAATCGCGAATCTCTGGCTCTGTCTGCTCGTTACACAGAAAAATTCTTGTGACCATAGGGATATTATCTTACGTTTGAACTGATTGTACCGAGAAAATATAGGGAGTGCATCGCACTCCCTATATTTTCTCAAATTTGAGCGTAAACGAGATCTGGACGTAAATCTCTAGCTCCATTTAGGTAAATATGCTTGATTTGATGCTGCTCAAGTGGTGTATTCACATGAATTAATACCCTGATACAACGCTCTAGACTGCCATTAACATACATTTGCTGCACATCTAAAAGCGGGACATTTTCCCATTGCGATCGCGATCGGGCGATTTTGGCAGGAAATACTACATCAATATCTGTTGTTACCGAAAAAGTCGCACTTACAATTTCGCGCGGATCAATATCATTTTGTGCCTCGATCTCCTCCATAAGCTCTAGCACAGCCCTCTCTAGGGCTTCGTATGTATTTGCCTCAACTGTTGTTGCACCACGAACGCCACGTACACGCCAACCCACGTTTTACACCATCCGTACTGTATGTAAGTGTTTTTGATGTTTAATCATATTCATCATTTATCAGATTACCCCTAAAAAACAATGTTAAGTTAATTGCGATCGCCTAAAACATAAAATCCCTAGTGAATATGATCGATGTCTTTAAAGTTTCACCACTGATTCGGATTACATTACTGCTTTTGTATATTGCTCTCACTGCTCCTTTACCCTTTTTGAGCAACTTTACCCATGCTGCTATTCCTGCCTCTTGGTTAAGTATTGGCTTAGCAATCGGTCTTGTATTTTTATATGGGGCTCTTAGCGATCGCGTAATTCTTGATAACCAAGGCATCAGCTTAGTCTATCCGCGCTGGTTCCCCAGTTTTTTTCGTAAGGGCTGGACGCTTGCTTGGCAAGATATCAAGGCTCTCAAACCAAGAACTACGGGGCAAGGTGGAATTGTTTATTATTTTGTCAGTAAAGACTCTGAGCAGGCTTATTTATTGCCGATACGAGTAGTTGGCTTTGCGCGATTAGTAAAACATGTTGAAGAACAAACAGGTATTGACACAAGAGATATTCGTCCTCTCGCTCAACCTTGGATGTATCTAATTTTGCTGATGTTTACTCTGTTATTACTACTAATGGATGGCTGGACGATTTATACGGCATTAACACTTCCGCACTAAACTAAATCCAAAGGACGATAATTAGCATGTAATTGGGCGTTAACAATTATTGCCGCAATAATTTCCATGCTGTATTGCATCATCATGGCGATATCTTCGTTGAAATGGTTTGGCTGAGGATGAGTCAGCGTAATAATCCCGAGCACCTCAATGCCGTAGATTAAAGGAATTGCCAAAGCTGAACGTGCGGCATATGGTTGATCTGCCAACTGTACCCAGCGATCGTCGATAACCGCATCATAGATAATACCGATCTGTCGATGGCGTAAAGTCCATCCTGCTAAACCATCATCTAAAACTTTAGAAATCACAGAATCTTTGAGATCTCTTGTCACAGGACTCCGAGCCAAGATACTCTCCACGATTTCCCCATCTTCATCAATCAAAAAAATACTCCCTTCACCAGCACTAGTATATTGGGTGAGAATTTCCAATGTATGTTTGAGCGTAGTTTTGAGAATTAGGCTGCCACTTATGGACTGAGCGTAAGCGATCGAACTTTTTAGTAAATTTGTTTGTAACTTGATCGCGGCTTGAGACGCTATTAATAGCGAGTGATCTTCTAGGCTGGATTGGAAAGGAACTACATTTAAGCGATTAGGGATTGGGGGCTCTTGTGAGTTGATCTCTTTTAAGTTCATACACGATTCCGATGTGCTGCTTCAAAAAAGTGTAAACCGATTTTTGTGTTTTCAGAAATTTTTATTAAAATGCTGTGGCGTAAGCTGAGTGCACGCCACAGCATTTTAATATCATGATCGCTGACGTTTTGCTTCATAGAGCAGCAGTGCCGCACAAATAGCCACATTTAAGGATTCCACGCGATCGCTTTGTGGAATCGATACAGCTTCATCCGCAAGTTCAATTAATTCTTGAGATAGTCCATTGCCTTCATTACCTAGCAAAATCAAAGTCGGTTGAGTAAAGTCATAGTCCCAATAGGTTTTGGGTGCATTTGCTAATGTGGCGATTACTTTTACGCCCTGTGCTTGCAATTTGCGAATATCATTGGCGATATCTGTGGATGTTTGCATCGCACAGCGAAACCATTGTCCAGCGGTAGCCCGAATAATTTTGGGGTTAGTCAAATCGACACTATCGCTACTCACTAACATGCCATCAATCCCCACGGCAACTGCCGATCGCACGATTGCTCCAATATTACCTGGATCTTGAATTGTTTCTAAAGCTAAACCCAATGACTTGATCTTGGCAACTTCGCGAGATGGCATAAATGCTGCTGCGATCGCCCCATCAGGATTTTTAGTGGTAGCGATCGCCTGAAGCACTTCTTCTGAGACAATTTCTAATCTTTCGATTTCATCAATCGACTCGATCTGCTCATACAAATCAGGATTCACCGCGATCCATTTTTCGGTACAACAGACGATTGAGAGTGGATAAGCTGTGGCGATCGCTTCTATCAGAGCATGAGTTCCTTCTACTAGAAATAGCCCTTGTTCTTTCCGATCTTTAGCACTCTCACTAAGAGATCGCAATTGCTTAACTAATGGATTTTTTGTACTGGTGAGCAATTGCTAATTCCTACAACAAATATTTTTTATCCGCATTTTAGTATATAGCAATGCAAGAAATAGCTGGGACATAAAATAAAGATGAGTGGCGGCGCTTCGTGCCGCCACTCATCTTTTGGGTGATGTTACAAATATGGTAACGGAATTAATCAAAATATAATTTGCGGGGTAGTATACAAAATATAGAGTTTAACCGTTAGTCTAAAGAGGATTGAGTATGTCTAAAAAATTCTGGAATTCTTTAGCGATCGCTGCTGCTGTTATAATCCCGACAATCTCAGTGGGAGTGTTAGAAGCCTCAGCTCAAAATAGCTATGGAGCGATTGCTCGCTCTCCCTCAACTCAAGATAAAGGTTATTCTTGGAATTACTCAACTCGTGCGGCGGCTGAAAGAAGAGCCATACAAGAATGCGAAAGTAGCTCAGAGCCTGGGGACTGTGAAGTACTGATGTGGACTCGTAATGCCTGTATGTCGATCGCAGAGGGAAGTAATGGAGCAGCAGGAACAGCTTGGTCAACTAGTAGTAGACAAGCAGAATCTAAAGCTCGTCAAGTTTGCCGTGATTATGATGGCGTAGATTGTAGAGTAACTCGCACGATCTGCTTACCCAAGTAGGTGTTTGTACAAAATAAAAATGCCAAAACCCGTAAAGTTGCGCCCCTGCGGGGCGCAACTTTACGGGTTTTGGTTAGGACATAAAAAACAAAAGATAAGTGACGGAGCGAAGTGCCGCCACTTATCTTTTGTTTTTTGGTTTATTTTGCTACCCCTTGCATTGCTATATTATTGATTTAACAGTCTGTTTAAAACTTTTTTGCTATTAATCGAATCTCTCATCTTACAATGTTTTGCAATCACGCTTGGGGCTTGTATTGGGAGCTTCTTAAACGTGGTGATTTATCGCGTTCCTGCGGGCTTATCAATTCTGCATCCACCTTCGCGTTGCCCACATTGTCTACGCCAACTTGCACCACGCGATAATATCCCGATTATTGGCTGGTTTCTAATTAAAGGTAAATGTCGTTATTGTCATACGCCAGTATCATGGCGCTATCCTGCGATCGAAGCTTTAACTGCATTTCTGTTTTGGAGTGTAGCGGCATATTTTGGAACTTCAATACCAATCTTGAGTTTATGTTTTTATGCCGCGTTTCTCAGTTGGTTATTAGCGCTTGCCATGATTGACATTGATACGATGACATTACCTAATTCCTTAACGCAATCAGGATTGTTATTAGGGCTAATTTATCAAGTTAGCCTCGCCTCGCTCAGTAATGGCGATCGCCTAGCTTTTCCTAGATTGTTGCTATTTGGTATTGGTGGAGCTGTACTAGGCATATGGCTTTTAGACATCATGCGCATTGCAGGCAAAATTTTTCTGCAAAAAGAAGCAATGGGTGGTGGTGATCCCAAACTCGCTGCCATGATCGGCATGTGGCTGGGTTGGCAAAATGTTTTGCTGACAATCTTGATTGCTTCAGCGATCGGTACTCTCATTGGCGCGATCGTTATAATTACCCAAGATTTAAGGAAACAGCAACCCATTCCCTTTGGTCCCTTTTTAGCTGTGGGCGGAGCAATTTCTCTGTTTTTTGGTAAGTCGATCCTCTCAACATATCTGGGTTGGTTTGGACTAACCTGACGATAATAAAGAGTCGGCACGAAGTGCCGACTCTTTATTTTTTCACAAGAAATGATCAAGATGCCTTGTGGACAATAGGCAAAATCAAAGTAATGAAGTAATACACCAAAGGCGCAGTAAAGACATAACTATCAGCACGATCAAGAATGCCGCCATGCCCTGGCATGATCTGCCCAGAATCTTTGACCCCAGCATCACGTTTCATCATCGATTCAGTCAAATCGCCCAGCAACCCTGCAATACCAATCAATAACCCTAAAATTGCACCCAACAGCCACCATTGCGCCCAACCCAGACTATAAGCCCAGATGATCGCCGTCAAGCAGCAGCAAAGCAATCCTGCGATCGCACCTTCCACCGTTTTCTTAGGACTAATATCCGAAAGTCTTGTCCGTCCAATAATCTTGCCAAATATATATGCACCAACATCTGAAGCCCAAATGCAACAAAAACCCATCACCACATAAACAGAGCCATCAGTTACAGGGAAAGTAATTCGCAACCAAGAGAGCTGTTCAATATTGCGTAATTGGTTAAAAAAATCAAACTGGTGCAAGCGATCGCTAATTTCAAATAGATTGCCATCACCAAGCCCTCTAATTCTTACCCAAAAGCTAGGTAAGTAACCCCCATAAAACAATCCTAATATCGAAGCAGAAATATCGGAAATTGTCGCAATTCTGGTTTGAAACAATAAATAAAAGCATATAAAAGTACCTGCGATAGGGATCACAGCATCCGCAAGATCGACTCTCACTTGCGAAACAATAAGCAATGCTAAACTAACAAAAATTGTGATCTTGCTTGCTGGAAAAATCTCTTTGGCGCGTACCAATGCAAAATATTCCATCTCACCAAAAATCACCAGCAAAGCAAATGCTGCGGTGAACGCCCATCCACCTAGGGCGATCGCCGCTAGTACGAGTGGTACGACTAATAAAGCACTGATAATGCGAGTCCAATGCATGAAAATGGCACAGATGAGAAAGTGGATATGGGCAATTTACACAAAGCTAGACATTGTGCTACCTCAGAAGTAAATATACTCCTATCAACTGTTGAAGCAACAAAATCGTTATGCAAATTTGTGAATTCTTGTGTTTTTGAGAATTTTGCCTTTAGTGTTTATGTCAATCCCCAAAAGTGTTGCAACACTTTTGGGGATTATAGCTGTCGCCATTCTTGTTAGGACATAAAACCCAAATAGTGAGAGGCGGCGCTTTACGCCGCCTCTCACTATTTGGGTTTGGATTTGTCTTGATAAATTGGCTAAGGCTATAAAAAGCAAACCCAGTAAGGTTTTTGAAATCACAAAATGGCATAGCCATTTTGTGATTTGGTATTAACTGTAGATTGGATAAACCATAACTTAGAACATAACCGAAAGCACTATGTCTAAAACCTATTACGCCATCCTCGGTGTTACTCCTTGGGCTAGTGAAATCGATATTCGTCGAGCCTATCGAGACCTCAGTAAGCTCTACCACCCCGACACTACTCAACTTCCCAAGGATGACGCAGTTGAGCATTTTCGACAAATTAACGAAGCCTACGCCACACTTAGTAATGCCGAGCGACGCAGTGCCTATGATTGTCGCATTCAGTTTTCACGATTTCAGTACACAACAAATCAACCACCGAAAAACCTCCAGACCAACGACGATGATGGTTTGCCCAGTGAACGACCATTATCTGGTGGCGAACTATTTGCACTCTTGTTGATTGGTGCTACGCTAGTTGCTTGTTTAGTGTTAGTTGTTTTAGTAGCATGGCTACGTGGTGATCGCCTTTTTCCCGATGCGATCGCATCCATATCAACTTTTTGGCTTTACTTTTTATAACCCCCTTATCAATACCATCCCACATAAACTCGTCTGCTATGGCGCTTCCCTCTCCTACGACACCACTCTACAATCATCCTTTGCCTGCACTTGAAGCATGGTTAGATGAGCAAGGATGTTACCAAGATCAGTCAAACCCCAATGTCTGGCGAGTTACGCGATCGTCATGGCAAGCAGAAATCGTCATGGATATTGAAGATATTCGTGTGCGTTACATTCAAGATGCTTACGGCGGCAAAGAAATTCAACGGGCATTTCCCTATTCACTCAGTCGCCAAGATGTTGAAGACGCAATTTTTACAGGTCCTTAGCCAAAAACATTAGCAATATTCTGAAAGTTTGTTAATATGTGATCTAGCAGGACATAGATTCAATTTATGAATGACGAAACTATACATAAGTCATTTCATTAATTTCATCGTCTTAGCAAAAGTTTTCCACCCTAACTTGATGTTTTTATTTTGGAGGTTCATTGAGTAAGAATTATAATGTTGCGATTCTTGGAGCAACAGGCGCAGTTGGAACAGAACTTCTGGCATTGTTGGAAGAAAGAAATTTTCCTTTGGGTAATTTGAAGCTTCTGGCTTCGGAACGTTCGGCTGGTCAGTCGATTAAATTTGCTGGGAGAGAATTAATCATTGAATCGGTCACCAAAACTTCTTTTGATGGTGTAGATATAGTCCTCGCTTCCGCAGGTGGCAGTATTTCCAAAAAGTGGTTACCGATCGCCACCAAAGCAGGAGCCGTATCCATTGATAACTCCAGCGCGTTTCGGATGCATCCCGATGTGCCATTGATTGTGCCAGAGGTCAATCCTGAATCCGCCCATTATCATAAAGGCATTATTGCTAATCCCAACTGCACAACCATTCTCATGGCTGTTGCAATCTATCCACTACATCAGGTGCAGCCGATTCAGCGTATTGTTGCTTCTACTTACCAATCAGCAAGTGGCGCAGGCGCAAGAGCCATGGAGGAAGTGAAAATACAGTCTCAAGCAATTCTCAATGGTGAACCTGCTGTACCTGAAATTCTTCCCTATCCTCTCGCTTTTAATCTTTTCCCTCATAATTCGCCTATGACGGATAACGCCTATTGCGAGGAAGAGATGAAAATGGTGAATGAGACTCGTAAAATTTTTGGCGATTATGATATTCGGATCACGGCGACCTGTGTACGGGTTCCCGTATTGCGAGCGCATTCTGAAGCGATTAATCTAGAGTTTGCCCATCCATTTAATCCAGACAGAGCTAGAGAAATTCTGGCTAAAGCTGATGGTGTAAAGGTGGTAGAGGACTTCAGCAAGAATTATTTCCCAATGCCCATTGATGCTAGTGGCAAAGATGACGTGCTAGTAGGACGAATCCGTCAAGATATTTCTCACCCTAACGGTTTGGAATTATGGCTATGTGGCGATCAAATCCGTAAAGGAGCTGCATTGAATGCTGTTCAGATTGCCGAATTACTAGTTGCCAAAGATCTTATCTAAAAGTTTATCGACTTTTAATAGACTTTTAGCAAGCTTCTATTTATGAGAATCTATGAGTGAAATCGATTTCGGGCGTTTACTAACGGCAATGATTACTCCCTTTGATATAGAAGGGAATGTTGATTATGCGAAAGCAGAGCAGCTTGCCATTCATTTGGTTGAGACAGGAACTGATACGATTGTCGTGTGCGGTACGACAGGCGAATCGCCAACTCTTAGTTGGGATGAAGAATATAAATTGTTTTCGGTGCTACAACAGGCGGTCGCTGGTAAAGCGAAAATTATGGCAGGTACAGGATCTAATTCTACTTCAGAGGCAATCTCAGCTACCATTAAAGCCGCACATCTCGGATTAGATGGTACACTGCAAGTAACTCCGTATTACAACAAGCCTCCGCAAGAGGGTTTATATCAACATTTTCGGGCGATTGCTGAAGCTGCACCAGAGCTTCCAATTCTTCTCTATAATGTTCCTAGTCGCACGGGTTGCAAACTAGAACCTGACACGGTTGCCAAATTAGCCGAAATATCTAATATTATTGGGATTAAGGAAGCAACAGGTGATTTAGATCAAGCTAGCCAAATTCGCGCCCTCACACCAGCCGAATTTGCGATCTATTCAGGCGATGACTCTCTAACATTGCCACTAATGGCTGTGGGTGCAAAGGGGGTAGTCAGCGTTGCCTCCCATCTAGTTGGTAAGCAACTACAAGCAATGATGCAATGCTTTGTCGCAGGTAAAGTGCAAGAAGCTTTGCAAATTCATATTCAGCTTTTCCCTTTGTTTAAGGCTTTGTTCCTAACCAGTAATCCTATTCCTCTCAAAGTGGCTATGCGCTTGCTGGGATTAGATACAGGCGTGGTGCGATCGCCTCTAGTTACAGGTACTACTGAACTCGAAGCCAAGCTGAAAGTTGTATTACAAAAACTTGGAATTCTTGCTTAACAAACAAAGGCTGATAACTTCAGTCCAGAGACATAGAACTTGATTACTTCGGATAACGATGAACTTGTGGGGGGAATAAACCTTTCTAGTCATTCTATCTAGGTATTTATAACTGTAAAGCTTTCCATCACCATCCAAATTGAATCATTTTCAAAATTCAATTTCCCGTTTTTTCCTTCTACCTTTTTACCTTTTCCTTACCAAACAATATGCCTACAACCAACGCTCCTGCTCTTAAAATAATCGCTCTCGGCGGACTCCATGAAATCGGCAAAAACACATGGGTGTTTGAATACAATGACGAAATCATGCTCCTCGATGGTGGTCTGTCGTTCCCTGACAACATGATGCCAGGTGTAAACGTCGTCTTGCCTGACATGACTTATTTGCGCGAAAACAAGCATAAGATCAAGGGCATGATTGTCACACACGGTCACGAAGATCATATTGGTGCAATCTCTTTCCATTTAAAACAGTTTGAAATTCCTGTTATATATGGTCCCCGTTTAGCAATGGCGCTACTCGAAGATAAACTCCGTGAAGCTGGCGTACTAAATCGTACTGAATTGCGCAGAGTTATGCCCCGTGATGTTGTCCGTGTCGGTACTAACTTCTTTGTAGAGTTTATTCGCAACACTCACTCGATCGCTGATAGTTTCTCGATCGCTATTAATACACCTGCGGGGATGGTAATTCACTCTGGAGATTTCAAGATTGACCATACTCCCGTTGATGGTGAATTTTTTGACCTCGCTCGTCTAGCTGAACATGGCGAAAAAGGTGTATTGGCTTTGATTAGTGATTCAACTAATGCTGAACTTCCTGGGATTACGCCTTCAGAAAGAGCTGTATATCCTAACCTTGAGAAATACATCATGATGGCAAAAGGGCGCGTAATCATTACCACCTTTGCGTCTTCAGTCCATCGTGTCAACATGATTTTGGACATTGCCGATAAGCAAGGTCGTGTGGTTGGTGTAGTCGGGCGATCGATGCTCAACGTCATTGCCCATGCCCGCAATCTTGGCTACATCAAGTGCCGCGATGACCTATTCCAACCTTTACAAAATCTCCGTCATTATCGTGATGATCAAATTCTGATTTTGACCACAGGCTCTCAAGGTGAGTCGATGTCGGCGCTAACAAGAATGTCAAATTCTAGTCATAGACAATTGGAAGTACGTCAAGGCGATACAGTGATTTTCTCGGCAAATCCGATTCCAGGTAACACGATTCCAGTTGTGCGTACCATTGACCGCTTGATGGCACTTGGGGCAAATGTAATCTACGGCAAGGATAAAGGTATTCACGTTTCGGGACATGGTTCTCAAGAAGAACATAAAATGATGTTGGCGCTGGTTCGTCCAAAGTTTTTCTTCCCTGCTCACGGTGAGTTGAGAATGCTCAGACAGCACGCGAAGATGGCAGAATCCATGGGTATTCCTAGCGAAAATATCGTGATTGCCGAAAATGGTGATGTTGTCGAAGTTTGTCAAGATTATATGCGGATTGTCGATAAAGTTCCTTCTGGTGTCGAACTAGTTGATTCTTCTCGTGATGGCATGGTTAAAGGTGATGTGTTGCGCGATCGCCAACAAATTTCTGGCGAAGGTATCTTCACGATCGCTGTATCTGTCGGTCTTGACGGTAAGCTCTCCACCAATCCTGACATTCAACTAAGTGGCGTGGTTCTACCGATGGAACATTCCCAAATTATTGCTTTAGTTGCTAAGGCGATCGATAATTCTTTGGCTAATTCTTGGGGCAACTATGCTCGCAATGTCGGTTCTTTAGAAATTGATTGGATCGGTTTACGTGGTCAACTTGAGCGCGACCTCACTCGTGTCTTGCGTCAACAGATTCAAAGTAAGCCAATGATTGTATTCCTGTTGCAAACACCTCCCAATTCCACTCAATCAGCTCCTGCTCCTGCCGCAAAGCCTAATGCCTTAGGTGTGACCTTAAAATCAGGCAGTAATAAGGTTATTCCTAAAGTTGAACAAGAGAGTAGTAATGGTAATGGCGCTGCCATTGAAGCCCCTGTCGCGACTGGTGCTGCTACAGCTAGCGTTGGCAGACGCAAGCGTACTGCTGCAACTGTTTAGATAAAACCCCTAAAAGTGTTGCAAAGCAACACTTTTAGGGGTTTTATAGTCATTAATAGGAACTATCTTTAAATCTTTAGCACTATAGCGATTTTCAAGTGACTGCTGTACAAATAGAATTAAAGAATGTAGGGGCAATTCATGAATTGCCCCTACATTTTTTGTGTCATACTCAACTGAAAACCGCTATACCAAAATTTTGATTGTGGTTTGCTTGATCGAAAATTGCCATAATTCTAAAAGTTTAATCTTCTTAGCTAAGCTTTTTTACTGAGCCAAAAAATCTAGGGCTTATTTTAGCTTTTGTTAAGCAATTATAAAATAATAATTAAGAATAATACAATTTTGCAAGTTCTGAATTGTTAATGCGCCTGTTTCAGCAGGGTTTGCGAAGAAGAGGAGATAATATTAAGGAGAGGTATTATTTAACTTAAAGATATGCGATTTATCAATCCTAAAACCGATTATGCATTTAAAAAGATCTTTGGCTCAGAGCAGAGCCACAATATCTTAATCAGCTTTCTCAATGCGATTCTTTATGATGGAAACGTTGTAATCAAAGATTTAGAGATCCTGAATCCTTACTTAGCCCCAAGAATACGCGGCGTTAAAGCGACTTATTTAGATGTCAAAGCACGTCTTGAAAATGGCACAACGGTAATCATCGAGATGCAGGTCTTAAATATCGAAGGTTTTGAAAAACGGATTCTCTACAATGCCGCCAAGGCGTATTCGACACAGTTGGGAGTCGGTCAAGACTATAACTTGCTAGATCCAGTGATTGCCTTGACAATTACGGATTTTGAGATGTTTCCAGAAATGAATCAATTAATCTCGAGATTTATTCTCAAAGAAAAAGATTTTTTGATTGATTATCCTATTTATGACATCGAGTTGGTATTTGTCGAGTTGCCGAAGTTTGATAAAGAAGTCGATCACTTACAAACATTGGCTGATAAGTGGTTATATTTTCTCAAATGTGCGAGACAGTTAGATGTTGTTCCTGAGAGCATGAATCTCGTCCCTGAGATTAAACAAGCTTTTGCGATCGCGAATGAGGTCAATCTCACACCTGAACAGATTGAGGATATGGAAATGCAGGAAATGTTTATTCATGATCAAAGGAATGCGATTAAGAAAGCTCTAAATCAGGGTCGGCAAGAGGGTTTAGAGGAAGGAGTTGAGCATGGCAAAGTGTTGGCAAAACTAGAGATGGCTCGAAAATTGCTTGATGTCCTTGATGATGAGGCGATTAGTCAGGCTTCGGGGTTGAGTGTGGAGGAAGTTGCTCAACTTAGGGAGTAATTCTATTAGAGGAGTTGTTTAATTCCTTCAAATCCTCAATTAAATCGCAAGGAAATAGTTTCTTTTGTTCTGGAACTTTTAGTTCACATAACTTAGCTGCCTCGATCGCAAAGTCAATACAATTAATCCCCAATCAGATAGCGAACCAGCGATTAGTATACTTCTCTTCTAGGATAGAGATCGCTTCTTGTAAGGTGCGATCAGGAATTTCAAAGCGAATTGATTTTTTAATATATATTGCACGATTGGAGCGATCAACATAGCCCCAGAATGCTGGAAACTTGGGGATCTTCGGCTTAAATCCGCACCAAGTTTTGACTTCTGCATACTCAAATAAGCAAGCAGCATGGGGAAAGCCTGTTTCGCTAATAATTGTGAGATTACCCATATCTATTTTTTCTATAGGGCGATCGCCTTGCCATTAAGAACATTCAGGCGATCGCATAAGGCTTATGGTATAAAAATTCGGCGTGTCCCTAGATAATTATCCAGATATAGAACTATTTCTAGAAGGCGGTTTAGACAGAGATCGCGATAACTACTATCGGTTAAAATTCGCTTGGCATCTCCAACGGTGACAACAGGCAGAGACGCAGAAGTGTTTTCTTCTTGCAATACTTCTTCTAGTGAATCTTTCCCTTTCATTCTCCTATTAGCGGTTAGCAAGATCATTTGGTTTGTTTGGGCAAATCGCCAAACTACGCGATCGCTGCTATTTACTGGTAATCCCACCTATTCTAATAATGCAAAGCGAATAGGTAATAAATCTAACCAGCCTTGATTGGTGAGTCTTCCTGCCAAAAGTAATGCATGACCTTCAAGATTATGATCGACCAAGAAAATTATGCTGAAATTTCTGACTTGGTTTGAAGTTTTGCTTTCTGTGCTTGAAGTTTTTCCCAAGCCGCTTCTCGACCTTTTGGTGGAGGCATTTTGACGATCTTGGCAATTAAGTTGCGGTTTTGCTCACGATAATATTTTTTTAGATCTTCCGCTTCTTTGAGAACTATTTGATACTCTTTTTCAACTTCTTCTCGATGGGAGTGAATATATGCAAATGCAGCGTTGATTTGTGTTTCTGTGAGATTGAAAAGTCCGCAAACGAATTTAGGCGGATATTGTACATAATCCATCACATCATACAGGGTAATTCTTGTGCCTGTAATTGTTAGTCCTCTTTCTGTGCGGGTAATTAATTCCTGATTGCTAGGGGTTGTATTTATCTCCATGATTCTATTCCTAATTTACTAGTAATTTGATCATTATATCATTTACAATTAGCTCACTATATTAAGGGATATCATAAAAAATCAGTTTAATCGCTCTATGATTTTAAAATGAGAGATATATCTAAACCTTTAGGACTAATTCGGGCATTCATTCTTTTAGAAGCAGCATTAATCAGAGTAATTGCTTGCTGTTCGTTAATTGGTACTTTGGTGGTAAGTTGTTTGGCTGCACCATTTTCTATCAACATATCGGCGATCGTCGCACCATTAAGTGCATTTAGTCCATCTCTAACCTGAGTAACTAGCTTATCTCTAAAGTTGCCCTTGCCATAAACAAGAAAGTCACCAAGTAAATCTCTAATCAATCCTTGTTTATCTCGATTGAGAGAATGATTTGTTGCTTGAACAAAAATAGTTCCATTATCAATTCTTATGGAAATTTCTTGAGAAAAACTACCCGTATCATCTGTCCAAGGTGTGTAGTGGACTTTGTTGTTGTCACGGTTTATAAGGATTACTTCTCTGATTTGCAACTTCCAATTTCCGTTCACTTTGTATCCATCATTGATGAATGAACCTACTAAATTAGAGATGTCAACTTTCTGGAAATCTGTGTCTTTGACTCTACCTTGATTTTGTTGTAATAGTTCACTTATATGTAAAGTTTGCTCTAGACAATTAGGAGGAATTGTTGCTCTAGCAATCCATTGACTGCCAATTGCGACTTCAAAATTTTGTACACACTGTTTGACAATTGGGACATTGTCTCTTTTAAAATTGGATATTGTGGAACATCCTATAAATAAAGTAGATGTAATACCAAATAATAAAAGCGATCGCGCAAAAATCATTTTCATTGTTTCTGTTTTCTACAATTGTAGACTAACTTTGAAGTATTAGAGTGAGAGTTTCCCACCCTAATACTTTTAGAATTAAAGACCAACATCACGACGAACCGCGTTAACGCCAGTACCGCCATTGTCACCGCCTAAGCACTGATCGTACTAATGACTCTGAACTTCGTTGTAATTCATTGGGATTCCCTAAATATCGTTGATAGACTTTGACTTTGCCCTGAATAGAAGCTCCACCTCCACACGCGAACCTATTGCATGAAACACTTGTTGTGTAACTAAACGATATCTTCTCATTACCGCCAGATTGCACAGCCAAGCTTTGATAATTTGATAGTTTTTGAATTTCTCGATCAACTGAAGACAATTGACCTTGAATTTGTCCGCACACAGGAGGATAGCAACCTTGTGCTTTAGCTTCTAACTGAGATTTTACCTCACTTAATCGCTGAGTTTCACTTTGAGTGACATTAACAATTGAAGCATTGCCATTGGAACTCACAATACTTCCAGTTGGATTGGAGACAGCACCAAACCCACCTTCCCGAATTACTTCATAATCGATAATAACCCAGTTCTGGGCTACTCTCTCTACGATGAAGTTATAAGTTCGGGTTCCACCTTCGTCTCTTTGTCTAGCAGAAAATGGATGCTCTGTATAGCAGACTCGACCAGCACTTGGTGTTATATTTCGGCACGCTGGAATTGTTTGAGCTTTTACTGGAAATGCTAGGAGAAGTAGCGGAGAAATGATCACTAAAGATTTCAATAATGATCTAGCAGTAACGGTTGATATTCTTTTGATCATATTTTTGCGTTCAGTCAAAATCAAGTTTTTGTGAGTTTTAAAGGGATAACAATCAATATATAGCAATCCTAAATCATTTGTGGCTTCGACTTCGCTCAGCCAGCGTGGACTAATGGCTGAGCGAAGTCGAAGCCTGTTTCAACTCATTTCGGATTGCTATAGTTGTCATCCCTATTATGGATTAGTTGACTGGGCAAGGTCGGAGTTCAGTTGTGGTCAGCTTTTGGCATTTTGCAACTTGCTCGTACCAAATATTCAGAGTTGCCGAATCATCACTAATTTTTTTCTCTGCATTCATGCTTCCACTTCTCATAGCCTCTTTAGTTGCATTAATTGCAGCTTGCGAGATGTCGGTGTTTGGGTGCATAGAAGAAGATTGTGCGATCGCAGAAAGATTACTAGAAATGGATATCATCAGAACGCTAGCAGTAATAGTCAAGATTTTCTTAATCATATTTTTTCTCCAATGAGAATTAAAATTTTTATGGAGTGATATTTGAAATAACCACTTCACTTAATAAAGTAGCTGAAACTTTTGGATGGATTGGCTCGATTTAGATATTCTTTTTAGCTCGATTTAGCTCATTAAATTTAATTGAGCTAAGTTTTAATTTTAATTTAAATATTAATGACAGTATAATTTTTAAAAATTGCATAACTAGCTACACCATGCCCTTAAAAGCGTCAGTTCAAGGCTTAGAAAAAATCCATGAAGCGAGAATCAAAAAACAGTGGAAGCGACAAGATATGTGCTGGTGTCAGGCTGCCATCGTCTCTGTTTCTGGACTCAAGCGCTTTCTGGCGGGTGAAGATATCGGTGATGATTCGTTTATTCGGATTTGTCAAGCTGTCGGAATTGAAAATTGGCGAGATATAGTAGAGAGTAGTGAAGCATCCAACCTGACTCAAAAGATTTCTCGGAAACGCGATCGCCTAACCACTTCAACTAAATCAAAAGCCAAAATTGATCGCATAGATCGCACTGTCTTACTTTGTCTACCAAAACAGCGATTACCTCCCCAAACCAATGAATTTCTAGGGCGGAAAAGTGACCTAGAAAAGTTGTTGCGTTTTATGTCCCTTGACTACCGATCGCCAATTATCACCATTAGTGGCATGGGCGGAGTTGGTAAGACTGCTCTTGTCTTGCAAGCCGCTTATCTATGTTTAGAATATCGGTATTTACGGGAAAATAGAGGTGATTTCAAGTTACTGAGTACCCCAGATTTAGAAGTTTTACCACCACAATTTGAGGCGATTATTTTTGTCTCTGCAAAAGAAAGTAATCTATTGCCTACAGGAATTACCGCAAAGCTCAAACGTCAGGTTAGTTTACTCGATATCTTCCAAGCGATCGCCACTACTCTTGATGCTCCAGCAATTACCCAAGCAATTAATCCTGATGAACAATTGCAAAAAGTTAGAGAGGCTCTGAGTAATCAATCCACACTTTTGATCATTGATAATCTAGAGACTATCGAAGATAAAGATATAATTATTAGCTTTCTCAATGATTTACCGAATACGACTAAAGCAATCATTACTAGTCGCGAACAGCAAGTTATTTATGCACCACTGCGTTTAGAAGCTTTATTGGAAACAGATAGCTTACAGTTAATTTCACAACAGGCTAATGAGAAAGGAGTTAATCTTAGTAATGAAGAAATATTACAGCTATATCAACGTTTTGGTGGTGTTCCCGTAGCAATGATTTATGCGATCGGGCAACTGGCTAACGGATTCCCTTTTGAGAGATTAATCGATTCTTCTATTGCATTATTTGCGGATATTGGGAGGTTCTGCTTTGAAACTTCAGTTCAATCGATTTCCCAAAGACCAGCCTATCAGTTGTTACTGGCGATCGCCCTATTTCACCAAAGCCCCAGACGTGAGGCTCTAATTGCTGTAGCAGGTTTAGATGCAAATGATGTAATTGCCAGTGAAAGTATAACCAAATTGCAGAGACTATCTTTGATTTTTCAAGAGGGAGAGCGCTATGGAATGTCATCGCTTACTCGTGAATATGCCCAACAGGAATTAGCAAAGCAAAGTGAAATAGAAGTAGAAATGCGCGATCGCTGGATCAATTGGCATTTGGAGTTCTCGAAAAAATATGGCGGCAAAGATTGGGGAGATTGGCACTCACACTATGACTATCTCGAAGCAGAATGGGAAAATCTTGTCTCAGTTCTTGATTGGTGCGCAATCCGCGATCGCTATACTGACGGACGCGATATAGGTGTTAGCCTCGCTTACTACCTCTATTTGTATGGTCACTGGGATCGTGGAATGGCAGTTTTAGGATGGGTAGTCGAATCAGGAGAACGGCGCGAAGATTGGCTCACGGTTGTCCAGCTAAAGGCAATGAGTGGCTGGATCATGCTGATGATGGGACAGCTTGACTATGCAGAACATCATTTGTCCTATGGATGGCAACTTAGTAATGACTATGGCACGATGTTTACACGCTGTGAAATTGCCGATAATCTCGCAATTTTGCATATTCGTAAAGGAGATTACACAACTGCACGTCAATGGAGTGAAACCTGCGATCACCTCACTTTAGAACTTGAAGATCCTGATCGTACACGCTTTCAGATTTATGGATTAGCGACTAAAGCCGACATTTTCTATCAAGAGCAAAATTATCTTAAAGCAAAAGAACTCTATCAAGCTGCCCTAGATTTAGCCTTAAAAATCCAGTGGCAACGCTACACTAACTACACTAGGGGATGGCTTGCCGATATTGCCATCATCGAAGGTGATTTTCCAAAAGCGGAAAAATTATTAATGACTGGATTTATTGCCGCCGAACGCAACCATGATCGGCAAAGAATTGCCTTTTTTGAGCGTTGCCATGCCAAGCTCGAACTTGCAAAAGGCAATCTTGAGCGATCGCAGGAATGTGGTATTAAAGCAAAAGAAAGTTTCTATCGATTAGGAATGAAATTAGAAATGGCTCAAATGGAAGACTTTTTGATAAATCTGCCCTACCCAAATCCATAAGTATAGCAACGTAAGAGATAGATAGGACAATTCAAAACCCAAAAGATGGCAGAGCTTCGCTCTGCTATCTTTTGGGTTTTATGTCCTAAGCAAAGCTTACATTGCTATATCTAAACCAAAATCTGTACCGTCCGCAAAGCGGGTGATACAGATTTTGGTTTTATTTTTTGTGTGCAAAAACGTTATATTGATCATGTTTAATCATCTTCGTGCGCTAAGCTCATGTCAGAACCTATTTGGTCTTATGTCACCCCCGGTATACCTGACGAATTATTCGATCGCTTACCAGGAATACCGATGAGCAAATGCGAGACGAGGCTATTAATTATCGGTCAGTTGCGTCTCAAAGCAGACTCGATATTGTGGGATATTGGCGCAGGTACTGGGACAATCCCCATTGAGACGGGGTTGCTATGTCCTAAAGGAAAAATTGTCGCGATTGAACGCGATGAAGATGTGGCGGGATTGATTGCCAAAAATTGCCAAAAATTTGGTGTAAATAATGTTGAGATTAAAATTGGCAGTGCACCAGAATGCCTTACAAGTCTGGCAACAGATCCCGATCGCATTTGTATTGAAGGTGGGCGATCAGTATCAGAAATTCTGGAATATTGTTGGGAGCGTTTGCAAAATGAGGGCAGGGCGATCGCAACTACAAATAGTCTGGAAGGTTTATATGCAATTTCTGAAAGCTTTGCCAAACTCCAAGCGCGAAATGTGGAAGTTGTGCAGTCTTCTGTGAACCGTTTAGAAACTCGTGGAAACCGTCAAGTCTTCGCGGCAGTTAGTCCCATGTTCATTATTAGCGGCGAGAAACTGTAACCCCCTTTAATTCCCCCTTAACAAAGGGGAAAAACTAGAAATTTCGTTCCCTCCCCTTTGCAAAGGGGAGGGGGAGGGAGGGGTTAAGAAATTTCGCGAATTTGGGGTTTGCCGTCTTTAAATTCACCAACTAAAATCAGATCGGTAACACCGACAAATAGACCATTCTCTACAACACCAGGAATGTTGTTCAAGGTTTTCTCAAGCTCGGCAGCGTCAGCGATCGCATCAAAGGTCACATCTAAAACCATGTTGCCTTGATCGGTAATCACGGGACCGTCTTTCTTCACACCCATCCGCAGATCAGGCTTGCCACCTAGCTTTTCGACAGCTCTGGTTACAGGAGAAACTGCCATTGGTAAAACTTCGATTGGCACGGCAAAAGTTGAGCCGAGCTTATCGACCAATTTCGACTCATCGACAACAACGATAAACAGAGCTGCAAGTGAATCGACGACTTTCTCGCGGGTATGTGCGGCTCCACCACCCTTAATCAAAGTTTTATTAGGGTCAACCTCATCAGCACCATCGATCGCTACATCAACACGATCAACGTCATCAAGACTCCGAATCGGGATACCATATTTTTTACCCAAGACTGAAGCTTGGAAAGAAGTGGGGATGCCGACAATATCGGTTAGTTCACCTGCGGCAATACGTCGTCCTAGCTCCTCGATCGCAAAGGCAGTAGTTGAGCCGGTACCCAAGCCAACCACCATGCCAGACCGCACCCGTTGCGCCGCTGCGATGCCAACTTCTTGTTTTAACTTTTTAATATCTTCAGCAGAAATACTCATGGGAAATACTTATTTATAAACTTAAAAGTAGTAATTTTAATCCTATCGCACCCTGTGAACAGCAACCAAAAATCAGATTTTCACAGCCTAAAACAAGAGATTAAGGATCAGCTTGAATTCATAGGGAATCAAACTATAGAACCTTGCAAGCACCGCAAAACACTTTTTATGCTGTACGATCCCTAATAGCGATGAATATAACTACATGATGTCAAACCTTTTAGATAACCGCTATCGCGTCACTAGCGTCTTAGGCAGTGGTGGCTTTGGGGAAACCTATTTGGCTGAAGACACCAAAATGCCATCTAACCGTCGATGCGTGATTAAGCAGCTTAAACCTGTTGCTGACAATCCGCGGATGTACGAATTATTACAGCAACGATTTCACCGTGAGGCAGCAGTCTTAGAAACCTTGGGCGAAGAAAGCCGCTACATTCCCAAACTCTATGCAAACTTCGTGGAAAATGGATTATTCTATTTAGTCCAAGAATGGATTGATGGCTTAACGCTTACGGAAACGATTGAACGTAATGGCAAATGGAATGAGAATGCTGTCCGACAATTGATGATCAGTATTCTCCAAACCCTTATCTATGTTCACGATCGCGGTATTATTCATCGAGATATTAAGCCTGATAATATTATCTTGCGTGCTGGAGAGCCAGTATTAATTGATTTTGGGGCTGTTAAAGAAACTCTCAATGTCAGCTCGATTCGTAACTCGTCTCAACAAGCCCATTCGATTGTGATTGGCACACCAGGGTTTATGTCCTCGGAGCAGGCTGCTGGCAGACCATTTTTCGCAAGCGATCTTTACAGTCTTTCCCTTACGGCAATCTATGCTTTTACAGGTAAATATCCTCAGGAACTAGGTACTGATCCGCAAACTGGAGAAGTCCTCTGGCAGAAACACTTAACAGGAATTAGCGCTGATTTAAAAGCAATATTTGCAAAGGTTCTGCAATTTGATCCACGCGATCGCTATAGTTCGGCGAGAGAAATGCTAGAAGCGTTGCAGCCAACTCAAATATTAAATCAATCTCCGCCAAAACAACCTCCAACGCCACCAGCTATGTCGAATATGCAGACGGTGGCGGTTACACCTAGAGGCTATACTCCGCCTATTATTCCCGATCAACCTGTTTATGTATATCAGCCTCAAAAAGATCCTAAAAAGAAGATCTTTGGTCAATTATTTGTAACAGTAATTGTCGGTGGAGCTGTTGGGGCTGCGATCGCGTTAGGTGTGGTCATCTCTCAAAATGGCGGCATCGTTGCATTCTGGAACAAAATTTCCCCATTTAATAAAACTGCTGCTAAAGTTCCATTTTATTTTCTGGCAGATTCTGCTCTAGATATAGACAAAGCTCGTCCTAGAGTTGAAAAGTTGAAAGATATAAGATACAAGAATGCTGGAATATTCGCTATATCTGATTATCCAAACCTAGGTGATAGTCAATTACAACAAGTATATGCTGCTAAATTTGAAGATATTAATAGCTGCATTATCGAACTAAAAGAATATTCCAAATATGTTAAAGATGTTAATGATGCTTATTGTGCTTTCGCTAGCCCCAATGTAAACGATAAAGTACAAAGAATTTCTAAGGACGAATTATCCTCAACCCCTTCACCAACTGCAACACCGTCACAAAGCTCATCTCCAACTCCTTCAAAAACACCAACGGCAGCACCTTCACTGACTCCTACACCAACTCCGAATCCATCTTCAATAGAGCAGGTTAAACCTTCTCCAGAGCAATTTGTCAGAGATTATTACAGTTTGGTAAATGCTCGTCAACTCTCAGCAGCGTGGCAAAAACTTACCCCAAAATTTCGTCGCGATCAGGCAAATGGGGTGGATGGATTTACAAATTGGTGGAAAAGTGTTGACCAAGTATCAGTAGATGGAACACAACTTGTCACAACAACAGAAAATTCAGCTGTCTTAGAGATTAAACTAACTTACCGACAGGGAGCTAAAATCACCTCTGAAATCAAGCAAATGAATTTAATATGGAATAAAGATTCGGGACAATGGCAAATTGATGAAACAAGATGAAATGGATTGTCCAGTATTGTGAGGTTTGAAAATCTACGGTATAAAAATTGTGAATAATACCAAATCAAGAAATGGCTATGCCATTTCTTGATTTTAAAAACCTTACTGGGTTTAGTTTTTAATTCACAAAAGTGTTGTCACACTTTCGTGAATTGGTATATAAAGAGCAGTTGAACAACATCAGCTTTTCTTCATCACAATAAATTTGCCAAACAGGCAAACATAGAGTTTAATTTATAGTAGATAGCTAAACCATTAGATCTATAAATGAAAATCTTTGTTTATCACACGCCTGAGTTAGTGCCTGCTGAAGGAAATCCAGATTGCGCGATCGCTGTAGATATTTTGCGAGCAACCACTACGATCGCCACAGCCCTAGCTGCGGGAGCTGAGGGAGTGCAAGTATTTTCCGATCTTGATGAGCTAATGCGCGTCAGCGAAGCACACCCACCTGAGTTACGGATTCGCGTTGGTGAGCGTGGGGGGAAGACTGTAGAAGGTTGTGATTTAGGAAATTCACCCTTTGACTTTACGCTCGAAGTTGTGAAGGGTAAACGGATTTTTATGAGTACAACTAATGGCACGCGATCGCTACAAAAAATCGCCAATGCTAAGAGTGTTCTTGCTTGCGCGATGATTAATCTTGGCTCAGTATTGAGGTATCTCCGCGAAACTAAGCCTGAAACTGTGTGGATCGTTGGCTCTGGCTGGGAAGGTAGCTATTCGCTTGAAGATACAACCTGTGCGGGTGCGATCGCCTTCAACCTTGAAGATGAGGCTGATTTTGGAAATGATGAAGCGATCGCAGCCGCAACCCTATACAAAGCTTGGAAAGGTGAGGTTGAAGACTTATTTTATCAAGCGAGTCATGGTAAACGCTTGTTGAACCTCAATGGTGCTGAAGATATCGCCTACTGCGCCAAGATAGATGTTGTCGATGTGCTGCCAAAACAATCTAGTGCAGGCTTGCTAGTTGCTGCTTAATTTGAATAGTTTACTTACTCAGCTATTACTCAAAATTTCTGTTATCGCTGGGTAAGTCCCATTATCCATTTAACCCAACCGAAAACGGTCGAAGATCGCCTTTCAATAGTCGATTTACTGAGTCCAATATTTTCATTTGTCATTATTTCACAAATTAGATGTTGATTCAGTTCGCCGCCTTCATCTAGATAAGTTTTTAAGGTTTTGTTGAAAATCTCTTTCTCAATAATGCATTCAACTAGAGCTAGATTTCTATTCCTAGTAGTTTTTGCCATAATTGTATGACCTTTTTCAGTCATTGAATAAAATACACCTTGCTCTTTATTACGATCTTTTTGTAAAAGACCAAGATATCTAGCCGCGTCTGCATAATATCCAGCTTGTCTAATATTGAACGCATAGTTAATAGCTATGTCTTCTTTTGATAACACAGGATTAACACCATGAATTTGCATTAGTAGATCTGCAATTCTAATAAAAATATTAGCTTGAGGGAAAGGTATTTCAGTTGGTGCAGGTGTAACTTTAACCTTTGCAAGGATATTCGTAACATCATCTAATTCGATATCATTTGAGCCTATTTGATACCTTTTTTGCTTTACTAGTTCAATTGAGTTATAGTTAAATTTATCTTTAAATTCATAAATATAAAAAGAAAAGATATCGTTGGAATAGTACATGAAAATCGGAATAACTGGCTTGGAAGTTTTATCTGTCCAAAGTCGGTAAGGATAATAGAGTTGTCGAATCAAAATATCATCTATTTCTCCAATCTTGGCTTCAATAATTGCAAATACATTTGCACCTTCAAATCCTCCATCAATTTCACATTGTGAATTTTCGACACTTATTTCATAGTGGATATCTTCTTGAGAATTATTTATAGAGTAACTAAATCTACCTGTTGACATACGTCCTGAAACAGTAAATAAGACTTCCTCCCCCACAAGATCACTTATAATCTCGGCATGATAAGCACAGAGAATAGAAGCTGATTCTGAGTAAATATTTGTTGGAGTTAGAGTTTCAATATACTCTGGAAAAGGAATTTCTGAAATGCTTGTAAATTCTGCTTCCCTTTTGGAAATATCTTTATAACTCTCAAATTTCCCAATAATATATGTTCCCCTCGAATCAGGTTGAATAGTAAGATGATTGTCTTGAAAAATAAGAGGAAGTTGAATCTTATGATCAAACTTTGTCATTAAACGAGCTTCTCGCTCTTCATTGATTACTGTTGCAGAAATTTTATATATTCCATTCTTGTGAATCTCATCTAAAATATTGTACTTGTGGAAAAGAATTTCCCAAGCTTTATCATTCTTTGATTTTTCTTTTTTTGAGTTATTTGACATCGTACTTACTAAAAATTATTACTTCATTAATTTTTCCTCTTCCTGTGCCAACAGAATTAATATGTCTGGTTGCAGCCACCTCAATAATTGAATAATATTGTTTGTCACTATAAAGATCTTTAATAAAATTTGTTGATGAGTTACTGAGTAAAACATTACAGCCTTTATCAATTAGACGCTCACTTAATTTTTGTAGACAAATTTGTTCTTCTTTGCCAAAACCATTCATGTCATAGCCAGTAAAGGATGATGAATCAGATACAGGATCATAGGGAGGATCAAAGTATATAAAATCCTCATTTTTTGCTTTGGAAACTGCATCTTTAAAATCTTGACTTGTAATTTCAATTTTATTTTTGTTTAAGTATTTACTTATTCCTTTAATAATAGCTTCGTCTGCAACTATAGGGTTTTTATTGTCACCATAAGGAACATTAAACTGACCTTGACTATTGACTCGAAATAGTCCATTAAAACAAGTCTTATTTAGATAAATAATTCTTGCGGCTCTTTGTACGTTAGAAAGCTGTTCAAATTCTTCTGGGTCACGATCTAATTCACGCAACTCATAGTAACGTTTTTTAGAAATATTCTTTTGATATTCTCTGGTAAGTTCTAATAATTCATCTGGATTATCTTTAATTGTTAGATAGCAATTGATTAGCTCTTTATTAGTATCATTAATAAGTGCTTTTTTGGGTTGTAAATCAAATAGAAATGCCCCAGCCCCAATAAATGGTTCAAAATATTTACTAGAACCAGAACTCCAGTTTTTAGGAATATATTGTCTTAAGACTGGTAATAGTTGTCTTTTACCACCAGCCCATTTGAGAAACGGACGTAAAACAAGATTACTACTTCTACGCCGAGATGTCGTTTTTTCAGGCTGATATAATTCAGTCATTTCTGTTTTTGTTATACTCACGGAAATTTTTACACATTTTTAAAACAAATGGCTAATTAGCTTACAACAAAAATGATCTCTATATATGAATATAGTACGTTATTCTTGCGATTGATTTTTGAGGCGCTCTTTAGTCCTTGGTGGTGAAGGTTGGACTCTGCGCGAATTCTATATTTCAGGTGATTTGCAGTAATATATTCCCTATGGCGATCGCGTAGAGATTGTCACTCTCGAAAGATTTATCATGAAAGCAAATATGGCAAAGCTTTAAGGATATTTTTCTAGATCAAAAAAATCTGATCAGTTTTTTATGTCAAATAAAATTCTCACAATAAATCCACAAACTCGTCCACTGTCAAGCCTGAATCACGAATGATTGTTCTCAAAGTCCCTTTGGCTATAGTTTTATGATTGGGAACGGTTAACTGAGTTGATGGTTCTTGTCGAACTAATGTAATGTGGCTACCACGTTGACGATTGACAACAAAGCCAACTTTTTCTAATGCTTTTATGCACTCCGCACCCGAAATTACAGGGAGTTTACTCATATCAAAATAGCCTTTAACGTTATTATTCGCAAAATAAAGCAAACATGTTTTTTTGGCAATAAAGTTTACTTATAGCGAAATGACTTCGATATTGTCATTGGGAATAGGCTCACCCCGATCTTGTAAAACTTCGATATGCAAAGCGATCGCTTCTTGGATATTGGCTAGAGCTTCTTCTCTAGTTTCACCTTGACTGACACAACCAGCTAAACTGGGAACTTCCACAATAAAATAGCCATCTTCATCGCGATAGAGAAGAACAGTCCTTTTGAGCAAGTTTGGATATGTTGCGACGGTCATAATTAGTCTCCAAAATTTTCCAAAGAATCTTCAAGTAGATCAGCTATAAGTATATGTGATTATTTTTGATCAGCAAGAATTACTGCAATTTTATTAATCGCAATTCCATACCATTTTTGCATTCTGAGAAGTTCGCCATCAAGTGGTAATGTCGGAGGGAAATCGCAGATGTAGTTTAATTCGCGTAAAGCCGAGACGATCGCACTAGGAGCAATCCACCATTGCTGGGCAAGATCTAAGAGATTGAGAATCTTGATATTCTCTAAATCGAGAGATTGAACTTGGGCGCGAAATTGATCGATAGAAGGAACAGAAGGAATATGGGAGCCGAGATAGATATAGTCGGGTTTCGCGATCGCAATTAGCCATTGTAGATGCGTGAAAGATGGCGGCATAGACCAAAGCACGATCGCTTGATAACCTCGACCTCTTTGAGGGCGATCGCAATCGACATCACCTTGAAATTTATCAGCAGGGCGATCACACCCATATAGCAATAACGGACGAGGCAAAGGTCTTGGCGCTTCACTCAGTTTCTGCCATTGAGGAAATTTCGTAATTATTGGAGCAGGGTTATATTGCAATTGTAATTGCTTAGGCAAATTTTGAGAACTTTTCATCGCTGTACCTGTTGCCTCGCGAATACCAACTACTTCTAATTCTACTGAAGTTGTATCTTGCCATTGATTAGCCCTTAACTTATAGGCAATATCCACATAATCAGGCACAGGACAATATTCTCCCCATCGCCATGCGATCGCCTTCAGCTTTTCGCCATTGCCCGTATCCAGCGTAAGCGAAAGATGTTTGACTTTATCTTTACCACGAGTTTGTTGAGCAAGTACTCGCACATTTTCGCTATAAAATACAGGATCGGGATTGCCGAGTCCACAAGGTTGGAGGCGATCGCAGGCTTGCAACATCGTCATCGAGATATCACTAAGATCAGCTAGGACATCGACATTAATCAGTGGGCTAATGTGACTAGGGAGAATATTTTCGCGATCGGCAAATTCTCTTAGTCCGCTTCGTAACTTCTCTATGTTCTCCGCAGGAAGTGTAAATCCTCCTGCGGCTTTATGTCCACCACCTTTATTCCGAATACTCTTGATATACTCATATTCTAGGGAATCGGAAACATGGAATTCGGGAATACCTCGCACTGAGAATCTAATAGTTGCGCCTTGATGATTTGCTTCTTGGCAATCTGTTCCTAAATCCTCGGAATGAGCATCTTCATAACTACCGATAAATACGGGTGCGCCATAACGTTCCACTAGTCGAGAAGCAACAATTCCGATTACTCCATGATCCCAGCCCTTAGACTTAGATAAATCATTTTCTTCAGGTGATGTAGATTTTGTTTTTTTATTTTTAAACGAAGTGAGGGCATTTTGAACTTCCCGATCGACAATTACCAAAACCCGTTCCTGCGTAATATCAAAACCTTCCGACTTTTTTTGGGTCATATAGGCGATCGCCTCTTCTTCGATATCTGTACACAACTTTTTACGCTTGCGATTAGTGGCTTCACATTCTTGAGCTAAAGCGATCGCTTCTCCCATTTCTTCACAAGTTAAAAGATCAATAATTACCTGCGGATTACCAATGCGACCGATCGCATTAATTCTGGGACCTAAACCAAACCCGATCGCTTCAGGTTTCATTCCCGTTTGTTTATCCTTGGCAATTCCCGTTTCATTAATTAGAGCAATAATTCCTATCACTTTCGACTGAGAAAGTAAGCGCAAACCTTTTTTTACTAAGCGGCGATTGATGCCTGTGAGTGAAGCGAGATCAGCAATTGTACCTAGTGTAAATAATTCTAATAATGGATTTTCTAATTCAGAACGTTTGCCAAAGCGATCGCTTAATTCCAAAGCCAAGACGTATGCAACACCAACTCCAGCGATCGATGCATAAGGTGAATTTGGATCGACTTGATATTTAGGATTGAGGATCGCCGTTGCGGGAGGAATTTCGCTAATTTCTTTGGGAATATCGTGGTGATCGGTGATAATTACAGAAATATTTAAGGATTTGGCAAAGGCGATCGCATCATAAGCCTTTATGCCATTGTCTACAGTAATAATTAATTTCACGCCGCGATCATGACAAGCCTTCACAATCGTCTTATTAATTCCATAGCCATCCTTCTTCCGATTAGGAATTTCATATTCGACATTTCCTCCTAATAATCGCAAAGTACGAATCAGTAAAGCCGTGCTGGTCATGCCATCGACATCGTAATCGCCACAGATGTTAACACGATCGCCATTTTTAATGGCTAGTTCAATACGGTCAATACTCTTGATTAAGTCAGGAAATTCTTGTTTTGGGTCAGGCAAATCTTCCAGTTCGGGATCAAGAAAAACCTTGGCAGCTTCGGTCGTGTTAATACCGCGATTTAGCAAAACTTGCGCGATTATGGGTGAAAGTCCCGTAGAATCAGCGATCTCTCGTGACAAATCTGGTTGTGGTGAGAAAATCTGCCATCGCTGTTGAGGTAAAACCATGAGAACAATAATATAATTATTAAGAATGTCTTAAAAAATCCGTTGCGAGTCCGAAAACTAATGAGGACTATTCCAACATTACCTGAATCAACCCTACAACTCTTACTATTTATTGACGATCGCCCCAAGGCAAAGGATTTAGTCAAGGAAGTGGAGGAATTTTTGCAACGAGAAAATGATTGCAAATCCGAACTCCAAATAATTAATGTGGCAAGTCAGCCACAACTTGCCGAACTATTTAAAGTCGTCATGTCGCCAGCTTTGCTTAAATTGTCTCCTTTACCAAGACAAACGATCGCGGGGAAAAACATACTTAAACAGCTAGAAAATAGCTTGGATACTTGGAAACAGCAGGTATTAGACAAAACAAATAATCATCCGCCCGAACTTGCTCAGAATATTGACTATATGAATGAAGTTGCACGTCTTGCTGATGACGTGTTTAGACTGTCACAAGAAAAATCTGAAATTGAGGAGCAAATTCGTTTTAAGGATCGAGTCTTAGGGATGCTAGCCCATGATCTGCGAAATCCCTTAACCGCAATTTTATTAGCGATCGATACGATCGAAAAAAGCGGAGACAAAATCGATCCACAAACGGTGTCTCGCTTACTCAAACATGCTCGCAACAAAGCGCGTGATGCTGACAGCATGATCACCGACATTCTTGAAGCAGGACGAGGTGCTAATGCCCAATTTCGTACGCAACGCCAAAAAATCCAATTTGATCAGCTATGTCATAGCGTAGTGAGTGATTTTTATTTCAGTAAATGTCTTGAGGGGAAGCACCAAAAATTAGTCAAGGATATTCCTACCGATTTGCCGCCTGTTTATATCGATCAAGAAAAAATTCGTCAAGTCTTAATCAACCTCTTAGGTAACGCGACAAAATACACCCCCGAAGGCGGCAAAATCGAGCTAACAGTTATGCATCGTACTTCTCAGAAGATTGAAGTTAGCATTACTGACAACGGACCAGGGATACCTGCGGAAATGCGCGATCGCGTTTTCGAGGAGCGTTATCGACTAGAACGTGATGGCGATGCTGATGGCTATGGTATTGGCTTATCACTTTGTCGCCGCATTATTACCGCGCATTATGGTCATATCTGGGTGGATGATGCGATCGGCAAAAAAGGCAGTTGTTTCCGATTTACGCTTCCCGTTTATTAATCAAAAAAAAGAGGGTGTAAAACACCCTCTTTTTTTGATTTGAATTTTACCAATTTACATTTGCAGACGCAGTAATTGCGATCGGATGTAGCCATCTAAATAAAACAATCGTAATTGCAACACCAATATAAGCAGGGCGCACAAATTCTTTTAGAACTAATTGCTGACGGCCTTGAGCGATCGCTACAAATGGCATTATCGATGTTCGCTCCTTCACAGCCAAGAAAGCATCTCCATAACGCTTAAACAAACGTTGATCACCATGCCACACAGCGAATAAATGGTAAACAACCAACGCGATCGCCGTTACCAATGTAAAAGATGTTCCTAACCACAGGGCATGGGCTATACCCCATAGACATTGACCAATCATTTGTGGATGACGACAAATACGAATGATCCCCGTTTCAAATAAATGTACCTCTGGCTTTTTGATTGCGGCTACTTCAGTTAAGTTAAACGTAGCTGGATAGAGAAAAAGGAAGGAAATTGCTGAAAGAATTAAGACAAACTCACTTACGCCTGTAACTCCTTGCACATTCCACAACTGCGCCCCGTCATAGCGATGGTTGAAGAAATAAATCAGTAATACTACGGCAAGGGGAATGCTAACTAGTGCAAAAATCACCCGATATAGCCTTGCGCCAATCCGCTCCTCAGCCCACATCCGTAATTCGGCAAGCCCACTATGGGCGATCGCAAAGGTCAAAATCAGACCCAGCATTAGAAAATGGGTGAAATAAGTCGAGAAGAAGGAGCTAAGAGAGGTCATATTAAAACTTTTAACTTTAGTGAGGGTGGTGCTTTGCACCACTCTCACTAGTTTATCCATATTTAAGTTTAAAGCGTAAAATCAGTAGGTTCAAAATCAAGGTAATGCCATTAGCAAGGTAAATCGGTGCAGCATTGACCAATAAGCCATAAATTAGCCAGAGTGTTATCCCTCCAATAAAAGTAACCAACATAGGCAAAGAGATATCCTTAGTTGAGTGCGATCGCCAAACCTTTATTACTTGGGGCAAAAAGGCAATAGTTGTCAGAGAAGCAGCCGTAAATCCAAGAATATTGGTGAAATCCATTAGTTCAATAAATAGGATAATTTGGGATGTTCTGCTTGGCAGAACATCCCAAATTAGAATTAAATCATATGAATCAGCGCATTATCGGCATCACAGGAGGCATTGCCACAGGTAAAACCACTGTCTCTGATTATTTACATCAGACCTATGGACTGCCAATTCTTGATGCTGATTTATATGCTAGACAAGCTTTAACAGGCGATCGCCTTGCAAAACTTCGCGATCGCTATGGCAAATTAATATTTGATGATCAAGGAAACCTTGATCGCCGCAAGTTGGGCGCGATCGTATTTGAGAGTGAACTTGAGCGTCAATGGCTAGAAGGACTAATCCATCCCTATGTCCAAGAATGCTTAATTGCTCAAGCAAAACATTTAGAGCCATCAACAGTGGTAATGGTGATTCCTTTGCTGTTTGAGGCAAAAATGCAAGAATTAGTGACCGAAATTTGGGCGATCGTTTGCGCTCCCCAGCAACAGTTACAAAGACTAATTAACCGCAATCATCTTTCAGAATCCGAAGCATTACAAAGAATCTCTAGTCAAATGTCTCAATCCGAAAAAATTGAGTTGGCTGACGTAGTAATAGTTAACTCAGACGATACCGAAGAGCTATTCTTTCAAGTTGATCGTGCGCTATTTAGCTCATCAATCATCAGAATCACAGATTAGACGGATTTAGGGATGACGCAGATTCTTCGATGGAGAGGCGGGAAGTTGTAAACAATTTAACTCAAACAAAATCCGTGAAATCAAATAATCCTTTTAATCCGTGATTCCGACAGTATTTATCGCCCATTCACGTACCTGCCGAATCAAAGCATTTTCTTTGAGATTCTAAATCATCGGCGATCGCACGATATGTCTCCCACCTGATCGATGCAGGGCAACCGCATAAAAAATCAAAGGGAAAGGAGATGTTCAAGATAAGCCAGATCCCAAGCCGCCTTATGACGTTTAGCTCGCATACTGGACTTAGAAGACTTATCACGGCTTAAGAGATTAAGAGCAAAGTGCCGT
>JADBWK010000039.1 GCA_020404895.1 Pseudanabaena sp. M085S1SP2A07QC | reverse complement strand
TTTTGTCGCTGGGGGTGGAATACACGCAGCGCGCATTCATATTGCTTTTAGCGCGCGTCACAAAGAAAGCGACCGTCTGATGCATGTTGTACAGTCCGGAAAAATCCAGATAGCCGTGATCCATCACATAGAGTGCTCCTGCCTCAATTGGCAGGAAGTCCAGCAGATTTACCTCGCGCATTGCGCCGTCGGAAATGTGGATGAAAGCCGGAATGGTGCCACGCAAGTCCAGCAGCGTACGCATCTTCACCGCCGCCAATGTTTTGACCACATTTATCTATCACTCCAGGTTATTTAAAGCCGAAAGGATCACAAATGTCGAATTCCAATTTCAAATCGTGGACACCCATAAAAATCTCAAAACCCACCTCGGTATTGGCTGTCCGGCAAGCCAACTTTAAATAAACCGGACAGTACTGGTTATTAGTATTATGTAAATTTCCCTCTAAAATAAAATGCTAAGTAAACCTTTTATAAGATTTGTGATTGTTGGTTTGTTTGTGCTGTTTGTTGAAAACATTACTGTTTGGCTTTTGATGCAAATTTTAGACAACTTCTTGGTTGCCCGAACCATATCGACATTGTTGGCTATAGTGCAGTCCTATGTATTGAATACAAAATATAGTTTTTTATCTACGCATAATCTTTCGAGATTTGTCTCATATCTTTCTGGAGTGACATTGAGTATAGGTGTGACTTACTTTGTGTCGCTTAGCTTGTATTACATAGTATTTTCATCGTCTTATCCGTTGCTGGCAACAAATGTAGGGGCCGTAGCCGCTGCATTAGCGAACTTTTTTTATCAGCGAAATATTACATTTAAGAGGGGTAGTTAATGGCTAATGTTTATTCAAGGCAGCGTCTTTATGATGTAAATCATTTGGGTTTTATAAAGGCGACAATAAACGGTTCTATTAATGATCCGGGTAAAGGTGCTACAGAGGGAAGTCTGGAGCAAGATGTAGCAAATAGATTTTTTAACTACACTGGTATCAGCAATTTGGTACCGCTATCTAGGGGGCGATTGGCAGGGTACTTCGGTATTAAGCATTCAGTTAGTTCGACTCGGCGAAAAGTTATCATGTCCCCCTTTACTATATTCGATCTTGTGAACATGGTGCGCGTTGGGGGGGGCATTCCCTATTTTGTTGATTCGGAACCTAAAACGCCTCATGTATCGCTTCGCACACTTCAAGAGGCTATTGATGAAGAGACGGCTGCCGTGATTGTTACGCACTATCACTCAAGTAATCGAGAAATCAAAGAAATTGCTGAGTATTGTCGCAGCAAGGGAGTTACGTTGATTGAAGATTGTGCAATCTCGCTCGGTTCAAGAGTAGATGGTGCGCATGTTGGTTCATTCGGAGATTATGCTTTATTTAGTTTTGGACTCTTTAAATTCGTCAGCACCTATTTTGGTGGTGGTGTTGCAGTAAGAGATCCGCAGAAGCGCCAAATGATTATTGACGAGTTGAAAACCTGGCCCAGAATGACAACAAGTGACTTATTGCCATATGCCCAAAAGGGGTGGAAGCTGTCACTTTTGACGCAAAAAAATGTGTTCGAGAATTTTACTTTTCCGATATTCCGGTTCGGATATATTAATAATATTGAATTTATTAAGAGAAACGCGCAAAACGATCCAGATCCCATTTTGAGAAATACCTTGCCAGATGAATTTAAGGTAAGGCCATCCCTATTTCAATTGCGCGAATTCATACGGCAACTCCCAAATGTAGAGAATGTAAGAGTAAAGCGTGTGTCGAATGCGAGCCGCTACTATGAAAATTTACATAACAATGGTGTGCTTGGACTTCCTGACCGGCCGGAAAAGGATGTCGATTGTTATCTCAATTTCCCGCTATTGATACCAGGTAATCGTGATGATTTTGTGAAGGAGATGATGCGCTCTGGCTTTGATTTGGCAATCTATTACTATAGAAACTGTGCAGAAATAGAGGCATTCAAAGAGTACTATAGGCCATTGCCGAATATTAAAGAATTTGTCAATACAATGGTTTTTTTTCCTACGTACCCAACTGTTAGCAGTTGCTATATAGATAGACTAACGAATCGCGCAGCGGAGTTGCTAAAATGAAAGTATGTGTTGTTATTCCTGCATATAACGAAGCAAATGCAATTGCGGACACGATCAACGAATATCGAGAAGTCTTCCCAGAGAGCTGTATTGTGGTTGTTGATAATAATTCGACTGATGCCACTTCAGAAAATGCCCGGCGATGCTTAACTCATACTGATATTCTTCTTGTTGAGCGTAAACAGGGAAAGGGCTTTGCAGTCAAAGCGGGCCTATCACGGGTTGATGCGGATATTTATATACTGACAGACGGCGATGCGACTTATCCTGCATTAGATGCAAAGCGCTTGTACAACGAGATACTTGAACGTCGCTGCGATATGGTTGTCGGTGATAGAGTTTCTGGTGGTGCTTATGCTGCGCAAAACACACGGCCAGGGCACAGTTGGGGTAATAAATTACTGACAATCGTGATCTCCAGCCTGGCCGGGCAGAAATACAAAGACGTACTCTCAGGTCTAAGAATAATGTCTAGACCATTTGTATCGAATTTAGATGTGCGATCATCAGGGTTCCAACTTGAAACTGAATTGAATGTGCTGGCCGCATATCTGCGAGCTGATGTGATTGAATCTCCGATTGATTATAGGCAACGTGGCGAGGATTCACACTCAAAGTTGAATACGATACGCGATGGCATCCGAATTTTACGATTTGCTTTTTTTAATTGGGTATCTTTTGCGCCTATGCAACTGTTCATGATATTGGCCTCAGTAATGAGTATTCTTTCATTGCTTCTGATTTATCGAGTGATAGAAGGTTATATAAATACTGGT
>JADBWK010000038.1 GCA_020404895.1 Pseudanabaena sp. M085S1SP2A07QC | reverse complement strand
GGATGTGCTTTCTCGATTTCATCAAAGAGAATCACAGCATAGGGACGACGACGCACGGCTTCAGTCAGTTGTCCGCCTTCTTCATAGCCAACATAGCCAGGAGGTGCGCCGACTAGGCGGGAAACACTATGCTTCTCCATATATTCGGACATATCAATCCGCACCATCGAATCTTCAGTATCAAAGAGATAGGCTGCTAGAGCTTTAGCAAGTTCCGTTTTGCCGACACCTGTAGGACCAAGGAAAATAAAGCTAGCAATCGGACGATTAGGATCGGCGAGTCCTGCTCTGGATCTTTGAATGGCATCGGCGATCGCTGTAACCGCTTCCTCTTGACCAACTACGCGATCATGCAGTACATCTTCCAATTGCAAGAGCTTTTCTTTTTCCGATTCCACTAACTTACTAACGGGAATACCTGACCATTTAGAAATGATTTCGGCAATGTCTTCTTCCATTACCTCTTGACGTAAGAGAGAGCGCCCTGAAGTTTTGGCTTCATCGAGGTTGACCTCGGCAATTTCTAACTGACGTTGCAAATCAGTTAATTTGCCATACTTCAACTCCGCCGCCTTATTCAGGTCGTAATTGCGCTCTGCTTGCTGAATTTCGACATTGACATGATCAATATCTTCCTTGAGTTTGCGGATATTATCAATTACCTGTTTCTCTGCTTCCCATTGGGCTTTGAGAGTTGTTTGCTCTTGCTTGAGATCACCCAATTCTTTATTTAATTTTTCGAGACGATCTAGGGACTCGCGATCAGTTTCTTTTTTGAGAGAGAGGCATTCCATCTCTAGCTGAATCACCTTCCGATTAATTTCATCAAGAGCCTCAGGCTGAGAGGTGATTTCCATTTTTAATTTCGCTGCCGACTCATCAACGAGATCGATCGCTTTATCTGGTAGGAAGCGATCACTAATATAGCGATTAGACAGGGTAGCAGCAGCAACTAGTGCTGTGTCGGAAATCTTTACGCCATGATGCAATTCGTAGCGATCGCGCAATCCCCGCAAGATCGAGATCGTATCTTCGACATTGGGCTGATCGACATAAACTTGCTGGAACCGACGTTCAAGGGCAGCATCTTTTTCGATATATTTTCGATATTCATCCAAGGTTGTCGCGCCAATACAACGCAACTCACCTCTTGCTAACATTGGCTTGAGTAAGTTACCTGCATCCATCGCGCCTTGGGTCGCACCTGCACCAACAACCGTATGAATTTCATCAATAAATAGAATGATATGCCCGTTTGAGTCCATAACTTCCTTGAGAACCGCTTTGAGACGTTCCTCAAATTCACCCCGATATTTTGCCCCTGCAATCAAGCCACCCATATCCAAGGCAATTAGCTTGCGATCTTTCAGAGACTCAGGCACATCACCACTAAGAATGCGTTGGGCTAAACCCTCAGCGATCGCCGTTTTACCTACACCAGGTTCACCAATTAAGACAGGATTATTCTTAGTGCGGCGTGACAAAATCTGGATCGTGCGGCGAATTTCATCATCACGACCAATAACGGGATCAAGCTTACCTGCACGGGCTAATTCCGTCAGATCTCGACCATATTTAGTTAAAGCCTCGTACTTGTTTTCGGGGTTTTGATCACTCACTTTTTGACTACCGCGCACTTGCTGAATAATGTTACGAAGCTTTGCTTCATCAAGCCCCATCTCTCGATAGAGAGGCTTACCGAAGCGATCATCTTTGCAGTAAGCCAAGAGGATATGCTCAATGGAAATAAAATCATCGCCAAAACTTTTACGTTCCTTTTCCGCATGATCTAGCAATACATCTAAATTTTTGCCTAAGTACACTGATGTATTGGAGCTAGAGACTTTGGGCTGCCGATTAATAAACTCATCGATGCGATCACGCAAACGATGAATATTGATCCCCGCTTTACTGAAAATGCTAGATGCTAGCCCCTCTTCCTCTAGCAAGGATTTGAGTAAATGCTCTGGCTCAATTTGTTGCTGTTGGGCTGCTTTCACCACGTCGGGTGTCCTTGCGATTGCCGCCCATGCTTTTTCAGTAAATTGATTAGGATTAGTTGGTTGCATCGCGAGTTACCTCCTGTGGCATTTAGACAACTGTAAATATATTAGTCTGTCTAGATTTTTAGGGGGGATCGGTTCTACCTTACTAAAGAGTGTGTGTTTCCGTACCTGTCACAATATTTTGGTAAATAAATTTTAGAAGCACAGCCAAGTGAGATGTACCTCTAAAAATTATGTTAAGTAGACGATACATATCATTACAAAAGGCAATAAATTTATATTGAAGTTAATAATTTAAAATTTATTAAATTAATTTAAAGTCTTGAAAAAAACTAAGCAACAACTAACATATTTTCTTATTAAACATTATCAAAAATACATTTAAAAGAAATATACTGTATAAGTATAAATACTCATTATATTGTTTCCTAAGTTTGACTGTAAAGAAAGTATTAAGCGATCTCAAAAGTGGCAAATTTTCTATCAGAATATGATCATTAAAACGGAGCCAG
>JADBWK010000037.1 GCA_020404895.1 Pseudanabaena sp. M085S1SP2A07QC | reverse complement strand
GCCGCAGGGCTGTTTTGGGGTGACATTTTCGACTTCTCTTTTTAAATATCCTCAATTCTCCTGTTGTTACCTCCCACTTTCGTGCTTGTTAAGATATATCTCTTTTTTTTGTTAAGAAACGTGTGCGGTTGCCCTACATCAGATAATCATTTTGAAGGGTTGCCTGATGTAATTTATTTCTCTAAAAAGTCTTGAACTTACACTTAGAGATCGCTAAAGAAACTAATTTTATTCAAAACAATTTGGTGCGTTAACCAAATGTAACGAACCTTACAGGATCGACGATCTCACTAGCCAAAGCATCGGGATGGGAACGCTCACCGATATCTGGGTGGGAGCAGGCACTGTCCACCAAAATTTTTAAACTTATGATCTAACTATCATCCCATTTGTGCTTATTTATGAGAAAATTACATCAAAGCATTAGGTGACAATATGGAACTTGTCTATATCACTGGCATTATTGTTTCAGGCATTGTAATTATTGTACTAGCTTTTCGCCATCGCATTACCGATTTAGTTCTTGGTGTATCAGAAAAGCAGGGAGATCGCGAACGAAAGGGTACTTTTATAGCTAAGGCTGCGCCTCCAAAACTTAAACGCAAACCTAAAAGTCCAAGTGATATTAAGCAAAGCAATCTAGTTGACATCAGTGGAAATATAAGTTTTGGAGTATGGAAAACAGAAGTGTCACATTGGCTGACAAGGATCACAAAAAATATAAATTTTGGTATATTCGATACAAAAGTGACTGACAATTCCAATTCTGAGACATTACAGGCAAACCCAGAGAAAATTCAGGCACATACGCAAGGAGATGCACCTAAGCTAAATGGGTTTCCTCTAGAGCAGCAGTCTACCCCCAAAAGTTTGCCTGAAGTGGAGGACAAATAACACAGGATGAAAAAACTACACCTTGAAAATCAAACCGACCATTTAGAGCGTTTTAAGCAAATCATAACAGGACAAGCATCAGAGCAAATATTGCTAATTCAAGCTCCTTCTGGTTTTGGCAAGTCTACCTTGTTAACGCTGTTCAAGCGCGAATGTCAAGAAAAGAAATTCTTTGTCGTGCCGATTCCATTAAAAGGTGCGGATAATGGACTGCCATTTTTGTTTGATTGTGTTTTTCAAAAATTAGGGCAAGAACATTTTCCAAATTTTGCAGATAAGTTAGAGCCAATTGTAGGGCGAGGAGTTAATATATCCAAAAACTGGACGTTTGGACGACAACAGATTGAAATTGCTCTTAATGTAGATGATTCAACTCGAAAATATCATCTAATGGAATTACAGCAAGCATTTTTTAATGACCTAAGTAGAATTTCAGGAAGGATTGTATTTCTAATTGATGACTTTGAGTTTGCCCCAACAGAAATTCAAAACTGGATTGAAAGTGCTTTACTGATGGCGACTGGGCGAATATCTCACTTGTCTGTTGTAGTTGCAGGACAAAATATTCCTGATTCAAACAATGTAGACTGGGGAGATCTTTCTCAATGTTTAAAGTTAAAACCTGCAATCGAAATATCCCATAAATATTCATCACGTTTTGAGAGCATAATTGCAGAAAAATCAGAGAATTTTATCGGTAGAGTTTACGTCTTTAATGCAATTTCTCAATTCATTAATAGTAGAGAATCAGGTTACTTCCTGCTTACAGGAAATCCTGGGATGGGAAAAAGTGCAATCCTAGCTCAATGGGTTAAAGAGCATCAATGTATTGCTTATTTTAATGTCAAGAAACAAACAGATAAAGCATCCCAATTTATTGAGAATATTATTGAGCAGTTGAATCTTCGATATAATATCAAGGCAGATTTTAATGGCAATAGGAATGAATTTTCAAGTTTACTCTTATCAGCACTAAAATTAGCCTCTCAAAAAAGTGAAGAAAAAATAGTCATTGTAATAGACGCTCTTGATGAAGTAGATCCTTTCAGTTGTCAGGGAGCCAATATACTCTTTTTGTCTGCCCCCTTACCTAAGAATGTTTTCATTATCATGAGTGAAAGGCGAGATACACCTTTTCAATTATCTGGAGAGGAGCTAGCCCATGAAATTTTAAGTCTTCTTGATTCTAAGTATGAAGGAGACACCAATCAAGATATTCGTAACTATATTAAAGAAAAAGTAAATAAAAGAGAAACACTGCGTAAACAAATAGAAATAATTTCCACTTCAATTGATGAATTTATTGATGTTATAGCTGAAAAAAGCGAGAAGAACTTTCTGTATCTTCGCCATGTACTACCAGATATTGAAGGAGGAGTTTATCAGAATATTACTAAACTTGATTCTATTCCTAAGGGGCTTCAAAAATATTACAAAGCACATTGGGAGCGCATGGGCATGCATGATAAGAGTACTCCTAACAGAATCATAAAGCTAAATGTAATTTATCATCTTTCTGAATCGTATAGAGCGATTTCACGCGAACTTCTTTCAAAATATGTCGAGCAACCTGAAATTATCGTACAAGATGTAATTGATGAATGGATTCAATTTCTTCACAAATTAATAATTCAAGAAGAAACTTGTTATAAAATTTACCACCAAAGCTTTCAAGATTTTCTACACGAAGAGGAAACCGTTAAGGCTATTGGTTCTGATTTACGGAAGATTAAGAAGCGCAAAGCTGATGTCCTTTTGGAGGGAATATTTGATGAATAATAGTATCTTAAAAAAACTTCAAGCAATGCCTCCATCACAGAGATTTGAAACTTTAGAAAATCTCGCTAAATACCTTGCAGATTCTTTAGAGTCAGATAGACTAATTAAATTGCTGAGTGATTTTTATTTTATTACATCAAAGATATCGATACTAGGTGTCGAACCTCTAATAGAAGACTATGATTTAATTGATTATCCTGATCTACCCATTTCTACAGAGGATAAATCAAACCTAAAGGCTATACAAAAAATTTATCGTTTGACTACCACTCTAAATACTAACCTTCCTGGATTAGAGGATTTCCTAGAACAGTCTGAGAAAGATAATATTGACAAACAGACGTTACTTGAATATAGCTTCTCATCTACTTACCGAGAAATTCAAAGTCAACTAGCTACTCAACTATGGGGAAGATTTTCTTATGCATCATCTTGTCAGATGTTACGCTCTTTACTAGATCAAGCAAGAGATAGTCAAAATGAACCTTGGCTCAGACCAGTATTTCCAACTCTAACAAATCCGAGTAGTCACCTAGAAAGAGTACTAACTGGACATCAAAGTAACATTACGGCTATAGCAATTACTCCTGATGGAAAACACCTAATTTCTGGGGAAATATTTGGGAAAATTATATTATGGGACTTAGAAAAAGAGATTTTCATAAAATCATTTGATGATCATGCTACTCCTCAAATTGATTGGGACTATGTAGCAGGAAGCGCACAGATGAGAATTGGAAATAATTATATTACAGATATTTTAGTTACTCAAGATAGTAAGTACTTTATTAGTGGTGCTTATGATGGCATATTAATTGTTTGGGACATAAAAAAGCAGAGGAAGTTACACGAACTTGTCCATGTTGATCATCGTGAATTACAACATAAAACTATATTTCAAGAGATTTGGAAAACGTCTCGAAATATAGTGCCAGATTCAGATGATGAGAAAAATTATATTGAAGAACTATCAAGATGGCGAAGTAATATTGGCACAGTTGTTCATTCCTGTACACTTAATGGCGATAATACTAAACTCATAGCCAGTTATTTCGATCAAAGCCTTGTTGTTTGGGATATTGAAACGGGTAAAGAACTTCAGATAATAACCTATCCAAGATTAAGCTATTCCTACAATATATCCTTTTCAAATATAATCAAATGTATACCATATCTTAATCAAATACTTCTTAGAACATCTGCTGAAGATGTTCTAATTTACGAACTGGACGCAGAACAAAAGCTATCTCCTATAGGTACTATTGAAGTATGGGAAAATGACTTTAAAGTCTCATTTAAAAATTTCGTAACTGCACCAAATGGAGAACTAATAATATTTGAAGGTGGCTCATGCTTTTGGATATGGTCAGTTCGTTTGAGAAAGTTCACAAAAAAAATTGATATACAGAATAAATCATATATTCAATGTTTACAAATAACACCAGATAGTAAATGGTTAATTTCTATTTCAGCAGACAAGACATTAATTATCACAGATATAAGCACATCTCAAATAATCGCTAAAATAGCTGAACAAGAGATAGTCGGAGAATGGAAAGTTGTTATCTCTCCCAATGGGAAAGATATGATTGGTTATGTAGGGGATAAAAAAATTAAGATTTGGAATCTCAGTAAATTAGAAAGTCTTTCTTCTAATGATCTAATTCAAGATGAGTCTCAGTTTGAAAAAACAGTTTATGATATTACTTTTACACCAGATGGTAAGAAGCTCGTTTTGGGAAGAGGTAATTATAAAATTAAAATTCTTGATTGGGCTGATAATTGTAATGAATTATCAGAGATAGATGGAAACAAGATCTTTTCTCATTCTCAATATATCCGAGCCATTACTATCTCACCTAATGGTCAAAGAGTTATTTCATCTTCAGCAGAAGGTAATGTTCATGTTTGGGATATTAATTCAGGGCAAATGCTAATTGAGTTTCTTTGTCATCCCCATATCGAGGGTCGAGTTAGAGATATTGATTCAATTGCAATTACACCAGATGCAGAGCGTGTAATTACTGCATCAGCAGATTATTCTTTGAAAATATGGGAACTAAAGCAAATTAAAATTGGCAAGACAGGACAAATTCTTGTTAAGCCTTCACTTTACAAGAATCTAGTCGGTCATACTGATGAAGTAAAATCAGTTGTGATAACTCCAAATGGGAAGAGAGCAATATCTGGATCTGAAGATGGGACTGTTAAGGTGTGGGATATCTTAACAGGTATAGAGATTCAAACTTTTAATTGTCAACCAACAGATTCTTCCAACGTTTCAAAAATAGGTACAATATTTCTCTCATCTGATGGGAACCAGGTATTTTCTGTCAACCAAAGAAATCCTGAGATTAAAGTCTGGGATCTTGAATCTCAGGAGAATTGTAAAACTCTTGATTTAGGACCAATAAATCTCACATTTGGTGGTTTGACTTATGGTGATATATATACATCAAGCGGATCTATAAGCTTTCATAATGGATCAACGTATGGTACGGACGGTCATAAATCACCCATCACTGATATTGTTGTAACTCCCGACAATCGATACCTTGTAACCTGCTCTTATTATGACTCTACTCTCATGCTATGGGATTTGCGTGATATTTGTAAGAAAGACTCACCAGTGTATGGAGATAAGACAACAAAATTTCGCCCTAAGTTTCTTTCTAGCATTTCCTTTGACACTCTATTGAAATGTTGTGCTATTTCACCTGACGGAAAAACAATTGCGGTTGGTGATGAATTTAATAATGCACATATACTTCAAATCGAAAATGCTGAATTTGACAAATCTATTGATTTATCTACAATTGATAGATTAAGCTCAAACTTAACATTTGAAGATAATATTTTATCACTTGAATTGTATAAAGCTTTTTTGGATGAAGAGGAAAAACAATCAATCAGTAAATTTCCACGCTTTAAATTATTTGTTTTTACCTGTTTTGTTCCATTTGTGCTTATCATTACTATTTCCTCGACTCAAGTAGATCAGGTTTTAACTTATTTACTTAGTCAGATTCCATCTCAATTTAGTTTATATAATTCAATATTATACATTAGGGTAATTCTTGAATTATCGATGGCATCATGGCTATATGCTATTGCAATGAAGAGTTTAGCTGGTAAAGCCAGATCTAACATAAACAGGATATCCGAAAATATAGAAAAAACATTTATAGGATTAATTTTTCTTTATCTTGCCTACTTATCTGTCCCAATCTTCGCAAATATAGGCTCTACTGGTGGCAATCAATTTGCTTCTAAAGAATACTGGATTGTCTTTATCTTCGTAAGTTTGTGTGTGTTTATTTCTACAACAATAGAAAAGTATATTAAAACTAATTCATTAGAATTTATAAATCCAATTGTCCTTATTGGTAGTTCTTTAGCGCCGTTATTAGGAAGTCATCAGGTTCTTGGCTCTATTTATTGGTCTGCTATATTTTCTATTATGTTTACTAGAGTTATTGATGCTAGTAATCAGCTACTACCATTAAAAAAAGTTGTTTATTTGATATCAATTTCTTGCGGTATTATGCTTGCTCTAGCCATGAACTATTTCTTAAATAGTGACTCGGTATATTGGGATGCAACCATACGAGTGGTATTAGGTATCTTTATATGGAATATTGCTTTTCACTCAGACAAATCTTACGCGCTAAAAAATCTTCCTATAATAAGTTTAATTTCAGGTTTAATTGTTGGAATTATTTTAAATACTTTCCTCCAACCAACATTTCTTAAATTTATTTCTTCTAGTCTTATTAATATTTGTTCAACTATCGGCTTTTTACTTGGAGGTGCTTTAGGATTAATAGGTGCATGGATTATTGCTGCTGCTATGTTTGGCTTAATTTATATCTTATTCATTCTTCCTTTTTCAATTGTTGATGAAGGACTTCAAAGACTTATCTTTCAGGTTAGACCCCGCACAAATTGAAGTCTATCTCTTCGTATATTCACTATGAACTAAAAATCTACAATTTACCTATTTTTCTATGGTCATATCATAGTTCTAAAGCTCAGAGCTTGTCAAAATTCCTTAGCAGGAGTTTTAATGAAAATTAATTTGAGGAAAAGGATTGAACCAATGAGCTTGAAATACAATCTGTCAGATTTACCAACTGGAAGTGAATCAAGGCAGAGCCATGTAGAATTTATTCGCGTAAATCTCGAATTAATGCTAGCCGTAGCATGGAATGGATACGAAAGTGAAGGAAGAGGAGCGATCGTCATTGACGTAAGCCTATCCAAAACATCACAAATTGGCATAAATCCCTATCAACGTTGGCTGAACTCGGAGAGCTATGGTAGCTATCTGAGTCTCACCACTGTCAAGAGAATAGCCACAGAATCAGGCTATCCAAATCCCTTTCAAGGAGAAGAAAAGAGGCAAATCAACGAATATAAGCCAGAAAAGCAAGTAGTAGTATGTTTCATCCGTTCCGATGGTGGATTTAGCTCCTATGTGATTGCCCATCCATTCCTAACCGCAAAACAAGCTTACGCAGCCAACAAATCAAGACTACAAGCCGAGTTTGCCGTGGATACACCCACCTAAAACTCGTAACGATTCTAACCAACCAAAAGCCTCCTGATTTCAATCGGGAGGCTACTTTTTTATGGAAATAAATATGACATTACATAGAACCAAAAGTATCTTGTGCGGGCTGTTGCTATTAGCGATCGCCATCCAACCAGAGCATCATCACATCGAAGAAAAGCATCCACAAATTCACTGGCAAACTCGTCGTCAGCGCAAGTATTGGCATAAAAAGCGGAAGAGTGCGTAGAGGCGATTAGCTATTAGCAATTCGCCAATCAACCAACCAATATTCAACAAAACAAACCAATAGCCAAAATTTAAAGCCATGAATACAACAGCAATGATTGCTACACAGCAAGCCTTGATCGACAGAGGAGCCGAGTACTTAGGAGACTTGATTGCATGGTCAATTTGTGCCGAAACTCGACTGAGTGAACAAACACTGAAGCAAGCAGCCCAACAAGTCAACCTAGACTTTGGCTATTTGCCTGAAAGTCCCAACAAACTGAGCGCATTCAAACATGCCCGTTCCAAAACTCAAACCCAACTCACCAGTCACGATGTGTTAATTCGTCAAATCTCAAATAATGGCGTACTGGTATATGGATTTGTCCTAGAGAACAAGAACGAAAAAGACAAAAAGCTCCGCTATAGCCAACTCGCATCCTATAGCTTTGACAAAAGCAACGAATCAACCAATTGGAAACAAGAAGACTGGAGTAGCGAACATGAATCACTGATTGACATGGCAAGAACCACCTTTGACAAATGGTATGCATGGAGTCAAGAGATCACCAGCAAAGAAATCCGCGCCATGCTGACTGAATTTGTCAAAAAGTCTGGAGTCCCATTTCGAGAAAAAGGCGGTACATACTTTGTCGCCCGTCGGTTTAGGACAGAACTGAAAGCATTTCGGGAATTGCTACCCCTAATCCATAGGGGAAACTATATGCGCTGGATGCCGATCGCAGGAATCGGTGACATGGACATCATCGCGAGGCAATCACTGGAAAAAGAAGTACAGGCAATGTCAGGCTACCTAGACGACCTGCTAGATCCCCAGAAAGCATCAGAAACCAAAGGCAGCACCCTGCAAAACCAACTACGAGTATATCGGGAAGTAGAAGATAAAACCAAGATGCTCTCAGAGCTATTGCAATTTCGCTCTGACACTCTGACCGATAAACTTGCCCAACTAAAACAACGTTGTGTGGAAGCCCTAAATGGAATAGAGATCGCAGCTTCTACAAAAACTGAAGTAAAACCAACCGATCTTCCTACCATTCCTGAACAACAACCAAAAGTAGAAACACTTCAGCAAGAAACCAGCATAGACCCCGACCCAGAAGCTGAGATCGAAGACAGCCTATTTGATATCGGCTTCTAGCGAAGAGCTTAGGAGTAGCAAATCAGCTATTCCTAAGCAACCTCACAACTTCTTTAAAAATAGAGAGAAAATCAAAATGATAGCCACAGACATAGCCCAGACCAACGGCAAAGTAAAAGCGACAACACCATCAGTAGCACCTACAGTTAAACTGCAACAACTGCGCGAAGAATTGAAAGTCGTGTACTTAGATCGCAGCGAAGCAATCGACCTGATTATGGTGGGACTCCTTGCCAAGATGCACGTCTTTTTGGGAGGACAACCAGGCACAGGCAAAACTGAACTTGCCAAAGCCGTCTCAGACGCAATATCAGGAACGACATTCTTTCATTACCTGATGACCAAAACAACCGTTGCTGAAGAAGTATTGGGAGCACCCGACCTTGCGGAATTACAGAAAGGCAAATTCGTGCGCGATACCGAAGCCATGTTGCCTGAAGCGCACTTAGCCCTAATGGATGAAATTGGCAAAGCTAATAGCATCGTTCGCAATTCAGCACTGGGACTGATGAACGAACGCGAATTTCTAAACGGCAAAATCAAACACCAGTCACCATTGATCACCATGATTGGCTGCTCCAATGAATTACTGGATGGTGAAGAAGATGGAGCATTTTGGGATCGGTTGAGTTTGCGGTATATGGTCGATTACTTAGGCGATGAAGACCTGAGAACATTGCTACTACGCAAGACTGGTAATGCGATTGTCCCAAAAGTCACAACCGTACTGAGCTTAGCGGAACTAGAGCAGATGCAGACGCAAGTGCAGAAACTGCCATTCACCAGTCAAGTAGTCGATTCTCTGGTCGATCTGCAACGGGAATTCAAGAAAGAAAACTTTGTGGCAAGCACCAGAAAGTATGTGCAGATGGTGATGATTTTGAGAGCTTACGCCTTCTTACAAGGAGAAACAGAAGTAAGCGAAGACTCATTTGAGATTCTCAACCACGTCATCTGGAATCATCCTAGAGAAAAGACTGCGATCGCCAAAATCGTCGCCAAGGTTGGAAATCCCCTAAACATGCAAGCACAGGAAACATTGATATCAATCACCGAATCTATCGCTCAACTAGGAACCTGTCCAACCTTCGGTACACAGCAGGAGCAACATAGCTGGGCAACTGAAGGCACAAGTATCTTGTCCGACCTGCGACATATGACTGATCGCTTACAAGGCATGATTGCCCAGTTTCCACACAAAGCCAAGAAAGCCCAGCAAATCGTGCTTGAAATCGAATCGAAGAAAAAACCATTGCTAGCAAAAGTGAGCGAGATTTTGTACGGAGCATAGAGTTAACCCCAAAGGGAGCGTAATGCACGCTTCCTTTAACACCCAATTCAAATAATCAGAACTAAAATATGCCATCTCTATTAGTATACGCAGTCCCGAAATGGACAGAGATTTGTGCGCGAGATTTCAAAGAAGGCTCAGAGCGGCTATGCGAAGTAATCATCGAAGGTGAGACAAAAATCTATAACTTCGACGCATTCACCGATGAAACCTATCATCGTCTGTACGATCGCCAGCCAAATCGACTTGCAGACAGTGACATCAAGCCAGAAAACAAAATCTGGATTGCCATTCACCAACAAATGACCGAGCTAGAATCTTTTCAGCAATTTAGCAATCGACTAAATGGCGATGAATTTCTTGCAGGAATCGGTACAACCGCAATCTGCAAAGCGATCGCCGAGATGTTACCAGAGCCAGATCGACGATTAGAAGACCCAGAGCTAATCAGAAAGCAAATTCGGGGCATCTTTGAAATGCTAGCAGGACAACCGCCCACCACTGAACTCATGCAAATGGTGCAAGGATTGAAGCAAAAAGGTATCGCAACCCGAAAAGCCTGTGAAGACTATGCCGACTCAATTACCGAGACAAAAATAGGCGCAGCCTTAATCATTGGCATAGCGAGAGCCGAAGCCGACCTAGAAATTATGGAAGAAAGCCTAGCCGCTTTGGGTGGCGGCGGCGATCGCACTACCGAGGAGAAATTAAAAGTTGCGGACAAACTGCAACTAGCGCAAAGACTGCAAGGAGCACCCAAATTACAAGCGATCGCCCAACTTGCGGGCAAGAAAATCGCGATCGCCGCCAAGATGCAGCGCTCTAAAGTGATTGAAGGACGGACAGAAATAGTTGGTGTAACCACAGGCAATGACTTAACGAGGTTATTACCCTGTGAACTAGTCAAGCTCACAATTCCCGCCCTGTTCCCAGTATTTGCCCAAGGTTTCATCGAACGCTCACTACTGCAACGCGAACTAATTAGCCGCGAACCACTAGCCAAAGGACCAATTGTTATCTGTCTGGACTCTAGTGGCTCAATGGAAGGAAGCGCTGAGATTTGGAGTAAAGCCGTAGCCCTAGCATTACTGAGTATCGCCGTAATGCAAAAGCGTCATTGCCGTATTCTGCACTTCACGGGAAGAGTTGAGCGGATCGATGATTTTGCAGGAACCGCACCAGATCCCAACCGCGTACTTGACTGTATCGAAAAATTCTACAACGGTGATGATACGAGCTTTACCGCCGCCTTGACGGGAGCATTGGAGTCCATTAAACAGCATGAAAAATCTCGAGAAGCTGATGTCGTGCTAATTACCGACGGACTAGACATACCATCACAAGACTTTATAGAACAGTGGCAACAAGCCAAGAAAAAGTATGAATTTAGTTGCTACGGAATCCTGATTGCCGATGGTAATCAGGATTCCGCCGAGGCAACGATCGGCGACCTATGCGATCGCTACACGACGATAGACAACCTAAACAAAGACTCAGAAATAGACATCCTCTTCACGATCTAACTAATTCTAGAAAGTCACGCATAGAGACTTGCATCAGTCCTCTAGCGAGGCTCTCTAGAAGAAATCCATTGATATTTACATATAAGGAAAATTACCTATGACTTACTCATTTCAGAAAGCGACCAAAGAAAACATCAAACTACGGATGGCTCTTTATGGTCCACCAGGATGTGGCAAAACCTACACAGCCCTGCAACTAGCATCATGCATGGGCAAAAGAATTGGATTGATTGACACCGAACATGGTTCAAGCCGCAAGTATGGCAACTTGTTTAACTTCGAGGTACTCGAACTAAGCAAATTCGGACCAAGCCAATACTACAACGCGATTGAAAGTGCCGAAGAATCAGGATTTGATTACCTGATTATCGACTCCCTATCCCATGCATGGTACGCGGAACTAGACGTAGTTGGCAGCGATGTCCGCAACTGGGCAAAAGTCCGCCCCATAGAACGCCAACTATGGGACAAAATCATCAGTTCAAGCTGCCACATCATCGCCACGATGCGTTCAAAAATCGAATATGAATATGGAGCCACCGAAATTTCTGGCAAACAGAAAATGACCAGTGTTCGCAAGATTGGTACAGCCCCAATTCAAAAGGAAGGCAGTGAATACGAACTAGACATTTGTGGATTATTGGACGACCAGAATACCTTGATGATCTCCAAAAGCAGATGTCCTGAAATCAGCAGTGGCATCTATCCCAAGCCAGGCAAGAAATTTGCAGAGATTGTTCAGAATTGGTTGAATGACACATCTTCCCCTAGCCAAGCTGCGACAGTTGCCCCAAGGGATATAGCTATACCTAATGTTGTACCAGCAATATATGCAGGACAGGAGCAACCTGCCTATGCGATCGCCGCAGTTGCCAGCAACGACAATGTTGCCCCAATTGCTAGTACCAACGGTCACGTCGCCGCGATCGCTAGTACCAACGGTCATATCGCCGCGATCGCCAGTACTAATGGTCATGTCGCCACAGTCATTGAGGCTCATATTCCTAGTCCTAATGTTCAACCATCCGCTCAACCCGCGATCAGCAGACAAGATAACCCAGCCAAAGCAGCATTTAAAGCACTTTTAGCTGTGACCCAACAACCAACTGGCAAAGTGATTGAAGCAAGCATCGACTTGTATGGAGCCGATGCCACTGGACAAAAGCCCAAATTTAACAGTGAAAACATGACCGCATTGCAAATTAAGGAAGTGTGCGAAGCCTTAATGCGTGAATGGCTGGGCGTAAAAGGATATGCAGTTGAACTTGCTCAAAACCTGATCGACATCTCATCGTCTAGACACCCAGGACAATATTCCCTGATTGCCAGTGATATTAACACTCAGCTTGAATTCTAGATTTAAAGCCAACCATAACTCTCTAGCAAATAATTTACTAGAGAGTTATGGCATTTATGGAAACGGAAACGCTATCGCGTAGAAGTTCGTGAAGTGATTCCTAAATAGGTTTAAATCGATGTGTAATTCAACAAATTCTGTAGTTATCTCTGGTTATATTGGTACTGTCTCCGAAGTACGTCAAACTAGAACTAGCGGCAAGGATGTATTGGACTTTAGCCTTGCTGTACAGCCCAAACCTCGCAGAGATAAAGATGGTAATTGGATTGACCAAGAGCCACTTTGGGTAAAAGTCGTTTGCTGGAATGGTACTGCCGAGTATGCAGAAGAGCGTGCTCATTCAGGACGTTTTGTGGAAGTAGTGGGAGTACTATCCCAACCAGAAGAATATCAATCTAAGAAAGACAAGAAGCATCATGCACGTACTGTCATCAGCGCCCAATCTCTTAACTTTATTGATGTTGAGCGAAAGAATGCCGATGATGCTGATGAAGAATATGAGCCAACTACTGCATACGATGATGATTTTTAGCTAACTGTTTCAGAGAGAATTAACCTTATTAATTATTAATCCTCTCTCTGAAACAACTTCTCTAAAAAAGAACAGATATTTGCCGCAAGCGAATGTTTGTTCTTTTTTTATCGCTATCGCTTGAAGTTCATGCCCAACTAGATGAAAAGAAGGTTACGATGATTTACTCACATAAAGGCTATCAATGTTTACTATTGCCACGAGTCTCGAAGAAAAGTGTTCAATGGAGTTGCAAACCCAAAAGCAGTGACAGCATGGAGCAACAAGCATTTGTAACATGGTCTAGAGCCAAGCTGATTGTTGATATCGACATTCTCCAAGCTAAGCAAAAGTTTACGAGTCTTGTGGAATTATTCTTGCAGGAGCGCAGCACTGAGTTCCCATTATATCCACGACCAGAAATGCCCGATGCGACAATTGAAGCGATCGTTGACGCAAGAGTTTATCTGGTTGCGAACAATAGCGGCAAGAATCATACAGCGAAGTTTCGGGTGTTTACAGAAGAGCGTCTGCGGGTTTTCCCTTCGCACAGTCCTATCCCCGTTGGCATCAAATCCCAGCCAAAACGGATGAAAACCGCAGCCTAAGTAGAAAAAGTAAAATCCTCACTGTGAGGGTTTTACTTTTTTTTACAATAGGGAAGTCCGATGCTATGAATTTTTAGAACAAATAGGCTAGCGCCAGTGCTTGTGTAAAAGCGTATAAGTTCAACAGCGTGAAAACCATGACCAACGAAGTAATAGACCTAGATCAAAGCCGACTGCGGCTATGCATTGAAATTTTACCTGAAACCGAACAATCACTAGAAAGGCTGGTGATTATTTCCATTTGCCGAGATTTGGGAAGACCACTAATCCGCACGATCGCTTTATCAGCGCTAACGCCGATCCCAGCGCCACTAGCAGAAATCATCCGAGCCTATGCTGAGAGTGACCTAGCCTCTCCAATTGAACCCGATGAATCAATTGAGGAAGAACAGAAAATACCAGTAAAACTTGAATTGGGAAATTTTCCAAAGAAAACCACACCAGCATCTTCTAAATTACATCAACAGGCTCTACAACTATGAATACAACCACTACACCTAACTACAGCATCAAAGTTGAAGGACAAACCATCCCAGTGCCACCCGAAATTGGTAGCAGTGATGAGCAAATCAAGGCTACGCTCAGTCAGTATTTTGAAGGAATCAAAAACTCACTAATTCGGCGAACAGTTCAAGCGAATGGAGATGTCCTCGTGGATATCTGTAAACAAGCAGGACCAAAGGGCTAAGCATGTCCGAGCTAGTCCTGACCAGTTTGATTACAGCCAATGAATTTATCAATCCCTTGCTAGAAATACTATGGGAGATCGAGCAGCACGAGCGTCAAGGACAGCAACTAATCGAAATCGGTGAAATTGAGCTAGAAAACTTTACTGAAGCAACAATATTGTCCAAGCAAAATAGTTGTTTATTGCAGCGATCGCTAGACAACTTAAAAAAGGCGCACCCGATCGCTGCCCCTGCGGTAATCAGAGGATTCTAGAATGGACAAAGCCAAATTCCAGTGGATGTGTTCCCACACATCGGAAAGAGCCGCCGATTACCTTGAATCCATGCAGCAACGTGCAAATATGTTGCGACTATATCAGCATTACTATCCAGAGAAATATCTGCAAACCACAGCCAGCCTAGCCTTTACAAAACCCGAAGACTATAGCGAGAAAGAAATCGAATTTCTGACTTTAGTGGACGAGCAGTTCTTTCCTTTACCCTTAGTAATGACAGATTTGGAACGTACAGCCTATATACCAATAGACCCAATTGGTACTTCATGGTACTACGACGAATTTGAAGGATTAGGTGCAACCGAGAAATTTCTGATGTGCCTAATTCATGACATCAGTAGTGAAGTATGGGATGGCGTAGAAAGCGAACTGGGCAAAGAATTGCCCCCAGTCGTAGATTACATATCCGATGTGCTTTTACGTCAAGAGGCAAAAAAGGCGAGGGGAATGATCTCTCGATTGCCATTGGCGATGGAGATGTTAACCCAGTCAACGGATAATATCTGGCTGGATATGACCTACGAAAGCGAAATCACTGATGCTGATTGGACGGTAGAGGTGATTGACATACTGAGAGAATCATATACAGACGCTCAGACAATCATGAAGGAATACAGAGAATTTATCGAATGGCTAGATAAGGACTCTCAAAACTGCGTCAAAGTAGTGAGGCTGTGGAACAGGTGTAAAGAACCTATTCCCCAACTACATTCTCAATATATCACCCATGCATTAGCGGGATAAGGAGGAACCAATGTTAACCATAAATCCGATGCAAGATGTCCTCAATCCTGATGGGTATCCACTGATAGAAGCAGATGCAAAACTGCTATTTCTGAAAGGCGGACATTACTGCTTTCAATATCGAGATGCAGGAAAAGAAACCTATAAATTTCTATCACCCGAAACTGTCAGAGCCGCATTTCAACATGAACAAATTGACTCAGGATGGATACCCAGTGGCGTACAGCGATTGGGTATCTGTAAGCAAGGACAATGGTTCGTACAGTTTATACCGCCTGCAAGACGGACATTTACGTTCACGAATTTAACTGAAGACGGAGAGCCGATCGCTTTGACCATCCCGATGATGGGTTTAGTGTTTATGCTCTGTGGTGATAGTTGTTATGTTTGGGCAACTAACTTCAAAATCTTCAATGCAGAGGCTCCTATTTACCATGTGCCATTACCGAATATCTACGGTGATGGCAGAATCTGTATGGGTAATGAAAATAGCTTTTCTAGTCAATTAGAAGGAATAGAGAAACTAGCTGAAGCATGGCAGGTGTTTATGAATGCACCTTTCAGCAATCATCTTGTGAATGGCAAATCAACTTCCCATCCACAAGATATTCGTTTGAAGCTATTACAACTCCAGAAATCCAACCGCTATCCAATCGCCGATCTTGTCCGATGTGGCTCTTCAGTGAAGGTAGCGATCAATATGATTATAAACCGATGAAATTATTAGAACACGTTCAAAAACACACAGTTACCGCAAACACAGTATTGCCGATTACCTATAGTGCGGGACTGATTCAGCACATCATCGCAGGGATTGAGATCGCGGGTTATGGGAGATTTTCTAAATCCAATAGATCTTTAAGTCTTCTACTGGCTCGTTTATTTAGTTTCAAATCTTCTAGATTGATTAAGTTCACATCCAGATCGTCAATTTGAGCTATGAGGCGATTTTTAAAACAGGCTGTAAATTCAACTCCTGAGATGGTTGTGAGAATTTCTAATCGCAAAGGTGGAACTCCCATCCGCACAATTTGATCTTCCTTTAAGAAAAGTTCAGGAGATAATTCTGGAACTGCAAAACCAAATTCTTTTAAGGCGCTGACAACTTTGATGGCATTGTCTGGATTGATTTTGACCCATACATCCATGTCGCCTGTAGCTCTGACAAAGCCATAGTATCCAACGGCATACCCACCAATTAGCAGGTATTCAACTTGATGGAAATTTAGCAATCTCAAAAACTCTTTGAAGTCGGGTGGTATTTGGATCATAGCCATACATTACTTGACGTAGATATTCCAATGCAATTAAGCGATCGCGAGGACTTTTTTGGAGCCAGTAAGTTTTATCTTCTGTGTCTTCATTATTTAAGTTAACAACGCTAAATACGGAAGAGTTAAATCTAAAACTTTCAGATTGCTTGTTAGTCATAGCACTGATTCATTAAAACTTATAACTTGCTGGATAACGCTATTGTAACCACTCACCCAAAATTTAAGCGTCCTAATCGTCATATACTTTACTGCGATGGGCAATGAGGGTAACGGATACCACTTTTGAGTCTTCGTCAACTAGATAGACTATGCGATAGTCACCAATCCGATAACGATAGCGTCCTGCTAAATTTCCTCTCAAGGCGGTGATGTTTGGGTGGTTGTATGGAGTTTGTTCGAGAATTAGCAGACACTTGTTAATCTTTTTGACAGTTGCAAGTGAGGTTTTGTTGTAAAAGTTTTGGGCTTCAGGAGACAGTCGGACTTCATACATCTCTGCGAATATCTCTCCAGTTACGATAGCTGCCTGTGGAAACTTTAGCTTCTGCTTTTTCTAAAGAGTCCATAAATCTTGGAATCCTTAATAGTTCATCAGTTGCTTCTTGGCTTTCACGTTCAGCAAGATATGCCAAAAAATCTACAGCTACTCTGAGCCGTTCGGGGGATAAGCTATCGATATATTCATCAATTTGATTGCGAAGTTCTACTGTGGTCATAAGCTTGAGTGTTATTCAAAATTTATAACTTGCTAATGAGGTTATTGTAAGCGATCGCCTAGCTAACTAACCACAATCAAAGTTTTTTGCTTAACCACTTCATGGAATAAATCTTTTGCAGACATAGTTGTAGTGAGTGACTACGGTTTATTCTGCACTGAAACCATCAAGGAAAGCTAGAAAGGCTTTAGCAAATACGCTATCTTCTAGGTAGTGCTTAGCGGTTTCACTGAGGGCAGATTTGCCACCTTTTAACCAACGTTCTGAATTTAAGAGATCGCGTTGAAAGGTTTTCCATTTGTTGGGTTGATTGATTTTAATCACTTGAAATTCTGCTTCAATAATTTCAACTGCTTCTTTTTCAGTAGCAGTTGGATGATTTTGTTGCAATGTTGTTAGGATTTGTACGATCTCGCTCAGAGCATCTGTAAATGCTGGATCGTTAGCATACTTTTTAGCAATGACCTCGCCTGAATTATTTTCAATAATCTGAACAATTTCGGCTTTCGGAAAGTTATATTTACTATCTGACATAGGGTTAGTAGATCGCGGACTAGTTTTTATAATATCGTCAATTAAACCTCGAACTTCGACATCATCGCCACTGTCGTAACACTGAATTTGAGGTTTATCTGTATCTAAAAAATTGTAGAGACGTTTCAGATCGAAAAAGAATGGGGTTTGGCTATTTCCACAAGTAGAGCAGTTGCATGGAACTAAGGTTTTATACTTGAGGCGCTCGTAAGAAGCGTGAATTTTATCGAGTTCATGTCTGACCGTGGTGAGTAAATCTCGTTTGCGTTTGCCTGATAGCCTAATGCGGATCTCGCCTTTGTGATAGCGATATAGCTCAATAATCTCTGCTCTTGCGCCATCTTTGCATAATACTACTCCTGTTTTCCATACGAGGGTTGGATGTTCGATCGCAGAATGCATTTCTACAATGAAACGTGTAAGGATGCCTTTGGGCATAAATTCGTATTCATAGCGCAAGAACAAATTCTCTACTTCATCCCATGTATATTCTGGTTGGTTGGGAGTCAACAATTGAGGTGCAATATAGACATTCTGGGAGCCACGAATCTCGTAGCAAAGTTTGAAGTTCATCATCAGGCGCAAAAGTTCGGGTCGCATAGTGGTGTATTTATCTTCATGCCAGATTATTTTCAAATCCTCACGGGTAAATCTGCCTAGAGCTTCCACGACTTGAGCATTGTCTAGCACTTTGTAGACGGCATCAGTTCCCCATGTTGGTTTGAGAATGACGGTGCGTGTTAGCAGATCATCATCTTGGAAATGCAGACAGACTCCGAGATCGTGGAGATAACCGCTTAATTGCAGAGCGTCTTCTTGTTGCGTAAAACCGTTTTCTTCACAAATTTTCAAGTATTCATCTAAGCTGATATAGTTGCGATCGCTCTTTTCTAATGCTTCTCGTACTTTAACCCAGCTTTTTGGGAGTTCTGTCCCAACGTGGGGGAGGTTTTGAATGTAATGCTGAATCTTGTTGAGAATGTCAGGCAAGCCGCGATTAGTAGCAAAGTTAGTAGCAATGGTTTCTTTGAGATTGGTAAATTCACCACGCAATTGTCTCTCATTAATTTCTCGTTTACGCTCCTGCTTTTCATTTTTGATGATCAGCAAAGGACTATTCTCACTCAATAATTCGGCAACATTCAGCCAGTAATAAAAATCGGTGTCTTCTTTGCGAGTATCGGCAACTAAGGCATAGAGAGATCGCTTGGTTAGAAAGAACTGATGGGTGGCATGATAAATCTCTTGACCGCCAAAATCCCAAATATTCACACGAAATTCTTTGCCATTTGGAAGAGGGAAATGCCAACGGATCACATCAATGCCTTCTGTCGAAACTTCATCAGATTGAAGTTGATAATCACAATCTTGAATTTTCTTGGTTAGCGTGGTTTTGCCTGCTCCGCCTTCCCCAATAATCAAAAGCTTGGCTTCATAAAGATGATCAACTTCATCAGTCAGTTGCTGACAAAATCTCAGAATTGCTTTTACACCACCACGTCTAATTTCTGGCGGGAGGTTTTGCCAAGGATTGTTGCCAAATGTTAGTCGAGTAAGCCGTAATTTACCAAATTCTGGGGGCAACTTCATTAAATAATTATATCTAAGTTCAAGAGATCGAAGATTAGTAAATTGTCCAATCCATTCTGGAAGGCTTGTTAATAGATTAAAGCCTAAGTCAAGACTGGCGAGGTTAGTAAGTTGTCCAATTGCATCTGGAAGGCTTGTTAATTGATTGTAGCTAAGTTCAAGGCTTGTGAGGTTAGTAAGTTGTCCAATTGCATCTGGAAGGCTTGTTAATTGATTGCCACTAAGGTAAAGGCTTGTGAGATTAGTAAGTTGTCCAATTGCATCTGGAAGGCTTGTTAATTGATTGTCACTAAGGTAAAGACTGATAAGATTAGTAAGTTGTTCAATTGACTTTGGAAGACTTGTTAATTGATTGCCACTAAGGTAAAAACTTGTGAGATTAGTAAGTTGTCCAATTGCATCTGGAAGGCTTGTTAATTGATTACCACTAAGGGAAAAACTTGTGAGATTAGTAAGTTGTCCAATTGTATCTAGAAGGCTTGTTAATTGATTGCCGCTAAGGTCAAGGCTTGTGAGATTAGTAAGTTGTCCAATTGCATCTGGAAGGCTTGTTAATCGATTACCACTAAGGGAAAAACTTGTGAGATTAGTAAGTTGTCCAATTGATTCTGGAAGTCTTGTTAATCGATTAACACTAAGGTCAAGGCTTGCCAGATGAGTAAGTTGTCCAATTGACTTTGGAAGACTTGCTAATTGATTGTAGCTAAGTTCAAGGCTTGTGAGGTTAGTAAGTTGTCCAATTGTATCTGGAAGGCTTGTTAATTGATTGGCGCTAAGGTCAAGGCTTGTGAGATTAGTAAGTTGTCCAATTGATTCTGGAAGTCTTGTTAATCGATTACCACTAAGGTCAAGGCTTGCCAGATGAGTAAGTTGTCCAATTGACTTTGGAAAAAAATCTAAGGATGTATTAGCTAAATTGAGGTATGTTACTTTGTTAGCAGCAGCTTGTTTAATTAAATGTTGTAATTCCTCATAAATCATTTATGTTTCTTTCCCTATATTTTGACTGATCGCAAGTATAATTGTTGCCGAATTGGAGCAATCTATAAACACTAGAGAGCGATCCTATGATAAATATTTAATAACGAGTATAGCCTTAGTACTCACAAAAAGTTTGCAATTCGATTCGTGGAGCTTATTTTCGGGTTGCTGCCAATCTTGTTAAGTAGCGATCTACCGACTTCCTTAAATTGAGATCTCTTTGCGATCGCACAACCTAGATGTTTTTAAAAACTGGTCTGAAATTAAAACGTCAGGTTTATGTGTGGCGATCGCCAATGATCACAATTTCAAACCTGCGAATCGGAAATACGAGCATGTTGATGGAGCAAGAGGCGATCTCTATTTCCTAGAGTAAAAATTACAAGTTCAAAATTCGTAATTTATAATAAACAAAAGCCATTAATCAAAAAAATGCTATCAATCAACCTAGATCGCGAAACAGAAGTCTACTTAGCAGAAATTATTGCTCAAGAAAATAGCACATCCGAAGAACTTCTCAAAAAGCTAATCTATCAACATTGGCAGACCCTAAAACCTCGCCAAACCCTAGCCCAAAGAAGAGGTGGACATCCTAAAAACCTGTTGCAAGATGCCGCCCCTGATGCCTCACTACGCGAAAATCGCAAACAAATCAAATAGATAGAACTCATAACTTAAAGAGAACAAGACAATGGAAGAGATTAACGACAAAGTAAAAGAATATATCCGACTGTATACCGAAGCGAACTATCCGATTCGAGACATCGCCAAACAATGCAAAACATCAGTCTCCACCGTATATAACGCTATGGTAGCGGCAGGATTTAAAGAATTTAGACCGCGCCACTCACGCGCCAGCCATACGAGAATGTCGATGGAGCAGCAAGCGATCGCCTTATACCAATCAGGACTAACGAGGTCAGCGATCGTCCAAAAATTAAATGTCGCCGCTAGAACCCTCAACAAAATCCTTGAAAAGCATAATATTCCCATTCGTCGGGGCATCGATCCAGTTACCTCAGCCAATCGCGCTGCACAATACAACAAAGCCTACAACGATTACAACTTAACCCTACGAGAAACCGCAGAACTATTTGGTATCTCCCATCCGATCGTATTGCAGGAACTAAAGCGCAACGGCTACCCGATCCGCCAAAGCGTAGACTCCAAAAACCGTTTGAAATTAAGACTAAAACATAAATTAGGCGGTATCGCAGGATTAGCCGTACCCAAACTGACCCCAAGGCAAAGAGAACGCCGCCAGATTTTGCTGCGAATCAGACAAAGGCAAGAAGATAAACTAAAGCAAAAACGATTGGAAGGCTATGCCCGCGCCCAAGAATATTGGCAACTAGTCTGCGAGGGAGGACTAGACTTTGACCAAGTAGGAGCGATGTTTGGAGTCACAGGCAAAACCGTCGAACGGATCATTAAGCGCAATGGTATTGACATCAAAGAACTATCACGGAAAGAAAAAGCCGAAGCCTTCAAGGAAGAAGCTGTAATCGCCAAACAATATTGGGATCTGTACAACCAGCCCATGAGCCTAGAAAATGTAGGTAAAATGTTTGACCTAAGCGATTCCACGATTAGGCTAGTGCTGATCAAGCATGGCTACGAAATTCGTAAACGTGGACGATTATTCAACACTGCGCCCACCATAAGGAAACCGAAAAATCCTAAAAAGTCCAAGGTGGTAGTAGTATCAGAAGAAAGCGTCGTTGCAACTTCAAACGCTTTAGACTTTTTAGCACCAAATACACCGAATTCGCCTAATACAAAAGTCAAAGAATCTACCTCAAAGATGACTTAAAAAGCAAATATTACGAAATTTTGAACGTTTTTAGCCCATAAAAGTTAGCTATTGTGTTTTCTGATTCATGAATTGTTGCACCCAAAATTAACGGCGATCTTCATAGACTCTCTGGGTTTCAGGCAATACCCATAGGGCGCATAAACCTTTAGTCACATATTTACCATTGAGAATGATTAAAGCTTCCTTGAGGTTTTGCTGATCCTGAAGGCAGGTTTTCAAAATATCGCGATTCCAGTCCACGAGATTCCTAGCCAGTTTGCCGTTGTCACTTGCCACCCACTCCAAATCCCTAGCGGATTGGGCGTTTAGATTAGGTGTAGGTAAAAACAGTTTCGCGATCGCCAAGCCCGAAACCAGTCCCGCCGCTAAGCCAATCATCAACATCCCTGCACAGAAACCAATGAAGGGCAAGCTAATCGCCCGCCAATAACCTTGGGATTCCTGATGCTGTTTGTTTTTGATGATATTTGCGATCGCCTGACTAATCGCCACTTCCTGTTCCTTAACCGCAGTCTCGCGTAGAGTCGCCAGAAAGTCACGGAACTTTTGGATACCAACATCGAAGCCTTTAGCTAAGGCACTTTGAAGTAGATTTGGCGCAGTGGCTACTGTTGCCGCAACTTGGGCATTAGACAAGAAGATTGCAATGTAAGGATCGTTTTGGGGAATACCAGACTTAGCCACAATCTCGTGGATTTTAGAACTTCCATCCCTCACACAATTCTATCTCTTAGTTCTCAATTAATACTCTCGCTACTTTTTGCAGCAAAGATGATTGACTATTATCACTAATCTTCAAAATATTTTGAGTTAGGGTTGTAAAATGTAAAGATGTGATCGGATGCTGGATAAGTTCAGATGTCAAAACCGATTCTTTGGAGTAAGTCTTCCCAATTAGATGATAAACTCTAAAGCCTCTCTTAATCTTCTCATCAAGACCTTGGGCAGGTGGTACGAAATACTGAATAAAAGACTCATTATTTAGATCTAAACATATCATATTTTGAATTCGCTTGATAGGTTGAATCCTAATGTTGTAGTAAGTTACTAAAGGCAATAATCTACTGCTACTGTCATCTTTGATTTTCCGATTAATTTTCAGACTTCCTTTTTCCATCTCTTCCAGAATACCTTTTCGTCCAATTAGTATTGGCGTAAACAAGTCATCGGTATAACAATTAATATATATGTTGTCTGATTCATCTACAAAATATTGTTGAGCATCGATTAGTGTTTGGGACTTGTTTTTTCGTCTTCTTAAAAATTGAAATTTATCTTCGATCTGCTTCATGTCACGCATTACATTTGTAATATAAATGAAACCTTCTTTATATAAAAATTCTACAGCAACCGCTTGAGCTTCCTTTTTAAGGGGGCTACGAACATAAATAGCAAAAAATTTCTTGTCGGAAAATGTCTGAGGAGGAATAGCCAAGCCAAAGCTAGAATTTACAATACTGTGCTTAATCCAATTCTTGATTGATAGTTCAATTAAAACTTTCTGGAATTGAGGTGAAACTTTTAGCTTGTATGTATCACAGAATTTTTTCCATTCTTTACAATCAGTTTGTTCTCTTAGATAACAGAGAATAGAACTTTCTATATCTAAAGACTTGCCATCCGTAAAAATCTGTGTGTCTACTTGTAAAATGTCTCGATCAATTTTTCTAGTTGTATAATTGAGAACTGACAAAAGAGAATTTTCATCGCCAATAGCCCTAAATTCTATAATATCTAGTCCTTGCATACTAAAAAATTCTCCTGTATTCAGATAGTTAAATCTTTTCTTTAACTGTGAATAGAAATCAATTTTCTTTTGACTATCTAATTTTGTGGATGGATACCAGAGACCATCACTGCCCTGATATGCCCTTGAACCAGTTTCTTCTTCTAAAAGTTTATTAAGAACTAAATAGTTTTTTGTCCTATCAAGCTCAATACTCGACCAATCAACAACCTCCTTAATTTTCCAGTAAGGAGAATCTTCATCATCAACTTCTACTCGTTCATAAGTACTAATAGTCTTTCCAGAATTGTAAAATGTAAGAGAACATACTTCGCTTTGATGTAGTAGAAAATTTTTCAGAAATTTCTGATCAAATTCTGTTAGGTCAACCCCAACATTATTTATAACCTCTAATGACTCTATGGATTCTATATTGCTAATAAAAGGATTTTTTAGGAAATGATCAGCTTGAAAATCAAGCGTATCGAAGGAAATACCACATTCATTTAAAAAGTTTTCAAGTTTAGATGTAAAATTTTGATAATAATAAAGCTGTGTCTTTTTGAATTTTTCAAAATTTTTATCTTCTTTATCAAATTGCATAAAATTGATATAGTTCCTACTACGCCCATCATAGGGACGGTCAAAGTAGTAGTTCTTCTTTTCGTAGACTAACAAGTCCCCTAGATTATCACCATCGAAAGTATTATATTGATCTCTCGGCGAGAAACATAAATTTTTTCGAGTTAAAGTTAATGTAAGGACATTGTGATAATTGTATTTGATGAATAAACTTTGTCCCCAGACGATGAGAGTGTCTTTTGACTTACTAGGACGTATGGAATGAAGTAAAAGTAGTTCTTCAGAACCTTTGATTGTCTCAATACTTTGAGAAAGAATAAAAAACTTAAAAGCCAAATTTAAAATTCTTTCTTGATTATTGACGAATAGCTGCTTCCATCCAGAGTGTGTTTTATTGGGTGAAAGGAAAAAAACCATATTTCCATGCTTAGAATAGGACAAAAAATACTGTATATCCTTACAATCGTAGTTTTTATCGTATATAGAAAGTATTTTCTTGATTTCCTTCTTGATAGCTCTATGCCGTTTTTGAAAAAAATTAAGTGACGACCCTTCGTATTCACTTAAATCCAATTTGTCAGCACTAAAAGACTCAATACCCTTATCCATTTTAAAAAGATACTGATAAAGTTTTTCAGCAACTTCTTCGGATGTTTCGGTTATCTTTAATTGATTTGTTCTGGATATATCAGATAGTTCTTTAATCATTTTATCTTTCATTCTATTTCTCCTTCTGGAATAAAAAATCTTTGAGGATACTGGACTCAACTGGAAAATTATGATTGTCAAAACAAATCAAACTTCCAGAAAACAATGTGGGTGAGTATTGCTGGTTTTTCTCTTGGGTTGCGTGTAAATTTAGAAGTAAGCCTTTCACTGTGCCAAATTCTGAATAACCTGAAGCAATAGCATTTAGCTTATTTTGAGCTTTTTCTAATGTCTTACTTGACAAGTTATTTCCCGAAGCGATACTCCATGCTTTAACATCAATACAAAATAGTGCATTGTTCTTAACATAGTATAAATCAAACTGCTCATAAAGCTTGTTATATCTTTTGAAATCTAGCAGTGGCTCAAAACCATGATTGGTTTTTATGTCTTTCCATGCTTTCCCTGTGAAAATTACATTTTGAATCCAACGCTCTACAAAATTTTCGGCTAGTGATGGATATAACACATCATTAAAAAATTGTGGACGCGGAATATAAGTGTTAAAAATATCTGGCTGAGGAATTAACTCATTATATAGCTTGTAAATTGAGTCTGTCGAAGCATCGAGGGATCTAATTTCACTACCTTCTAAATCATCATCTTGAGCATTTGTTTTTAAATATTCAGGATATAATCGCTTCAGATAAGGATAGATTTTATCTCCATTGATACTGTCGCTAATAATCTGAAATTTTTTGCCGTCTTCTTCTACTGAAGCTAAATGGGGCATAAATTCAGGTTGTTCTGTATTGTGATAGAACAATGATTCAATAAATTCAGCAGGAAATAGCCCTGACTCTCTTAACTTGCTAAGATACTTATCTGGATCTTTAAAAACAAATGGATCACGAAGCGCGTCCCATGCTTTAGTGATTGCAAAACTATCTTTATTTTGATGAAACTTATCAATTTCATTCAACATTTTTTCTCTAAATGTCTGTAAATCTTGATAAGCATCAATTTCATTGTAGACATGATCTTCATAATCAATGATTGATCTTTTCTTCTCTTCCTCTTTAACGCTTAAGTAAACACTATGGTTGTTAACGGAAAACTTACGAATTTCATTCTCTTCTTCCTGTTCCAAGTATCTGTAGAAGCTCACTAAATTCTTTTGAGTTTCTTCATTTATAAAAATTTTGATTACTTGGTTTGAAAAGTCGCGCCTCTCAGATCTACCAATAGCTTGTAAAACGCCTTTTCCTAATAAAATCTGATGCTGTTGTTCTCTAAATGCCGCCGCCTCTGGTTGACTCAAGTATTTGTTAAAATCTTTTATTTCAAGATTAGAGTCCGTTATATTTACAATACTTTTCATTAAGGCAAAGTGATAAAGTGTCATAGATTCTCCAGAATCCTTTGATTTAGGATTTATTACCGTATAGTAACTATCCATTAATAAAACTAAAGAGTCAAAATCTTTTTCATCACCATTTTTATTTATTATGATAGGATTCAACCCCTTTGAAGCTGACTTATAAGCCGATATAAAAAATATCTTCTGTCCTTCTTCTTCAACAAGTTCATCTAAATATGTTTTCTGATTTAATTTGTCTCTATACAAACTATTGAATGATGCATCGTATAGAACAAGTTTAACAGAAATATTGCTTTGATATTTGGGATGTTTTAGGCTAACAAAATATATGTTTGGATGATCTGATGATGCCTCAAATTTAAAATTACCGTGACGAATTACCTCACAGTGATGGATTAGTTTTTTGATCCAGCCTAGTGTTTGAGTAAAAGCAATCGTCTCTTGAATTTCTTCATCTTCAAAAAGGTAAAACAAAAAACGAATAAAACTACTTAGTTCTTGCCGTTTGTATATACTAAACCAAGTCTTATCACTCTTAAAAGATTCTACAAACTTTTCTAAAACACTTTTCTCAAATTGATCAGCAACTTCTTGGGTATTTTTGTTGGGGAAAGATGATGAATCTTTACTAAAAAAGTCTACCGTAATCTGTCGTTTATCCTTACGGTCATCCCTGATATTCTCACAAAGTTTAATTTCTTTCTCGATCATTGTTTTAAAAGAACTTTGCCCAAATTCATTACGCAAACTATCTTCTAAATAACGCATATCGTAACTTGTGCTTAAATCTCCTTTAATTCCCCCTGTAGCTGAAATGAGAAAAATAACGTTGCCATTCTTACTTAGCATTGAATTTATTTTATGTTCAGGTGAAGTTAATATGGCTGTACTCCCAATAGAAACTTCTCTAAGTCGATGATCAATTAAATTATTTTTAGAGTTTTGATAGCGAGAAATTTCTTTGATGTTTATGATAGATTTATAACTTTCATAGACATAAGTGCGGTTTAAATATTTGAGTACTTGATTTTGAAATTTATTTTCTTCATTTGCTTTTTGTGTTTTCTCTATTTGTTCTGACCAAATATCTAAAGAGCGTGATTGAGAATCATCTGCACTTAGCACATTAGCGAGAATATCTTTAATTGGTTTAACCTGCGATCGGACAGCTAGAATGGAATAAATTAATTCTGCTAAGGAAGTTTTGTCTGAAGTTTCTTCTTCACTTATAAGTACATGACCACCTGATGTTTTGCTTAAAAACAATTTTTTCAAAACGTCAACATTGTAAACATACAGATTGTTGTATGAAAAAATGTTCATTAAATCGTTACTAATTTGGTTGTAGAGCTTCTGAGAAATTAACAGGCTTCTATTATTTTCAAATTTTGATAAAACCCTAGATAGCATTTTAAAATCTAATGCAATAGAGTTCTCGTCTTTATAATGCTTAAAGATTTCAATAATATCATCTACTGACTTTTCAAGCCCCTTATCAATCTTGACTACCTGCTTCAGGAAATTAATAGAGTTCCCTTCCTCATAAGTTAGTCTTTGATACGTTTCAGCGAATTTTTGTAGTTTCTGTTCTATAGCTTTATCTTTCTCGAAATGATCTTGAAATTCATCAACCGCTCCCTTGTTTTTATCGATAAAAGCTAAGAATTCTCGATTTTCTTCGTTTAGCTTAGAAAAGAGAATAGAAAACTCTCTGTTAATAGAAGAGAGCGCATTATTGATTGCCAGCCTTTGCGGAGAGATAATATCTATCTTCTTGTCTAGGATAATTTGATATCCATCTTCCTGTTCATCAAAAGCAATTATGAACTTCCTAGATTTATTTGTGGGCTGAATAACGTATTGATCAAGAAAGTTGCTTTTCTTTACCCAAGTTTTACCGTTGTGGGTGAAATACGGAATAGAAGTTTCAAATTTATCATATGTGAGCATCAAAATCCCTGACTTTTCTCTCAAAAGGTGGAGAGGAAAAAATATTTCAGTTAAGTTTAAGCATTCCTCTGACCAACTCGCTTGATCCAATTGACATTTAATAATAAATTCCAAAAAACCTTCAATTAGGCTATTTAGTTCGCGTATTGCTCTTGTAGTTTCAGATTTATTAAAATCTTCATCTCCGAAACCAGCTTTTTTGATGTACTCAAGTCTGCTTATTACTCCGTCTATTCTTTTAAGTTTTTGCTTGTTTTCTTGAACCTTTTCGTTTGGATACACTTTTGAATCGACATTCCAGATTTTTTTGTCTTTAAGTATTGCAGGTATCCATTTTTTATATGATTTGACATGTTCATCCGTCATTTTCATTTCTAATGAATTTAGTTTGTATACGGGAATATCTGGATATTGCATTAAAACAGAATGTGGAATATGCAAATGTTCTCTTAGTGGAGCAACATACACACCAATTATCTGACTATCTAGATTTTCTCTAATTGTTGTGCATATTGCTTGAAATAACTGATGAGTCTTTCCTGATCCTGTTCCATAATTGATGAGTTTGAGTTGGGAACGATTTTCTCGAAAACTATCACCGATTGTTTCAAGATAGGAATCAAGAATTTTATCGCGAGATGCCCCTACTTGATCGCTAGGAAAGTCTGTTGTTTTTTGCATTATGGGAGCGCGTTATCTAGGTTAGATATGTCTGAGTACTATTTAGATAGCGAGTTATTCACTATTACAACCATATTACTACATAAAAATTCGACTGGGTTATTCTTGATACATTAATCAAGTTGTAGAGCGATCGCCCAATGCTCAATTCAAAAAACAGCCCAACCACTCAATCAAGAAATGCACCTGCTTATCCCCAGGCAGAAGAGCCAGACTCGTGATCTTAATTTTGCCCTTCTCAAAAGAGAAACGATAATAGAACTCAATCGGAATCTTCGCATGAAGCAACTCCCAAAGCGAATCCGTCAGCTTTGATTCCAGAAACAGATCGCGCCCATCTTCTGACGCATAAATGTGAAACACCCCAACCTTACGCGCCACCAGCTTCAATTCCATCACTCTGAGCAATACCTGCGTTTCTTCAGGCAAAGCCCCATACAGACCCTCCCAAACCGCAGCCAACTTGAGAATCTCCTCCTTCGACTTCACCTTCGCCAAAGTCAAATAAGCATTAATCTTCGTCTCTTCTGCCATATAAATATCAGGAATAAAAGCAACCAAACGCGGCAATTGAAGCTCAGTATCCGCAACTTCAGGCAAAATCTTTCCGCGCAACTCATTAATATATTCCTGAAGTAAATCCATGTACAGCGCAAAGCCAATCACATCCGCCTGACCCGACTGTTCCTCACCCAAGAGATCCCCCAACCCACGAATCTCCATATCACGCATCGCTAGTTGATAACCCGAACCAAGCTGACTAAATTCCTGAATCGCATCCAATCTCCTCTTAGCTGAATCTGTCAACTCAAGATTAGGCGGATATAGCAAATAGGCATGAGCCTGAATCCCCGCCCGACCAACCCGACCACGCAGTTGATAAAGTTGCGCCAAACCCAACTTATGAGCATCCTCAATCAAAATTGTATTCACACGCGGGATATCTAAACCCGACTCAATAATCGTCGTACAAAGCAGGATATCCGCCTCATTGTTATTAAAAGCAACCATCGCCGCCTCTAACTCCGACTCCTGCATCTGTCCATGCGCGATCGCCAATCTCACATTTGGTAACATCGCCTGCAAAGAAACAGCGATCGCCTCAATCCCCTCAATACGCGGCACAACATAAAACACCTGACCACCACGGTCTAATTCATGCCGAATTGCTGTTTTCACCAGTGACGCATCATAGGCAGACAAATGGGTTTGAATCGATCGCCTTGAGGGAGGAGGAGTGGCAATCACACTCATTTCCCGCACCCCAGAAAGCGCTGCATAGAGAGTACGCGGAATCGGCGTAGCACTCAAAGTCAATAAATCCACATCCCCCTTCATCGCCTTGATTTTTTCCTTCTGCAAAGTCCCAAAGCGCTGCTCCTCATCAATCACCAGTAAACCCAAATCGTGAAACTCCACATCCTTCGACAAAAGTTGATGCGTACCGACAATGACTTGTACCTTACCATCTGCAACCTGTTGCAAAACCTGCTTGCGCTCCTTCGCAGGGCGAAACCGATTCACAATATCCACTGCAAAAGGATAAGCCGCAAACCGAGTTTGGAGCGTATGGAAATGCTGTTGCGCCAGAATTGTTGTTGGAGCTAACAGAGCCACTTGTTTACCCGCACATACCGCCTTAAAAATAGCCCTTACCGCCACCTCAGTTTTACCGAAGCCGACATCACCGCAAACTAGCCGATCCATCGGGCGATCGCTTTCCATGTCTTGCTTCACATCCTGAACAGCTTTGACCTGATCGGGTGTGAGTTGATAGGGAAAAGAATCCTCCATCTCATGTTGCCAATCCGTATCAAGGGGAAAAGCATAGCCGACTAAATTGGCTCGGCGAACATAGAGTTGTAGTAAATCCCTTGCTAACTTGTAAATCTCCTTTTGGCATTTGCTGAGCGCGTTATCCCATCCCTTTGTATTAGCGATGCTATTTAACTTTGGAGGCTTATTAGAAGCACTGCGATAGCGGGAGAGAATCTTCTCATTTTCTTGCGCGATCGCCACCGCAGTCTTACCATCAGCAAATTCAACGATGTAATGCGGTTGCTTTTCTCCCTTCACTTCAATGGTTTCAAAGCGCGTAAACTTGCCGATTCCATACTTACGATGCACGACATAATCGCCAACATTTAGCTCGTCAGGATTAACTGACTTAGCCGTATTCATCCGTGAGGGATGCACAAAGGTTGGTGAGGCTAGTAATTGCTGTCCGAATAATTCGCGATCGGTCAAGAGCGCAAGCTTGCAACTGGGCAGAACAAAGCCTTGCATCTCCATCAGTCCCGAATATTTCAAAATCACAGGTTTACCAGCTTTCTGAATTCGTGCAATTGACTGTAAATCATCAGGATCGCTGACAAAGTTGGCAATGCAGTCATGCTCCTTGAGTAAAGTTGCCACACGCAAAGGTTGCGCCGAAATCAGAGTGACTTGATATTCCGATTTGAGATATTCACTGATGAGCGCTGCAATCTGGTCAAACTGATGGGGAATTATCGGAATAGAAGTACTCGCAAAATCAAAAATATTGGCTTTGGGTTTAAGCGATCGCTCGGTAAGCTGAAGCATCTGAAATTTCTTTGCCTCAGTCATGCACTTAGCAAAGTCCCAATGCAGTTTCGGTGTATCGGCTTGCGATTGATTTTGATAAAGCTCATCCGCAGCTTCGTACCAGCGATCGCTATAGCTCTGACATTGTTCGGGTTCATCAATGGCGATAACGAAGTTTTTGGGTAAATAATTTAGCAATGTGGCTTTATGAGCAGTAACAAACTCATGCAAATCGACAGGGGCGATCGCGATGCTGGATAGGTCAGTGAAGCTTTTGGGATTAGTGGGGTCAAACTCTCTGATTTTCTCGACAGTGCCGCGATTACAGCTTAGACGCACTGGTAGATTTCGATTAATTGGAAACACTTCAAAACTAAATCCTTTGCGACTCCATTGTTTTGATTCCTTTACTTCTTTGACTTCCACATATCCTAATCTTGCAAAAGACTCGGCAAGTAATTTAACCGATTGTGAATCGCCGATATTGAGATAGATGTTATGTTTTTGGAATACTTGAGTGGATGGTAGATGGGGCTGTAGCGCGTTAATGGTGGTAGCGATCGCTAAGTTGGGCTGTGGTTTGGCAAGCAGTTCCGCTAATATCTCAATCCTTGTCCAAGCGGTTTCTAAATCGATTTGGGATGATTCGTAGGGAAATGTATCAAGGGGTTGATATAGATAGACGCGCCATGACATGGATTGGAGTTGTAAAGCCCATCGGGTTGCTTCTTCGACGGTGGCGGTGACGATGAGTAAGGGTTTGGTTTGTTGGTGGCATAGGTGGGTGCTAATCAGTCCTTTGCCTACGCGAGATAGTCCTGATAGGGATATGCTTTTGGCTGTTTTGAGTTTCTCGCCTATTTTTGTGGCGATTTGCGATCGGGCTATATTCTCTAGGACTGATGTGAAGGTCATGGGTATAGTCATGAATAGACTAATTCAGGTTCATCGATAAGGCGTAATAGCTTGACAGGTTCGATTGTTTCCATAGCGAAGGTATTGCCTTTTTTATCGGTAAAGTCGATTAGGAATGCTTTGTTATCAAAGGACATTAAAACTGTTCCCATTTGTCCTCGTCGCAGTAGGATTTGCTGATGAGTAATTTTATGCGTAGCGATCGCATCTTCGGTTAAAGCAACAAGGTAATATTCTTGAATGTCGCTCATAGTTGTTTTTCTAATCAATAGGATAATTTCATTGATTATGATTTAGAGATTGCAGGTCATGCTTATTGTAGCAAGGTTGTTATAGGTGATCGCTAAATCTATATTTGACTTATTATATAAAATATTGTATAATCTGCTGGCATTATCTAAATACAAAATTATGTCGATCAAATTTTACGAAAGTCCATTTCATGCGATCGAGGAGCCTGAAGTCGCTAGTAAGTCGGTTTTGAAAGCTGACTTGACAATTATGATTCGCGACATAATTGAGCATAGAGGTTGGACTCAGAAAGAAGCGGCTGAAAGGTTGGCGGTTACTCAGCCGCGTGTATCTGATATTGTGAATGGAAAAATTGATAAATTTACTTTGGATATGCTTTTTTCAATGCTTGATAAGCTCGGATTCAGGACTGAGCTTACTTTTAGCAGTTTAGAAAGTGCTTCTATTAAAATCCAAACAAGGGATTTAGCTAAAATCGCTTAGTTATTTTTGCCTTTTCATTTTTTCGATTTCAGCTTTTAGTTCCTTGTATCTTTTTTCGACAGTTTTCATGGCTTGTCGATCTACACTGTTTGTTGTCTTCTCAAATGAGTGTAAGACGACAACGGTATCTAGAAATTTTACTATGTAGACACATCTAAAGGCTGGACTACCATTGATTTTAAGTTCGATTACTCCAGAGTCAATTCCTTCAAGGGTTTGGATTGGTAAGAATGTTTTTTTGTTCTCTTGGACTGCTCTTAGGCTAGTTCCAAATTGTTGTTGAATCTCTTTTGGAATGTCTTTGTATTCTCTTTCGGCAGAATCGTTAACAAAAGCGAACTGTTTCATAATTAGTGAATTTTTAACAGCTAATATCGTTTGTATTTCAAGAGATACATTATATTCGATGAAGAAACGCTTTGATCGCCTTGTCATCTCATGGTTAAGTGCATAAGCGATTGCCCAAAATCTCCTGAATAATTAATCGCAGTTGTTTCCAGACAATTTCTCCTTTAAATTGCTCGAAAAAGTTGGTGGGTTGGCCATAGAAATAGAGCTTTTGTTGGCTCAGTTCATAAACTACTGGGATTTCGTACCAAAGCATATCTACACGGAAGTCAAAGGGATTTGTTGTTTGGATAGAAATTCTAGTTTCTGGATCTAGTTCATCAACAATCGCGATCACAAAACATAAATGAGTTGGCACTGTAAAATTAAAGAAAGTTTGTCCTGCTGCATCTGGACTGATATGACCAAAAATCAATTTACTGAGCACCATCCTACTAATCATTAATATGCTAAAGTTCAATCATTGCGTATAAATAAGTAAATATGGAACTCCCTGAAATAGTTGTATCTTCAATAAGAACTGGTCAAGTAGTGCTTTTTCTTGGTACAAGAGCACTTCTTGGCTACCAAATAAAAGGGCAAATATCTCCCGAAGATACTTTACGCAATGAACTATCTGACAGATTCTTAGATGGTCAGTATAATCAAGAATCCTTGCAATGGGTAACCGAGTTAGCTGTATCAGCATATGATCTAGGAACAGTACAAGATTTTATAGCTAGTAAATTTCGGAGAATTCAGCCAGAAGCCTCTCATCTAATTTTACCAACATTTAGATGGAAAGGTATTGCAACAACAAGCTTTGACAGATTATTGGAAACTGCCTATGATAGCAGCAGAAATCGAGTTCAAGAATTGATACCGATCATATCAAATCATGATCGGATAGATGAGAAACTTCAGTCAAACAAGAGTCTCGCTTTGTTAAAGCTTCATGGTTGCATTACTAGAACACAAGATCCTAAGTTACCTCTTATTTTAAGTACTGATCAATACTCTACTCATAAAGAAAGTCGAGATCGTCTATTTAAGACCTTCTACGAATGGTGCTATGAGAGTACAGTGATTTTTATTGGAGGTGGATCTCAAGATTCAGAACTACGCTCGGTTCTTCTTCAAGTATTAAATGAAGTCAAAAATAGACCTCCCTACTATTTAGTGCAGCCTAAAGTTTCAGGTGCTGAAAAAAACTTATGGGAGTCAAAAAGAATTACAGTTTTAGAGGGTAAATTTGATGATTTTATCAGATCTCTTGACAAATCTATTAAGAAAGAATTGAGACCTCTTGCTCAAGGATTACAGCTTCCTAATCATCCAATAGAAAGAAAATTTGTAAAGAATGAACCAATAGTTGGTTCTTTAAAAGACTTACTGACTCACGATGTAGAATATGTACACGATGCTATAGTAACCGTAGAAAGTGACCCAAAACAGTTTTATAAAGGTTTTAATTTGGAATGGTATCCAATTATTCGAGGGTTTGATGTAAGACGACGACTTACAGATACTGTTCTTTATGATGTTATTTTAAGACCAGATAGTGATAGACCAACACTTTCTGAGCTTTATGTGATCAAATCTGAAGCAGGATCTGGAAAAACAATTTTTCTTAGAAGGCTAGCATGGGAGTCAGCTACTCAAGCCAATGTAATCTGTCTCTTTATGAAAACTGCAAGCAATATAAACTTTGAGGCAATTCGAGAGCTTTATCGACTTGCAAATGAGCGAATTTTCGTTTTTGTAGATGCGGCGGCGGATAATATCTACTTGATATTACTTCTACTAGAAGAAGCTCGACGCTTTGAAGTTCCACTTACTATAATTACGGCAGCGAGGGCAAATGAGTGGAATATGTCATGTGATAGGTTAGCTGATTACGTAACTAAAGATTATCAATTACGATATCTTAGCGAAGTCGAGATTTTAGACCTTGTTAATTTACTAGAAAAACATGACGCATTAGGACCAAACCTTAAAAACAAAAACCTTAATCAAAGAGTTCAAGAATTTGGAGAGAAAGCTGGTAGGCAGTTACTAGTAGCACTACATGAGGCTACTTTAGGACGACCGTTTAGAGAAATAATTGTAGATGAATATCAACATATATATCCCAAACAGGCGCAAGATCTTTATCTTACGGTTTGCTTCCTAAATCGTCTTGGCGCACCAGTTCGAGTCGGTCTGATAGCAAGAGTTCATGATATTAGTTTTCATGATTTTAGAGAAAAGCTATTTGTTCCTCTTGAGCATGTTGTTCAGACTGAACAGAAATCTTCAAGTGATGTGTATTATTTAGCTAGACATCCGCAAATTGCTCAAATTGTCTTTGAAGATATTCTTTTAGATGAACACACTCGATACAATGAATATATTCGTGTTCTTAGATATCTTAATATTGCTTATGATTCAGATAGGGATTCTTTTCGGAAGTTAGTTAAAGCTAAAGACTTGAGCCAAATCTTTTCATCTCATGAAGATGTGAAAGCTATTTATGAAATGGCAAGAGAATATGTTGGGGCGGATGCTTATCTCTATCAACAGATGGCGAATTACGAACGTATTACTAATGGTGACTATCAGTTAGCCGAAGAGTACCTCAGAGTAGCGCAAGAATCTGATCCAAGAGATAGATCCATAGTTCATAGTCAGGCAGAGTTGGCAGCAGATAGAGGTCGCAAGGCAGAGCATCCATTAGAGCGGCAAAAATTTCGGAATCAAGCATTTTCTTTCTTAAAGGATTTAATAAAATCCAGTAAATCAGAGTCTGATCAATACGCTAGAACCACATATCTTAAACTAGCCATTGATAATTTAAGATACGTTTTAGAACAAGATGAACCTACAAATCGTGACATTGAGGACGCTGTTCGAGATATAGAAAAAATCCTTGAAGAGACAAAACAAAACTATCCTGAAAATACTTTCGTAAATAATTTAGAGGCAGAGTTTGCTAATCTCATTGAGGATGATGAACGAGCGTTGAAAGCTCTGGAAATTGCATTTAATGCTAATCCTAGAGATTCTTATATTGCAATACGCTTATCTACTCTCTACAAAAACAAAGATAATTTGGAATCAGCTAGCTCTTGCTTGAAAAAAGCTTTAGAGAATCAGACTCTTAGTAAAGAGCTGAATTATCAATATGCTCAAGTGCTTAGAAAAATGTTCCCAAGGGATATTGACTCTCTTATCTATTATTTTGGAAGAGCTTTTTCAAAAGGAGATCAAAACTATCCCGCACAATTTTGGTATAGTCGTTATTTGTTTGAGAGTTCTGATCTTGAGAAGATCAATGAATCGAAAAGCCTATTTCAGCGTTTGCGATACGGAGCCATACAATATGAGGTACGTCGGAAAGTACGTGATTATATAATACCAAATCACAAAAGAGAGGCAACAGATAGAGCATCCAGTATAGAATCTCTACCGACAAGAGAGGCAATGACAGATTTAGTCATCTCGGAAAGACGATTCTTGACCAAAAGCCTT
>JADBWK010000036.1 GCA_020404895.1 Pseudanabaena sp. M085S1SP2A07QC | reverse complement strand
TCTCAGTCTCATGCTGGCAGTGAGTTTGTGGCGAGAATGCTCACGGTCAAACATTCTTTGAAATTACAAGGGCGTTCTGTCTTGGATTTTCTCACACAATCTTGTCTGGCGGCTCGACTGGGTATGCAACGTCCTTCTCTAGTTCCTACTGTTCAGCAGTCTCCTATACAAAATCCTAGACCCTTGATTTTTCTGTAGGCTATTGGACGATTACGTTTATGGAACGATCACTTTGTTAATTTATGACGATGGATTTAAGCAATCGTTATACAGGAATACGTAATATATAGTTGTAATAATTTTTAAATCGCAATCATGACGACCACTCTCAAACGTACTCCTCTTTATGACCTCCATGTTGCTGCTGGTGCACGGCTAGTGGAATTTGGTGGTTGGGAGATGCCCGTGCAATACAAAGGGCTGGTCGCAGAACATAATGCCGTGCGATCGCAGGTGGGTATGTTTGATGTGTCGCATATGGGTAAATTTGCGATCGCAGGTGAAGGCGTTCTCGAAGCTTTAAACAAACTTGTGCCATCGAACTTAGGGCGATTAAAAGTGGGGCAAGCGCTATATACAGTCTTACTCAATGAGCAAGCTGGAATTGTTGACGATGTAATTTTTTATCGTCATGAGCCAGAAGGCGATCGCGAAAATTGGTCAGTTATCGTCAATGCCTCAACCACCGACAAAGACAAAGCATGGTTACAACAGCACTTAGGCGATCGCTTGATTGATAACTCAGCATCGCAAATCTTGATTGCTGTACAAGGTAAAACGGCGATCGCTACATTGCAAGAATTAGTAACAACGGATTTATTGAAATTACCACGTTTGCGTTTTGGACATACTCGCACCGACATTTTGGGAACATCCAGCTTTATTGCGCGGACGGGATACACAGGCGAAGATGGCTGCGAAATCATGACTGATCTTGAAACGGGTAAAGCGCTTTGGCAAAAATTGCTCGATCTTGATGTTGTTCCTTGTGGCTTAGGTTGCCGTGACACCTTGCGTCTAGAAGCAGGAATGCATCTCTATGGACAGGATATGAATGACACAATCACACCTCTCGAAGCAGATCTTCAGTGGATAGTACATCTCAAAGAGAAAGGTGATTTTATTGGGCGTGAGGTTTTAGAAGAGCAGAAACAGAATGGAGTCACTCGCAAATTAATCGGTCTTGAATTAGAAGGTCGCAATATTGCCCGCCATGATTATCCAATTCGTTATGAAGGTGAAACTGTCGGGCTTGTCACCAGTGGCACGATGTCACCAACATTAGGCAAAGCGATCGCCTTTGGCTATGTCCCATCTGAATTAGCAAAAATGGGGCAAATTCTCCAAGTCCAAATCCGCGACAAAGAATTTCCTGTCAAAGTCATTAAACGTAATTTTTTGTGATTTTTTCTGCCAATTTCAAGATTTATAGCTAGCGTGATAAATCTTGAAATTGGGTTGTCGGGAAAAAGAGCTTGACAATTAGATCGTAGCTGCGCTAGGATAATATGCTTATGTCTTGAGTCAAAACTAGACATATACTCCGCCCACTAAAACTGCAGTCACTTAGTGCATGAATAAGCCTACTCTTGTTACTCCTGCCTTCGTTCTACCAGATCTTGTAGAAATCCAGCGGGAGAGTTTTCGATGGTTCCTAGAAGAAGGACTTATTGAAGAGCTTGAGAGTTTCTCACCGATTACAGATTATACGGGCAAAATGGAACTCCATTTTATTGCCAAAGATTATAAACTCAAGCGCCCAAAATATAGTGTTGATGAGTCCAAACGTCGGGATGCCACCTATGCCGTACAGATGTACGTTCCCACGAGGCTTATTAACAAAGAAACAGGAGAAATAAAGGAGCAGGAAGTTTTTATCGGCGATCTGCCTCTAATGACAGATCGTGGAACATTTATTATCAACGGTGCTGAGCGAGTCATAGTCAATCAGATTGTGCGTAGCCCTGGGGTTTATTACAAGCAAGAAATTGACAAGAATGGTCGCCGTACTTACAACGCCAGCCTTATTCCTAACCGAGGAGCATGGCTGAAGTTTGAAACCGACAAGAATGATCTTGTATGGGTTCGTATTGACAAAACCCGTAAACTTTCTGCGCAGGTATTACTCAAAGCGATCGGCTTGAGTGATGCCGAAATTCTTGATGCTCTTACTCACCGTGAGTACTTCCAGAAAACAATTGACAAAGAAGGTCAGTTTGACGAAGACGAGGCACTCAAAGAACTTTATCGTAAGCTGCGCCCAGGTGAACCACCTACAGAGTCGGGTGGTCGTGAACTATTGCGATCGCGCTTTTTTGACCCCAAACGTTATGACCTCGGAAAGGTTGGACGTTATAAGCTCAACAAGAAATTGCGCTTAAATACCCCAGACACCATGCGGGTGTTGACCGAGAAGGATATTCTCACTGCAATCAACTATCTGATCAACCTCAAGTTTGACATCGGTGAAATCGATGACATTGACCACTTGGGCAACCGTCGCGTCAGGTCAGTTGGTGAATTGCTGCAAAACCAAGTCCGTGTTGGCTTAAACCGTCTAGAGCGGATCATTCGCGAACGGATGACTGTGTCTGATGTTGACGCTCTCACACCAGCTTCCTTGGTTAACCCCAAGCCACTAGTAGCAGCAATCAAAGAGTTCTTTGGTTCCAGCCAACTGTCGCAGTTTATGGATCAGACCAACCCTCTCGCTGAGCTAACCCACAAGCGTCGTCTTAGCGCCCTTGGTCCTGGTGGTCTAACTCGTGAACGCGCAGGCTTTGCGGTTCGCGATATTCACCCTAGCCACTATGGTCGCATCTGCCCCATTGAGACTCCTGAAGGTCCAAACGCAGGGCTGATTGGTTCTTTGGCAACCCACGCTCGTGTTAACCAGTATGGATTCATCGAAACGCCATATTATGCAGTTGAGAACGGCAAAGTTCTAAAAAATCAAGAGCCTGTCTATATGACGGCTGATGAAGAAGATGAATTCCGTGTCGCCCCTGGTGACGTAGCTACCAACGACGAAGGCTATATCTTCCTTGAAATCGTGCCAATTCGCTATCGTCAAGAATGGGGTACGGCAAGTCCCGAAGAAATCGATTATGTCGCGGTCTCGCCCGTACAGATTATCTCGGTGGCAACATCGCTGATTCCATTCCTTGAGCATGATGACGCTAACCGAGCCTTGATGGGCTCGAACATGCAGCGTCAAGCGGTTCCACTATTGCGTCCTGAGCGTCCTCTTGTTGGTACTGGCCTAGAAGCTCAAGCCGCTCGTGACTCAGGTATGGTGATCGTCTCGCGAGTTACAGGCGAAGTCTCCTATGTATCTGCGGATGAGATTCGTGTCAAGGCTGATGATACTGGACTAGAAAGCAGCTACCGTCTGCAAAAATATCAGCGATCGAACCAAGACACCTGCTTAAATCAGCGTCCTCTGGTCTGGGTTGGCGATACGGTGGTTTCAGGACAAGTTCTTGCTGATGGCTCGGCAACCGAAGGCGGCGAAATCGCTCTTGGACAGAACATTCTTGTTGCTTATATGCCTTGGGAAGGCTACAACTACGAAGACGCAATTTTGATTAATGAGCGGCTCGTAATTGATGACGTATACACCTCGATTCACGTTGAAAAATACGAAATTGAGGCAAGGCAAACCAAGCTCGGCCCCGAAGAAATCACTCGTGAAATTCCTAACGTCGGTGAAGATTCACTGCGCAACCTTGATGAGCAGGGCATTATCCGCATCGGTGCTTGGGTAAGTTCTGGAGAAATCCTTGTCGGTAAGGTCACACCAAAGGGTGAATCCGATCAACCACCCGAAGAAAAACTCCTAAGAGCAATTTTCGGAGAGAAAGCACGTGATGTTAGAGATAACTCATTGCGTGTGCCTAACGGTGAAAAGGGTCGTGTTGTCGATGTGCGCGTATTTACTCGTGAGCAAGGCGATGAGCTTCCCCCTGGAGCAAACATGGTTGTCCGCGTCTATGTTGCTCAAAAACGCAAGATCCAAGTCGGCGATAAGATGGCAGGTCGCCACGGCAACAAGGGCATTATCTCGCGCATTTTGCCGAAAGAAGATATGCCATTCTTGCCCGACGGTACTCCTCTTGATATCGTGCTGAACCCTCTGGGTGTGCCTTCACGGATGAACGTAGGACAAGTGTTTGAATGCTTGCTCGGTTGGGCTGCGGAAAACTTGAATGCCCGTTTCAAAATCGTGCCATTTGATGAAATGTACGGTGAAGAAGCTTCAAGAGAGCTGGTGAATGGTCAGCTAGAACATGCCCGCAAGCACACTGGCAAAGACTGGATATTTAATGATGAATTTCCAGGCAAATTGGTCGTTTATGACGGACGTACTGGTGAGCCATTTGATCAACCTGTGACTGTTGGTAAGGCTTACATGCTGAAACTAGTTCACCTTGTTGATGACAAGATTCACGCACGTTCGACTGGTCCTTACTCTCTGGTTACACAGCAGCCCCTCGGCGGTAAAGCTCAACAGGGTGGTCAGCGTTTTGGAGAAATGGAAGTATGGGCGTTGGAAGCCTTTGGTGCAGCCTATATTCTCCAAGAGTTGCTCACGGTCAAGTCTGACGATATGACGGGACGTAACGAAGCTCTCAATGCGATCGTTAAAGGTCACGCAATTCCTCGACCTGGTACGCCAGAATCATTCAAGGTATTAGTGCGAGAGCTTCAGTCTCTATGTTTGGATGTCTCAGTCCACAAGCTGTCCGAGGACGGCAGTAACCAAGATACTGAAGTGGATTTGATGGTAGACACTGGCTCTCGCCGTACACCAAATCGACCTACCTATGAGTCAGTCTATCGAGGCGATATCAACTTTGATGAAGATGATGACTAGCTAAATCAGATAACTCGTAATTCGTAATTCGTAATTGATAATTACGAATTACGAATTACGAATTACGAATTTATTGATAATCAGTTGAAGAATTTATAAATAGTCAATTTACTAAGGACGTTGTAACGTATGGCGAAAGTGGAACAGCGATTTGACTATGTCAAGATTGGCTTGGCATCACCTGATCGCATTCGTAAATGGGGCGAGCGCGTTCTACCAAATGGCAGTTTGGTTGGCGAAGTCACAAAACCTGAAACTATTAACTACCGCACATTAAAGCCAGAAATGGATGGCTTATTCTGTGAACGGATTTTTGGTCCTGCAAAGGATTGGGAATGTCATTGCGGTAAGTATAAACGTGTGCGCCATCGCGGTATTGTCTGCGAACGCTGCGGTGTAGAAGTGACAGAATCACGGGTACGTCGTCATCGCATGGGCTTTATTAAGCTAGCTGCCTCAGTTACCCATGTGTGGTATCTCAAGGGTATCCCTAGTTATATGGCTACTCTACTGGATATCCCTCTACGTGATGTTGAGCAAATTGTTTACTTCAATGCCTACGTTGTCCTTAATCCTGGAATTCAGTCCGAGGTTGATGGCGAAGTTACCTTAGTTAATAGCCGTGAAATTCGGGTGCGAGGAGTAGACGGTGTTGAGGTGCCTTATCCACTGCACCCCAAGCACACTCCAACTACGACAGAAGGAAAAATTGTTGAAGTAGGAGAAGTGCTCGCTACTGCCTATAACCTCTCTTATAAGCAATTGCTTTCAGAGGATCAATGGATTGATCTTGAAGATCAAATTTATGCTGAAGATCCTGTCCTAGACGGAATTGAAGTCGGTATTGGTGCTGAAGCAATTAAGCAGTTATTGCAAAATATCAATCTTGAGAAAGAAGCAGAGCGTCTCCGCACCGACATTGAAAACTCTAAGGGTCAAAAACGCGCCAAATTAATTAAGCGTCTGCGCGTGGTTGATAACTTTGTGGCAACTGGTTCTAGACCAGACTGGATGGTATTGGATGTCATTCCAGTAATTCCTCCAGATTTGCGTCCGATGGTACAGCTTGACGGTGGACGCTTTGCTACAAGCGACTTAAATGATCTCTATCGTCGAGTAATTAACCGTAATAATCGCCTAGCGAGATTACAGGAAATTCTTGCGCCTGAAATTATCGTCCGTAACGAAAAGCGGATGTTGCAGGAGGCTGTTGATGCATTGATCGATAACGGTCGTCGTGGTCGCACGGTTGTTGGTGCAAATAATCGCCCACTCAAGTCTCTCTCGGACATCATCGAAGGTAAGCAGGGTCGTTTCCGCCAAAACTTGCTCGGTAAACGGGTTGACTATTCAGGTCGTTCCGTCATCGTGGTGGGACCAAACCTGAAGATCCACCAATGTGGTTTGCCCAAGGAAATGGCGATCGAGCTATTCCAGCCTTTTGTAATTCATCGCCTGATTAAAACAGGACTAGTGAATAACATTAAAGCAGCGAAGAAACTCATTCAACGCAATGATCCAGCCGTTTGGGATGTCCTTGAAGATGTGATCCGTGAACACCCAGTCATGTTAAACCGTGCCCCGACGCTGCACAGATTAGGTATTCAAGCTTTTGAACCTTTGCTGGTCAGTGGTCGAGCAATTCAATTGCATCCGTTAGTATGTCCAGCCTTTAACGCTGACTTCGATGGTGACCAAATGGCGGTTCACGTTCCTTTGTCGATCGAAGCACAGGCGGAAGCACGTCTATTGATGCTTGCATCTAATAACATTCTCTCGCCTGCAACTGGTCGTCCGATCGTTACACCTAGCCAAGATATGGTTTTGGGTTGTTACTATCTCACAACGGATAATCCTTACAAACAGAAGGGTGTAGGACGTTACTTTTCCAACTTCAATGATGTTGTGATGGCGTATGAACAGGGCGAAATCGATATTCACGCCAATGTTTGGGTGCGTTTTGAAGGAATTCTTGAAGGACAAGGTGAAGAAAAAGACGATGAAGAACCCAAGGTCACAGTTCTAGAAGATGGTACGAAAGTAAAGGAATTTGAGTTCCGTCGTATTCGTGAAGATGCTGAAGGCGGTTTGATTTCTCAATACATTAAAACCACTCCTGGGCGTGTGATTTTCAATCAAGCAATCTATGCATCCCTAGCGAGCTAACTGTTTATAGTCAGATCGCTTGGCGATGTGACTATAAACCATAGAATTTCGATTAATTACTCTAAAGATTATTTAATAGCTTAATACCATGGCAGATTTCACGACTAGCAACACGGACTCGCCTGAACAAAAGAAGCCTCAGCGCTTTATCAATCGCACTATTGACAAAGGACAACTGAAAAAGTTAATTGCTTGGGCTTTTACTAATTATGGGACCACTAGCGCTGCTAACGTTGCTGATCAACTTAAAGCGTTAGGCTTTCGCTATGCGACTCAGGCTGGTGTCTCAATTAGTATTGAGGATTTGCAGGTTCCTGCTAGTAAGAAAGCTTTGCTAGCGTCGGCAGAACTAGAGATTGAAGAAACAGAAAGCCGTTATACAAGGGGCGAAATTACCGAAGTAGAACGTTTCCAAAAAGTAATTGATACATGGAATGTGGCTAACGAGAACCTCAAAGATGAGGTGGTGAAAAACTTCAAGAGCAATAATCCGCTTAACTCTGTCTATATGATGGCGTTCTCTGGTGCTCGTGGCAACATTTCGCAGGTGCGACAGTTAGTAGGTATGCGCGGTTTGATGGCTGATCCTCAAGGGGAAATCATCGATTTACCGATTAAAACTAACTTCCGCGAAGGGCTCACAGTTACTGAATACATTATTTCGTCGTACGGTGCACGTAAAGGACTAGTAGATACAGCGTTACGGACTGCCGACTCTGGATATCTTACTCGTCGTCTGGTGGACGTATCGCAAGATGTCATCGTGCGTGAAAATGATTGTGGCACAACTCGCGGCATTCGTCTGAAAGCAATGAAAGATGGGGAAAAGACCCTGATCAAACTTTCCGATCGCTTATTTGGTCGTGTAGCAGCAGAGGATATTGTCGATCCGAAGACAGGTGAAGTAATTGTTTTCCACAACCAAGAAATTTCTGAAGACTTGTCTTTAGCAGTAGCCAAAGCTGGTGTTGAAGAAGTTTGTGTACGCTCTGCATTCACTTGCGAATCTACTCGCGCAGTTTGCCAGATGTGCTATGGCTGGAGTCTAGCTCATTTAGAGTTAGTAAACATCGGCGAAGCCGTGGGGATTATCGCGGCACAGTCCATTGGTGAACCTGGTACACAGCTAACCATGCGGACATTCCACACAGGTGGTGTGTTTACGGGGGAAGTTGCCGATCAGCAACGTGCCCCCCATGATGGCACAATCAAATATAACAAAAAGCTGAAAGTCCGCCCCATGCGTACTCGCCATGGTGAAGATGCCTTTATCGTTGAGTCAAACGGGGACTTTTCTTTGGAAAGTTCTGAAGGCAAAAAGATCTATGCAATCACCCAAGGTTCGACATTATTGGTGCGTGACGGGCAGAAAGTAACTCAAAACCAATTGATGGCTGAGGTATCCATCACTGGTAAAACCTCACGTAAGACCACCGAAAAAGCGACTAAAGCACTCAATACTGGTTTAGCTGGCGAAGTATTATTCTCAGATCTAGCGATCGAAGAGAAAAAAGATCGTCAAGGCAATACCAGTTATGTCGCTCGTGGTGAAAAAGGTCGGGTTTGGGTATTGGCTGGCGAAGTCTACGACTTACCGCCAACTGCGGAACCAACTGTCAAAAATGAAGCTCAAGTCCAAGAGGGTGATGTGCTTGCGGAAACCCGCTTGATCACAGAGCATGGTGGTGTTGTGCGTCTTAGTGAAGAAGATAGTCGTCATAACCGTGAAGTGGAAATCATTACGGCTTCGGTAATCTTGGATCAGGCGATCGTCAAAGAAGAAAGCTATCAAGGTCGTGAGCATTATGTGCTTGAGACTCAAGGCGGTCAGAGTTTCTCCCTGAAAGCTTCGCCAGGCTCAAAACTGATTAATAATCAAGTCGTTGCTGAATTGATCGATGATACTTACCAAACTAAGAGTGGCGGTATTATTAAGTTTGCTGGTGTAGAAGTCGCTAAACGCAGTAAGGGCAAGCAGGGTTATGAAGTCGTTAAAGGCGGCACATTGCTCTGGGTTCCTGAAGAAACCCATGAGGTTAACAAAGACGCTTCCCTGTTGATGGTCGAGGAAAATCAGTTTATCGAAGCTGGGACTGAAGTTGTCAAGGATATCTTCAGTCAAACTGCTGGTGTGGTCGAAGTATTCCAAAAGAACGATATTTTGCGCGAAATCGTGATCAAGCCAGGTGACTTGCACTTGGTCGATGATCCGCAAACGGCGATGCAAAAGAATGGGTCTTTGGCTTATCCAGGCACGGAAATCATGCCAGGATTGACTTCGCCCGAACTCCGCTATGTGGAATATCTGGACTCAACCGAGGGGCCAGCATTGCTATTGCGCCCTGTCGAAGAATACCAAGTTCCTGACGTACCAACTGTTCCTAGCCAAGAATCAGTTAACCAAGAAGGTCGTTCGATTGGTTTGCGTGCGGTTCAACGCATTCCTTATAAGGATGGCGATCGCGTAAAGGCGATCGATAGCGTAGAGCTACTCAAAACCCAGCTATTGTTAGAAGTTGATACTGATGCCCCTCAATTAGCTGCGGACATTGAGTTTATTCCTAACGACACCGACCCAGGCAGTCTACGCTTGCAATTGGTAATTCTCGAATCATTGGTAATTCGTCAAGATAATTCTGGAGACCCTGCCCATAGCAACTCGCGGACAAGACTATTGGTAAATGACGGCGATCGCATTGATCCAGGTGCAGTTGTTGCGCGTACCGAAATCCTCTGTAAGAAACCAGGACAGATCCGTGGTATCCGCCAAGGCTCTGAAGTAGTTCGTCGTTTGCTGGTGGTCACTGAAGCAGATTGTATTACGACACATTGTCCTAATCCCACAGTTCAAATTGGCGAGCTCTTGCGATCGGGTGATGAAATTGGCGATGGTGTAATTACAGAAGAGTCTGGACAAGTCCTCAGGATTGAGAATGACTCAGTCGTATTTCGGATCGGTCGCCCCTACCTCGTATCCCCTGGAGCCTTGTTACAAATCCATGATGCTGACCTTGTTCAGCGTGGTGACAACATTGCACTGCTGGTATTTGAACGTGCCAAAACTGGAGACATCATCCAAGGGTTACCTCGGATTGAAGAACTGCTCGAAGCACGTAAACCTAAGGAAATGTGTGTACTTGCGCGGACAACAGGAACTGCTCAAGTTACCTACGACTCTGACGACAATCCTGAAGTAAAGATTCTTGGAGATGATGGCGTTCTGGATGATGACTATTCATTCAATGCGGGTCAGAGTGTAATTATTTCTGATGGTCAGAAGCTTTTGGCTGGTGAAGCGCTTACCGATGGACCTGCCAACCCCCACGATATTCTCGATATCTATTTCCATGCTTACAAGGAATCCCTTGGAGTCAGAAAAGCTGCTCTAATTGGTTTGCAAAAGGTACAAGAGTTCTTAATGAACGAAGTCCAGTCGGTATACCAATCTCAAGGCGTAGACATTTCTGACAAACACATTGAGGTAATCGTGAAGCAGATGACCTCTAAGGTGCGGATCGAGGATGGTGGTGATACTACTCGCCTCCCTGGTGAGTTGGTAGAACTTCACCAAGTTGAACAAATCAACGAGGCGATGGAAATTACAGGCGGTGCGCCTGCGGACTATACGCCAGTATTGATGGGTATTACGAAGGCAAGTTTAAATACCGACAGCTTTATCTCGGCGGCGAGTTTCCAAGAGACCACTCGTGTTCTCACTGAAGCTGCGATCGAAGGTAAGTCTGATTGGTTGCGCGGATTGAAGGAGAACGTGATTATCGGTCGTTTGATTCCTGCGGGTACTGGCTTTAATGCTTACGATACGCCGATCGTAGATGTCGATAATGGCTATGAGCCAGAACTCGGCTATGACGAAGAAGCGGATGACGTGATTATTGATGACAATACTGCACGTAATTATCAAATCATTGAGCCTCGAATTGAGCCAATTCGCGTCGTTGATAAACCTCGTAGTCGTCGTAGCTTTGATGATGAGCTGGTGGATGATGATGTGGAGTTTGAAGATGATGATGAGGAAGATGATGATGATTTTGATGATGAAGACTAGATAAAAAGAAGGGTTCGCAACGCGAACCCTTCTTTTTTGGCATTGCATATATTTATAATGAAGATTTTCATAGGTGTAGAACGAGATATTGGTAATGTTTTAGAATATTACGGTGATAAGTTTTCTCAATAGCATACTGAATTACTCCGTAATGATGAGCCTTGGCTTAATGATAGAAAGGGTTTGACTAATGGTGAACATGGCGATCGCGAAATTTCGCTGGCGACGATGGTGGAGTGCTGTAAGTTTGTTAGAGTCTTGGTTAAGTGATGCTGATATTGAGGAACAAAAAACAACGGGTGCGTACTTGATTGCGGCGTTGGATCGAGATAGGCTATCCGATCACTTGTTTTTTCCTGATGAAATGAAAGGTAAGTCTTGGTGAAAAAGTCTATTTTCCTCGATTCTGGAGTCATCGGGCTGATTGCCAATCCCAATCTATCAGCAGAAGGTATCGATTGTGCTAAGTGGCTTCTATCGCATATCAACCAATAGTCGGTCACTTATCTCGTGAAGTATAGTAGAGTAGAGGGATTAGTAATGGAGGCGAAAATGACAGAGTTACTTACACCTCAATCTCTTTATGACCAAGATATTTTGCTTTGGGTCGAAGATACGGTCGCTAAGCTGAAAGCGCATGACTTTACAAATTTAGATCTAGAAAATTTAATTGAAGAGGTTGAGTCTTTGGGAGTTTCGCAAAAAAAAGAATTGCTGAATCGCTTAATCACTTTGTTGGAGCATTTACTGAAGCGGATTTATGTACCTTTACCCAATGATTACAACGGATGGGAAAGAACAATTCGCAACCAACGTAAAAAGTTAGAGGCGTTATTAGTTGAAGTACCGAGTTTAAAGACAAGATGGAACATCAGTTTTAGTTCTGCTTGGAATATTGCGCTTAAAACTGTCAGGGCTGAATATTCAAAAGTAGAGTTCCCTGATTCGTGGCAATTTTCATCAGATCTAGAACCAATGTTGAGCGATCGCTTTTGGCAAGAAGTCGAGTAATGAGGAGTATGGAGTTAATGCAATTCGGGAGAAGCTGGCAAATTTTGAGACGATGACTTGGCGGGAGATATTGCTGGATGCGAAGAAACAAAATCACAATATTTCGGTAGATAAGTTAATCAATGAGGCTCAGGATCGTCTTTTGAGCCAACAGCCAATTAAATCAAAGTACCTCCCTACAAGCCTTGTAGCCTAGTTGAAAAACCAGATGCAATTCGAAAAGTTTTTTTAATGAATATTACATACACCGAAGCCACAAAAGCGAAGAAAAAAACACCGACAAAACTAACCCTCCATATAATATCAATGTCAACAACAATAAAAAGCATCAATAAACTTAAAGATATACATAACCAAGATGGGATAAAAAGAAAAGTGCAATTCTCTCTCAATGATACAGTTGAATTTAAAAGTGCTTCCCATAGAGTTATTTTTCTTAATGTTTGATTGTTAATATAATTACCCTGAATAGATTGTGGCAAATTAACTGAACTAGAAGTACTAGTTGATAGAGAAGTAATATTATTTACTGAAGATGTACTTACTGATCTATGCAAAATTGGATTTGTACTAATGGAAGTAGGTGTTTTAGGATTCGGTTTTAATATCGGCTTCCCAACAGCCTTACTGATCGCCGCAGGCTTCAAATGTTGCCCCGAACTAATCACACCCAACGCAGGAAACGGATCGCGCCCCCCTAACTTCGCAGCCCTCTCACACCAGGGACAAACACCCAAATGTCCACTGTAATGATGCTGACCATTTACCCCACACCTCACCAAACCATCCTCAGCCACACCCAACGCTTTACTCCAAACCTCCGCCGTAGGAAGAGCCGCAGGATTGGTATGTCCCTCCTCAAAACAAAGCAGAAAAAGCTCCTGCAAGGCAACAGGTAACATCTGAAAAAAGGAGCCAGAGGCATCGGATTATAAGGAATCCCGCGCCGACCATGGGGGAAATGTCCTGCCTTAATTCGCTCCTTTAACTCTGGCGCTTCACCCTGCCCCGTAAACACCCCACCAAAAGGATGCGTCCCCTCCATCAATAATTGATAAATCAACACCCCAAACCCAAACAGATCATGCTCCACCGAGCGATCCACATCCCGAAAACTCATACCCTGTAACTCAGGCGGCGTATACTCAGGCTTACCCACCGTACAGCGATAAACCGTAGTTCCATCATTCACCTGAAACGAATCCGTATCCACCAAAGTCACGATCGCATCTTCCGCCACCAACACATTCGACTCATTCACATCCCCAATCACATATCCCCGTGAATGCACCGATCGCACCGCCCGCGCCAAATTTCTCGCAGTCCGCATCAACGAAACATAGCTAAACTTAGGACTTTCCTTACGACGAGTAGAAGGATTGAAAAATTGGCTTTGCCTTGCTCGTATCCAGCTTTGGCATCAAAAAGCCCACCACCAGACCCAAATCCGTCACCAACTCAGTCGCCCAAGCGATAGAAACCCGTTCCGAACTTGCCAAAGGATCAACAGGCGGATTCGCCACCATAAACGCCAACTTTCGCGCATAGTTCCCATGCGGCTGATGATAAACCTTGGCTACCAGTTCAGGTCTAATCCGCACCGTATAAATATTTGCCTCACCACCCGATCCAATCGGTGACTTTAAGAAAATGTAACTTTTGTCCATAAAAACCTTTTTTTCTTGTAGTACATTAGTGACTAGTTGCACGGATAAAGGCAAATAAATTATGACTATCAAAGAACAACTGATTGCTGAAATCAATCATTTCCCAGAAGAACTTTTAGATGAAGCTCTCGACTTTTTACTGTTTATCAAAACCCGATATACAGCCGAAATCACCGATGAAATTACCATAGAGGAGCAACAAAGTATAGCTGCATCCCAAGAAGCATATCGTCTGGGTGACTATGTAACCATTGAGCAATATGAGACATCTAAATTATGAATTATTCGGTTGTAATCCCTAAACCAGTGCAAAAACAGCTAGAGAATTTACCAAAAACAGAAAGAGATAAAATTATTCCTGTCCTGAAATTATTTGCAACGCCAACATTTGCAACCCATCTGAGAACATGGCCAACTGAGCAGGTTTCCCTTTCCATAAACAAATCTGAGCCGAATCAATGCCATTGTTGGGTGAAGTTAAAAACGTAGCTAAATCAAGGAATTCCTCAATCGGAGGACTAGTTAAAGCGATCGCCGTTCCTTTCCACACCCACCGCAAAAAAGGCAACCCGTTTATTGGTCTCCTCTTCCTTCACCCGTTGCGCCGCCTGAGTCAAAAGATAGGCATCCTCGCCATAGGGCGCACCATCAGTAATCAAAAATACCCAAGGGCGATAGTAAGTAATGCCATTATCCTTGTACTTGCGCTTACGAGCTTGCAACAAATCAAGGGCTTTGTTAATACCCGCAGCCGTATAGGTCAAACCCTGAGCCGTCAAAGTTGGCGATTGAAAATGTTCAGCCGTAGCAAACTCCTGCTCCACGCGCACCATCGTATCAAAAGCCACGATCGCCACTTCCACCCGCTTACTCGCTAAATTATCATGTAACAGATCATCTCGAAAAGTTTGCAACCCTGCATTCAAAGCTGCTATTTTTTCCCCACCCATCGATCCAGAAGTGTCTAAAAGCAACACGCAAGGGCAACGTGGCTCTGGATTTTCCGCAAACTCGATCGCATCAAGAGTCATGGCACTGAAATAAATCTAAAGTATTTATAATTAAACCATAATGATTCAAGACTGGGGATTACGCAAAGACGAGATCGCTTGATTGAGCGATCGCATCTCTTGCAAAATTTCTCGTAATAGTCGATTAGTCTCGTTTTGGGCTGGCTCCTGCACCTGAATGGTCACCTGTTTCATTTTTAAAACATCCCTTGCAAATCTTGACACCTCAGTGGGATGAAATAATAAAGGTTCGCGATCGCTTTGGCGCAGCTCAGGATTTAACCGCGTTGGATCGTAAGGTAAGTTTAGTAAACCTTGCAACGGATCGGTATTGGCATAGCGATATACCGAAGCACGCGATCGCCCTAAAGCTTTTTGGATTGCCTCTACATCCATTAATTCGTAAGTATGATCGGATTTTAGTTCGGTGAGAGAGAATGGCAGACTCATGTCATCACATGGATTCATAGGAATATTCAGAATAATCAAAGAAACAGAAAAACTATGCTTTTGGGGCTAGAGCAGGAAAGACCTATAGCTTTAAATATTATGCAATGCCCAAAACAATGATTAGACTATCGCGTGGGGAATTTTCCTCAAATTAACTTGTCTTGATTTGCCCATCTATAATAAAAATTGTATTTCGTGGAGATTTCGGTGAAGCGTAACTTTATGCTCTCTTTTTTGAGTCGCGGTTTAGCTACTGCGATCGCAGTGGTGATGTTTAGTAACTTGCCCCTATCTTGGCAATCAACTTTGGGGCAATTGTCAGGTAGTCAAGCCTATGCTGCTCAACCTGATCTAGTTGCCAAAACTACGACAATTACTAATCAATCGCCCGACTCGTTGACAGGAAATGTGATTAAAACTGTCTTAGATAACGGTTTGACGGTATTAACTAAGCAAGTAAACACAGCTCCTGTAGTCAGTGTGCAGGTCTGGTATCGCGTCGGTTCCCAAAATGAGAAAGCAGGAATAACAGGCATTTCTCACCAGCTTGAGCATTTGATGTTTAAAGGGACAAAAGATCGTCCAATCCAGTTTGGACGCTTGTTTAGTGCCCTAGGTAGTGACTCTAATGCTTTTACTAGTTATGACATGACCGCCTATGTGGGGACAGCAGGAAGCGACAAACTGGATGCGATGCTTAGGTTGGAAGCCGATCGCATGGTCAATACAGTCGCGGGTGAAAATGAACTCAAAAGTGAGCGTACTGTTGTTTTATCTGAACTAGATGGGGGTAATAACAGCCCAGGCACAAGACTTTATCGACAAGTGATGCTAGCGGCTTATCCTGATAATTCTTATGGTTGGCCAGTGATTGGCTATCGCCCTGATGTTGAGAACTATACAGTTGAGGATATTCAAAATTATTACCGTACTTTCTATCGCCCCGATAATGCGACTTTGGTAATTGTTGGTAATTTCGAGACAGAAGCCACGCTCAAAAAAGTGCGCGAAATCTATGGCGCGATCGCTGCTCCACCAAAGCCCAAAGTTTTAATCACTCCTGAAGCACAGCAAAGCAAACCCAAGCCACCAGAACCTAAATCGGCACAAAAGCCAATTCGACTCAAAGAGCCTGGTAGTGTGCCATTTTTGCAAGCAGTTTATCCAGATTTACCTAATGTTAATGGTGCAGATATAGCAGCGATCGATGTAATGGATAGCATTCTGACATCAGGTAGAAGTTCACGACTCTATCAAGCGCTAGTGGAGACAGGCTTAGCGAGTAGTGCTAATGGTAGTGCCTCATCAATGATTGGCACAGGCTGGTACTTTATGAGTGCGACACCAACAGAGGGTAAATCGCTCGAAGAACTAGATCGCTTGTTATTGGCTGAAATTGATAAGCTGCAAACGCAGCCAATTACCACAGAAGAACTAGAACGCGCCAAAACTAGTATGCGAGCTAGTTACATTTTGGGCAATCGGGATATTAATTCTCAAGCTAGCCAAATTGGCTATAACCAGACTGTAGCTATGGATTATCGCTTTAGCGATCGCTACTTGAGTGCGGTCAATAAGGTCACAAGTGCTGATGTCAAGCGCGTTGCCAAGCAATATTTGCAACGAGATCGGCGTGTGGTCGGATATTTCGAGCCGTCGGTAATTATGGCTGGTGCTGGGACAACTCCCAGTAATGCACATTCTTCTGAAGCATTTAAACCTGGCTCTCCTGTAGATCCATCGGAAGTGGCAAAGTACTTGCCAGAAAGCGCTTTAAATAACAAAGTCGATATTCCCGCGGCGGTACAGCCCGATAAGTTCACGTTAGCCAATGGTTTGAAAGTACTGTTATTGCCCGATCGCAGTACACCGACTGTAACCTTAGTGGGTGAAATCAATGCAGGTTCAGGCTTTGACTCAATTGACAAAGCTGGGTTGGCAGGAATTACGGCGCAAAATCTTACCAATGGCACTACCACCAAAGATGCGTTGACCCTTGCATCACGTTTAGAAAATCGTGGCGCAAGTTTAGGATTTTCGGCAGGTCGAGAAAGTGTCGGTATTTCTGGCATCGGCTTAGCTAAAGATTTGCCAATTGTGATCGATCAATTAGCCGACTTGTTGCAAAATGCAACTTTTCCAGCGAAGGAATTTGACCTCAATCTTCAACGCAATCTCTTAGCCTTTAAGTCAGATCTGGATAATCCTAATGCCTTAGTGCGGCGGATCTTCCAGTCAACGCTCTATCCTAAAGGGCATCCTTTTAATGCGATGCGAACTGAAGCAACTCTCAAATCTTTAAAACGAGAAGATTTAGCGAAGTTCTATAAAACCTATTATCGTCCTGACAGTACGATTCTCACACTCATGGGAGATTTCGACCCTGCGACTATGAGAGCTTTACTTGAAGAAAAATTGGGTAAATGGCAAGCTACAGGCAAAGCGCCAAAGTTCCAATTTCCTAATGTGCCTAACCTTGCTGCAACCAACGAGAAGCAAACATCTCTAGCGGGTAAAACTCAAGCGGTCACGCTCATTGGTCATCCAAGTATTTCTCGTTCTGATCCACAGTACTATCCCGCGATATTACTAAATCAAGTTTTGGGTGGTGATACATTATCTAGCCGACTTGGCACAGAAATACGCGATCGCCTTGGTTTGACCTATGGTATTTACAGCTATTTCCAAGCGGGTAGACCGCCACAAGGCGCATTTATCGTACAGATGCAAACCAGTGGTAAGGATACGGAAAAGGCGATCGCCGCAACGGTGGCGTTGCTTAGATCTGTCCGCGATAAGGGCATAACTCAAGCTGAATTTGATGTGGCAAAGAAGAGCTTGATCAACAATTTTTCTACTGAGTTTGCCAATCCTGATAACATTGCTAGTTCTTTACTGAGCGATGAGATCTACAGCTTACCAGTTGGCGATTTTTACAAGTTTCCTCAGCGCATTCAATCCGTGACTTTTGAGCAGGTCAATCGTGCTGCCAAGGAATTATTGCAACCCGATAATCTCTTGATTGTGTCGGTAGTTCCTAAAGCTGAGAAATAGTAAAAGTAGGGTGGGCTTTGCCCACCTTACTTTTTGATAGTTTAGAAATGGAATTTCATCGCGATCGCCAGTTATTAAATGAAGTGTTGAAACATCGGGGATTGGTGAGGCATCCTATATAAGGTGGAATTTCATCTATGGAAATTATCTTTGGAAGTGGATTAGTAATGAAAAAACAGTGATTCATACCAATTCACAAAAGTGTGACAACACTTCTATGAATTAAAAACCAAACCCCGTAATACCAAGACACAAAATGGCTACACCATTTTGTGTCTTGGTATTACGGAGGAGTTAGATAGTTACTGCTAAGCTTAAATATCCTATTAGAAAGAAACTTTCTGTCTAATGGCAAGTTAGATTACATCTAGATTTTAGGTGTTGACATGTTAAAAAAAATGGTGATATATCTTTGTGCAACTGAGTAAGTCAGCCTAATTTTTGTTTTATCTCTAAGTTATTGCCTAGAGTTAAACAAAAAACGGGGGAACCAAGTTTTCTAAGAGCATAGGGGCGCATTTTCAGAATGAATCTGAAAAAGGACATCTCTCAGTCCTAGCCCGTCAGCTAACCTCGTAGGCATTGAGAGAAGACTGTGGAAAATGGCGATCGCTACAAGTTAAAATTTTTTGACGAGTAGTTCCAGTTTCAACGGGATTCTTGTTTGGACTCTCAGATCACATCAATTCTGAAACAAGGTACTACAAATCATGGTTTTGATGAGTTTGGCGACTAATACCCTCACTTTTATGATTGGGTGTTTTCGCAGTTTGTTTCGAGCTAATGTGTTGCTCCCGATCGCAGGATTTGCAGGAGTCATAGCCCTATGGTGGGTGATCGCTTTATTTCGCAATGAAATGATGCCCACACCGCCCGAAGCATTTGTCAAAAATTTAGATTTTATCTTAAATCCGTTTTATCGTCGTGGACTTGGTGATATTGGGATTGGATGGCTACTGTTAGCAAGTTTACGTCGAGTCTGTATTGGCTTTCTCTTAGGAGCTATAGTAGCCATTCCCGTCGGGGTTTGGATTGGGTTATCACGCAATGCTTGGTTGGCAATTAACCCGATTATTCAGGTTTTTAAGCCAGTTTCTCCACTCGTTTGGTTACCGATCGCCCTTGCTATTTTTAATGCTGCCGAACCTTCAGCAATTTTCGTGATTTTCATTACTTCCCTCTGGTCTACGATCATTAACACTGCTGAAGGAGTAAGTAACGTTCCCAAAGACTATTTGGAAGTTGCCCAAGTTTTGGAAATGCCTCGTTGGAAGCAGTTAATCAAGGTAGTTCTACCAGCGAGCTTGCCCTATATCTTTACAGGTTTACGCATTAGTCTAGGGATTGCATGGTTAGTAATTGTGGCGGTGGAAATGCTCACGGGTGGCATTGGTATTGGCTTTTTTGTTTGGGATGAATGGAATCGTTTAAATGTAAGTTCTGTATTTTTGGCAGTCTTTGTGATTGGTGTGACAGGACTGATTTTGGACTATGCCCTTGCTAAATTACAAGCAATCATGACTCGTCGCCCTGCACAATCTTAAGTTTCGGAGATTCCCATGTCTACAACAAGGAGAGCATTCCTTCAAGGAATGACCGCTACTGCCTCAGCGATCGCCTTTTCTGCATGTTCCCAAGAACAAGGACGAAATCCCACTGGACTATCGGAAACAGCGTTGGCTGTAGAGCCTGTAATTAATCCTGCCAGTCTGGAAAAGCCCAACTTAACGATCGGGTTTGTACCTGTTAACGATTGCGCTCCCTTTGCGATCGCTTGGGAAAAAGGGTTTTTTCGCAAGTATGGATTGAACGTTACACTCAGTCGAGAAGCGAGTTGGGCTAATTCCCGTGACGGGATCATTTTTGGACGCTTAGATGCTTCTCCCGTTGTATCTGGTGCTGTCACCAATGCCCGTATTGGTGCAGAAGGCGCACGTCAATTCCCCCTTTGTGCTGTCATGACCATTCATCGTCATGGTAATGCCATTACCTTCAATCGTAAATTATGGGGAGATGGTATCCGTCCCTTATCTACCTATGTCGGCGATTTAGATAGATTTGGCAAAGATTTGCGACAATATTGGCAAACTGCGCCCATAGATGATCGCGTATGGGCAACGGTTCTGAGTTCTTCCATTTATGAATATTTTATTCGCTATCTACTGGCGGCGGCTGGCATCAATCCAGTTACTGAATTGCGCTCAATTATTACACCACCACCCCAGATGGTGAGCAATATGCGGATGGACGCGATTCAAGCCTATATGGTTGCCGAACCTTGGAATACGCGAGCGATCGCAGGTAACGAGGGAGTTGGATTTACCTTTGCTCAAGGGCGAGAAATTTGGAATGGACATCCTGATCGCCTTTTAGCCGTGCGCGAATCCTTCATTCAAGAATATCCCAAAACCTACCGATCGCTAGTAAAAGCGATGATTGAAGCCTGTCGATATTGCAGTGAACCTGCGAATCGCGAAGAAGTAGCTAAAATTATCTCCCAGCGCTCTTTTACTGGTGCAAATGTCAAATATACGAGCCCTGCAATTGTAGGAAACTACAACTATGGAGGATTTGATAATCAACAACGCATCACGAATAGCTTAGCAACAACTCTTTTCTTTGAAATACCCACTTCTGTTTCTGATGTTGCCCACGACCATTCTACGTTCCTTTGGCAGTCACAGAGTCTCTGGCTGATGACCCAAGCAGCTCGTTGGGGACAAATCCCTGAGTTTCCCAAGAATGCTGAGGCGATCGCTCGTCAAGGATGGCGCACCGATTTATATCGAGAAATTGCTACCGAAATGGGCATTGTTAGTCCTGCTGATGACTATAAAGTAGAACCTGCCTCAGCCTTTGTTGATCGCCAATCCTTTGATCCTAGTAATCCCATCGGCTATCTCAACAACTTTGCAATTCGGGCAAATGCTCCCCATTCCTTTTTCTTTGCCTAAAAATTATCCTAGAAACAAAAAAACTGTATGACTACTTCCCCAACCAGCCTCACATCTAACAACCATTCCCATGACAAAACCTTTTTAGTGGTCGAAAATATTGTCAAGTCATTTCGCAAACCTGATGGAAGTCAATTTGTGGTACTAGATGGCATTAACCTTGCGATCGCTGAGCAGGAATATGTCTCTGTAATTGGTCACTCTGGCTGTGGAAAATCTACTCTAGTCAGAATTGTGGCAGGTTTAGAGAAACCGACATCAGGCTTAGTCACTCTAGAAGGTAAAGTCATTCGCAAACCAGGGGCAGAGAGGATGATGGTATTTCAAGGCTATTCGTTGCTTCCTTGGTTGACAGTCAGAGAAAACATTCGCATGGCGGTAGATGAAGTATTTAAAACCGCAAGTCGTGATGAAAAAATATCTATAGTTAACGAACATATTGAAATGGTCAATCTCACTGCTGCCGCCGATAAATATCCCCAAGAACTTTCAGGTGGTATGAAGCAAAGAGTTGGGGTTGCTCGCGCTTTAGCAACTCGTCCGAAAATGCTATTGCTAGATGAACCATTTGGAGCGCTAGATGCTCTAACTAGACCGAAGTTACAACAGCAAGTTTTAGATATTTGGGAAAACCATCGCCAAGCAGTTATGATGATTACCCATGATGTTGATGAAGCCATTTTTATGTCCGATCGTGTGGTGATGATGACCAATGGACCAAAAGCAACGATTGGACAGGTGCTAGATATTCCGTTACCACGTCCTCGCGATCGCCACGAATTGCGAGAGTCTAGAGAATACTATGAGTTACGCAATCAAGCGTTAGATTTTCTAGAACGATATCAGTAGATCATTCTTAAAACCCAAATAGTGTGAGGCGGCGCTTGGGGAGAGAGTGTAAAGTAAAGTGTGTAAAGTCTAGGATATATACAGAGAGACAATCAAGACACACAATAACTAACACCAAAACCGATGAATATACGCAAAGAAATACTCGATGAAATGCTACAAGAATGTAAAACATCACCCGACCTATTCGGAGAAGGAGGAAT
>JADBWK010000035.1 GCA_020404895.1 Pseudanabaena sp. M085S1SP2A07QC | reverse complement strand
TTGCGAAGGGGGAGAACTAAGATCTATGGCTTCCCCCCTTGAAAGGGGGGACTGAGGGGGGTAAAGCTCTTCGCTTTGAGGTAAAGAACCCCCTCTAACTCCCCCTTGCGAAGGGGGAGAACTAAGATCTATGGCTTCCCCCCTTGAAAGGGGGGACTGAGGGGGGTAAAGCTCTTCGCTTTGAGGTAAAGAACCCCCTCTAACTCCCCCTTGCGAAGGGGGAGAACTAAGATCTCTAACTCCCACTTGAGAAGAAGGAGAACTAAGAATCAAGTCTTCCCATCCGTAGGCTTCTAGAACGGCGTTGTCTAGTTCGTCGTGGATTTGTTTGAGGGTGGAGACTAGTGCCTTGTTGTTGTATTCTCGGTCTTTGTCGGTGAAGTCTTCGCCTTTGCGGAGTTTTTCGAGGAGGTTATACATTCCTGTAATCGTGATTTCGGGATGTTGGGCTTGGACTTGTTTGCGATGGCGATCGAGTCTTTCGCCTAGTTGTCGAATTTTTTCTTTTTGTTCTAATGTTGCATCTGGGAAAGGGAATGGATCGAAGCAACGACTATTGTTGTAAATAGGATCATTACCAATTCCCATCCAACCACCTGCTGCTAATGACCAAAAAGTATGCACTGAACTTGAAAGAACACCAAGAAAATATGCATCACTCAAAGCAACTACAATTAGTCTTTGATCAGGAATTACTGGGTTTGCAATGTAGGTGAATGTTCTATATTTACCTATTTGAACAGTAGCAATATATCTTTCTAATTCATGTATTGACTTCCTAAGCTCAGGTCTGTTTCTTTCAAATAACCACCAGTTATCTTTTGTTTTTTCGTTTCTCTCTACAACTCTTGAAGGATAAACATTTTCGATTAGGAATTGATAAATATTAGGATAATTCCTTTGAAGTTCTTCTTCTTGTAGTCCAAAGCAATCTATAACATATACATTGCGATCATTTTGGCTGATGTCTCTACCATTTTTATAGGACTGAATTATTTCTCTTTCTTTTAAGCTAAATTCATTTACTTGGTGAGATTGGAGGATAAAGCCAGAGCCATATATCTTTACACCAGCACCAGAGATATTAGAATTAGCTTTTAAAGCTTTCGTTGTTGTTATATCTGCTCCAGATCTTAAATTGCTAGAAATTTTTGTCACATTTCGCCACTCCAATTTAACTTGTGTAGCAGACTCTTCAGGTGTTTCTCCATGCCCTTCAGAAACAACTATTCCTAGATAAGAATTTTTAACTAGCTTTTTTGAATTATCTAGCTCTGCTCCAGTCATTGCGATTCTTACGTCTGCCCCTTCATCAGTCCAAGGATGATCGGGAATAGCCAAATTTAGTCTAATTGGATTTTTTTGATTAAGATGAAATTCAATTACATTACGCAATCTAATTTGATGAATACTATTCGTTGTAATAAAACCAAAACTAATTACTTGAGATACTCTTACTAGTTCTGATGCTTTATGCCACCAGTACATAACAAAATCAACAGTATCAGGAACATCTTTATAAACTTTGCGTAGTGTCTCTGTATATCCATCACCTAATCTATCCCTCATTCGACCATTCCCAATAAATGGAGGATTAGAAATTATGTAATCAGCCTCTTGCCACACCGCAGGACGCGGATTAATGTAGCGATAGATGGGAACCTGATCCGACGGATCAGGCACATCCTCACCCGTCACAGGATGCCTCATCGTCCGCCCACCCCAACGACTCCGCACCTTACCCGTCTTCGCATCCACATCAAGCTCCCGCCCATCGTAAGCCAACACCGCATCTCGAAACTCAATATTATGGAAATCCTTCAAAATTGGATTAGTCGGCGGCGTAGTGCCATAACGCTTAAAATGCCACTGCAAATAACCAATCCAGATCACTAATTCTGCGATCGCCGCCGCCCTTGGATTAATCTCAATCCCTAAAAACTGCGAAGGATTCACCTGATCAAAATCTAGCCGTAACTGCGAAACACCCGTCAACATCTCCAAACGGTTTAAAACCTCCTGCTCCAAAGTCTTCAGCAAATCCAAAGTTACATACAAAAAATTCCCTGAACCACAAGCAGGATCAAGAATTTTGATTTGTTTCAAACGTTCTAAAAAAGCCAAAATCTCTGCTTTTGCTTTATTCCTTTGCAGTTCTGTTGGTTCCTCCTGTCCATCCTTCAGCGCTAAAATTCCATGCACTACCCATTCAGTTAATTCCCACTCTTTCCGCAAAGGTTCCATCACCACAGGACGCACCAACCTCTCCACATACGATCGCGGCGTATAATGCGCCCCCAACCGACTGCGCTCCTTCTTCTCTAAAGCCCGTTCCAACAAAGTCCCAAAAATCGCAGGCTCCACCTCGCGCCAATCCTTTTGCGCCGCCTCAGACAACACCTCTAGCTGCTCCCTCGGCAAATCAAAAGCGATCGCATTCGCAAAGAAACTGCCATTAAACTGTGGAATCGCATCAAAATTGAACTTCCCACCCGTATTCATCACCTTCCACAGATCCTCAATCTCAGCCTTAAATCGGCTCGGTTCAGGAATCCAACGCTCCTGTAACGCCCTCGTAAAAATCTCCCCCTGCAACAACCGCACATCCTCCGCAAACATCGTAAAAATGCAGCGCATCAAAAAATTCGCCACCTCCTGCGGTTCCTTGCCCTGCTCCTCTAGCCACTTCGCCAACTTCGCCAAAGTCCCCGCCACCTCTCGCGTCACCCGCGCCCGATACTTCTCAGGATTCAGACTATGCGGATCGCTAAAAATCGCCACAAAGCGATCGAAAACCTTCTCCTCTAATAGGCGCTCAATCTCAATTACTTCTCTCGCCCCATAGCCGCCATAGTTGCCACTAAAGCTCATCCATAGCTCAAAATGCGAACCAATATCGCAAGTCATCAAAAACGGCGGCTTACTATTTAAAAACGGCGTATAGCTCAAAGCCTGATAAAAAGCCTTCTCCATCATCCGCAAATAGCCATCAGTGCCACGTTTTGGCGCACTTTGCTTAGTCTTATCACTCCCCTGCTTTGCCTCAATAATGAAATGTCCTTCCCTATGGAAATCCACAAAATTAGTCTTGATACCCTCCTTATTAAAAACCTTAATCTCCTTGTCAAAACAGTAAGGATCGCCCTGCACCGTCCCCTTCGGAATCGGACGCTCCACCCCCAACGCCACACACAAATCATCAAAAAAAGTCTGATAATTAGCCCGCTCATTTCCCTGTGAGCCTTGCCATTTAGCTAGAAATACTTGAATATTTGTGCGATCGCGATCATCCATGATATCTACTGAAACCTTCGGATAATTCTATCATTTATCAAGGCGATCGCGCTTGATGATGGCAAATTGCGATCGCTGATTATGAGCGATTGGATAGGCGATCGCTGTCAAACCTTGAGAAATCTTATATTATGTTAAATATATTACAAGCTATCAGGCGTTACAAAAAATGCAAGTCAGTTATCGGTTGAATGCTAATGAACTTGACAACAGTTTTCTAGAGAGCTTAAAAGCTGCTTTCCAAAATAAAGAAATTGAGATTGTTGTATATGAAAGTGATGAAACCGCTTTTCTGTTGCAAAATCCTGCCAATAGAAAGAGATTACTAACTGCGGTAGAAAACATTCAAAACCGTAACAATCTCGTAGAACTTAATTGGGATAATATCTCATGAGAAGACGAATCCTCTTTGAAGCAGAAGCCTTTGAGGACTATAACGAATGGGCAAAAATGGATCGCAAAATTTATAGCAATGAAAGTTTTGCTTAGGACATAAAAACCAAATAAATGAAGGCGGAGCTTTGCTCTGCCTTCATTTATTTGGTTTTTGAATTGTCCTATCTATCTCTTACGTTGCTATACAACAAAATTGTAGAACTTATCAAAGATATTGAGCGAACTCCTTTTTCAGGTATCGGTAAACCTGAACCGCTAAAATATGGACTCAGTGGATTTTGGTCAAGACGCATTAGTGATGAACATCGTCTCGTCTATCAAGTCACTGATACAGAGATTCTAATTGCTGGCTGTAAAAGTCATTATGAGTAGCAGAATTGAGCGATCGCAGTTTTATCTACAAGGCTCTATTTGCGATCGCGCTTGATGATGGCAAAAGGCGATCGCCCAAGGCACTGGACTGTTAATACCAATTCACAAAAGTATGGCAACACTTCTGTGAATTAAAAAACAAACCCTGTAAGGGTTTTAAAAACACAAAATGGCTACGCCATTTTGTGTTTTGGTATCAAAGAAAAGAGAAGCCTCGCAATGCGAAGCTTCTCTTTTACAATTAAAAAGTGCTATGCACTTTTTAGAACTAGACAGCCGCGAAATTAGCAGCTACGAAATCCCAGTTGATTAGTTTTTCGACAAAGTTAGCCATGAAGTTAGGACGGCTATTTTGGAAGTCCAAATAGTAAGCATGTTCCCAAACATCCATCGTCAACAAAGGAACTTGACCTTCATGGATCAAAGGATTTTCAGCATTAGGAGTTTTGGTGATTTTCAGCTTACCGCCTTCAGCAACCAACCATGCCCAGCCACTACCAAATTGAGTAGCACCAGCATTTTTAAATTCGGTCTTAAAGTTATCCAAGCTACCAAAGCTAGCATCAATTGCCTCCAACAAAGCACCAGTAGGAGCACCACCACCAGCAGGCTTAATGCCATTCCAGTAGAAAGTGTGGTTCCAAACTTGAGCAGCGTTATTGAAGATTCCAGCTTTGCCTTCTTTGTAGCTAATCTTGATGACTTCTTCTAAGGTTTTGTCAGCAAGATCGGTATCTTTAATCAGGTTGTTGAGGTTGGTTACATAAGCGGCATGGTGTTTGCCGTAATGAAATGATAGGGTCTCAGCAGACATACCCGAAGCTGCGAGAGCATCTTGGGCGTAAGGTAAAGATGGGAGTTCAAATGCCATTGTTTTTTAACCTGTTAAAGTTTGAAGTGATTTCTCAGCTTTAAGTATTGTTACAATTATAAGCTAAATTGTAAACCGTAGTAACTGCTACTTTTTAGTCATTGCCATACATCATCCCAATTAGTACCAGAAGGACGAACGGCGCTTCACGCCCCCCATCCTTCTGATGCTAATTATGGATTTGTAGCTCTAAAAATTCGCGAATCCGTTTGATTTGAAACTCACGGGCATAGTCCAGTACCTGATTTGCAAAAGGGCTAAAGGTGGAATCAGTTTCTTGTAGAAGTATGACCTCATCTTGAATCGCAATAATATCTCCCATCCGCGCAAGTTGTAGCAATCTCTCGACCGTAAGGTTTGGTGGCACAATCATCGGCTGCGCGATCGCATCTATCTTGGCATTACCCATACTTATATCAGTATCATCAGAATTGAGATTCTCGTATTCCCAATCTAGATTGAGTAGCGATCGCATTGTATAAAACAAAGTATCAGGATCAATCGGCTTCGCAATGAAATCATTACATCCTACGGCGATGCTCAGACTGCGATCTTGATTGAAGGCACTTGCAGAGACCATGACGATCGCCGTTTTCTCGAACATCGGTAACTGACGCAGCCGCTTTGTTGTTTCATGTCCATCCAGTTGAGGCATTACCATATCTAGTAAAATCAAATCTGGCTCAAAACTCTGGGCTTGAGTGAGACAATCATAGCCATCGATCGCTTCCGCAACAATGAAACCAAGTGGCGTGAGTAAATCATTCAATACCATGCGATTTTCGGTCTTGTCATCAACAACCAAAATTTTGCGTCGATCTCCCAAGTAACCTGTGATCGTCCGGCTATCAATTAATATTGGTTGAATATGATTAGGAACTTCAGTTAACTCAATTTCAAACCAGAAAGTACTGCCTTCATTTAATTTACTCTCCACATGCAGTTTTCCTCCCATCATTTCTACAATCTTTTGACAGATCGGCAAACCTAAACCAGTTCCAGAGTAGCGCCGAGCGCGATCACCTGCTTGCTGAAACGGTAAAAATATCTCTTCTAATTTATCAGGATCGATGCCTACGCCAGTATCAGCAATTTCAAACCGAACTTTGTAATTATGGTTAGGTTCACAGGGATGAACACTGACGGTCAGAGATACACTGCCGCGATCGGTAAACTTCACAGCATTCCCAAATAAATTAATCAGAACTTGGCGCAGACGTTTTTCATCACCATACATAGTTGTTGGTAATGTGGTCAGAGGTTGATAGATTAACTCAACATCCTTAGCACGTACTTGCAATTGGAAAATATCTGTAATACTTTGCAACAACTTGGGAAAATCAAATACACTGGGATTGAGTTCCAGCTTTTTAGCTTCAATTTTAGAAAGATCAAGAATATCATTGAGTAGAGTCAGTAAATGTTCGCCACTACGCTGAATGACTTCTAACCCTGCTTTATGCTTGTCGGGGTCGTAACCGCGCTTGAGGATTTGAGCATAACCAAGGATGCCATTTAAAGGAGTGCGCAACTCATGGCTCATATTCGCAAGGAATTCACTCTTGGCGCGGTTTGCCGTATCAGCAACTTCCTTCGCAGATTGTAATTCTTTTTCAGCCTGTTTGCGATCGGTGATATCTGTTCCGACTGATAGAATTTCAATTAACTTTCCTTTATCATCATAAATTGGCTTGTTTGACCAAGTCACCCAGACACGCCGTCCATCTTTGCAGATATTCTCATTCTCATTAAGTTGATATTTTTCAGGAGTGCAGCATATTTCGGCAATCATGTTGCGCAGATCTTCTCCCGATACATCTTTCGATGAGACAAATGTATCTAATATATAGGAGCCAATAATATCTTCTAATTGATAGCCAAAAAACCTCAATCCATAATCATTCAAGAAACAAATTCGACCTTGGGTGTCCCATCGAAGAATGATACAGTTTGCTGATTCCACCAAATCGCGATATTTCTTTTCACTCTCTTTAATGTTCTCTTCGATGATTTTGCGATCGCTAATATCTTTGACTGCATAGATTGCAAAAACATTACCGCCAAATTCAATTGTTTCGGAAGAGATTAACCCTGTAAATTTTTTCCCTTCCTTAGTAACAAAGTTTGCTTCATAATTAAATACTCTCCCTTCAACTCCTAAAATTTCTAACATGCGATCACGTTCATTTAAATCAACCCATAGATTTAAATCTGAAGGAGCAGCTCCGATCGCTTCTTCACGCGTATAGCCCGTAATTTCTGTCCATTTATTATTGACATCAATATGTTTATAGGTGTCATTGGATAGCAAAGCCATCCCATCAGGGCTAGAACGAAAGGCTTTAGCAAATTTTTCTTCCGATTCTCGTAAGGCTGCTTCCGTGAATTCATGTTCGAGAATTTCCTGTTGTAATGCATAAGTACGTTCATCTACTTTTTGCACCAAAAGCTGCGAATACTCCTCCAATCGCGTATGCGATCTCTTCATCTGGCGACTCATCTGATTAAAGGAATTCGCCAAAATCACTAATTCTTTAATTACGCAGTCATACTCCACCTTTTGATCGAGATTGCCATTTGCGATCGATTGGCTTGCTTGGCTAAGTTGAGTAATAGGACGACTGATACGACGGGCGGCAATGATACCCAAAATTGCATTTAAGCCGAGGGCGATCAGACATAGCATCACTGTTGATACTGAATTTTCTTTAATCTGCGACATAAAGTCTGATGCAGGTACAGCAACAACAATACGCCAATTCAATCCGCTTAATCCAGAATCATTTTGTAATTTCCCAACTTGAAGAGCATATGATTCACCCTCAAAATCGAATCGCCGAATCTCATTGTCGTTAGTTGCAGGCATTAATTCTAGCTGTTCCGCAACTTTTCGAGTTAATTTGTCTTGACTTTGGGTTGCGAAAATACGCTCTGATTTATTGCCCTGAGATGAAATTTCTACGTTTAAATTAGATGTAGCGACTAATTTACCAGAAGGCTCAATAATTAATGTTTGTCCATTTGCGCTAACTTTTGTGTTCTGCAAAAATTGATTGATGTCACCCAAGAGCATTGATATTCCCAGAACTCCTTGCAGTTCACCATTCTCTTGATAAACGGGTCTAATCGAGGTGATGGCAGGCTCTTCGGTCATCGAATCCGTATATACTTCAGTCCAAATACTCTGTCTGGTCTCAACTACAGTTTGATACCAAGGACGCTCAGTTAAATTAAAGCTGTTTTTTGCCATCAATAATGTTTGCGGCCGTCCAAAATTGTCGGTCATAAAAGTCGAGTTAGTATTCTCGATCGCAAATCGATCCTTGATGCGTCTTACTCCCCAATATTTGCCAGAAGTAGTAGCAAAATAAATATTGCTAATCCGAGGAAAATTTTGTAGTTGTTTCCAAAAGTGAGCTTGAACTCTGATCTCATCATTTGGCTCTATTTGACCTAATTCAATACTATTAGCATTAAGTTGATTTAGGGTATAGGGAAGTTCTAAATAAGAGTGCAAGCGATCTTGAACTTGCTCGGTAACTTTGCGATGGAACTGATTAGCGAGCAGAGTAACTGCGTGATGCCCATTACGAAAGGATAACCAACCAATTAAACCCACAATACCAAAGGTATTTAACAAAAATGGTACGGTGATCAATAAGCTTAGAGGTATTCTAAAGCCTTTGCTTTCACAACGATGTGTTGGCGTAGGAATAAATCCTGTTGACACAGTATCCACATTAATGGGGGGGTGATTGATCGGTGGTGTGGTCATGGGCTTTCTGTTCTGTTGCATTCCTATGCTTTACTCAAAACCAAGTCTTCTCAAGGTCATTTTACGATTTTGCCAAACTTGTGTTTCTTGTGGCGATAGCTGGATTGCTTGATCGTATGCAGCGATCGCTTCTTCGAGCATTCCTAAACCGCTGAGGGCATTGCCACGACTATACCAAGCAAAATGATCATCAGGATTGATCTCTAATCCTCGATCATGACTAGCGATCGCCTCTTCATAAAGTTCTAGCTTGCTTAGAGCAAGCCCGCGATTGTTCCAAGCGTAATAGTCATCAGGACGTATTTCTAAAGCTTGATCATAACTAGCGATCGCTTCAGTGTAATTTCCCCACTGCTCAAGAGCTTTGGCTCGGCTATACCAAATTTGATGATCGAGAGGTTTGTATTCTAAAGCGCGATCATAACTTGCTACTGCCTCCGCATATTTGCCAAGGCTTTCAAGGGCATAGGCGCGGCTAAACCAACCCTGAACATAGTCAGGTCTAATGGCTAGGGCTTTTTCACAATGCTCGATCGCTTCTTCATATTTTTCAAGCACACTGTACACTAAGCCTTTGCCACCGTAGGAATAATAATAATCAGGTTTGAGTTTGAGGGCGAGGTTGTAACTATTGATCGCTTCTTCATAGCGTCCTAACATGCTTAATGACGTACCAAGATTATGCCACGCTGCATAGAAGTCTTCTTTATAAGCGATCGCTTGACGATAATTTTGCACAGCCTCTTCATGATGACTGGATAGGTCTAGAGCTACAGCGCGGTTATACCAAGCCAAATGGTTATCGGCACGAATCTGTAAAGCTAGATCACAATTGGCGATCGCTTCTTGACAACGGTTGCCAGCTACCAATAATCCCCCTTGCTCTAGCAATAACTCAATGCGCCGCTCCGAAATTAATGGCTGAGCCGAGATGAGTTTTTGTAGATCTTCATATTTGCGATCGCGTTCTTCTTCACTAATATGAGCATAAGCTTCATAGCGATCGCCACTGCCCCAGTGAAAAGTCTCTTGTCGTATCAACTCCGTGTCAGTGGGAAACTCAAATACCTCAACGTTGTCGTTAAAGAATTCGGGGTAGCTGTCAATGAAAAACTTGAGTGCAAATAATGGTAGTAAAAATACAAAACAGATCGGGAAACTCTCTTTGAGTTTAGATTGCAGCAGGATCAGGTGGGCTAGTGGACGGGGAATATGGGTCAATTTTTCGCCTAAATCATGATCCTCTATATCGATGAGTTTATTTTCTAAGAACTCTTCTATGCCTGTGATAAATAGTATATTTGCTTCGTGTAAATCTGCTTCATCAACTAACATTTCATAAAAATCGGAGATCGGACGATCAAGCCTTAACACACGAATTTCTCGATTCGCGGCATCTGCTCTTGTCCTTTTGATAATTTGTTCGCCTTCAGAAGACGAACAACGTACAAACAGCATTTCATAATCTTTCTTGGTTCTTAATAAACCCAATAGCTGCTGATATTCTGTCTCTGGATTTTTTAGAGCGTCTTTATCCCAAACGTTTTCAGTGTATTGCATGGTGCTCCCATATTGACTAAATACTGAAACCAATCATACCAAAATTGTAAAATTTGGTGTTTTGGCATAAAAGCGATCTCTAGGACAAATCAAAACACCAAATAAAAGTGGCAGTGCGATGCACCGCCGCTTTTATTATGTAACGGCAGGACACAAGGGCAACCCCGAAGAAGTAAAAAAAGGCGAAAAGGAAGGCGTAATCGCCTCAAGGGGGGGGCGGGGGACACTTGAAAAAGAAAAACCACCCATCTTTGGGATGATTCAGCGCGGTGGTGAAGTCGTAATTCGTATGTTAGAAAACGTGAAACAACGGACTATTGAACCACTGATTAAAGCAACGATTACTGCTGGCACTATGGTTTACACCGATGAATATGCAATTTACAATTCTCTAGAAGATTGGGGCTATGCCCACAAAACGGTTTGTCATGGTGCAGGAGAATATGCAAGAGATGAAGATGGTGATGGTTTCTGTGAAGTTCATGTCAATACCATGGAAGGCTTTTGGTCACTTTTGCGGTCTTGGCTACGACCTCATCGTGGTATATCTCAAGAAAAGTTACCTTTATATCTGGGCTTCTTTGAGTTTGTTCATAATGCTAAGAGGAGGGGGCAAGCTTTGCTAAGTGGTTTGTTACACTCTCTTCTTTCTTTACCTCCCCGAAACACCTATTGAGCCTTTGTGTTTTGGTATCAGCTATACTGTCAACAACGGTAACGTAAACGAGAAAGTACTACCTTCACCGAGAGTACTTTCTGCCCAGATTTTGCCCTCATGTTGTTCGATGATCTTGCGGCAGATGGTTAGCCCTAGCCCTGTTCCGCCCTTACGCCTTGAATCAGAAGAATCAACTTGCTGAAATCTTTCAAAAATGCTTTCTAGCTTATCCGATGGAATGCCCTGACCTTGATCGCGTACTGAGAATAGTACTTCTGTATTCGCTTTGCCCTCTGCGGTTAGCCAAACCGTACCATCAGTTGTTGAGAACTTGATCGCATTACTGAGGAGATTTGTGAGAGCTTGCACAATGTAATCTGAATCAACTAAAATCTCGATGTCAATTGGCTTAACTGCTAAAACTACCCCATGCTGTTGAGCCATTGGTTGCATAGACTCTGTTGCTTGGATCATTAAAGCTGCGACATTGCAGACCTGCTTTTCCATTCTGACATCCCCTGACTCAATCCGCTGTAAATCAAGGACATTATTGACTAAACGTACCAAGCGCTCTGTATTGTCATCAGCGATTTCTAGCATTTGCTTGCCATCCTTGGACAGACTTCCTAAGCGTCCCGTCGCCAAAATTTTTAAAGCGCTATGCAGGGATGTTAAGGGTGTGCGTAATTCATGGCTGACCACGGCTATAAATTCATCTTTCATGCGCTCGATCGCTTTGCGATCGCTAATGTCACTCGTCAGAGCAAAGAACCCGATGACTTTTTTCTGTTCATCCAGATGGGGAATATAGGTAACATTGACTGAACAGGGAAGACCATCTTTTAAAGTGATTTCATTTTCGTAGGTAATTGCCTGACCCATTAGAGCTAACTTTACATAAACTTTCATGCGTTCATAGCATTCGATACCCCAAACGGTTTTGATCTTGCGGCCATAAATATCGGCTGGTGATTGTCCTAGCCAGTCTTCATAGGCTTTATTATTAAATCGATAGCGCTGATGTCCATCGACATAGGCAATTAGCACTGGTAGAGCATTGGTGATCAGTCGCAACTGCTCTTCGCTGCGTCTTAATGCGGCTTCAGCTTGCATCCGATCATTGATTTCCTGCTGAAGACTACGATTGACTTCTTGCAGTTCGGCAGTGCGAACCTCGACTATTTCTTCTAAATGTTCTAACAACTGCGCTTGAGCTAAGGCAATGCTGATCTGATCTGCAAGTTGTTGCATTAGCTCCAGTTCAAAGTCAGCCCAATAGTGAGGGCGATCGCAATGGTGAGCAATCACTAATCCCCATAACTGGTTGGGTGCGATCGCTTCATTTTGTTGATGGGAATTCAGATTTTGCAGAATCGGCACAATCAGTTTTGCTTTGATATGAAACTGATTGATAAACTCGATTAAGCATTCCGATAACCCTGCCTTTGGATCATGTACATCTGCGATCGCCCTTACCCGTCCCTTAGCATATAGTTCTTGATAATCAGTCGGGAATACTTCTTCAGGAAACTCTAAATCGAGAATTGTAGGAAAATTGGGTAGAACGGCTTCGCTTATGGCTCGTCCTGTGCCGTTGGGTAAAACTTGATAAACCAAGACGCGATCGGCTTGCAAAATGCGCTGTACTTCTGTTACGGTGGCGCGGAGGATTTCCTTGAACTGCAATGACTGGCGGATTTTAAGCGTAACCTCAGCAAACAACTTCACCCATTGTCTTTGTCTCCATAGTTCATCTTGCTCATGGTTTGGAGCCGTGAGAGATTCTTTGGCGATAGGTGGCTGGGTTGCTATGCGGAAGTTGGAACGCTTGCTTTTAGCCATTTTCAAGGAGTCAATTGAATATTAGTCTACTTATTTTAGAATAGTTAGAGCGAAGAAACCGTTTAAGAATTGTCTAGATCTCCCTCAATCCTGATTGAAAATGGCTACCGTTTACACACAATTCGGACTTACCCCCTTTAGAGCGTGTTTGAGAAGTACCTATCTAGCGTAAATTTCTGTTTTTACCCCCCTCTAACTCCCCCTTGCAAAGGGGGAAGACCAGAAATCTTGTTCCCCCCCTTTGCAAGGGGAGGGTTAGGATGGGGTAATTTCTTTGATTTCACTGACAAACTGAGATGTATGTACAAGGCAGCTTAAAAAATGGGGAAGAATTTAAATTCTTCCCCATTTTTAAGGGGGCTTGAGGGGGATCTCTTCAAAGCCCCAAACACAGTGGCGGCGGCGCAAATCGTCGCCGCCGCCACTGTGTTTGGGGCTTTATGTCCGTCTTAACTTTCTGATTCGCTATTAATTTCGATATCTAGGGTGTCTTCATCAATTTGAATATACAAAATGTTTGGCTGACAGCAAACCTGACAATCTTCTACATAAGACTGTTGCATTCCTCCACTAAAATCAACAAATGTCGTATTAGTCTCTCTCCACAAAAAGCGCAGGTATATATTGTTGTTGTCGAAATACTTCACTGACCACCAACAAACTCCGATAAAGATGCTTTCTCAACTCTGTCAGTAATGCACCTGCGAATACCAAAGAATCAATATGACCGAGATTGCGACGTACATATCCCAATTGTTGCCGAATTGATTTGCGTAACTTTTGCCCTTGGGGTTGTCCTTTGGCGGAACGTCGGCACATAAAATTTTATTGCTGCAAGGCTTTTTCTTGTTTTTATGCTTTTTCCTTGCATTTTATCAGTTTTTATCATCCTTGAAACCCATTAATATCAACTGTTTCCGCCCTTCTCAGCAAGCCCTATATAGCGTAACGAGATGACAGGCAACCCAAAGAAATTGTTGAAAGTGCTGCTAAGCAGCACTTTCAACAATTTCTTTGGGATTACACTAATCGTTGATATCGCATTCCAGGATATGGCGCGATCGCACCCACAAGTTCCAAATGCGTTAAAGATCCTAGAACCTCACCCGAAGGTGCTTTTGTTTGTTCTACAATCCAATCTAAGCTGACGGGATCGCCAAACCCAATCGCTTGGAGAATATTTTGTTGCAAGACTGGCAATTCCGAAATAGCGATTGCAGGTACTGGCTTATCTAAATTTGGCAACATTCCCAAAGATTCTAACAGCTCATCCACACCTAAAATCGCCTGTGCACCTTTGCCCAATAATTTCAAACAACCCTTTGCCTCACTCACTTCGAGGGAATTTGGCAAGGCATAGACATCGCGCCCGTATTCATTTGCCTGATAGGCAGTGATTAAGGCTCCCGATCGCTCTGGTGCTTCCATTACTAATGTCACACGGCTAAGTCCTGCAATAATTCGATTACGGGCGGGAAAATGAGTTTTGTCAGGTGGAGTCCCTTGGGGATATTCACTCACCACTAAACCTGAAGATACAATCTGCTCGTACAGTGACTTGTGTTTGTACGGATAAATGCGATCGACTCCTGTCCCCACTACAGCAACAGTTTGACCACCAACTTCTAAGCAAGCTTTGTGTGCTTCACCGTCGATACCTTCTGCCATCCCAGAGATGATCGTAAACCCACGGTTCGCTAAAGCCGAGACTAATTTCTTTGTCCAGCGTCTTCCATAGGGTGTAGCGTTGCGCGTCCCCACGATCGCAACGGTGTTCCGCTCATTCCAATGAGTCAGATGTCCTCGATAATACAAAATTGGTGGTGGATCGGGAATCTCCCAAAGTAACTGCGGATATTCACGATCGCTGGGAGTCCAGAAGTTAAGATTGTCATGCTCATGTACTGCTAATAGAGCCACAGGTTCTACTTCGCGCTGCGCTTGACGAATTGATTCGAGGGTCTGACCACCAATACCTTCGATTGTCTGCAAATCAATTGGCAAAGAATTCCATGCCTCAGACATAGAGCCAAATGCTTGATACAGTCGTTTAATTAATACTGGTCCAATACCACGTATTTGTGACCATGCTAACCAATAGGCTCTTTCCGAATTTGGACTAAGGCTCATGAATTCTGTTGTGTTAAGTATTCAAAATAAATTTCTCAAACTTATAGGATTATGCCCCTGTGAGGCACAATCCTATAAGTTTAAGTTTATGCCACGCTCTAAGTGAGCACTGACCGTGGCTACATCTAACTCACTATCGATAGTTAGTAATTTCTGTTTGTAGCCGTAATATTCTAATAAAGGAATAGTCAGATCTAAAAATTGCTCAATTCGTTTTTGAATTATCTCAATCGAGTCATCGGAGCCACCACGAGATCGCGATCGCTGCATCAATGTCTCTTCAGAGGCTTGTAAATAAATTGCATGGTCAAGAGGACAGCCCAACTCTTCCAATAGAAAATCTAGCTCCTCGGCTTGAAAAGAAGTACGGGGATAACCTTCTAAAATCCATCCTTGTTGAGCATCTTCCATCTGAAGCCGCAATCGCATCAGCTCAATCATCAGCATGTCAGGCACAAATTCACCAGCATCGATGAATTTTTTTACTTCCATACCTAAATCTGTTGCTGTTGCCATCTCCAAACGCAAAATTTCGCTGGTTGAGATTACAGGAACATGGAGCAAAGATTGTAGATGCAAAGCTTGAGTAGTACGTCCTGAACCTGATGCGCCTAATAGAATGATTCTTGCCATAGGTCTATGCCATCACATTCTTGAAAAAGGCGATCGCCTCTTTTAGGGAAGCAACAAAGGTATCGATTTCGGCTTTGGTATTATAGAAATAGACACTGGCTCTTGCAGTGCCGCTAATTCCTAAAAAGTGATGTAATGGCTGAGTGCAATGGTGTCCTGAACGAATCGCGATACCATCTTGATCGAGCATTGCTGATAGATCATTGGCATGAATTCCATGGGCGATCGTGAAGGATGCCAAACCTGCGCGGTGATGTCTTGGCCCATAAACTTTGATGTCAGGAATATCGTCGAGATAATCCATCAAATATTCAATTAATTCCTGTTCATAATCATGGATTTTATCCATGCCGATCGCAGTTAAGTAATCCACCGCTGCACCGAGAGCGATTGCCTCACCAATCGCAGGAGTTCCTGCTTCAAATTTGTGGGGTAAGCCCGCATAAGTGGAATGATCGAGAAAGACATCCGCAATCATTTCGCCGCCGCCCATAAATGGAGGCATTTCTAGTAATAGGTCACGCTTACCATAGAGAAATCCAATTCCCGTCGGCGCACACATCTTATGTCCAGAAGCGACTAACCAATCGCAATCAAGAGCCTGAACATCAATGGGCATATGTGGCACACTCTGGCAAGCATCTAGCAATACCTTCGCTCCTTGAGCATGAGCCAATGGAATCATTTCCTCTACTGGATTCACACAGCCAAGAGTATTGGAGACATGGACAATTGACACCAGTTTGGTTTTAGGGTTGAGCAAAGATTTAAACTGCTCTAAGCTCAATTCTCCTAAGATTGTTGGCTCTAGAAATTTGAGAACTGCGCCTGTACGCTGAGCAATCAACTGCCAAGGCACGATGTTACTATGGTGCTCCATAACTGAGAGAATTACTTCATCCCCTGCTTTCAGGTTTGCCCATCCCCAAGTATAGGCAACGAGATTAATCGCTTCACTGGCATTGCGGGTATAAATGATTTCCTGTGATGACTTAGCATTGACAAATTTAGCGATTTTGTCACGCGCACCCTCATAAGCGTCAGTAGCTCTAGCACTGAGAGTATGAGCGCCACGATGCACATTGGCGTTGTCATGCTCGTAATAATATTTCCAAGCTGCAAGCACCGATTTTGGCTTCTGGGAACTGGCGGCATTATCAAAATAAATTAGTGGCTTGCCATTGACCTCTTGATCCAAAATCTCAAAATCTGCTCTGACCCGATCTGCTAAGGTCTTTTCATAGGTTAATGTCATTAGTCTTACATAGTTGCTGTCGTAACTGCTATCTGCATTTTAACAGTTCAAAACCCCAAAAGCATGAGACAGCGAGGTGCGCTAACTCATGTTTATCAGTTCGCTAATTTCCAGATTTTCACTTTGCCGTCGAGACTGCCACTCCAGTTTCGGCATTCCATAGGCGAATTGTGCGATCGGCTCCAGAGCTAGCGATCAACTTGCTGTGTTGTCAAAACATGGGTTTTATTGAGATCAAAGCTTTGCTAGCAAAGCTTTGATCTCAATAAAACGCTATAGTGATACCAAATGATATGGCTTGACTATGACCCCGTTACCGAAATATCGACCGAAACAATTATCGCTAGGCCCGTTAGAGTCGGAAATCCTAAATATTATTTGGGATAGCACAAGGTTAGGTGCGACGGAAATTCACGAACGCATCTTGTCTGATCCCGATCGCGAATTAGCCTATGGCTCAGTGATGACTGTATTGCGGCGACTAGAGCAAAAGGGCTGGATTCATTGCGAAAAAGAGGGTCGTGCGCTCTATTGGCAAGCAAAAATTTCTCGTGAAGAAGCACAAGCATTAGAGGCGTATCATCAACTCAATCGCTTTTTAGAAGTGGGTGATGCGGATATTGTTGCCGCTTTTGCAAATGATCTTGATCATGCCAGTATGGACAAGCTTGAAGCGATCGCTGTCCGTCTCCAAAATATACGTCAATCGCGAGAACAATCACAGGAAGGTTAAGTCCATGCCCTTTTTCTCCATACATTTTGTGATGATATTTGGCTCACTTTGCCTAGCTTGGGGATTGCGATATGGTTGGCAAAATGGTGACAACGTTGCCCTCCCTAGGGGTTGGCAGATGCGTTGGCAGAAGGCGCTTGTATGCTTTGCCTTGCCGCCACTATTAGTAATCATGACCGCGATCGCAGTGCTCTGCATGGGATCTGAAGGGCAAATGATCGGCTTACAGGCAGGACGGCTGAGCTATGCGATCGCTTTAATATTTTTGATTTACAGCATTTTTCGCGTTGGGCAACTTGCCTTGAATGGCTGGCAGTCTTTACAAAAATTGCAAGCTCTTGTTGGCGATTCTCTGGATGTCAACCCAGTTAAGCAATCGATGCGACTACTAAATATGCCAATGCTATTTGCTGCTCAAATTGGTTTTTGGCGATCGCATCTTTATGTCAGCCAAGGGTTGCTCGATAGCCTTGATGCCGATCATCTGGAAGCCGTGTTGTTGCATGAACGCGCTCATGCTCACTACCGCGATACATTTTGGTTTTTCTGGCTCGGGGCGCTCCGCCAAGTGATGCCTTGGCTCCCAAATACTCAAGCCTTATGGGAAGAGTTGCTGCTATTGCGCGAACTTCGTGCTGATCGTTGGGCTGCGCAATATGCAGATGGTTTGTTACTAGCGGAGTCATTACTGGCGATGGTCAGTAGCAATATACATCCAACCCAAACTTTTGCGGCGGCTTTTGGAGCGACAAATACTAGCGATCGCTTAGAAGAGCGGGTTAACTTTTTATTAGCCGAACCTGAACCTTTGCCTCAATTTTCTTGGCGATCGCTATTTTGGATTGGGTTTTCTCTATTACCATTGGCTGTATTGCCTTTGCACTATTAACTGACGTTGTACAGCTTTAGGTTTTCAGCGCTTACGGCGCTGAAAACCTAAAAAATAGAATAGATAGATGTTATGGATTTTAATAGAAACAAAAGGTGAATCGCGACGCGATTCATCTTTTGTTTTTTATAGCTTTCGTCACGTTTGGTCAAGATCAAAACCCAACATAGAGTTACGGGGCGAAGCCCCGTAACTCTATGCCACCTCTAGCTTCTAGAAAAGAAAAAGCAGAAAGAAAGATCGTTTATTAAATGATTAAAATAGAGAATATATAATGCATCAACTCTATTTTTTTGATTTTGTTGGTATAATACCAATTTTTAAAATTATATTGCCATTTTAAAAAACGAAACCAGTGGGGGTTTTGTTTTTTAATTATCGAGAATATAGTCATACTTTTGATAATTGATATAACTATTTAGATAAATTTGATCGCCACCATCACCTGATATGGGCAAAGCGAACTAACATGAACCAGCCCAAGGAGTTAAAACTCCAGTTTATCCGTATTGATCGAGGTATTAGTCGGTTCAATCATGACTACTACGCTGCCTTGGGCTTACCAATCACCAGCAGCCCCTTTTACATTCGTCATGTTTATTTGAGCATTGCGCGTATATTGCACCCTGATGTTTATGGCTTTTCAGATGAAGAAAAAGAAATCGCCACGCTATATCTAGCAAAACTGGTTAACCCAGCCTATAACGTGCTGATGAGAGAGGAAGAGCATAGAGCTTATCAAGGGATATTTAAGCTGCTTGCTAAGCGTTTAATGCAAAAATCGCGCAATGTGCCAATTCATTCTAAGATCGCCTGTGAGTTGATGATGACTCCTAATGCTGGTCTGTACGAGCGCTCAGTTGCCGCGATCGCGAACGTGCAGTATCAGTCGATCAAAACTATTCTGGAATATACAGCCCAAATCAGTGAACTAAATCTGGTTTACATTCTCTATAAAGAAGGCTACCAATATGGCGCAGAAAACATGCCACCCGTCCTTATGCCCATGTCACCCACCAAAAGCCCTCAACCTTATTCAGCAAACTATCCTACTCCACCCCAAAAAACTAATTACGCATCTCCTCCTCCTCAATACTCTATTTATCAGCCTCCTAGTAATCGTAAACCCGATCCCGATGAAACTATAATTCAAACCAGAATTGAGGAGCGTGATGCGGGAGCTATTGGCGATCGCTTGAAAATTTGTGAAATCTATATAAATCAGGGCGATTGGAAATCAGCTCTCAAGGATTTGCGCGCGATTCTCCAACTGGATAAGAACAATAGTAAATGTCATGCCATGCTCGGTGTGGTTTATAAAAATATCAATCAGCCGCAAATGGCAAAAGTTAGCTTTCAGCGATCGCTTCAGATTAATCCTAAGGAGTCATTGGCATTAGAGCATATCAACGATATCAGTAAACCAGTTCCGAGTCAGACGGATACAAATACCGCTAAAGACAATAATAAAAGTGAGCCAAATCCAAATCCTGCAACTACAAAAAAAGCATCTTTGCCACCACCACAAAAACGCGGCTGGCTATCAAATCTGCTCGGATGGGCTTCACCTGATAATCAAGATGACTCGAAGCGCTAATGCTAAAGAAATACCTAGGGATGAAAGGTGGCGCGGAGCGCCACCTTTCATCCCTAGGTCAAAAAATTCGAGTGTTGGTCGAAATAATCAGAGCGGCAGCAAAAGATATAGAATGAACCTAGTTAAACCCATAGTAAGGAGTTTTGAGAGAATATGCAGCCAATCATTTTTCCAGGTTCTGCGGTGCGGGTTGTCAACGAAGGTGACACCTATTTCGGATTTCAAGGACAGGTACAACGGGTAACCGATGAGCGTGTTGCTGTAATTTTTGGTGGTGGTAACTGGGAAAAGATTGTGTCTTTTCGAGCAACGGAGCTAGAACTGATCGATACGACTGTTAGCTCTAAAGCAAAGAAGAAATAATCGTGGCAAATTTACCGACTCCTGACAAGTCATTAGGTAAATCTTCGGGTAAGCCGTCTGGTGACTTGAATCAAATGGGACGCTCTGCTGTCACCTTTTTGATTCGTAGCGCTGTTTTGGGCGTGAGTGCGATCGCTGGACTGAGTATTGGTTTAGCGATCTCTTTTATTCGTCCAGATTTAGTATGGCAACCTTCATTTAACTTTTTAAATTACAAAAAGCAGCAATTTACCCTCTCGGCAGACGCTTTGTTTGAGGCAAATAAAGCTAGCATTCGTCCAGAAAGCTTTCGACTACTAGATGAAGTTGCAGCGCAATTGCCATTGACAACAGGCAAGAGTGTGCGAATTAACGGGCATATGGATGTAAGTAATGCGGGGGATGCGCTAACTCTATCCTATTTACGAGCCTCAGCAGTTAGAGAATATTTGGCAAGACTGCGCGGCGAACAAACCTATTATTGGATGGTAGTTGGTTATGGTGCTAGTCGTCCTTTGGCGAGCAGTGCTGGTGACAATAATAGTAAAAGTAACCGCCGCATCGAGATTTTTGTAGATGACTAAATATGCAAATCACCTTTCTTGGTACTAGTTCGGGCGTGCCTACACGCGGGCGCAATGTCTCCAGTGTGGCGGTACGACTACCTCAACGTGCCGAAGTTTGGTTGCTCGATTGTGGCGAGGCAACGCAGCACCAGTTGCTGCGAAGTGATGTCAAAATTAGTCAAATCACGAAGATTTTTGTTACGCACATGCATGGCGATCATATCTTTGGTTTGCCAGGATTGCTAGCGAGTTGTGGTATGGCAGGGAATGTAAGCCACATTGATATTTATGGCCCAACTGGTTTGGGAGACTATCTCGATGCTTGTCTGCGCTATAGCGAGACTCGTCTCTCCTATTCGATTAAGGTGCATAAAGTCAAAGCGGGGCTAGTTTGCGAGGATTCAGAATTTTATATGATGGCAGCTCCGCTCAAACATAAGGTGACGGCGCATGGTTTTCGGTTAGTAGAACGCGATCGCACTGGTAAGTTTGATGTCGATAAAGCGATCTCCATGAATATCCCACCAGGGCCCATTTTTGGTGAATTGAAACAGGGTAAAACGATTACGCTTCCCGATGGACGCAAAATCAATGGGAAAGATTTTTGTGGCGCTCCTCAAATTGGAAGGAAGATTGCCTATTGCACAGATACAATTTTTTGTGATAGTTCAGTAGATCTTGCTCAAAATGCTGATGTACTCATCCATGAGTCCACCTTTGCTCATCAGGATTCCGATATGGCTTTTCAGCGGTTGCATTCCACTAGTACAATGGCGGCACAGGTAGCACTATTGGCTAATGTGAAGCAATTAATCATGACCCATTTTAGTCCTCGCTATTCCCCTGGAAATCCCATTCTATTGGAAGATTTAGTTAATGAAGCTAGAATGATTTTTGCGAATACTATTCCTGCATACGACTTCATGACCTATGAGATACCTGTCGCTAATTGATGTCAGTTCAAGCTACTTTAAGCTTGGTCACTCGCTCTTGATTCCTTACATACTTGTTGCTTAGCAACACCTTTAGAAAAACATTTAAGAATTGTCTAGATCCCCCCAGCCTCCCTAAAAAAAACATTTGAGAATTGTCTAGATCCCCCTCAATCCCTCTTAAAAAGGGTGATTGAGGGGGATCTCTTAGGACTTTTGACCGTAGAAAGTAATTCTTAAATGGTTTCTAAAAAGTCTTCTGTGTATACACTTATAGGATGAACTTGAAAACCTCATCAATTACCCCACCCTAACCCTCCCCTTGCAAAGGGGAGGGAACAAGATTTCTGGTCTTCCCCCTTTGCAAGGGGGAATTAAAGGGGGTAAGTCAGACTTGTGTATACACGGTAGCCCAAAGGGAGAGAAGGCTGGGGGGAGAGAGTCTAATATTTAGGAACGTTTAAATTACCAGCACGCTTGTCAAGTGGCCAGTAGCGAAACATCGCTCGACCAACTAGATTCTCTTCGGGCATAAATCCCCATGCATGGGAATCCAAACTGTTATTGCGATTATCGCCCATCACCCAATATTTGCCATTCGGCACAGTAAAAAATAGATGTTCTTTGCCAGACTGGACATTATCAGGACGGAAGCAGTTGGGACAGAGAGCATCGTCTTGAGTTGGCAAAGTGTAGTTTGGCGGCGCGGCAATGTATGGCTCATTTAGAGGCGCATCATTTATAAAGACTTTGCCATCATGAATACTGATGCGATCGCCTGGCATCCCAATCACTCGTTTGATATAGACCTTAGAAGCATCAGGCACAATAGGATTAATCGGTGGATTAAATACGATAATTTCGCCACGCTCAGGCTTGCGCCAACGAATCGAAAGCTTATCAATAATTAGGCGATCGTCAATTAATAAAGTTGGCTCCATCGAGCTTGAAGGAATATAACGAGGCTCTGCAATAAATACCCGCACCCCAACTGCCAACAAAATCGCTACCGTAACAGTGGGTAAATTATCAAGTATGAAATTTTTGACTGGATGTTCTTGGTTGGGAACAGGAGGTGATTGCTTAGGATCGGTAGGAGGATTGACTGGTGAATCATCAGTGCGATCGCTAGAATTATCAGATGACATAGAAATGCTCGCGGGATATGTACTTATCTTAAAGCCTGTTTAGCAAGTGTGACGTGAAGTGCCGCACTTGCTACTTTTTCAAGGCACTGGGAACTTCAATGGCATGATCGCCAGACAGGTTAAACTCTTGATGAATAACTTTGAGTGCTTGTTCCGCTTGATGATCGCGAACCACACAGCTAACCTTAATCTCAGATGTGGCGATCATCTCAATATTAATGTTTGCATCCGCAAGGGCGCTAAACATGCGTGCGGCAATTCCCGATTGATGGATCATATTTGCACCGACAATACTGACTTTGCTAATGTCACCATCACATCTAACTTCACCATAGCCGAGAACTTTAGCATATTCTTTCAGCGCTGTTTCAGCTTTGGCAAGATCGGCGATCGCTACAGTAAAAGCAATCTCATTAACATCGCGATCAGACTGCGACTGCACAATCATATCCAAGCTAATGTTTTGTTCGACCAGTTGCTCAAGGATTTTCGCTGCCATGCCTGGACGATCAGGCACTTGTTGCACTGCAATTCTGGCGCGATTACGATCTAGAGCTACCCCACGTACAGGCGAAATATCTGAGCTATTTTCAGAATTAATTTCACAGGCTTGATGCGATCGCGCTGTTACATCAAAGGCTTTTTGGATCGCCGCGATCGCATTTTCTCCGTCGGTCGCCGCAATCACACAGCTAATTTTAATTTCCGAAGTGGAAATCATTTGAATATTGATTCCCGCTTCAGCGAGAGATGTGAACATTTGGGCAGCAACCCCTGGTCGCCCAATCATGCCCACCCCGGTAATGCTTATTTTGGCAACATTGGAATCGACAGTAACTAAACTTGCGCCAATTTCCAAGCTGCGGGTGACCACTTCCGCCAACTGCAATTGTTTTTGAGGAATCGTAAAGGCGATGTCATTTACTCCTTCAGTCTCTTGGACTGCTTGAATAATCAAGTCAACGTTGATTCCTTGATCGGCTAGGGATTTAAAAAGTTGCGAGGCGATCCCTGGGTGATCGGGAATTTGCAAGAGCGCAATTTTAACTTGATCGTAATCAATAGAGACTGTCTCGACAAAACGATTCACTTCCAAGGATTTGAGATTGCCAGTACCGATGCGTGGCGAAGTGATCACTGTACCTGCATCATCGAGCCAACTTGATCGCACACACATTTTTATGCCAAAATTACGGGCGATCTCCACAGATCGCGGATGCAAAACCTTTGCGCCAAGACTCGCGAGCTCCAGCATTTCATCACAAGTAATTTCCGTTAACATCTGAGCTTTGGGAACAATGCGCGGGTCAGTCGTCAAAATCCCTGGAACATCAGTATATATTTCGCAGATGTCAGCTTCGATCGCAGCCGCGATCGCTACGGCTGAGGTGTCTGAGCCGCCACGTCCAAGGGTTGTAATTTCAGTGCTAGGCAAACCCGTTGATTGATCAATTGCTACGCCTTGAAACCCTGCAATCACCACAACTTTACCAAGAGCAAGTGCTGCTTGGATTTGATCTGGTTCCACATATAAAATTCTGGCACGGGTATGGTTCGGCTCGGTGACTACCCTTACTTGCGAGCCATTCATGGCGATCGCAGGTTGACCGACTTCTTGCAATGCCATGCTTAGCAAAGCGATCGTCACCTGTTCGCCTGTAGCTAAGAGCAGATCCATCTCACGCTCTTTTGCAGCAATTTCAATGAGGCTTTGGTTATGATTTACTGACACAGATTGCGCAATGGCAACCAGACCATCGGTGGTTTTGCCCATTGCCGAAACCACGACCACAACTTGATTGCCTGCATCAACTGTCCGCTTAATGCGATCGCGGACTGCTTTAATGCGATCGGCATCGGCTACGGATGAGCCACCATATTTCTGAACTATTAACGCCATTCGTGAAGGAAATTTTTGAACCGATGAAAGAATTTATTGTGATGTTTTACTAACTAACCTAAGTCACAGCAAAGCACTACAGAGTAATCATCATACATTCCTTAGCGATCGGCAAAATAAATGAGCAATTTTGGGGTTAGCAGTGCGCACGGCATTACTAACCCCAAAATTGGTTTTGAAATAAAGCACGGCAATTTTGGGAATAATTAAAAGTTTTTTACGATACATTGCGATCGCGCAAATTGCCAAGTATTGTTAAGATAATCCGTAAATTTGCTCCAATGGTATGATTGCCTAGTGAGGAGTGAACATGTACTTAATAAGGAACTGTCTTTTATGCAAACGGGGTCTGTTTCTCCACTGGTTCTGATCATCTTAGACGGCTGGGGACATAGGGAAGAAACCGAGGGCAATGCGATCGCCGCAGCAAATACTCCCGTCATGGATAGCCTATGGAGTACCTACCCCAAAACCCTCCTCCAAGCCTCTGGCAAAGATGTTGGCTTACCAAAAGGTCAAATGGGCAACTCTGAAGTTGGACATTTAAACATTGGCGCTGGTCGAGTTGTCCCCCAAGAATTAGTCAGAATTTCTGATGCTGTCGATGATGGCTCGTTGTTGTCAAATTCTGTACTAGTCCAAGTTTGTAAAAAGGTCAGGGCTAACCATAGCAAATTGCATCTAATCGGGCTTTGCTCTGATGGTGGCGTACATTCACATATCGATCATCTATTGGGATTACTAGATTTAGCCAAATCTCAACAAATTGATGATGTCTGTATTCATGTGATTACCGATGGACGCGACACTTTGCCCCATTCAGGGATCAACTTTATAAAGCTTTTACAAGCGCATATTAAAAAGATCGGTGTCGGACGTATTGTCACGATCAGTGGGCGTTATTTTGTGATGGATCGCGACAAGCGTTGGGATCGCGTTCAAAAAGCCTATGAAGTCCTGACAAATGATCGCATCACCACTGAGCTAACTGAACCAACGGATTTGTTGGAATCTGCCTACAAAGAAAAAGTTACTGACGAATTTTTGCCCCCAACTCGAATTGCACAAGGTGCGATCGCTTCTGGGGACGGTGTAATATGCTTTAATTTCCGTCCAGATCGCTCTCGTGAGATTACCCAAGCTATTGTTGCGAAAAACTTTGCAGGTTTTGAACGCGATTATATCGAGGATATCGCCTATGCCACATTTACGCAGTACGATAGCACTTTGCCTGTCCCTGTTGCCTTTTTACCCCAAAACCTCACTAATTTGCTGGGTCCAGTCGTGGCAAAGCATGGACTGAAGCAGTTACGCCTAGCCGAAACTGAGAAATACGCTCATGTCACCTATTTCTTTGATGGTGGTTTGGAAGAAGCTAGTGAAGGCGACGATCGAGTTTTAGTCAATAGTCCAAGGGTGTCTACCTACGATCAAGAACCTGCTATGTCTGCCGCTGAGGTGACACGCATCGCTTCAGAGGCGATCGCTAAACATATTTATTCGCTGATCGTAATTAACTACGCTAATCCAGATATGGTAGGGCACACTGGCAACTTTGAAGCCACAGTCAAAGCTCTAGAACAGGTTGATCTATGTTTAGGCAAATTATTATCTAGTATCGCCAATGCAGGAGGTACGGCTCTGATTACCGCCGATCATGGCAATGCTGAATATATGTGGGATGAGCATGGTAATCCTTGGACTGCCCACTCTAGCAATCCTGTGCCATTTATTTTGATAGAGGGTGAAGGATGTAAGATTTATGGTCATGGTGCTGATGTCAAGCTCAAGCCTTCAGGTGGTCGTCTAGCGGATATTGCGCCTACGATTTTAGAAATCCTAAAAGTCCCACAACCAGAAGAGATGACAGGTATTTCTTTGTTAGAAACAGCAATTTATGAGCTACAGAGTGTCAAAACTCCAGTCAAAATTGGTAAATAAGAGTCTGAATCGCGGATTAAACAGATTTGTGGATAACGCGGATTTTTTAAAAAGAAAAGGTTGCGCAAGCGCAACCTTTTCTTTTTAGGTTATACCAATTCACAAAAGTGTGGCAACACTTCTGTGAATTAAAAAACTAACCCTGTAAGGGTTTTAAAAACACAAAATGGCTACGCCATTTTGTGTTTTGGTATTACAGAATATAGCTAGCGTTAGAGAAAACTTATCGCCATCTATAAATTCTGAAGGTTAACTTAAATGTCAAAACTGACCAGACGCGAGTTCATTGCGATTAGTAGCCTGACGGCTGGCTTTGCGATCGCTGTACAGCCAATTTCGGCAAAAACAATTACGACCGATCACAAGGGGATTATCGCAGGTGAAGTCAAAATTCCTGTCAAAGATGGCATAATTCCCGCCTATCGGGCTAGACCGACTTTTGGCAAAGATTTCCCTGTCATCTTAGTTGTCCAAGAGATTTTTGGAGTTCATGCTTATATTCAAGATGTTTGTCGTCGTTTAGCCAAATTAGGTTATCTAGCGATCGCCCCTGAAATGTTTTATCGACAGGGTGATGTGTCCAAACTGACGGATATTGCTGAGATTCGGAAAGTGGTTAGCAAAGTACCTGACGCGCAGGTAATGTCTGACCTTGATGCAACTGTGGCATGGGCGATGCAATCTGCGAAGGGAGATCCAAACAAACTGGGAATTACTGGTTTTTGTTGGGGTGGACGAATTACTTGGCTTTATGCTGCTCATAACCCTAAAGTCAAGGCTGGTGTCGCTTGGTATGGCAGACTTGTGGACGAATCAACTGCACTCACGCCCAAACATCCAGTTGACATCGCCACGAGTTTACAAGTACCGATTTTAGGACTCTATGGTGGCAAAGATACGGGTATTCCTTTAGATACGGTTGAGAAAATGCGCGATCGCCTCAAAGGTTGCAGTACCAAATCCGAAATAGTTGTTTATCCTGACGCACCTCACGCTTTTCACGCCGATTATCGACCTTCCTATAGACAGACCGAGGCAGATGATGGCTGGAAACGTTTACAGGCTTGGTTTAAGCACCATGGGGTTGCCTAAAGTATAAAAAAGAGCGCTATGCGCTCTTTTTTATATCTTACAAAATCAAGACAACGATTCTTGTGATTTTAATTTAAATGATATATATATTGCGATTGTTGTAAAAATTGTTCGTCTTCGCTGTTAAAATTGCTGACATTATAATAATCATAGATTTTCATGGGTAAAGCACTAGGGATTGACTTAGGAACAACCAACTCTGTTGGTGCATTTAGTGAAGTTGGGGTAGAGATTGTTACGGGGGCAGATAATACATCACCAGAAAGAAAGCTGACGCGATCAATTGTCACATCTATTGACAACCAAATTGAAGTTGGTGAGCCTGCTTACAACAATTTAGGGCATAGTCCAGAAAATACGATTAATTCGATCAAGCGATTAATTGGGCGTGGATTTTCCGAGCAGAAGGTGCAAGAGCATAAATCGAAATGTGCTTACAAGATTGCCGCACCGAGCGACGGGACTGATAATAGCATCGGGGTTTGGATGGGAGGCAAAGAATATTCGCCTGAAGATATTTCCGCAGAAATCCTTAAAAAAGTTGTGAGCAATGCTGTTGCGTATCGTCGAGATCGCCTTGGTAAACAGAATGAAGTAATTAATCAAGCCGTAATTACGATTCCTGCCTATTTCAATGACAAACAGAAAAATGCAACACGATCAGCTGCTTACAAAGCAGGATTGACACCTTTAGAATTGCTCCCTGAACCGACGGCGGCAGCTATTTCTTACGGCTTTAAGCCAGATAGCGATGATGTTAAAACTATCTTAGTTTATGACTTTGGTGGTGGCACGTTTGATGCTTCCTTGATTATGTCGGCAGGGACTCAGTTTATTGAGCAAGGAAAGGCGGGTGATCTTTGGCTAGGTGGCGATGATGTCGATTTGAAATTGACGCAGTTTGTGAAAGAGCAAATTGCAAAGCAGGAAGGAATCAAAGATATCGATCACTTGATTGACAAAATGCCTCACTACGAAAAATTACGGTTCATTGCCGATCTCAAGTTAGCTTGTGAAAAAGCTAAAGTGGAGTTGAGTAAATCTACAACTACAACAATTGCACCTTCTACTACACTCAGAGACGAGTTAGGGATTGGTATTCCTGTAGAAGTCGAGATTGCGCGATCGCAATTTGAGCAGATGATTCAGCCATTAGTGTCGCGAACGATTAAAATCTGTCATGAAGCTTTGCAATTATCGGAATATACGCCTGATCTAGTAGATGTGATTCTATTGGTGGGTGGCTCATCGCAAATTCCCTATGTGCAGTCTCAGGTTCGAGCCGCTTTTGGTGATGAGAAGGTGGTATTGCATCCAAGTCCTATGTATGCGATCGCTGAAGGTGCGGCAATAGTTGCGGCAGGATTAGTTGATAAGGTTGGGACTGTATCCCGCGATTACTGCATCAAATTAGTTAATGATCCACGACATCTCCTGATTCGTCGAGGTGACGTTCTACCCGTGACAAGTTCACATACTTTTAAACTAATTGATGAAGGACAGCGACTGATTCATTTTCAGTTTTTCAGTCCTGATGAAGTCAGTAATGATTTAGATGGTATTGGCAATGATGAAAGTATTGGTGATATGTGGCTTTCTTTAGATCGCGACTATCCGAAAGGAACTGAAATTCAAATCAATTTAGATTTAGATGGCAAAGAGAATTCTTTAAATGTCCATGCCCATTTACGCAGCGATCCTAGCGTAAGCGTATCCTGTCAATTTTCTCAAGGTAGATCTGACGAAAAGATGCTAAATGAAATAGAAGCAGTAATTCCAGAACTAAATGAAATTGGGCTGAGTAAGTTAGGGGTTGCCACAGCAACAGAGAAAATTGCTGCTGTTGTCAAATCTGCGAATCGTATTGTTGACAAAAATACAGGCGAAGTTCGTCCTGATATGCGTCAGGCTGCCAAGCAAGAACTTGAATCTCTGAAGGTAATGATGTCAAAGGAACGTTTAGACGCAGAGTTATACATCAATGAGATTGAACTATTACTCAAGATTTGTGGAGAGCTAATACCTACTGCTCAAATCCAAAGATTGAAGAACTTGTCGCGTGACTTACAAGAGGGAGTTGACAAAAACAATATTGCAGGAATGCAAGTTTCTATTGAGCGTGTTCAACAAGAAATTAAGAGTCTACCTGAGCGCGTTACTTTGATAGGTCTTTTGATGACAGGAGTTCGTAATGCGAATCAGGTCAATCCTGCGGAAGGTCGAATCATGACAGACAAACTGGATATGCTAATACATGCCGCAAAAAATGACAGAGGCATGGAATTTGCAAGAATTGCCCAAGAGCTATTGCCAATAGTAGAACGCTACGTTGATGCGGGAATGGCTGCCTCAATTAGTACAGGCTTGTCTCGCTAATCTCAAAATTAATCCTCAAATAATTTTTACCAATTTTTATCAATGACTGAATCTATCCGCATTGATTGTCCTGTTTGTGGTTATCAACTGATTCCTCAAAGTATTTGTCCAAACTGTGACAATGATGTTTCATTACAGCGATCGCTTTTAGAATTACCAATTTTACAAGCTGAAAATGATACGACTATTGAGAATATTCAAAATGTACCCAAGGAATCAAAACTTCCCAAAATTTGGCTGTTAGTATTGCTTGGTATAGCAATAGGTTTTGTGATCGGAGGTTGGACTGGTTACTCCATATTCCAATCAATCACATCATCTCGCATTTCTGAAAAAGTTGGACAGGCAACTCCACCCGTAATCATCTCTAGTCCAATCGTCACATCTTCGCCAAAAACATTATTGCCACAAACCTATACTGTGCAGACAGGTGATGCGTTAGAGACTCTAGCACTTCGTTTTTGTGAAAATGATTTAGCATGGCGTGATTTAGTAAATGCTAATCCATCTTTAGTTGGCAGACAAAATGAACTAGAGGTAGGTGAAAAGCTAAATATTCCAACAAATTGCAAAGGGAAATAATTACCTATGGTAATGAGGCTAATCAATTCATTGACAAGGATTTGCTGCGGTGTTGGTGTCATCGATATTCGCGATCGCGCCAATCAAACGAAGGATTTCCTTATCAAATCTGAGGAAAGAGCTAAAGCCAAGCGACTCAAAGAAGCAATTCAGCTTGCTAAGAGTGGAACACGCCTTTGGAGCCAAACTCCTAACTTTTGGGAGCAGTTATTTCGTAAATGGTTTCTTAGCGATCTTTTGCTCAAACTAGAAGAATCTTTAAAGAAATGGAGTGGGCAAATGCAAAATGCCCAACGCCTAACTCAAGAAGGTAATAATCTGCTTGCCTCAGTTTCTGGCAATCCTAAAGAATATGAAGACTTAGAGAAAGCACTTCATTGTTTACAAAAAGCTAAAAACTTACTATTCGATCCTAAAGTCAATGAACAAGTAAAATCCTACAGTTCTGAGCTACAACAGCGTAAAAACTGGTTAGAGCTTTTTGAAGATGCACAAGCAAATGCTTTAGCTAAATATTTTCAGAAAGCTTTGCCAATTTATGAAGAAGCTCAAAAATTTTACAGCACAGATGAGCTAAATGATCTGATTGCAGTTTGCAAGTCAGGTGTAATTACTGAAAAGCAATATTGCCAAGAATTAAAAAATGCAAAATCTTTCTGTCAGCAAGCTGATTTTCTAAGGGCTTTTAAAACGGCAAGAATGGCGATCACCTCTTTCCCTCGTGAAGATGGACAAAAGTTTTTACGCAGTCTTGAGCACATTCTCGAAGCTAAGACAATTTTCCAGAAAGGATTGCATCACGAACAATCTAGAGAACTGGATCTAGCTTTAGATTGCTATACCAAAGCTTATAAGCTAATGCCAGACCTATTAGAATGTCGCTTTCGACAAGTCATTGTTACTTGTAAACAGGAAAACTGGGAACAAGCATTGATTTTTCTAGATGGCTTGGATGGTGATCGCGCCAATTACTTACGTGGTTTTATAATTGCCAAGCAACAAAATTATGAGGGAACTGAGAGAGAATGGCAAAATATCCGATCTCCTGAATTAGATACTCAACGCTCAAAGTTGGAGATTATCAAGCAAAATGCTTATCTTTTGGACTTGCAGGTGATCGAGAAGTTTGTTGATCAGGGTGATATTGAGAAAGCAGCCGATATCAGTCACAAAGCACTAGAGCGTCATCCTCAAGCCGATATAATTCGCAAAAATTTAGATACGCATATTCTGCCTCGTTTAGACATAGAATCATGGAAGCAACCCAAAATTAACTGGAATGTTTTGTTAGAAAAAACGCGCTCTATCTGGTTAGAACGTCCAAATTTGCAAAGTTTACATAATTGGGCAGTAGCCGCTTATTATTGCGCCGTTAATACAGAACATCCAAATTTTGCCTTGCTCATGGAATTTAATGCAAGTTGGGGAACAGCGATCGCTAATCTAGCAGAAGATCCGACATTACATAACTTGCCTTGGCTGGGTAATGTAACCCCAGACCGATCTCAACTTAAGCAAAAACTAGAAACCCTGTGGGATCGGGTATTAGATCAGATTAAAGAACATGATCTAAATACCTATATGCAAGTACGCGATTGGCAGCGACTTGATCGATACACATTAAATATCCTTAAAAGTCCCATTGAACAAGGTATCAGATTAGGCAAAACTTGGATTTTGCCTAGCAGTGTAAGCTTTCTAAACCAAAACGAGAAATCAAGAAAAAATTTCTTGAAATCCATGACTGATCTACAAGATCAACATAAACTTTTGCCGACAAATTCTCAACTACCTCTTTTATATTGTCCTGTGGGACTAGCGATCGCTGCCTGTCTTGATGGTGATGTTGAACGAGGCTTACAATTAAAAAATCACAATTCAGGATATTTGAATCATAAAGAGCATTTCAATAATGCTCAAATAATGCTCTGTTATTTTGAAGCCTGTAACTTGCTGAAAAAGAATCAATGGCGAGGTGCTTTTCAATCAATTCAGCAATTTACACAACCAATCCAAAAAAATTCTGAATGGATCAGTGAAATAGATCGCCTATGTGAGTCAATAGTGCGGAGCTTGGACGAAAAAGATCAAATGATATTTGCCAAAACATGGCTAGATACTGTCTCTAGCAAAGCTGCACGAAACTATTACACCGAATATAAAACTGAAGAAATTAGGATACAGATCGCCAACGAAAGAATTACACCTAAACAAGGATTGTCAAAACTGCGCGAATTAACTGATATTGATGCCAGCAATCCTGTCTATCGAGATATCATTAATCGAATTGAGGTAATACTTGCTAATGAAGAGATTCATCAATTTCTGAAAAGAGGTGAAACTGAGAATGCCGTTAACCGTGCCATGCACTCTGGTAATCGTGAAGTCAAACAAACATTAGCAGAAGTGTTAGCAAATATCTTACAAGAAGCCGATAGACAAGGCAGAATTAGCCATTGGGAGAGAATTGAAGTAATCGGCTGGATTACTAAGTTAGTCCCCGACCTAGTAAATTAGTAATGTAAGCTTGGCAACATTTTGCAATGTAAAACTCATATTAAGGAGGTGTCTCATGGCAGCAACTATCACCAATCACATCGAAATCACCGCAGGAACTTGTGGTGGTAAGCCTCGCATTGCTGGACATCGGATTACAGTCCAAAATATTGTCATTTGCTATGAAAGGATGGGAATGTCTCCCGATGAAATCATTTATCACTACCCTAGTATTAATTTAGCTGATGTTCATGCGGCTCTAGCCTATTACTATGATCACGTTGCCGAAATTAGACAAGATATTGCCAACGATGAAGCATTTGCCAAAGAAATAAAGTCTCAATATCCTTCCTTAGTCCAACAGAAGTTAAAAATCAGTCATGGCTAGGGAAATCAAATTTCATTTAGATGAAAATGTAAGTAACGCGATCGCTAATGGGTTGCGTATGCGAGGAATTGATGTAACAACGACTCCAGAGCAGAAACTTATTTCTGTTCCTGATGACGTACAGCTTAAATTTGCAGTTTCTCAAGAAAGGGTTGTTTTCACGCAAGATATGGATTTTTTAAGAATTCATCGTCAGGGAATCAACCATTTAGGAATTGTTTACTGCCCACAACAAACAAAATCTATAGGGCAAATTATTCAGGGAATTGTCTTGATTTGGGAATTGTTGACACCTGAAGAAATGATTAAGCATATCGAATATTTATAGACTCAATAGTTAAAAATACTCATGGAACGAAACCCTTACGATATTTTAGGTTTAACATCAGCATCATCTAAAGCTGAGATCACGAAAGCAATGGCTGTAGCGATGAAGCAAAAGGCTTATCCTATTGATGCGATCGCAAAAGCCCAAAAATCACTCATGAAACCAGAAGAAAGACTGGTTGCTGACTTTTTACTTCCTAGCCTATCTCCTTTACAAAAATTTCAACGCTCAGACTTATCTACTTTGAATCAAGATATGCCAGTTTGGGATATCTTGCTAGATTTTGATAAATTGGGGGATGTAATTCGGGATAATCAAACAACTTCTTCGCTTGATCTTCAAATTGGTAAGAACTTAGCAGAATCTCTAACTTTAGACTTTGAGTAAAATTGAAAATAATGAATCTATTAAATACATATACTATTGATGAAAATCAGCGAAATCTGACTATTCAAACAATTAACGACTTACAAAAACAAAACGCAGTTTTACAGAAAACTATTCGTGCTAATAAAAGTGAAAGCGAAGCTAAAAATGCTAATTTTTTCTTGGAATTACTAGAAATCGTTGACACCCTAGACAATCTGATTAATTCTTTAGAAAATAGTCCTGAACCTTTACCAGAAAGTTATCAACGCTTACCTCGTGCCATTAGCTTTGTCCAACGTAAACTCTTGTCAATATTACAAAAGCGAGATGTTCATGTAATTACTATTCCAGAAAATACACCAGTTGATATCAACTCATGCCGCATCATTGACTCGGAAATTCGTGATGATTTGCCAGAGAGATCGCTTCTGAAAATCCTTAAAGCTGGATATAGGGAAGGTGATAAGGTTTTAAGGTCTGCTGAAGTGATTGTTGCTAAATTAGGTAATTAGAAAATAAGATGGACTGCAATCTGTATAAAATCTAAAAAAGTAAGCAAGTCAATTTATCTTTGCTTTTTCAGGTTGTAGATTTGTTTAATGTAGCTTTATTCTATAAACAAAAGTAAAGTATTGTAAAGATCGTCAAACATAAATACCTTATTTTTAAGATGCAAAATAAAGTTGTTGTCGTTGTCGGTGCAACAGGTGGAATTGGTTCGGCACTTGTGCCAAAGTTAGCTGAAGCAGGAGCGAAGTTAGTTCTTGTAGCTAGGGATGCTGATAAATTAGAAGAGCTAGTCAACAATCTGGAAGATGACTATGATAGCGAGGCGATCGCTATTCCCACAGACATCACTAAGTATGAGCAAGTCGAAGCGATGGTACAAAAAGCGATTGTGCAGTTTGGACAGATTGATGTCTTAGTGAATGCCGCAGGTGCGGGTGTGATGAAACAATTCCTTCGCATTGAACCGCAAGAACTCGACCAAATGCTTGATCTCAATCTCAAGGGAAATTTTTATACCAGTCAAGTGGTTGCTAATGTAATGAAGGATCGCAAGATTGGTCATATCTGTAATGTAATTGGCATTCTGGGTAAGCATCCAATGGCAATGGCAGCGGCTTATTGCGCTTCTAAGTTTGGCGCAGTTGGATTCAGTAAGTGCATGGCAGATGAACTTCGCCGTTTGGGGATTAAGGTGACTCTATTTTATTTTGGGGGAATTGATTCGCCATTCTGGGATAACGTTAGTCTGAAGGTCGATCGCAGCAAAATGCTAACTACCGAGACTGCCGCAAATGCAATCATGTTTGCGCTCTCCGCCGATCCACAAGCAGTGCCGATGGAAATCAATATCCAACCTGAGAGTCATTTGTTCTTTTAATCCTTGATTGCTTTGACCTAAAGTTTCTCGCTAAGAAAGCGATATTATCGCATTCTTAGCGAGAAAGACCATCTCGTTGCTAAGGATGCGATTTTTATTCAAGCACTGTTAATGACTTCAGAACCTTAGTGAAATCTTTTAGACTGAGGGGGTTACAGGTCTCACTTACTCCAGAGAGTTTTCCGCCTGTATAGATGACTTGCCCACCTTTTTTAATTGAAGCCCAATATTGCATTGTTTCACTTCTGCGGAGTTTTCCATAGGTAATCTCGATGTCTCCCAGAGCAGTTTCAAGTTCACTTTTGCTGGGGTTCGTTATCCACACAGCCTGATATCCACTACCTACTTCGATGCAAATGTTGTTTGCATTAGCGTAAGAAATTCTATAGTAGGCAGAATCGGTTATGTCTTCAGGTCTTTTCTGTCTATGTGCCTCAAAATAAGTGACTTGAAAGCCTGCTGGCAAATAGGTAGGCAAAACAACCTTTATACCTAGTTGCTTTAATTGCATTAGCTGTTCTGCACTTAGTAGATTTTCTGATACCTTCGGGATTGCCGCAATTGGAGGAGACTCATGTACCACCGATTGCAAAGTTGATGTCGAATTGGCGATCGGTGAATATGCAACAGTGGGATTACTACTGCAACCTACAGAAAATAGTGAAATGTTTATCAAAACAGCAACACTGCGAATTATAAATGGATACATAAAATTTTTCTGGGCATGATTTGTAAAATAATTCTTGCTAGGTAAATATTCAACAATACCAAATCACAAAAGTCTGACAACCTGAAATGTCAAAACTAGCGGATTCCTTCAGTCCCCAAGAAATCTCACAATTAGAAATCGATGATGTCCTGCGCGATCGCCTCCGATTCGATCCCCAATGGCAAGAAATCGCTCAAGCAATCCGCCAAGATATTCTTCAGGCAAAATGGGGAAGTGACCCTGTTAAAAATCCTGCTTGGAAGCGTTATGGAGCAAAAGCTTATCCTTTGCTAAGTTACTATGCTAGTTTCGGTGATGGAACGCGACAAAAGTATGGTGTTGAAGGCATTCGCAGCCTCGGCAAACCTTACACAACTATGTGGTTACGTCAACAAATTAAACGAAAAATTACTCGTATGGGTGGCTATAGAGCCAACTATAGTTCGCTTTTTGAAAATGATCGTAGTAATTTGTTTGGGCGGGTAACATTTTGGGAGAAGGATTTTGGCTTGGACGATCCTAAAGTAAGAGCAGAGTTGATCGCCTTAGCTAAAGCGAATCTGGAACCTAGAGATTCTCCGCGATTCTATGGGTTTAACACTCTTTTTTTAGGAAACCTAGGTGAGCGTGAAGCTGTTTATGGCAAATTTCGAGACGAAAAAGAAATAGAGTTTATCGGTCTGTCAGATTGGGTTAAATTTGAGCAGCTACAACAACCGACAGATAGCCAGATCGATGAGGCGATCGCTTTATACCAAAAACAATCCATTGATGACCGAGACAAAATTTTGGTTGAGCGACTGGGCAAAATTAAAGCAGGAGAAATTACTCCCTTTGGTCGCGCCTTCTTTCGCGCTTTAGCAAACGATCTCTCCACAGATGAAGAAAAAGCCTCAGATCGGATCTGGGCGATCGCCGAACTATAGCAATGTAAGCTTTGCTTAGGACATAAAACCCAAAAGATGGCAGAGCTTCGCTCTGCCATCTTTTGGGTTTTGAATTGTCCTATCTATCTCTTACGTTGCTATAGATCGGCATGGAGACGAGCAAGCGTCAGAAATTCTTCAAGATATTTTGGAGAATGACCTGCCACAACTTTACCCACTCTCACTACTTGTTGGTGACTTAAATCCTTCTGCGAAGAGTGGTTACGCTTATTTTTTGGTTTTGGGAATAGTGGAAAAATATCCGCAGTCAAAATTTGTTCGAGGCTGTCGCGAATATGGTGATTTGACTGGACGTTCATACCTTGGGAATCAGAAACGCAGTCAGGAAATCCTTGATCGCAATGCGAAGATGACCGATCAAGAACGACTCGAAGCATGGCAAGACTGGCTAAATCGCTATGAAGACCATTCTGGTGCAGATGATGCCTCTTACTTCCTTGCGCTGAGTTTGCAAGACAATAATGACATTATGGGAGCGATGCGCCTCTGGATGAAAATGATGGCGCAACCAATGGGCGATCGCGATGCTCGCTATCTCGCCTTCCCTCATATTCGCATCTTACTAAATGTTGGTTTGTCTATCGAGCAGATGCAAATACTTTTGCAAGATCCAGATAATCAACCATTAGCTCCTTTCTTGCAATATGCGATCGCTATCCAATACGCGCGATCGCAAGACTATGCCAAAGCTCTAGAAACTGCTGAAAACATAAAATTAGAGACACTTCCCGATCGCATCCTTGAAGCATATTTCTATCCTCAAGATCCTAGGCGAAAGTATTATAGTTGGTACGATCGAGTAGCTAGGTACAGGAAAGAATCTCAATCACTGCTGAGCGAACAAAAGCTGCGGTGGCAAAAGCTACTCCAATGGCAAATCGAAAATACACCCGAATCACGCTATCAAATTGCCTCAAATTGGGCAGGTATCGGCGGATGGAAAAACGGACGCTTGAATTTGCCAGTCTTGCAGGGCAATCAGCTCTATCAGTTGCCAAGCCCAAGCTATCAAGGCTATCAAGGTTGTCGTAAATGGTGGGTATGCGATGAATCAAAGCTCGACTATAAAGAGATTATGACTAAATATCGAGAGCATAGTGAAAATGCGATCGCCATCTCTATCTATCAAGAACTACTCGAAGAAAACAGCACATCTCCAACAGTTCGCGAAAAAACTTTATATATGCTTGCCATGACCTTATTTGACCAGTGGGAAAACCACACTTTCTCAGAAAGACAAAATATCCATCCTCCCGCAGGAGTAACCGCTACCGTAAGCTTTAATCAATTTAACGTCAGTATGGAAAGAACCTTATCTAGACTCTCAGCGGCTATAGGCAAAAGCTATGAGTTTGATCGCGAGCTAGGTTTAAGCTCTGACTATCTAAAGCGGATCGATGACATTATCGCGGAGTTACAGGCTAAGTTTCCGCAAAGTACATATATAGACGATCTGCTATTTTCGAGTTTCTTTCTCAGTAGGCGACCTAGCTATTTAAAGACTTTACTAGAGAGATATCCCAATAGCGATCGCGCTGCTGAGGCAAAGTTTCTCCTAGGGTTAAAAAAATGACAATTATTTGAGAAAGATGACCCTTTATATGACCTCTTTCTTCTAAAAAAAAATAAAATAGTGAGAATTCTTTCCAAACTATTGCGAGTTCTCTCAAAACGTGATAGAACGAAATGATGAGTTTCTTCCATCATAAGCAAACGTATGAAGAAACAAGCTAATCTAATCAATTAATCATTACTATCTTTTTGGTTTCCGTAATATGACTATAGATCTACCTGTAACACTACAGCCAGACGGCTTTGGCGCGACTTTACAAGCTTTGCATAGCAGTTTGCAAGGATTCCTCTCTGAATATGAAGACAAAGTTGCTCAAGCCCGTGCCCAACTCGCCCATGTTGAAGCTCTTCTAGGCACATTACCCGCCGAAGCTCCTAAGACCAAAGCTAAAAAGAAAGAAGTCGAAGCTGTCGCTCCTGTTGTTGCTCCCGTCGTCATTGCTGAAGTTCCACCCGCCCCTACTAAAGGTCGCAAACCTAAAGCCGCCGCTAAGCCTGAAGTTGCTCCTGCCGCTAAAGGAAGAGGAAGAGGACATCGTCGTGGCTCTTTGACAACTCGTCCTGCCTATGATGGTCTTACCCTCACAGAAGCGATCGAAAAGATTTTGAATGAACGCCAAGGTCAAGCTGTAAATGCTGATGACGTGGTCAATATCCTTTACGGTGATCTGACTGAGACAGTGTTCCGAGTCGCTAAAGAGCGCGTCACCAAAAACCTCTCGAAGGGCAAAGGCGAAGATAGATGGAAGCGTGTTCCTAACCAACTTGGTTACTACACATTATCTTTAGAAACCTTGAAAACAGTCCCTACCTCTACCATTAAGAGAGGTAGAGCTGCATCTGTGAAGACTGAAGCTCCTGCTCCTAAGGCAGCCAAAGCTCCTAAAACTGCTGCTAAAGCAGCTCCTGCCCCTAAAGCAACTAAGGCAACTAAAGCTCCTAAGGCAGTAGCAACTAAAGCTCCTAAGGCGGTAGCAACCAAAGCTCCTAAGGCGACCCCTGTAAAGGCAACTCCTAAGGCTTCAAAAAAGGCGGAAGCAGAATCATCTAAAGCTTCACAGCCGAAGAAGTCTGGTCGCATGAGTTCTCTGGTAATGCGTCCTCTCTATCAGGGTAATACCTTGACTGATGCGATCGAGAAAGTTTTACAAGAGCGTAAGGGCGAGTTTGTCAATGCTGATAGCGTTGTCAAAGCTCTCTATGGCGATCTCTCGGCAGAAAACTTCCGTCAAGCGAAAGACCGCGTTACCAAGAACTTGTCTAAAGGCAAGTTGGATGGTAAATGGGAGAGAGTTCCTAACCAGTTGGGTTACTACACCTTGTCGATGTCTGCGGTCAAGGCCTAAATTGACGGTAGCCTGTAAGGATTTTTATTCTGCTTTCGACATAGGATTGATTTTAGAATTTCAAATGAGCACATACTCATTTGAAACCTACTACCTCTAAAAAATAAAGACTCGCTATGCGAGTCTTTATTTTTTGCTTGTGTTAGGTGTAATCATGCCTTAGAATATCCAACGGGAGAGATGGCAGAGTGGTCGAATGCGTTCGACTTGAAATCGAATGTTGTGAAAGCAACCGAGGGTTCGAATCCCTCTCTCTCCGTAATTACAAAAAGATGGGCTACCCTGTGGGTAGCCCATCTTTTTCTGTTTAATCTTTTTCTATTTTTAGCATCACCTTATCTTCAGTGATTGATAAGAGTAGAGGTGGCTCTTGCGCAGATTGGAGATTAGGATGACTGGTTTTAGAGGATTGAGGTTTATTTGCATTGCGCCAATTGATAAACCTTTCTTTAAGCCATCGGAATGCTGGGGGTATGGCAAACCATAGCACTACACCGCTTAAAATAATTGAACTAATCCTGACAACTCCAGAGACTAGAGTTTCTAGGGGAATTAATGTACCTGCGTAATAAGCGACCCCTGTGGTGACTGTTGCCCAGACGATCGCACCTGTAGCATTGAAAAATAGAAATCGAGGATAGGACATCCCTGACAACCCTGCCATTGGGCCTGCAAAGATTCGTAAGATCGCGATAAAGCGTCCAAAAAAGACCGCCCGATCGGCGCTACCACGAAATTTTTCGCGGGCGATCGCAATTTCATCGCTGGGCATCCGAAATAGCTTGCCTATTTTCTCTAACGCTGGCAATCCTCCCCAACGTCCTAACCAGTATCCCGCACTGTCTCCCAAGATAGCTCCAGCGACGGTACATAGCAAAACTAATGGATAGCGCAACTCGCCATTTCCAGCCAAAAATCCACCAACTAAGGTGATCGTTTCCCCTGGCAATGGGATACCTGCATTCTCAAGCATGATGCCTAAGAAAACAATCCAGTATCCATACTGCTGTATCCATTCTTGAATAATTTCTAGCGAAAAAAACTCAAAATGCATGAGTTATGACTCAAAGTTTGATTGATTAAAGGGTTTATGAAAAATTGTTACTTTTTGTATCATTATAAGCGGTTATCGCAATCTCAAATCGGTTGTCGCTGATTTGTGTCTTAAGCATTACCTCTCTTGAGCTTACAATGCTTTGCACTCAATCCTGAACCAATAAATTTTTTGAAAGTGCTGCAAAGCAACACTTTCAAAAAATTTATTGCGGTTCTTCCAACTCATAAAATTGCGAAAAAAAACTATAGGTTGATGGATATAGCGTTAACAGGACATGCAGTAATGCATTGTTCGCAGACAACACAGCGCGATCGCAAAAAGTTGAGTTGAAAAGTCTTCGGATCGAGAGTCAAGGCTTCTGTGGGGCAGACACCCGTACACAAGCCGCAATCAACACAAGCAGTATCATCGATCACAATTTCGCGACCATGTAATGAAACCTCGATATCTTGCGATCGCATCCAGTCCATCGCTTCTTCCAGTTGGTCAATATCGCCTGATAGCTCCAGCACCATTTTGCCAACTTTATTGGGGGCGACTTGAGCACGAATGATATTGGCGGCAATATTAAAATCTTTCGCAAGCCGATAGGTGATCGGAATGCTGATTGCTCGCTTGGGAAAGGTAAGATTAACTCTTTTTTTCATGATTGGTGCTTTTTGAAGATTCCCGCCCTGATAAATCAGCAATACATCGTTTTGGATTTTGCCATAGGCAAAATCCAAAACCAAAAATCTCACTGAGATTAATACAGCACTTTGCGAATGTGTTCATTACACATTCGCAAAGTGCTGTATTAATTATGAAACCAATTTTGATATTTTTATGATCAGATCTCAATCCAAAAAATAGAAGGGCGCAAAGCCCCCTTTCTATTTTTAATAATAAAAAGTCAAACAGGACAAAAGCTGATAGACTTACGAAGACTTTTTTGGTTGCTGAAATTGGCTGGCAGATAGAGATATGGGTAAAATATTTATTTCCGCAGGTCACGGTGGTTTTGAGGGGTCATTTCGCGATCTGAGTGAGATGACGGGTGGAGCGATGGAAACTGCTGAATTAGCTGCCACCAGAGACTTAGTGATTGCCGAATTGCGATCGCGGGGCATTTCGATCAGCATCCCTAGCGATGATTTAAATTTAACTGAGGCGATCGCTTGGATTAATGCGAGAGCTACACCTCAAGATGTGGCTTTGTCCATGCAAATAGATATTACTAGTACTAGTGAGTTACGCGGTACAACTGCCTATTACATTACGAATAATGCGCTACGTAAGCGACAAGCAGAAATACTTACCAGTGCTTTAACTAAGCGTGTACCTGAAATCATCAATCGTGGTGCAAAAGCGGATACGATCGCAAGCATAGGTAGTTTGAGTTTTTGCCGCCAAATTTCAGTTCCTTCCATCTTGCTGGAATTAGTGTTTTCTAACAATTCTCAAGACAAGTTATTAATGCAAACAAGGCGACGTGATTATGCGATCGGAATTGCCGATGGTTTGCAATCATGGATTAACGAAACTGCCACCACAATTCCTGTATATACTCCATCCAATCGCCCCACGACTATTAAGCCCGTGGCTTATCCAGAGATTAACATCAATCTCAATGGTCAAAGTTATGAAGAAAAAGGGATTCTAGTTTCAGGAAATGTTTTTGTGCCTGCGGATTTAGTCGATCGCCTTGGCTTCGATCTCAACCAAATTCCTTTAACCTGTCGTCTCCGTTATCAAAGTATCGTCTACATACAAGCGATCGCGCTGCGTGAGCTAAATACTTCTGTGTCTTGGGATAGCACTACACGCACACTTTATTTGAAAACAATTTTCAAGGTTTTTACTGGACAAATCGATCAGATCATGGGAGTTGGCAATGCGTCGGAAGTGCAGATGCTGATGTTCCTTAAAAATAATAATGAAGCAGTACTTACCAACCATAGCGATCTACCTCACATATATCGGGAAGAAGCTGAAATTGAAGGTGTAAATCACGATATTGCTTTTTGTCAAATGTGTATCGAAACAGGATTTCTCAGATTTGTCAAAGGTATTGAGCCTGAGCAAAATAATTTCGCTAGTTTGGGTGCAGCAGCCAGTTCTAATACAAAAGGAGCAGGGGCAACTTTTGCCGATCAGCGCACAGGTGTAAGAGCACATATCCAACAGCTTAAAGCTTACGCCTGTAATGCTCCGCTATTTCAACCTCTAGTTGCACCCAGATTCAATTTTGTGGCGAGAGGCGTTGCTCCAGTCTTACATCAACTAACGGGACGTTGGGCGATCGATCCTCTCTACGATCGCAAGATTCTCGCTCTAATTCGCCGCCTCTACGAATCCGCAGGTATTTTCTGATTTTTTGCAGAGGAGATCACTACCAAATTCTGTCTATAGGATAGTCTTTAAATTTACTGTCACAACTAATCAGAGATAAATTTTCACTCATTGCTTGAGCTATCAATAAGCGGTCAAAAGGCTCTTTATGTTTTTGGAAAACTGGTAGTACAGACAAAACCTTCAAATGGGATAATTCAACTGGGAGAAGCTGAAAATCTTGATATAGCAATGTAAGCTTTGCTCAGGACATAAAACCCAAAAGATGGCAGAGCAAAGCTCTGCCATCTTTTGAGTTTTGAATTGTCCTATCTATCTCTTACGTTGCTATAGATAAGCTTTTGTTCGACAAAATTATCAACTGTTGTTCCCAAATCGAGAAACTCTCTACCTTTACTTTGTTTGATTGTCATTTCCCATGCACTAACTATGCTGATGAATTTTATATTTTCCTCATCATCAATTATTGTTCGAGCTTTACGGCTTAATTGAGCATCTCCTTTAAAGAACCAAATTAAAGAATGAGTATCAAGCAAGAAATGACTCATCAAATATAATCCTGAAATTCTGTCAAGGGTTCATCAAATTTTTTCCCAATGATAATTTTATCTTTATCTGAACCAAACAGCGATCGGCGTTTAGGTCTTAAATTTTTTTGCGTAGGATAGTCTGACATTTTAGGGCGATCATCTTTCTTTTTACCTTTAGATTTAGGTGCTTCAGTAGGTAGGCTTACTAGGAGTGCTTCCACATGGGCAAGTTGGGCACGTGCTTGAGCAACCTTATCTTCATATTCTGCAAGAAATCCTTGCAAGTGATTTTGTAAAGCTGGTAAAGAAGCCTTCAATTTCTCGGATTGTAAGTTTGCAGGTAGATCTGTACTCATATTTAAGAAACCTAATAAGATGTTAATCGGTCAGCTTTATTGTCGTGATCATAGAATCCATTATAAGAAACTGTTTAATCCAGCAACCATGCAAACAAGTCTTTCACCGTGAGTTGTAACCCATTCGCAAAATCTGGTACAGGAAGAATTGCCTCTGGGTCATCAAACACTTCAATTTCCTGTTTTTGCTGATAGACAAATACCGTTTTTTCATCGGGATCGAGCAGCCAACCCATTTGAGTTCCATGTTTTAGGCAATGCAGAATATTTTTGGTTACTTTAGTTTGGCTTTGATCGGGTGAGAGAATTTCAATTGTCCAGCCTGGCGCGATCGCAAAAGTATTAGCCACTTCACCATTAGATTCGCGGGGAATTCTCTCCCATTGAAACACCGCAATATCTGGCACTGTTGAACGTCCACCAAAAGTGCAACGTAATTCTGGGTAAGCACGACCAATGCGATTAGGTTTCAATATCCCATTAATCGTTGGGACAAGTTCTCCCTGCAAGGTGCTATGTTTTCCCTGTGGCATTGGTTTCTGGATGATTTGACTATCAATATATTCACGAGCAGGTTTAGTCTCTGGCTGTTTGAGGAAATCTTGCAGAGTGAGAGGTGATAGATTTACCTGTACTGTACTTTTCATTTTTTAGTACTGTATACGATTTGGATGAATTTATTGTTGGCTTTCGCGATCGCTCTTCGCAGAATAGATCGCCTCAATCAAAGCTTTAGCTTCAGATGCTCCTTCTGATTTCTGAAACTCCCAAGGGTAGGGCATTTTGCCGCTTAAAACCATGCGAATGCCGAGGGGGAAAATGCTGAGTAATCCTTTGATATCTCGAAAGTTATCACCAACTACGCGCACACCAAATTTACTTTCATCGATCCAGCCGTCTTCTTTGACTAGCTCAACCATCGCGTGACGATGACGCTGAGCGGTAGATTCTGGTAGATCAGTATTAGCAAGAATTTCATGTTTGATTTGGGAAATTCGATCCAGAGGTTGCACTTCCACTGGACAGACTTCGTTGCAGTTATAGCAGCGCGTACAGTCCCAAACAAATCCTGATTCGTTATATTTTTCTACCCGTTCCTCCGTGCGATCGTCACGGTTGTCTGCCATGACTCGATATGCTTTCGCTAATGCATGGGGGCCAACAAAGCGATCGCTGACAGCCGCAGCATTACATTCGGAATAGCAAGAACCGCAGAGTATGCAATTGGCGGCGGCTTGGAGTTTGGCACGTTGGGCTGGGGTTTGCAGAAATTCGGTTTTGCTGATTTGTCTTGATGCAGTAGAGACATAGGGATCGACTTTGGCAAGGTTATCCCAAAACTTAGTCATGTCCACGATCAAGTCTTTGATAACGGGTAGATTTTGCATTGGTTCGATGACTAGTTCGGTATCCTGCTCTCCCATTACTTCGCTGATATGTTTCTGACAAGCTAAGCCCGATCGCCCATTAATTCGCATGGAGCAAGATCCACAAATAGCATTGCGACAGTTGCGCCGAAAGCCGATGGAGCCATCCTGTTCGCCTTGAATTTTGATTAATGCATCAAGTACTGTGGTGCGATCGGGGTCGGCTTCGATTTGATAGGTTTGATAGGTGGGTTCGCTATCGCGTGAAGTTTGGCGGCGAAGCTTGACTGTAATATTCATGGTTGATATTGGCGATCGGGCTTTGTGCTTTAAGTTTAACTTTAACGCAATGTTTGGTGGATGGTGTGGATTATCTAATTGATTACATGCTGAAAATCTGAATTAATCGCACAACGAGCAACCGATGCAAATTCGGCACTATCCAAAACAGCATTTTCTAGAATGTCTTTTGCTTCCTTTGCTAATTCTTGAAATTCTTGGTCATTCGGTCTTTGCTTGGCTAATAACAAAACTTGGTTAAATACCTGCAATTTTTGAAGATTTTTGAGTCTTGCTTCTGGTAGCACCCGATTATTAAGTTTTAGCAAATCAATTGTAATTTGTCCTCTCTGACTTCCTTTAATCGCATAAGCAACCTCGCCTCTAAAACCGACAAAATCTTCAGGATTTTCTTTCCCAAAATCAATAAATAACGGTTGCTCTTGCTCAATTTTTTCTTTGTGGTTAGTAGCTCTTTCGGCTGGATTTTGAAGAGGGAATAAATTTTGCTTATGTCTTTGGTTGCAACCAGTACAGGCAAGATAGAGATTATCCCATTCGTACGCGAGCCAATAGTAAGCTGGATATTTTAGGGCTTCGCCAGGTGCTTGTTTGTAGGCTTGCTTCGGACGAAAATGTTCGACATCGCCATCAGTCCCGATTAGGCGTTCGCAAAAACAGCATTTTTGGTGTTGAGCTTTGATTAGCGCTTGCTTGACGGTTTTATGGGCGTAGATAGAACTATCAAATTCAAACTTTTTTGTCCCCGTTTCGTAGGCGGATGGATTACGAGAATATGAGGCGCAATGCGATCGCCGTTTTTGTTTACCATCTGTAGCGAGTTTTTCTGGTGGCGTTTTGGGCTTGTGAATCCGAATCACTCAACTGCCTCCGCGCCAGATTTTTCTAATAACTTGGCAGCTCGACGAATGATGTCCATCGCTTTGATATCGTCTGGGTTTTCGGCAGTAGGCAAAGCGCCAATTTTTTCCTCTAATTCTTTCAGTTTTGCTTTATCGGCTTTAGAGATCTTTGGTTTCGAGAGGATCTCTTGTCTTTCAGCTAACAATTTTTCAATTTGAGGCGGTCTTGCTGATGGAATTTCAAAAACACTGGTCAGGACTTGATCGACTCGCCAATTTTCAATAATTTCTAGATCATTATTATTAATAATCTTAACTTGATCGCCTTCTCGTTGTAACAAGACAACATTTGCATCCTGTGCAGCTTGGACTACGAGCGGACTATGGGCGGTAACAATAAATTGAGTATTTGGGAAGCGATCGGTCAGAAATTGCATGATATCTCTTTGCCATTTTGGATGCATATGCAAGTCAATCTCATCAACTAACACAATCGCTGGTTCAGCAAGCGGATTTTCGCTATCAGGATATCGTTTAAATAATCTCACTGCTAGATCGACCATCCAAGCGATCGTTGTACGGTATCCCAATCCTAAACTAGATAATTGAACCCATCCAAAGGGTGTTAAAAATTCTGCTTTCGGACTTAAATTCTCTTCATCTACTGATGAGATACGGATATTATCTATGTCTGGGAGGATTTGTTTCAATATCTCGACGATATGATTAAACTGCTTTTCTAAAGAAATTTTAGTTTTTCCAGATGCCGATTTAACAGCATAATCAGTTTGCAACAACCATTCTTCTGGATTAATGAGTACAGCTTCTTCCGAAAAAAGACTGAGAGAATTTCTAGGAAAAACAGTTTTACTCAGTAATTCTTTTCCATATTTACGTGTTGCTCCATATCCGTAACAAAGTAAGTTATTCATAAACCTCTCATTGATACGCTTATTTACTATTGATAATTTCTCTATATCGTTTGGATCTAAAAAAGTTTTATACTCCTCAGAAGAAGATATTTCCAATAAAAGCTCATCTATATTTTTGGGATGAAGGCTGAAAGTACTAGAGCCATTTTCTAAACTTATTTGTATTTGAGCTTTTTGATTTTGATCTGGCGATTTCCCAAGATAATCTAGATTGAGGACATTAGCATTTATTTTTGCATGAGCAGCACGTAAGTACTTAAGATCTTCCCATACTAAGCTATTACTTGAAGGATGCAAATATATATAAGAAGATATAAGAGCAGGTATTGATGGTGTGGGATTTATATATTCTTCTTGTCGCTTTTCTATCATAGCTAAGCATTTTAAAAGCGTCGTTTTACCAACTCCGTTATTTCCTAAAATAACTGTCCATTTTGCAGGGGAACCATTTCTAGAGAGATTTAGCTCTTGCTTCTCTTTAAAACAAAGAACGTTTTCTACTTCCAACGAAAGGAAATAGACAGGTAGATTTTTGCTTTTTTGTGCTTTAGGTTTACGTTTGGTTGTAGCTTTCTTTGGCTGCTTGGTCATGACTTTTGGGTGAGAAACCCTATGCGCGAAATAACTATCTAGTATTGGTATATTAACAGATGCTCGAACTAGCAGAAAATTGATGACTGAAAAGATCGGCAAGCATCATTGATTTTTGATTTTTTGCGATCTCAAAGCTTTGTGTTTGTGTGCGATGTTTTAGTGAATTTCAAACCCAGTGAACCAAGCAATTATCACCACAAATGTTTAACACCATAAGCATCAAACTTCTCATCAATACTAAGAATTTGTAAATCCTCATCCATAGACTGAGCAATTAATATGCGATCAAACGGATCTCGATGATGATGAGGAAGATTACTAAGCGCATAGATATGAGACAAAGACAATGAAAGTAGTTCAATTCGATTGCGATTGATTTCATTATCTACTAATTCCGATAAAGCCGTCCTAAATTGCAGCTTTCCTAAAGACAACTTAATCTGCATTTCCCAAATACTGACCATACTCAAAATAGCTTCAGTACTAGGATCTAGCAACAAATCATGAACCCGTGACGAAAGTTTTTTCACATCACTAGTCCACCAGATGAAAACATGAGTATCAATCAAGACTCTCATCAATCATCATCTCCTAACCAAAACTCATCTGGTAAAGGCTCATTAAAATCATCACTCATCCAGATTTGTCCCTCATGCAACCCAGCAACACGCTGAAACCCTAACTGTTGAGATGGTTGAACAGATTTGTTTTTAGCAGCCCGAACAAAGCTGAGTACCTCCGCTAATAAAGGCTCTGGCATTGAATTTAATTCATTTACAATCGTTTCTACAGTGATCATTGCTCTAGCGCCTTGTTCATCACGATATAACCTCATCACTTAATTATATGGCGATCTCGATAGCTTTGCGATTATCCAAGTTTAATGGTGTAGCGAGCGATCGCTGACCAAATGATTTAAGCGATCGCAGTGTAAAATAGAAACATCGTCAATGGAGCAACCCCGATGACAGTCATAAATGCAAAACCCTCCTTAAAAACAGTCTACGAACAAGACTACCTAATGTGGTTAGAAATGACTACCGAACAACTCCGCACGGGGAAACTAGAAAACTTAGACATTGAGAACCTTTTAGAAGAAATTGAAGCAATGGCGCGAAAAGAAAAAGTTGCTTTAGAAAGTAACTTAGAAATTTTATTGATGCACTTACTCAAATATCAATATCAAGTCAATAAACGTACTTCAAGTTGGCGATATACCATTGACGAACATCGTAGCCGCATTCTCAAAGCCCTAAAAGTAAGCCCTAGCCTAAAACCATACTTAAAACAAGTCTTTGATGATTGTTATCAAGAAGGCAGAAGAAAAGCCGCCATTGAAACAGGATTAAATATCTCTACTTTCCCAATGCGATCGCCTTTTAGTCAAGAAGAAACTCTAAATCCCGATTTTTTACCTGAATAAATCAACAATGAAAACTATAGGATTAGATCGAATTGTCATTAAAGCAGATGTCTGTCTCGGACAGCCCACCGTTAGAGGTATGAGGATTACCGTAGCCTTTGTCCTCAAACTTTTAGCCAGCAACCTATCCGTTCCAGAAATTTTAGAAGCCTATCCTGAACTAGAACTTGAAGACATCAGACAAGTCCTCAACTATGCAGCTTGGGCAGTCTCAGATCAAACTCACGGTGTTCTCGCGTGAAAAATATTCGGTTACTTGCAGATGTTCATATCTCACCCAAAACAGTTGGAGACTTACAAAAACAAGGCTATGAAATTATGCGTAGCTCAGAAGTCTTACCTGCCAATGCACCAGACATCAATATCTTAGAATTTGCCAGAATTGAAAACTGGGTTGTACTGACTCAAGATCTAGACTTCTCAATGCTTGTAGCACTTAGCAAATACAGTCAACCCAGCTTAATCACCTTGCGCCTCTCATCAGCAAAACCCGACATCGTGACCAAAAGGCTGTTAGATGTCTTGTCTCAAATAGAAAAAGCCTTACAAGAAGGTTCTGCAATTACAGTCCAAGATGAGAGTATTCGTATCCGTAAATTACCTGTTATAGCAATGTAAGCTTTGCTTAGGACATAAAACCCAAAAGATGGCAGAGCGAAGCTCTGCCATCTTTTGGGTTTTGAATTGTCCTATCTATCTCTTACGTTGCTATAGGTAGAGAGTCTACAGCAGTGGAATCGAATATCATCGTAACCGTATTGTCCAAGCTCTAAAAATAAATTCTGATTTTTTGCCTGAATTAAGTCAAATTCTTACCATTGACTCAGACTTTTTGTTTTATCGGATTAGCGATCGGGATAGCTTTGCGATCGCACAAGTTTAAAAATTAGGCGATCGCTGATCATAATGATTCACAGCACTTTCGTTAATCACTAATTTTTTGGCAGTAGCATCAAGCGTCGCATTTACTCCTAGAGGGAGTACCGCATTTTCAGTGATGTGACCAAACATCAAATTGTATAAGGTTGGCTTCCCCAATGGTTCAAAGCGATCGCGTAGGACTTCTTCTAGACTAAAACTTCGCAATCCTCCATCTTTGGCTTGACAATCCACGAAATGTCCCAACGCAAAACCTGAAGCTGCTTGTAATTTCCCAGCTAAAAATAATTGCGTTAACATGCGATCGATGCGATAGGCGATAGGGTTCTTCTCCAATATCTTCTAGAAATAGAATCTTATCTTTAGTGTCGATTTCATAGCGAGTACCCAAGAGATTGACCACTAAACTGAGATTCCCGCCTACAAGCTGACCATTAGCCTGTCCCGAAACTATGGTAACGAGGCGATGCTTACGAGCTTCATCGTCCGTACCACTGTAGGGAGACTTCGCAATTTCTCCAATATTCTGAGTAGCCATGACCGCCCGCCGAAAATGGGCGATCGCATAGTTCCCGACATTACTTAGGCTAGATGAACCATGAAAGGTAATGAGCCCAGTTTTTTGATGGATTGCTAGCACCAAAGCTGTGATATCGCTATGCCCAATAATTACTTTAGGATTTTGGCGAATCAGTTCGTAATCTAGTAGATGTAACAATCGGCTGCTGCCATAGCCACCAGAAAAGGTAAAAATACCGCGAATATCTGGACGACGGAACATCTCGTTGATGTCAGAAGCTCTTTCTACATCTTTTCCTGCTAAATATCCATATTGCGAGGCAATGTGAGCTCCAAGTTCTACTTCAAAGCCATATTGTTCGATCACTTCCTTGGCAATTTTAATATCCTCTGGCTCAAAGCTATAACTAGCAGGAGCTACCATTCCTACCTTGTCGCCTTTTTTCAATACTGCGGGTTTGATAATGCTCTTATTTGATGATTGGGCAACAGTCTCGTCGGCTCTAACTAGACTGGTTGCTAAAGCGATCGCACCAGAAGCACCTGCTAGAAATTGGCGGCGAGAAGTTTGGTAGTTCATAACAAGATTTTTCTATCTATCTTTCTATAGATAATCAAGAATCGAATCAGCAACACGGTTAATCGCTCCTTTTTCGCCCAAACTCTCTCTCACTCTAGAGTACCCATCGAGCATAGTTTGTCTTGCTTGAGGATTAATTAGTAGGTCTAACGCACATTCTGCGATCGCTTCGGGAATCGCGTCAGTTTGCACAAACTCAGGTACGACTGATTCCATATTCACTAAATTCACAGGTGAAATAAATGGTAGTTTTAGCTTCAGCAAATGACGCGCTATCCAAGCCGTAACATTACTGACTCGATATAAAATCACCTGCGGCACATTGAGAAGAGCTGTCTCTAAATTCACAGTTCCTGATTTGCTAAGCACCAAGTCAGCCGCGCTAATTGCAATCTGAGACTTTGCGGAAACGATTGTGGCTTTGATGTCATATTCCTCAAGCAATTTCTCAACTTCGGGGCGATAGCGCTCTAGAGATAGCGGCAACCAAAATTTGACATGAGGTAACTTGGTTTGGATGATTTTAGCGGCGGCAAGAATAATTGGCATAACCGATCGCAATTCTTGTGTTCGAGAAGCTGGTAGTAAAGTCACCACCAAATCATCATCAGCGATACCAAGTTGCTTACGGGCTTCCATGCGATCGGGAATCCTTGCCATTAAATCCACAAATGGATGCCCGACCCATTGCACGTTTGTGCCTTGCTTCTCGTAAAAAATTGCTTCTTGCGGGAAAATTGCTAATAATTTATCTGTAAAATCTGCGATCGCCCGCGTATTTTTGTCGTTATATGACCAAACCCATTCTTGAGGAGCGATGTAATAGATGACGGGAATCTTTAACGTGTGTTTAGCATAATGCCCCATACTTTGATTGGGCATCATGTAATCGATTAGCACCACCACATCGGGCGGAGCAGTTTTTAACCATTGTTTGGCATCTCGCTGCACCTTAAGAGTTGGCAAAATATAAGGCAAGGCTTCAACTATCCCAATTGAACCAATTCCAACTGTATTTCCTAGAACCTTTATCCCTGTCGCCGCCATGCGATCGCCACCAAGCCCGACGATTTCTAATTCGATCCCTCTTAGGGCAGCCCGTTCACGCAGACCCTCAATCAAAATCGCCCCATGCCAATCACCTGAAACTTCCCCTGTACTAATAAACACGCGGCGTTTCGTCTTAATTTCTGAACTAGATTCCATACTTAAATTGGTTGTAAGAGCGTTTTGTGCCATAGAGGTCTAATGAACTCGATTTTAAATTTTTCTGTGTCTACGACGCAGAAAAATTTAAAATCAGTTTTAATAACTGTCGCCAAGTGTATCAGGACATAAAACCCAGTCATAGAGTTTGCGCTGCAAAGCAGCGCAAACTCTATGACTGGGTTTTATGTTGTCCTAAGCGTGACTGGCAACAGCTATAAAAGGACAATTGCTGGAATTTTATACTAAATGAAATATATTGCATTTGCTTATGGTACACTCGTAAAGGTCAAAAATTTGGACTAGAAAGAAGTGCCTAAGCTCAAAACTCGTAAATCTGCCGCCAAGCGATTCAAGGTGACGGGTAGCGGCAAGTTTGCTCGCCGCCACGCTGGTCGCAATCACCTACTAGAGCATAAACCAACTGTTCGTAAGAGCAGATTGGGTAAGATGGCTATAGTTGATGAGACTGATAATGACAGAGTAAGTGCAATGATGCCTTACGCCTAGTAATTGTTATCGATGAGATAGACATTGCTAGAAGTGAAAATAACCGACTTTAACGATAATTAACGAACTGCCATGACGAGAGTAAAACGCGGTAACGTAGCTAGGAAGCGCCGCAACAAAGTACTGAAATTAGCCAAGGGCTTTCGCGGATCGCACTCTAAGCTGTTCCGCACTGCTAACCAGCAGGTAATGAAAGCTCTGCGTAATGCCTACCGCGATCGCCGTAAGAAGAAGCGCGATTTTCGTAGTCTCTGGATTACCCGCATTAATGCTGCGGCTCGCCAACAAGGTTTGAGCTATAGCAAATTCGCTGGGTTGCTAAAGAAATCTAATATTGAGATCAATCGTAAGATGCTTTCTCAGATTGCGATACTTGATCCTGATGCTTTTTCCGCGATCGTGGAAAAAGCAAAAGCGATCGCATAAACAAAAAAGAAAAAAGCGGCGCTGAGCGCCGCTTTTTTCTTTTGCGAGATTTTAGGGAGGCTGTGTGAAAAAGATTCAGATTGGGACTTTTGCCTTAGCAACGATCGCGATGATTTCCTTTTTCGATGGGGGAAATCATTTCAAGTTTATTCAGCCAAGTCATGTAGCAAATCTAGCGATCGCCGCAGAAACAAACGCAGCTATCACCCCAGAAATAAATACTCTTGATAAAATTAAAAACCGAGGCAAGCTAATTATTGGGGTCAAAGATAATTTGCCACCCCTAGGATTTCGAGATCGCAGTGGTAACTTATCAGGGCTAGAAATTGATATTGCCCGTGAATTGGCGAAGGAACTAAACATTCCGATAGAGTTAGTCCCGTTAAAAAATCGCGATCGCCTATCCGCATTACAAAACAATCAAGTTGACCTAGCGATCGCCCAAATCACAGTCACCACAAATCGTTCGCGCCTAGTCGATTTTTCTTTGCCCTATTACACCGACAGCACGATCGTGATCGCGAAGCGGGGCTTAGCTATTCAGGATCTCGCCCAGCCCGTTGCCATTGGTGTTCTTAAAAATTCGGCAGCGATCGCCGCGATCCAATCTCAATTTTCCAAAGCAGCGATTATAGGTGCAAGTTCTTATTCTGACGGCTTAGAGGCTCTGCAATCTGGCAAAATCAAGGCTTTTGTTGGCGATAGCACCAGTCTCATGCAATGGCTAAAAGATCATCCTGATTTTGCAATCATTGGACAACCTTTGGCAGTTCATAGTTTGGCGATCGCATTGCCGCGTGGTTTACAACATCTAGACTTACGTGATCGGGTATTTGATATTGTCGAGAAATGGCGCAAAAATGGCTGGCTCAAAGAAAGAGCAAATTATTGGAATTTATAAAAAAAGAGAGCGCTAAGCGCTCTCTTTTTTTGAGATTATTTGCGATCGCCTGTATAGCCCGACTCATTTGCTAATTCATCTAAAGTACGCTCGCCTGAAAGCATTTTGCCATTGATCTCCCAAGTAGGAAATCCCTTAATCCCTTTTTGTTCACACAATGCAGTTTGTGACTTTACCCCATTAGGAGCATTAGGGGCACATTCGACATAGGGAACTAACTTTTGAGCTTCGCCAAACTTGTTCTTCTGGTCTATACAATGCGGACACCAATATGCTCCGTACATCTTGGCATTAGTTGCAGTTAAATGCTGGGCTAATCGTCCTGCAAACGAATTACTCTGAGCTGCGAGTTTACCTTGGCTACCATAAACAACTAAAGTTCCCGTTAGCGTCACGATCGCTACAATCGCACCTGTGAAGAAGAGATTGCCCACATCTTTCCAAGCATTACCAAATACTGTGAGTAACCAAATTGTCGTCATGGTCACAGCGGAAGATATGCAATAGAGACACACCTGAGGCTGTCCCCCAATCTGTCCCGATGCTAGTAGATACATCAGGTAGCCACTAAAGACAAAAGTTGACGAGGACACCATAAATAGCAAGAAATTTGCTACTTCCTTGATTTGCGCTTGATCCTTAGGATCATCTTTCTTGAGAATCAAGGGCAATCCCGCCAAGAATCCTATGGTGAGATAGCCCAAACCACCAAAAATTGTCAGAGGAATACCAAAAATCTTGGCGTATTCACTACTTAGCACTAAGTCACAGCCACTGCCTTGGACATCGCAGAGTGCGATTTTTTGCCCAAAAAAGTGAGTTACAGTCAAATAAGTTACCAGAGAAAAGCCAAATAGAGACAAAACGACGATCGCAGGGCGCGACCACCGATGCAACCAAGGCTCAGATCGTTTTCTTGTAGCTGTTCCTGACAATTTGTACCTGCCTACTAAATAGATTTGTAACGAGAGGTGTTATGCGCATCTAGTTTTTATTTTATAGATTTTATCCAATCGATATCGGCGGCGATCGCAATATTTGCTCTTCGGCAATATGTTTATTTTTTTTATTGGCAATATCTAACCGTACCGCATCGACAAATCGGCTAACCCTGATCGGATCGATCGCCTGCTGGATCTGACCATTACGTTTGAGTGAGCTAGAGACAATTACACCGTCAGCATATTCCATCAACTGCGATACATTATCCCATGTTGCTCCAGAGCCAACAAATAGAGGAGTATCACCACAAGCAATTTTTGCTTCCTTAAGATCTTCTGATGTCGGCGGATGTCCCGTTGCCCATCCAGACAAGATCACCGCATCGGCAAGTCCTCGATGAATCGTATCGTGGACTGCTGCGGAAATCTGCGGAACGGAAATGGGTTGAGCATGCTTCACCAAAACATCAGCAAAGATTTTTACATCTGAGCCAAGTTCACGGCGATAGCGCAAAAGTTTGTAAGCATCACCTTCGATAATGCCTTGATCAGTTGCCATTACGCCCATCAGGACATTGACCCGAATAAACTTAGCCCCAACACAGGAAGCGATCGCTAAGGCACTATGACCATCATTCCTTAAGACATTGATGCCTACAGGAACGCCAACCATCTGCTTGACGCGATGGACAACTAGGCTCATGGAACTCACTACCGCAGGATCAACGCGATCTTTCGTAAACGGAGCATCAAAAAAATTTTCTACGATAATTCCATGTACACCACCTGCGGCAAGTGCTGTAGCTTCCTGCTCAGCACGATCAATGACCTCTTTAAGGCTGCTCCCCCAACGCGGCGAAGTAGGCAACGGCAAAAGATGGATGACCCCAATAACGGGCTTTGGCGTATCAAATAAACTACTTAAATCCACATGCGTGACGTTTATAAAAATTTGAGTAAAAAGCTGAGTGACTAGCTTTTAATTTAACTTGATTATGAGTGCATAATTTTATCGTGAATTCGATCTCGTCATTTCAATTTCTGGCAAGTAAGTACCTCAGTCCAATTAAAAACCCAGAGGCAAAATCCGTACTGCCCACGTAGTGGGCAGTACGGATTTTATTTTTTATATTTCATTGTGCATAGCTACTCAAACCCATAAAGTAGAGACAGCGAGAAACTTGCTGTCTCTACTTTATGGGTTTACTGACAATGGCTAACATTCCTGAGACTAAGGATATTTGCACAGATATTTTAATTCTGTCGAATGCTCCTGGGGAGTTAACGACATGGGTATTTCCCTTTCTTAAAGCCTTAGACATAGCACAGCGATCGCAGCCAGACTTAACTAATTTTCAAAAAACACGCATCTCGATCTCCCTCTCACCATGCCAAAATGCCAGTGGACGGGAAGCCCAACTTGCCCAAAGTTTTCCGAATGTAGATCGGGTATTGTCACAGGAGCAGTTTTTTGATTTTTTATTGTGGGGCAGAACCCCTAACTGGGAATGGGCAAAACAAGGGATCGTAGTTTTTTTGGGTGGAGATCAGTTTTTCGCGATCGCGATCGCCAAGCGCCTTGGTTACAAAACTTTGATTTATGCAGAATGGGAAGCCCGATGGTGTCGCTGGGTAGATTTGTTCGCAGTACGCAATCAGGCAGTTTTCGATAAGATCCCAACAGAATTTCGAGCTAAAGCAACAATAATTGGGGATTTGATGATTGATCAATCAAATCAAGAAGAGACATTGAGCAACTCATTACCTGCTAATAGAATTTGCTTTATGCCTGGTTCCAAAGGACATAAACTACAGGTCGGAGCACCTCTAGTTGTTGCGATCGCTGATATTCTCCATCAAAAACGCCCTGATTTGGAATTAGCAATCATCCTTGCCCCAACGACTACCCCCGAAACCTTAGCTCAATACACTCAAATTAGCTTTCCTACTGCCGATAGTGATGGGGCGACAGCCAATATATTTGATGGAAATTTAGTAACTGCCAAAGGGACTATCATTAAGATCCATCGCGAATTCCCCGCCCATAACTTCATCAAAAGCAGCCAACTCTGCATTACCACTGTCGGTGCTAATACTGCGGAGCTAGCAGCTCTCAATCAACCTATGCTAGTTCTTTTGCCTACCAATTTTGCGGACACCAAAGTGGGATGGGATGGATTGCTAGGTCTAATTGCATCTGCACCACTTTTAGGTAAGGGTTTAGGCACTTTAATTAACGCAGTGCTAATTTCACAAATTCAAAAAAGAGGTCAGTTATTAGCTTGGCCGAATATTTGGGCTGGTGAAGCGATCGTGCCAGAGCTTTGGGGAAAGCTCATACCGACTCAAGTTGCTACAGAAATTTTGTCTTATCTCGATCGCCCAGATGAACTTAGCAAAATGCGCGATCGCCTAAAAGCTGTATGTGGAGAAGTAGGAGCAGCGAGTAAACTAGCCGCAATAGTGATTAATGCTATAGAGAATAATTGAGTCGGCAGAGCCGCCTAAATTAAAAAATAAAAATGCAGCGCTTCGCGCTGCATTTTTATTTTTTAATTTATTTTTTAAACTGCTACAGGGGGATAACAAACATTTGTACCGCCTAGCCCACAATAACCACCAGGGTTCTTGGCGAGATATTGCTGATGGTAGCCCTCAGCGTAATAAAACTCATCAGCATCACGAATTTCCGTCGTAATGCCCTGCTTCATCCCTGAAGCCTTAAGAGCATCCTGATAAACTTCCCGCGAATCCTCAGCGAGTTTTCTTTGGGCATCGTTGTACACATATATGCCTGAACGATACTGGGTTCCTTTATCATTGCCCTGTTGCATTCCTTGGGTGGGGTTATGAGATTCCCAAAAAACCTTGAGTAAATCTGAATAACTTATTGCTTTGGGATCGTACACAACTAGCACAACCTCATTATGACCAGTCCTACCCGAACAAACTTCTTCATAAGTCGGATTAGGCGTTAAGCCTGCGGCATAGCCGACAGCGGTAACATAAATACCTTTTTGCTGCCAAAACTTACGTTCCGCTCCCCAAAAGCATCCTAAACCAAAAACAGCAGTTTCCATACCTTCAGGGAAAGGAGGTTTCAGCGCATTACCATTTACAAAATGATGTGATGCAGTAGGAATTGCCGAAGATCTTCCCACAAGAGCATCTGATGCTGTGGGAAGAGTTAACTTTTTACCAAGTCCAAATAACATATGTTCGCTTAAATAGTCTCTTGAAAAAACAATAAATCTCTCACTAGATATTTATTATGCATTTATCTCATAAAAAATTAGGGGCTTCAGCCCCTTAATTAATTAATCAGTTTAGTGATTACAGAGTCTGACCGCTAAATGCAAAAAAACGGTCAAGCTTAAAATCCAGTGAATCATCATAAATGGTCAGCTTTTCAGGTTTACACCGCTTAACCATTACAGAAAGCCCCTTAGTACCTTCAGTTTCTAGATCTTCGATATAACCAGTTTTTGCAGCGTGAGCTTCAGACTCACTCATAAAAGGACCAAAGTAGTATGTGCAACGTGGTGAATCGGTAACAATTTCGATCCACACAGCTAACCCAACAGTTTCGAGAATTGATGTAAAAATGTTCTTAAACAAGTTACCACCCATGATTTTCGTAGTTAAAGTGAATGGTTTAGGTAAATGTGAAGACTTTAAAGTTAAAGTCTTCTTTCTATATCTTTATATAACTTAAAACATGACTTCAAGACAAATTGTTCAGGTTTAACGTATTAACCCAACGTTGTCTAAAAATCTCGTACAGCGCCATTCCTGTCGCAACTGATGCATTTAAGCTTTCTACTTTTCCTTCTAAAGGAATAGAAACGAGGAAGTCACAATTTTTTTGGACTGATAGACTTAGACCTTCATCTTCTGCGCCGATTACCAAGGCGATCGCGCCAGAGAATTTGACTTTGTGAATTGCTTCACTTGCACCTGCCATAGTTCCATAAACCCAGAAACCTGCTTCCTTGATTTTCTCAAGAGCTCGATTGAGATTAACAACGCGGGCGACTGGCAGAATTTCTAATGTGCCTGCGGCAACTTTGGCTACTGTAGCAGTAATTCCTGCTGCACGACGTTGAGGGATAACTAAAGCATGTGCTCCAAGAGCAGCAGCACTGCGAATGATCGCCCCCAAATTATGGGGATCGGTAATTCCGTCAGCAATGACAATTACTGGCTGTGCCGATTTTGCCTTAGCACTGGCAATTAATTCATCTAGGTCAGCATATTCATAAGCAGAAACCTGAACAGCGATGCCTTGATGCCTGCCATTGTCAGTGATGCGATCAAGTCTTGTATTGTCAACTTCATCGACCACTGCTCCTGCCGTCTTAGCCTCGTTAATCAATGGTAAGAAGTCTGGAGCATAGCGCATTCGGGCTGTTACCCATACGCGATTAATACTACGATCGCTATTTAGTACTGCCTCAACTGCATGGCGACCATAAACGATGTCAGGATTTTCAGGATTATGAACTGGCGCGGTAATTCCTAGTTCGCCATCGGGATCAACGTTTCGCGAGACTGGGGGCAGAGAGCGGCGTTCAAAATTAGGAATAGCGGTACGATCGCGATCGCCAAAATTACGATCACGATCAAATTTACGATCTCCGAAATCCCGATCGCCAAAATTACGATCAGCTCCCCGATCAGCTCTCTCAGGGCGATCGCTCCGTTCAAACTTCTTGTCGCCGAATTTCTTGTCGCCAAATTTCTTATCGCCGAACTTCTTGTCACCAAACTTTTTATCGCCAAATTTCTTGTCAGCGAATTTGTCACCAAACTTTTTATCGCCGATGGGTTTGTCAAACTTGCGCTCAAATCTTGGCTCAGCAAATGATTCAGTACGCTTCTCAAATGGCTTGTCAAAACTTTTCTCAGGACGACGATCTGAGTATTTGTCTGATTTTCCTGAATATTTAGAGTCAGTACGACTGTCAGAGCGCTTCTCAAAATTTCTATCTGATGACTTGTAAGGCTTATCAGATTTGTATGGTTTGTCAAAGGATCGGTCAGTACTTCTCTCTGGACGACTATCAGAGCGGGTATCAGTACGATTGTCAGTGCGTTTATCTGTATATTTACCAGTGTTGCGATCAGATCGGCTATCCGAGCGATTATCAGAACGTTTGTCTGAATATTTATCAAAAGACTTGTCGGAGCGTTTCTCGTAATTTCGATCTCCGTCTCTCTCGGAATTCTTGTCGGATTTGGATTTTAGTCTAGGTTGCGTTGTCATGGCGGCGCTGGGGTATCGATGTGGCTAAGTAGCTGAATGAAAATTTGGTCAAGGCGATCGCGATCGGTTAAGTAAAGATAACCAATCAAAGCTTCAAATCCTGTAGCACTTTGGTAAATCTTGGGATCAACTTTACGTGGAGCAGATCCCGCAGCATTGCGTCCGCGTCTTACTAGATCGGACTCAAAATCTGTGAGATCAAGTTTTTCGAGAAGTTTTGCTTGTTGCTCGGCTCTAACTTGACTAACTACAAGCTGGTGATACTGTTTGGCTGTGCGTGGCGGCAGTAAATAATGCAACCGCATTTGCATTTCATACACAGCATCGCCAATATAGGCTAGAGCAGAGGCTGGGATCCCAGCGATATTTTCAACGATTGGGCTAAGAGACATTACAGGATAATGCCATTACAAAATAATTTGATTACTTTCGTTTGGGCTTGGACAAAATGTTTAGGTATTTATCAGATATTTAATATTTACATTTACTTCAGACATTGATGGGCAAGCGTAGCTTGCCCATCAATGTGTATAAATTTTGCCTTAGAAATATCATAGCAGGACTTCCAATTACTGAGAATAGGTTTTAGTTATTGCCACTAAAACAAGTGTCATAACTATTGGTGTTAAGTACTTACTCCCATCCCAGTGAAGAATTAGACGTTGCGGCGCGAAGCGCCGCAACGCTAATTCTTGGTTTTATATGGCTATTTCTTTGGTGGGAAGGGAGTAAGCAAAATAAATTACTAAAACCTGTAAAGTTGCTCCCAGTAGGGGCGCAACTTTACAGGTTTTAGCTTTGCAATTCTAGCTATCTTTTTTATTACTACACAATACTGTCCGCTCAAACCCACCACAATAAATTTGGGAAAGTGCTGCTTTGCAACACCTTCCCAAATTTTATTGTGGTTCATTTACCCTAAAACTGCTGTAGTTCAAAATCTAAACAGGTTCTCTAAACAAACAAATATTTTGTAAAAAATAGCAAAAGTGATTTGCTCTATATCAAGGTCATTACTAAGTGATCAATTTTGCTTTGATGACTACAATCAAGTTTAGAAAATTTGCCCCCTAAACTTTCTTCATCTTTAGATAATGCAAAATACCATCAAGTTAAAATTGAGTGCCTACACTTGTTGATCTTGATCAAGATATTGACTTATTTGCTTAGCTTACTGACTTTTAACTTAGTCTTTTTTAATTTGCTCCAGCTTGGCAAGAGCCTCACCAATTGATGTCTGAAGTGACAGAAACTGATCTAATCGAACCAGTTTGACTGTTTGCGTAACTCTAGCGTTGGTAATAATTTGGAGAGTGCCACTCAAAGTTTGAGTTTTTTTTGCCATTTGCACTAAAACCCCAAGTCCAGAGCTATCGACAAAATCAATGGTTGACAAATCTAAAATCACGTTAAACGGTCCATCCTCGACGCATTTGCCAATCACCTTTTTAAAGGCTGGCTCCGAAAAAGCGTCCAGAAGACCTGTGAGGCGGATCAATTGATAGGTGTCCTTGACTTCGCGGCTGCCTCGTAAACTCACAGTCAGGGTTAGCGGTTCAGGAATAATGACCTCCAAGCGGTGCGAACGTACCTTAATTTGCGGATATATTGTATTTGCTTTCTCCGCACTTGTCCAGAAAATTATTTGTTTTTGCGACAACTTCTGTACGAAGCTATGAGTTAAATCTAAAAAACTATGCTTCTACAAGTGGAAAACCTTCTGTAGGTTTCCAGAAAAGTTTTTTAATAGGTTCCTTTTTAACATGGGCATTAAATGCCTTAATCGTTAATGCTGCCAGTAGGGTCATTGTCGCAGGTCTAAAAATATGCTCTTCCTTTGTACTTAAGTCATATAGAAGAAAAGATGGGGTTTGTGGATCAGGACTACACTCTTCTTTCCAGATGCTTTCAAGCTCAGCAAAAAATTCCTCTCCATCGTCTTGGATAGTAACCGAACAAACAACTCAATTTGTAACCTTATTTCCTGCATAAGCAAAAAAATTATGGTAATCCCCTTATTTTCTCAAGTTCAATTAACCCAAGATATTCCTCAGTTCAGCCTTAAAAGAGGGAGCATCGGTACAGTTGTTGAACATTATTCAATGCCTGAAGGCGAAGAAGATGGATACAGTATAGAAGGGTTAATTTCTCAGGACACAGTAGAAGTATCTGGGTCTCAGATTGCTCTAACTGTTACTAATGCAAAACCACAAAAAGTCGGTAGCTTGGTTTTATAATTGGGATTCTGCCCAATAACCCATCAGCTTGTTTATGACAATGATCGCCCAAATTCGCCAAACCTTAATCAATAAAGAGCGATCAGCAACCGAAATTGCTCAAGAGTTTTTAGATCGCATTGATCGGTTAGAGCCGAAATTACATAGTTTTGTGACAGTTACACCCGAAGTAGCGATCGCCCAAGCCAAAGTCATCGATGCCGCGATCTCTGCTGGTGAAACCTTGCCCGCATTGGCAGGCGTGCCTCTAGGCATGAAAGACAATATGTGTGTCAAGGGAATGCCGACCACCTGTGGCTCCAATATGCTGAAAAATTTTGTCCCACCCTACGAAGCGACAATTACAGCAAAGTTGAGATCATCTGGAGCCGTGATGGTTGGCAAAACGAATCTTGATGAGTTTGCCATGGGCAGCTCCACTGAAAACTCGGCGATCGCGTTAACAGCAAATCCTTGGAATACGGAATATGTCCCTGGGGGATCTTCGGGTGGTTCGGCAGCAGCCGTCTCCAGTGGTGAATGTGTAATAGCAACAGGTTCTGATACTGGTGGATCGATTCGCCAACCCGCTTCATATTGTGGCGTAGTTGGACTAAAGCCAACTTACGGATTAGTTTCACGATTTGGTTTAGTTGCTTTTGCTTCGTCTTTGGATCAAATAGGACCTTTTGCCAATACTGTCGAAGATGCGGCGATATTTTTGGGCGCGATCGCAGGATATGACCCCAAAGACTCCACCAGTATCAACGCCGCAGTTCCTGACTATGCGGCGTTGTTAACACCAGATTTAACTCAGTCACTTAAGGGTAAAAAAGTTGGCGTAATTACCGAAACCTTTGGCGAAGGTTTGGATAGTGAAGTTGAAGTTGCCGTAAGAAAGGCGATCGCGCATTTCGAGAACATGGGCGCAGAAGTCTATGAAATTTCCTGTCCTCGATTTCGCTATGGACTACCCACCTATTACATCATCGCTCCCTCCGAAGCCTCCGCCAACCTCGCCCGCTATGATGGCGTGAAGTATGGCTTTCGTGATGAGAGCGCTGAGAGCCTGTTAAGCATGTATGAAAATACCCGCGAACAGGGCTTTGGGGCAGAAGTCAAGCGACGGATCATGATTGGTACATATGTCCTATCTGCTGGCTACTATGATGCCTATTATCTGAAAGCTCAGAAAGTTAGGACTTTAATCGTTCAAGATTTCCAAAAAGCATTTGAGCAAGTGGATGTTTTGGTTTGTCCGACTGCACCAACTACTGCTTTTAAGGCAGGTAGTAAAACTGAAGATCCACTTGGGATGTATCTATCGGATTTGATGACAATTCCTGTAAATCTGGCGGGTTTACCAGGGATTAGTATTCCCTGTGGTTTTGACTCAAAGGGAATGCCGATTGGCTTACAAATGATCTCGAATGTATTAAGGGAAGATGTGTTGTTGCAAGTTGCCTATGGCTACGAGCAATCAACGGAATGGCACAAACAACAACCATCTGTATAAACAATAAAAGCCTTGCAAAGCAAGGCTTTTATTGTTTATACAGATATTACGTCAGTGATTAAGTCATAATTATAGGTGCTATCTAACCCCGCAAATTAGTATGAATCCTTTTGAAACCTATATTCTCGAACTGCGAGACATCCGCGCATCGGGGGCTGGGGTTAAAGAAACATCTTATTACAATGCTTTAGCAAATCTGCTCAATACAATTGGTTCAACCCTACAGCCTAAAGTACGTTGTGTAATGCAGTTGAGAAATCAAGGTGCAGGAATGCCTGATGGAGGACTATTCACAGCTAAACAATTTCAAAAACGTTCGGGGGAAATACCATCTGAGCCACAAAATCCTGAACGGGGTGTGATTGAAATCAAGGGGACGGGAGATGATGCTTGGTTAGTTGTGAATACGCCGCAGGTTTCTAAATATTGGGACAAGTACCGTCAAGTCTTAGTGTCAAATTATCGAGATTTTGTGCTGATTGGGCAAAATGTTAATGGTCAGCCGATCAAGTTAGAAACTTATCGTTTAGCCTCAAGCGAGAAAGAATTTTGGCTCAAAGCTCAAAATTCCCATGCATTTGCTTTGGAACAAGAAGAGCAGATCACGGAATACTTAAAACGGGTAATGCTTCAACAAGCTGCGATCGCATCGCCCCAGGATCTGGCTTGGTTTTTAGCATCTTATGCCAAAGATGCTAGAGCCAGAATTGAGAAATCTGATCTTCCAGCTTTAGAAGCGATTCGGACTGGCTTAGAAGAAGCATTAGGGATTAGTTTTAAAGAAGAGCAAGGCGATCGCTTTTTTAAATCCACCTTGATTCAAACTCTATTTTATGGATTGTTTTCGGCGTGGGTGTTGTGGCACAAGCAGGGGGCAAGGCGTGGTTACTTTGATTGGCAAACAGCCGCTTGGTCACTTCATGTACCAATGGTTAAAGCTTTGTTTGAAAAAGTAGCGACTCCCACTAATTTAGGGCGATTAGATTTAGTCGAGGTATTAGATTGGACTGGTGAAGCTTTAAATAGGGTGGATCGAGAGTCCTTCTTTTCTCAGTTTGATGAGGGACAGGCGGTACAGTACTTTTATGAGCCGTTTCTAGAAGCTTTTGACCCACAACTTCGTAAAGATATGGGGGTTTGGTATACACCACCAGAGATTGTGCAGTATATGGTGGCGCGGGTAGATACAGTATTGCGAGAGGAGTTAGGAATTGCCGATGGTTTAGCAGATGAAAATGTCTACATTCTCGATCCCTGTTGCGGAACAGGGGCTTTTTTGGTGGAAGTGCTGAAGCGGATTAACCAAACTCTCAGTGAAAACGGCGAAGATGCCCTAAGTGGAAGCAAGTTAAAGGAAATTGCTAAGAATCGGGTATTTGGTTTTGAGATTTTGACTGCTCCTTTTGTGGTGGCGCATTTACAGTTAGGACTTTTATTGCAAAATTTTGGCGTGCCTTTGCAGGATGAAACCGAACGGGTGGGCGTATATCTGACTAATGCATTAACAGGTTGGGAACCGCCTGATGAGGAGGCAAAACGGCGGGTTCAGCAGTTAAGTTTAAATTTTCCTGAGTTACAAGAAGAACGCGATGCGGCGGACTCTGTGAAACGTGGCAAACCGATTTTAGTGGTTTTAGGTAATCCTCCTTATAACGCTTATGCGGGTGTGAGTCCAAGACAGGAAGAGGGTTTAGTTGATGCTTATAAAGAAGGTTTAATCAGTCAATGGGGGATCAAGAAGTTTAATTTAGATGATTTGTATGTGCGCTTCTTTAGAGTTGCTGAAAATTGTGTTGCTGATCAACAACCTCGTCGCGGGGTTGTTTGCTACATATCTAATCAATCTTGGGTAAGCGATCCTTCATTCGTAGTTTTACGCAAAAACTTATACCAATCCTTTGATAAGTTTTGGATTGAAAATATGCATGGTAATCGCAAAATTTCTGAGTACGCCCCAGATGGTAAAACCAGTGAAACAGTGTTTGCTATTCAAGGGTTTTCCGCAGGTATTCAGCAAGGTGTAGCAATTTCTCTATGGGTTAAAAACGGAAATAATTCGGAGACCCCAATTGTTCGATTCAGAAATGACATTAACGCTGCAAAAGCTTCAGATCGTCGTAAACAGTTGCTCTCAACCCTAGAAGAGAAAAACTTTGACTCCCATTATGAAACTGTATTTCCTAGTGAAACAAATAGATTTTCTTTTAAGCCTTCTATCATTACAAAAGCATATTTAAAATGGGCAAAGCTAACTGACATCTGTGCAGTTGCCCCTAGCAATGGACTCATGGAAAAACGTGGTGGGGCATTAATTGATATAGATCGCAATGCTCTAGCAGAGAGAATGAGAGCTTATTTTGATGCTGATATCGGTTGGGAAGCTTATCAAAAATTAGGCTATGGTTTAGTCAAACCTCAAGCTCGATTTGATCCCAAAGTTGCGAGGCGTAAAGCTTTACTGGCAGAAATATTTGATGAACGGCGGTTACTTCGCTATGCAATCAGACCCTTTGAGGTACGGTGGTGTTACTACTCCGAAATTAGACCGATTTGGAATGAGTCACGCCCTTTTCTTTGGAAACAATGTTGGGAGGGGAATAAATTCTTCATTACTCGATTTAAATCCGCTAAAGATGATGAAGGGACTCCTTTTTACTTTACGCCTTGTCTTTCTGACGATCATTTATTAACCCCTGATGCAGTTGCCATTCCTTTACAATTAATGAATGGCGCGAGAATCCGCCCTAAAGAACAATTAAGTCTATTAGAAGTTTTAGGGGAAAAGCCTGAAGTCGATCGCCCTTTTGCTAATCTTTCTACTTCGGCTCGTCAATATCTAAATAATTTAGGTTTGCCCAATCCTGACGAAGATGCTGATACAGCCATATTAATTTGGATGCACGCCTTAGCGATTGGTTACTCACCAGCCTATTTACAACAAAATCACGATGGTATTCATCAAGATTTTCCGCGTATCCCGTTACCTAATAGCCAAGACTTGTTAATCGCATCTGCTAATTTAGGCAAAGAACTTGCTAAGCTTTTGGATATCGAAACCAAAGTTGAAGGCGTGACCCTTGGTACAATTCTTCCAGAATTGCGTAGTATTGCGGCAATTTCAAAAGTGGGCGGTGGACAGCTTAACCCTGACCAAGAATTAGCACTTACCGCAGGTTGGGGTCATGCTGGTAAAGAAGGTGTGACTATGCCGGGAAAAGGCAAAATTCAAAAGCGAGAATATAGTGCCGATGAATTAAAAACATTGGATCAGTCAATGCAAACATTACTGGGTAAAACTACCCGTGATATTTACTTGAATGATGTGGCGTATTGGAAAAATATGCCTGTGCGGGTCTGGGATTACACCATCGGCGGATATCAGGTAATCAAAAAATGGCTGAGCTATCGTGAGGAGACTTTATTAGGGCGATCGCTTAAATCTGAAGAAGTACGAGAAGTTAGCAACATGGCGCGACGAATTGCCGCAATTTTGTTGTTAGAGACTCAGTTGGATACTAACTATGAGGTAATAAAGCAAGCAACTTATGATTGGCAGCAATTTTTGCGGTAAATAGCGATTAGTACAAAAAAGCGGCTCTAAGAGCCGCTTTTGCATTTTGCTAGATGATGGTGTTATCTGGGATAACCGCATTTTTGACGACGACGACAATGCCATTACAAATGCAATAGCCTTGCTCTTCACGGTTTACATCTTGCACACGATCTTTGTTGATGATCTGCACATTTTTGCCAATACGGGCATTCTTGTCGATGATTGCGTGACGAATAATTGTATTTTCGCCAATTCCCATTGGCACTTTGTTGGTTGCGAGATCTGACTCACGCTCTTCTTGAGGCTGATAGAAATCACACCCCATTAACAATGTGTCTTCAATAGTGCAATCAGCATCAATATGCATCCGAATACCGACGACTGAATTGGTGACCGTCGATTTGTTAAGGAGACATCCTTCACCAATGATTGAATCCTTAACTTTACAGTCATGAACTTTGCTGGGTGGCAAATAACGAGCGCGAGTGTAGATTGGTTTTTTGGTTTCGTAGAAATTGAAGCCAGTGGAAGGATGGCGAGTCAAATCTAGATTTGCTTGATAGAAAGACTCAATGGTTCCAATATCTTCCCAATATCCCTTATATAAATAAGCCTGAACATTCAAATTGTGAATTGCATCAGGAATAATTTCTTTGCCAAAATCTGTGTGTTCGGGATTTTCAGTTAACAGCTTTAACATAGCTTGCTTATTAAACACATAGATTCCCATCGAAGCGATGAAAGGATTCGCGATCGCGGAAGCTTGATCTAGACCAAGTTTAGTTGTATCAACACGCATTCCCTCCAGCGCTTCTCCCTTAGGCTTTTCTAGGAAGTTAATTACTTTGCCCGTACTATCAGTTTTGAGCAAGCCAAAAGCTGAGGCTTTTTTCTGATCAACAGGCAATACTGACAGGGTGATATCTGCCCCAGTTTCGCGATGATGCTCTACGAATTTTTCGTAGTCCATGTTGTACAGATGATCGCCAGATAGGATCAAGTATTCGCTGACATCCCAAGACTCTAACAGCCATGCATAACGGCGAACAGCGTCGGCTGTACCTTGAAACCAATCTGGACTATCGGGTGTTTGCTGAGCGGCAAGAATTTCCACAAAGCCATCAGAATAGGATGCGGGGCGATAGGCTTGATTGACATGACGATTAAGTGATGCGGAGTTAAACTGCGTCAGGATATAAATTTTTTCAATACCTGAGTTGATACAGTTACTCACAGGAATGTCGATCAGTCGATATTTTCCTGCTACAGGGACGGCGGGCTTAGCGCGTGTTTTAGTGAGGGGATATAGTCGGCTTCCCTGTCCACCGCCCAAAATGATAGCCAGTACGTTTTTCATAAATTCTTCGGATTATCTTGGCTTTTTTATTTGCATATTTTTTCTGAATGCAAACATTGTCTATCTTTGCGGGGATCGTTGCAAGTAATGTAAGAACACAAACTCGGAAATTTCTAGCGGGTATGAAGTGCCACCCAGAAATTTTTAATCTTTACGACTATTTGTGATTTAAAAAATTAGCTAAAATTAGCTTTTGTTAGGAACAATATGAGTGGTAAATATGTCTATTGCTGCGGAAGCTTAAGCCTACGCGATTAAGGAGATTTTATGATGCTTGTGAAAAAAAAGCTGGCTAATTCATGTTTCGCTTTATTGAGTTTGGGCGCGATCGCTATCTCTGCCATCTCTTCACCACAGGCAGTTATCGCTTCAGAGCAACCGAGTTTGAATAGCCTCGTTCAACAAGCAGCTTCCAAAGATCAAGTAACATCGCAGCAGGCGATCGCCAAATTACGAGAATTTAAAAATGCTGGTGTAGATGCATTTTGGAATGCTTATCAAAAAGATTTACCTAATAATGCGCAATTACGAGCAACTTTAGATGCAATTTGTCAGCAAAAAGACTGCGATGCCTCACGCTTGTATTGGTACAAAGATTTAGAAGCTGCCAAGACTGCATCAAAGGAATCTGGAAAACCGATTTTGTCATTGCGATTGCTTGGCAACCTTAATGATGAGTTGAGTTGTGCTAATAGTCGATTTTTCCGCACAGCGCTTTATCCTAATGCGGGAGTCTCACAATTGCTGCGCGATCGCTTTATTTTACATTGGCAGCCTGAGCGTCCAGTACCTAAGGTGACGATTGATTTTGGGGATGGTCGTAAGCTAGAGCAAACCCTGACAGGTAATAGCATTCACTATGTACTTGATAGTGATGGTCGCCCAATTGATGCAATTCCAGGTTTGTACAGTCCTCAAGTATTTCTAGAAAATCTGAAAGATGCTGAGGGCGCTGAGAAACTACTTAACAATACTAACGATGTAAAGTTACGCCGCGAAGTTTTGGTTAAATATCATCGAGATCGCCTTACGAAGCTTGAAAAAAATTGGCGAACAGATCTCACTCTCCTAAGCTTGCCATTGCAACCATTACTTAATAATCAAGATGTGTTTACGGGTAACCCTTTTAGTTCTGATGCGAGGACTGCAAGTCGGTTGACTTTTGGTAAAATGGCAGTCGAGATGCCTACGCTAACTCGCACGCCTAGTGCGCCTATCTCCGAAGTTCCTCCCCCTTCACCTTTTGCCAAGCTGAGTGATGCAAATTGGGCAAGATTAGCAAGGCTTTATCAAAATCGAGTATATCTCGATCAAGGGAGTCTGAAGCTCATGGAACGTAAGTTATCGCCGAGCGCATCAATGCCAACGGTGGTCAGTAGCTTTGAAAAAGCGATCGCTCAAGATACTGTCCGTAACGAATATGTATTTCATGCACAGATTCACAGTTGGTTTGCTAATGGTGAATTTCTCGGCAATGAAAATCTCAATGGCAATTCACTGGCTCTAAACTCCCTGAATCGCCGAGTTTACGATCAATTGTTTCTCACTCCAGCTAGTGACCCTTGGTTGGGATTAGTAAACGAGAATGTGTATACAGGACTTAGTAAAGTAAATTAGTATAAACAGCGCTAAGCGCTGTTTATACTAATTTCAGAATGTTTATGGCAAATCGAAATATTCGCGATCGCATTTATCAATTTAATCTCAGTCAACCGCGAGATCCCGATTTGCTGAAGGCAAAATATCAGTATATGCGTGAGGAAAAAGAAAACCCCTTTATCTTTTTTCGATCCACCTGTCATCTATTTTATGAAGATTTGCCGATTAAGTCATGGTTTAAAAAAGCACCTCTAGTCTGGATTTGTGGCGATCTTCATGTAGAGAATTTTGGGAATTATAAAGCAGCTAATCGTCACGTTTATTTTGATATCAACGATTTTGATGAAGCTATGCTTGCTCCTTGTACTTGGGAAATCGCCCGTTTGTTGACCAGCATCTTTGTATCTACGGAGACTTATTCAGTCGGGTTGCAAGTTGCAGAAAAGCTCTGCCAAAAATTCCTCAATTCTTACATTAAGACTATATCTGAGGGGAAAGCTTATTGGATGGGCGAAGATATGGCTCCTCCAGTGATCGAAGATTTGCTGGCACGCAAAAATCAGGTCAAGCGCAGAGAGTTATTAGAGGAAAGAACTGTTTTAGATCAAGAAAAGCAAAGGAGATCGTTAAAAATTGATTTCAAAAAGGCGAAGCCAATAACTGACCAACAAAGACAAAAAGTGGAGAGTTGCATAGAGGATTTTGCAGCACAGCAGACAAATCCCAAGTTTTTTAAATTATTGGACGTAGCACAGCGCATTGCTGGCAAGGGAAGTTTAGGGATAGAGCGTTATGTTTTATTAGTGGAAGGCAAAGGCTCACCCGATGGTAACTATCTCCTCGATCTAAAAAGAGCCCTACCTTCTTCGCTGGCAGTGCGTAACGTTTGGGCTCAACCAACATGGAAAAGTGAAAGCGATCGCATTGTGTCAATTCAAAAGCGATTACAAGCAATTCCTATCGCTTTTCTACACTCTGTGACTATTGGTAAAGATTCATTTGTGTTGAGAGGACTTCAATCTACTCAAAGTCCAACTGATCATTTAAAGATCGAGAAATGGGATGATAAATTGCAGAAGTCTGAGCAATTAATGCTGTCATTAGGGGAAGTTGTAGCTTGGTCTCATTTGCGTAGTAGTGCTAGACAAGGCTCTGCGACCATCGATCAATTGATCGATTTTGCTGGTAAATCTAAATGGAAAACTGAAGTAATGGAATATGCCAAGGCATATAGCCAAAGAGTACATCAAGATTGGAAAGATTTTTGTCAATAGTAGAACTCACTCAAGACCAACCAATTTATTGGATCTTGGGCAGACATGGACTAAATTTCTAGAAGTTTTGCTTTTAAGGCTCCATTTATGACCAAATTTGTCCATAGTATTGCTAATATATTGCAAAAATACAGTACATCTTCTGACATCTTGAGCTTGACATGTTAAAAACTTTCGTTATCATTCGCCAAACCGTAATTGTAACTATTTGTTCGTTTACACTTACGGCAGGCGAACTTGCGCAAGCTCAAACAGAATCAGCTCCTATTCTTAAAATTGGTATTGTCCAACGTTTTGGGGAAAGACCGCAGGATCGGCTTATACTAAAGGCTCCCTCAGGTGGCAAACTTACCCTTTCTTTCCCATCTGCTGACGGGAAAAGCACACAAACCTTAAGCAGCGATCGCCTAGTTATTGACATTGCCCCACAAAAATTAACGCAACCAATTCTTGAAGAGAAGTTAGTTCTTAGCAATCATCGTAGTTTTGAAAATGCGGCGGCAAGTGCTTTCCATTGGAATGAGAAGGGTATCCAGACTGAAATTGCTCAACCGAGACGTTGGCAAGTCTGGGCAAAGCGCGATATGTATGACTCGATGTTATTGCGTTATTTGTTGTTTTATACTTTGCGATCGCAAGGCAATCTTACAGTCCAGCTTGATCGTCGGATACTGCCCCAAAAAGCGATCGCTTCATGGACAGTGGGAGATTTTCGGTATAACCGCGATCGCCTTGATGTCAGTAGCAGTAATGGTATTGTCGAAGTGAGCTATCAAAGAGAGAATAAGGCTGAGATTAGCAATCGAGCTTATGCAGGTAGTTTGAGATTACAACCTAATGCTCATCAAAGTTTTACCTTAGTCAATAACGTTCCTTTAGAAACTTATGTGCGCGGTGTAGTTCCCCATGAAATTGGTTACAATGCGCCTTATGCATCTGTACAAGCCCAAGCTATTCTGGCGCGTACTTATGTGCTGGCAAGTTTGCACCGCTTTAAGGTCGATGAATACGAACTTTGCGCTGATACACAATGCCAAGTATATCGAGGTTTAGAAGATACTACTGAAGTTGCCGATCGCGCGATCGCTGATACTAGAGGCTTGGTTCTTACCTATAACGATAAGGTCATCGATGCGCTCTATTCGTCAACGACGGGTGGAATTACCGCAAACTATAACGATATTTGGGATGGAACACCACGCCCCTATTTACAATCGGTACTAGATCTTGCCAATCGTCCTGAAAATCAGCGATCCGCAAATATTGCTGATGATAAAAATCTCAAAGCATTTTTAGAACGTCAGCAGGGTTTTAATGAGGTGGGATGGAAAAACCTGCGTTGGCGAAGAATCGGTTCATTAGAAGAATTACAAACTTCTTTGAAAAAGTTTTTGCGATTCTCTGGAGATAGTACAACTAATTTTAGTGCGATTAAACAACTGCAAGTCTCAAAAAGAGCTACCTCAGGACGAGTTTTGGAATTAGAAGTAACCACTGATACTGGCAAAATCCTCGTCAAAAAAGATGAAATCATCGATGCCTTCGATCCACCTGATAGCACTTTCTTTAAACTAGAGCCGATTTATCAAGATAAAGTGTTGACTGGATATGCTTTTATTGGCGGCGGATTGGGGCATGGCGTGGGCATGAGCCAGACAGGTTCTTATAATTTAGCTCGTATGGGCTGGTCTTACGATCGCATTCTCAACTTTTATTACACGAATACGCGGTTACAGAAATTGCGTCCTGAGCATTACACTCCGCGACAATAAAAAAATCGCCCGCTAAGCGGGCGATTTTTTTATTGTCGTAGATCAGCGATCGCACTGAGCGCGACATTTGCGATCGCCTGATCGGTCGCTTTGGGTAAATGGTAATACTTCCCCCCACCTGCGGCGGCAAGTTCCTTTGCAAAGCCTGTAGACACGAATTTATTTTCTGTATCAATTACCAATAGCCCTAAATTTAAAGCGCGAACTTTGCGACAAATATCGATCAATTCCGCTTTAATATCAGGCTTGTTTTCAGGATCAATCGGTTCACCCATCGATCTCGCTAGAGGCACATTGCCACGACCATCAGTAATCGCCACAATCGTCACTGAGCCAACATCACCTGACTGTCTCGCGTTCATCGCTACTCTTACAGCTTGAGTCAAGCCATGTGCTAGCGGCGAACCACCTCCGCAAGGCATGGTATCCAAACGACGACGCGCTGCTTCGATGGAACGAGTGGGCGGTAATAATACATCGGCTTTCTCACCACGAAAGGGAATTAGAGAAATCTGATCACGATTTTGATAGCTATCGGTTAACATCCGTAAAGCCGCGCCCTTAGCCGATTGCATTCGATTGAGTGCCATTGAGCCAGATGCATCCACCAAGAAAATTGTTAGCGCTCCAGCCTTACGTGCTAGCTTCTTCGCTCTAATATCCACATCCTCAACGATCACTTTGCGATGGGGGTGGCGCAATCTTCTCGCTTTTTGATAGGGAGCCGAGGCTCGGAGTGTTGCATCGACCGCAATGCGATCGCTCTTACCTTGAGGCAAAATTGGCTTTATGTAACGCCCACGCTCTTGGGAATAAATCACATTGCGCGTCCCCGATCGTCCTTGCTTCTGCATTGACTGAGCAAAGAAGAGAACTTCTGGATCGAGAATTACTCCTTCAGGATCGAAGACAAATTCTTCAGGAATTTCAGGGGATTCATCCTGCTCTTGCTCTTGTTCCTGATCCTCTTGATCTTCCTCCTGTTCCTGTTCTCCTTCGTCCTGATTGGGAGGTGGCGGAGGTGGTGCTTGCTGCTGTTGCTGCTGTTCAGGTTGTTGTTGATCAGGAGAAAGAGGCGATCGCGGCACGATTACCAACTCCACCGCCTGCCGTAAATCATCAGCATTTACCTGTGTGCGACTTTCTAGCGCCGCCGCCGCCTTCGCCACTCGCAACGCAAACAGCTCTGCCCGATGTCCTTGGACTCCACCCCGCACCGCTTCAGCTACAAGATACTGAATTTGTGCTCTCGAAATTGTGATGTCTTTCAGCCATTCTCGCGCCAAAATAATCTGTGTCCGTAGATCGTCAATATCCGAGTCATAGCTACTCAAAAAGGCTTCAGGAGAATTAGCATAGCCCAATACCATATCCACTGCTTCTACTCGCTGATCAAGGGAGAGAACTCCATCCGCCGAAAGATTTATCGCAATCCGATCCATCAGATGTTCGCCTAAAATGCCTTCTTCAGGGTTATAGGTGGCAATCAGCAAAGGTTGACAAGGATGTTGGTAGCTGATGCCTTCGCGTTCGACTTGGTTATAGCCTGTAGAGAGTACGGAAAGCAACAAATTAGAAATCTGGGGATCGAGTAAATTAATTTCGTCAATATAGAGAACGCCACGATGTGCTTCTGCTAAAATCCCTGGTTGAAATACGGTCTGACCTTCGCGCACCGAACGACTCACATCCACAGAACCAATCAGCCGATCTTCGGTAATTCCCAACGGAATTTGGATGAATGGTGCAGGAATAACTTTGGTGACAATTTCGCTCTTGTCTTTGTCCTTCATAGCCTTGACTAGCGCATCGTCCCATATGTCGGGCTTAGTTGGATCACAGTTACTAAGAGATTCAACGGCAACTTCGATGGGAGGCAGAAGGGCATGAATCCCACGGGCAAGGACGGATTTGGCTGTGCCGCGTCTACCTGCGAGGGCGATGCCACCGATCGCAGGATCGATCGCTGCTAGCAGTAAAGCGGTTTTAATCGCTTCTTGACCGACCACAGCCGCAAGAGGAAATGTGATAGGGGTATAAGTGGTGTTGGTGGTTGGGGTGGCGGGCGGCGAAGAGACCATGCGATCGAGTTATTAGGTTGGAAATATAAAAATTTTAGGAAATGAAATTTTAAGCTTCAAGTTAATTATAGACTAAGGTATTCGTGTAATGTAATTTAAAGAAAACAACACACATAGTCTCTCTTGGCTAAGTCTGAGATAAGTACAAGAATCTATCAAAAGCGAATTTCTTTCTTTGTTGTTACCCCAAAATATTATGCTTACACGTCTGAAGGTCTCTGGATTTAAAAATCTAATAGATGTAGATATCCGATTTTCTCCATTTACTTGTATTGCTGGTGCTAATGGCGTAGGAAAGTCAAATCTCTTTGATGCTATTCAGTTTTTGAGTGCTTTAAGCAATAACTCTTTGATAGAAGCTGCTCGATCAATTAGAGATGAAGGAGGAAAGTCTTCTGATGTACGGAGCCTTTTTCATCGTGTTGGAAATGAATATGATACAGAAATGAGCTTTGAAGCAGAAATGATTATATCTAGTCATGGCACAGATGATTTAGGGCAAGAAGCAAAAGCTAGCAGCACTATTTTGCGTTACATTTTGATTATTGCTTATCGACCAGAACAAAACCCCCTCAAACCTTTAGGAACTTTAGAAATAATTAAAGAAGAACTCACTCGACTTAATAAATCAGAACTCCCCAACAATCTTATTTTTGATTACTCAAAACAATGGATTGACTCATTATTTGTGACTCGACGACGTGGAGAATTTATTTCTACAGAAGGTGAAAAAAATGATGAAGATCGAAAAATTAAAGTTCATCAGGATAGTGGAAGTAGCGGACGAAAAGAAGGTGGTTCCGTTGGTAAAACAAGAAGATTCTTAGCAAGAACATTACCAAGAACTGTTCTTTCAGAATCTAATGCAGTTGAAAGTCCGACAGCATTATTAGCAAAAAGAGAGATGCAGTCATGGCGTATTTTACAGCTAGAGCCTTCTTCACTGAGGAAGCCAGATGATTTTATGACTGACACAGTATTAGGTATGGATGGTTCTCATTTACCTTCTACTTTATATCGTCTGGCAATGTTGAGTGATATAGAAAACTTAAATGATCGAGAATCTTCAGATGATAGTGGACAGCAAGTTTATACTCAAGTTGCAAATACCCTTTCTGAGTTAATTCATGATGTCAGAAGTGTCAGTATTGATCGCGATGAAAAACGTCAACTTCTAACTTTAATGGTTCAAGGACGTGACGGAACATCTCATCCTGCTAGATCTTTAAGTGATGGAACTTTGAGATTTCTAGCATTAGCTGTACTAAATCTCGATCACGAAACTCAAGGTTTGTTATGTTTAGAAGAACCCGAAAATGGCATTCATCCAGAACGTATACCTGCAATTTTAAAGCTTTTACAGAGTATTGCTACAGATGTCAATGAACAAGTTGACGTTGATAATCCCCTTCGACAAGTCATAATTAATACACATTCTCCTGCGGTTGTATTGCAAGTTCCAGACGATAGTCTTGTTATTGCAGAGTTAAAAGAGATAGTTAATAATCACAAACGATATAGAGGGGTTAGGTTTAGTTGCTTAAATGGTACTTGGCGGACTAAAGATGATGCGGTGAATATTGTTGCAAAAGGACGACTGCTTGGTTATCTCAATCCAGTAGCTTCTAATGAAGAGATAGATATCTATGGTAATGGAAATTCTCAATCTAAATCCAAGAAAAAATCTAGAGTAGTAGATAGACCCGACATACAACCATATATCACTGGACTTATGGAGGATATCCTAAAGTCATGAATGATTTTAGATTCACATTAATTGCAGATGGACGTACAGATGACGCTTTAATCCCAATTCTGAAATGGCTCCTAATAAAATTAGGAATTAATGCGCCTGAACCACAACTGCCGATTTTAGGGAATTTACGAAACCCTCCTAAGAAGCTACAAGATAAAATCGCGATCGCTCTAGATTTATTTCCATGTGACATTTTGTTTATCCACCGAGATGCTGAATCTGATGAAACTCCCATCGAAACTCGTACAAAAGAAATTCGCAAGGCAGAAAAGCTTGTTAAAAAATCATTGCCTCCAATAGTCTGTGTGATTCCTATTAAGATGATTGAATCTTGGCTTCTTTTTAATGAAGATGCAATTCGGAAAGTCGTAGGAAATCCAAATGGTAAGCAGGAATTGGATTTGCCAAAATTTTCTGAAATCGAACAAATATCTGATCCGAAAGAAAGGCTAGAAAAGCTTCTAATTGATGCAAGTTTTCCACGTAGACGTGGCAAAAAAGTTAATATTCCTTCTAACTATTGCGTTAGAGTCGCTGAGATGATCGATGATTTTGAGCCTCTAAGAAACTTGTCTGCTTTTCAGGAACTGGAAAAAGAGTTGAAAGCCACTTTAAATGAGCATTTCCCTGATTTACTAAGTTGATAACTTAGCCAAGCAAAACAAATTGCCTGAATACTCAAACCCTTGCTGTATTGGCATATCCCAATTAGTCGAGATGATGTTGAAATTAGGTAACTGAATTTTCTGATTCCCCTCTCCTTTGCGAAGAAGAGGGGCTAGGGGTGAGGTTTTAAACCCATCAGTAAATTAGAACGAGAATACAGTTCTCAATGTAGCGACAGTGATGGTGCTATTGCCACTGTTGTTATTGGGATTGAAGATGAACTGCACATCAGGAGTGATACTGATATTGTCAGAGATGGGGAAGCGATAGAACAATTCCACATTGGTTTGAGTAGCATTACCCACTTGGTTCTCAATGAAAGGTTGCCCAACCGCGATCGCAGCCATCGCACCTTCCTTAAATAAATCAGGAAAAGCAAAACCCGCAGACCAAGTTTGAGGGCTAAGAGAGGTATTACCTGAAACTGTGTAGCTGGGGAGTGCTGCGGAAATAGCATTGCTGCGATTACTGATGTTGCCAAATCCATAGCGTCCAAAAATTGCCACAGATTTATTAAAAGCCCACTCAAGGTTTACCCCGCCCGTGTTGTAGTCAAGATTATTTACTGAAGCGCGAGTATATTGCAAGCGGATTGCAAACGGACTCTCATCATTCGCATTTTTCGGCGCAAATTCTAGCTCAACCGTACCTTGGTACGGATCACCAAACAAACCTCGATTGATCGTGCCGTCAGAAGTGGGACTACTAGCATTTTGGGCTACATAACCTGCTCTCAGAGTAAAAGCACTACCACCAAAGTTCCATGCGATCGCAGCTCCAGCACCATCATTTACGGGCAAAATCAGGGGATTATTAATAAACATGCCACTGGAAAAATCGGCAGACTCATCATTAGCGAAGCTATTCGCATCAAGATGATCATTCAATGACATATTTGTCCCAATCGAAGCGCGGATATCTTTGCCAATCGGGAAATCGTAACGCAAGCGATTTAATGTTGCAATCGTACCAGCGCCACTGTAATCAAATTTAGAACTGTTCCCAAATCCTGTAAAACCTAATAAGCTAGCAGGGGCATCTAGCTGATTATTAAGCCCTGTGCCACCATTGCCAAGTTCGACGCGAGTTAGCAATAAATCTTCGCCCGTAAAACTCGTATTAAAATTCAGTCGCACGCGGCTGATCACAGTTGCATTGACTTTGCCCGCATTGGTTGTCGCTACTCCAGTTGAGGCCAGCAGAAAATCAGTACCTGAACTTCCCGCAGAGACAGCCGCAATTACTTGACCTGTGAGCTTAGTTGTCGTCGAAAATTGCTGCGCTTCGAGTTTGGCAGTTTTTGCATCAAGGGCATCAACTCTACCTCGCAAAGTTGCAAGTTCAGTCGCAAATTCTTCTTGCAATTTCTGTAATGTGGCGAGATCCTCTTTGCTAACCTTATCGGCTAGCCCTGCGGAGATAATCTCATTGATTTTGTCGAGACAAGCATTTAACCCTGCGGCAAATTCATAGCGACTGGTGGCTTGCTTACCGCGAAAGGTTCTATCAGGGTAACCTGCGATACATCCATAGCGCTCAACGAGGGACTGCAAGGCTGTAAAAGCCCAATCAGTCGGAAGTACATCACTGAGTTGGGAGACGGATGTGACATTTTGCGTTAGGACATCTTTAGTTGGTGATAACGACTGAGCCGAGGCTCTAAACATGTTGCTGGGCAATACTCCGATCGCAGAACAGGCGATCACGCCAACTAGAGATTTCTGTACTTGTTCAAACCAAATTTTCGACATGGATTAACTCCTCACTTAACCTATTACGTAAACCTTAATAGTAATAAATATCATTAAAGTAGAAATAGCTTAAACATTTTTAGAACTTTTAGCCCAAATAAATTAGGATTTCAATAAAAACATCTGACTAATACTCGCAATAATATTTCTATTACAACTACCCATACTCTTGTGCCAGAAATCATATTTATCCGACCATTTACCAAGAATGATAATCATTATCACACACGATACGAGGATTTGAACTGTGCTTACTCTTTTTGGGGTTTATTTAGACCTGCAATGTTGTAAAGCCCAAAATTAAATCAAGTAATCCTAAAGGAAAACAGACGATATTGTTGGAAAAATGAATATATTGGCTAGAATCTACCTAGCGTTCAACAAACGAGCCTGTGGTACAAATACTCGAAAATCCCTTACGGGTTGGTTTACAACAAGAAAGAACACCTGAACCACTGATCCTTGTGATCTTTGGTGCGTCGGGTGATTTGACTATTCGCAAGCTAGTTCCAGCGATCTATTATCTCAAACAGCAGCGTCGGCTACCGCCCGAACTCACAATCGTGGGTGTGGCTCGAAGACCTTGGAGTCATGACTACTTTCGTGAACAAATGCGCGAGGGCGTGGAAAAGTTCTCTGTAGGTATTGGCGCTGAAGCAATTTGGCAAGATTTTGCTGAAGGCTTATATTATCAATCCCTTGATATGAGCAATCTTGAGGATTATAAAAAGCTTGATGAGTTTCTGAGTCAAATTGACAAAGAAAGGGGTACTCGCGGTAATCGAGTCTTTTATTTAGCCGTTTCACCCAATTACTTTACCGATGCGATCGAGAAGTTGGGGCAAGCTGGGATGATCAAGAATGCTGACAAGACTCGGCTTGTGATTGAGAAACCCTTTGGTCGAGATTTGTCATCATGTCAAGATCTCAATCGAGTAGTTCAAAAAGCTTGTGACGAAAAACAGATTTATCGGATTGATCATTATTTAGGAAAAGAAACCGTTCAGAATCTTTTGGTGCTGCGATTTGCCAATACGATTTTTGAACCACTATGGAATCGCCAGTTTATCGACCACATCCAAATTACGGTTGCTGAAACCGTTGGTGTTGAGGATCGAGCTGGCTATTATGAAAACTCTGGGGCGCTCAGAGATATGCTGCAAAATCATTTGATGCAACTTTTCTGCTTGACAGCGATGGAACCACCTAACGCCATGGATGCAGACTCTCTGCGAAATGAAAAAGTTAAGGTGATCCAAGCAACCCGACTCGCCAATACACGCCGCCTAGAGCGATCATGTGTACGAGCGCAATATGGACAGGGTTGGATGAAGGGTAAACAGGTGGAAGGCTATCGCCTTGAACCGAATGTTAATCCTGATTCCTTAGTGCCAACCTATGTAGCCATGAAATTTGAAGTAAACAACTGGCGTTGGCAAGGTGTTCCTTTCTATTTGCGAACTGGCAAACGGATGCCAAAAAAAGTCAGCGAAATTGCGATTCAGTTTCGTGATGTGCCTTATTTGCTATTTCAGTCAGCCGCAAAGCAGGTTTCACCTAACGTGCTGACACTCAGAATCCAGCCTAATGAGGGCGTAGCTCTGAAATTTGAGGCAAAGATGCCAGGAGCCGACCTGCGATCGCGTTCGGTAGAAATGGACTTCGGCTATGGTAAAACCTTCGGTATCGAAGGCTCCGACGCTTATGATCGTCTATTGCTAGACTGTATGTTGGGTGATCAGACACTATTTACACGCGGTGACGAAGTGGAAGCCGCATGGAAAGTTGTGACACCCGCGCTTACTGCATGGGAAATGCCTAATGATCCCAGCGTCGTGCCTCAATACGAAGCAGGAACTTGGGGCCCATCTGAAGCCGAACAACTGATCGAACGTGATGGACGACAGTGGCGACGGCTTTGATCAATTAGGAATTAGGAATTACGAATTACGATCTAATTTCCTTAAATTTATAATTCGTAATTCCCAATTCCCTACTCGTAATTCGTAATTCCCAATTCCCTACTCGTAATTTATAATTCCCATGAATACCCAAGCAACTTCCGTTGTATCTTTGCAAGCTCCCAAAGATGTCTCGGTATCTCAAGTCGAAGCGGAGCTAAGCAAAATCTGGCAGTCTTATGGTGAAAATTCGGCTGCTCGCGCCACAACTTTTAATCTTTTGGTGTATGAACCAGAAAATATGGATGTAGTATCGCGGATGGCTTCCGTTGATGCGATCGTTTCTCAGAGTCCTTGTCGCGTAGTCGATTTGGTAACTCTTAATGAAGAAGATCAAGGCATATCTGCACGGGTCGCAGCCTATTGCCCAATTCAAAAAAGTCGTAGCTCTTTGGTTTGCGGTGAATACATCACCCTAACTGGCGCAAAACAAGCATTTGATCGCGTTCATAGTATTTTGCCAGAATTACTGATCCCCGATTTACCTGTATTTTTGTGGTGGAAAGACAGCCCCGCACCTAATACACGTATGTTTGAGAAGCTGGTTAACTTAAGCGATCGCTTAATTATGGACTCAGCTACATTTGCCAATTCTGAGTCAGATTTACTCAAAGTTCAAGGGATGATTCAAGCAAGTAAGCAAATTGCGGACTTGAATTGGCAACGCCTTGCACCTTGGCAAGAACTTACAGCTCAAGCTTTTGACCAACCCGATCGCCGTTCGGCTGTTTGGGAAATTGATGGAATCACTATCGATTATGAGCGTGGCAACAGTACCCAAGCTCTAATGTTTCTGGGCTGGATCGCTAGTCGTCTGGAATGGGAACCAATCGAACGCATTACTGAAGGCGGTGATTACGATATCCAGCATATTATTTTTGAGGGTCGTAACCATATCAAAATTAAGGCTGAATTAGCAGCGATTCCCATTGGTGATGTTGGTGAGGTAGTTGGAGATCTGATCGGTTTACGCTTGACAGCCTCTAATCAAAATACTGATGCTTGTAATGTATTCTGCTCAGAGTCTACGGGCTGTATGCGAATGGAAGCTGGTGGCGGAGCTCAAAACTATCGTGTTCATCAAGTATCACCTTTGTCAGATCAAAGTGCTGATACGCTTCTTGGGCAACAATTGCAGCGCTGGGGACGTGAAGCTCTCTATGAAGAAAGTCTTGCGCTCGTATCGAAAATACTAACACTATAAAAAAAGGCTCGCCAGTGCGAGCCTTTTTTTTATAGCTATTCTCTTTATAAAAATTGGTTTCATAATGAGAATAGCCACTTTTTAAAATTCTTCGATTTCTAGTTGCCCGACAATAAAGGCGACACAGCCAAAAGCACAGGTGATTGGGAGAGGATTTTTTAAAATAAAGCTAAATATTGATGCTAGGCAGGAAATAGCGATCGCGGCAAATGTCCAAGATTTTTCATCATCACTCATCCCTTTAGCATTTTTAATTGCCCGCAAAGTCTTTTCAGGTATCGGTAATGGCATCACAGAGCTTGGTGGAAATGCCCAATAATTGCAGCAACGTTCAACAAATAGGTCAGTCCAACCATTTTCCTGACACCATTCATCAATCCATTCATCCCGAAAACGCTTCATATGCACAAATCATCAGTAGTTCTGTAAAAGAGAAACATGAGCGGCGCTTTGATTGCTACTCATGTTTCTTTTGCCTAGATTAACAGGAGTTCCTATTGATTGGGGCATACGTTACAAAAACTTAAAGATGCACTCCATATTGCGTTTAACACCCTTACTTTTTACTTTATAGACACTTCGGTATGGGCTTCGGCGATCGACTCAACTTTACTGGAACCATTCACGCCGCGAATTGTGTCAAAAGTACCTTTGATAAAACCTGCGATCGGCACAGCAACCAATAGCCCTAAAACTCCATTTAGCTTAAAGCCAATATCGAGGGAAATTAACATCCATACTGGATTTAGTCCTGTTAACTCTCCGACAATACGCGGACCCAGTACATTCTCCACAATTTGAATAATTGCCACTGCGACTAGTAAAACCTTGACCCCTAGCCAGAAATTCTGTAGAGCTATCAATAGGCTAACGGTGATAATAGTGCTAGATCCGCCAAGGGGAATTAAACTCGCAAGCCCTATGCCAAAGCCAAAAAGCTGGGCAAGGGGAACCCCTAAGATTAGCATAGCTGTAGTTTGCAGAATACCAAGGATTGTCGCTAAAGTAACCTGTCCGACAATAAAGCGCTCAAAATTGCGGGGCAGTAAATTGCGAACCTGATCATTCCATTTCTGAGGTAGCCAACTTAATAAGCCATTCCAAAGGAATTCACCACGGATGACAAGAAAAATCGAAAATATCAAGGTCAAAAAGATATTTACCAGACTGCCGATCGCTCCAAAGACAATGCTAAAAAGTTGAGTGGTTAGAGATCGCAGTACCCCCGTTAGCTTTTCGATTAGCTGATTGAAAGTACTACTAATATCAAATGGTAATTGCTGTGCGATCGCCCATGTCTCAAGGGTCTGTAGTTGTTGCTGACCAGACTTAATCCAGTCCGGTAAGCGGACGATGAGTTCATTAGCCTGTGCCAAAATCAAAGGCACAATAAAAATGGCTAATGTTCCTAGCACCATGAAAAATATGAGAATTACCAATCCTGCCGCAATGCCACGATTTACCTTTAGTTTGGTTAAAAAGCGAATCGGATAATCTAGCAAAAATGAAATCACTGTCGCTGTGATCAGGATGCTGACTAGTGGTTGCAATTCTCGACCAAGCAATAGCAATAACCAACCGTTCAGAAAAATTAACGGAAAAGTTAAGCCCAGAGAAAACCAACGAGGCAACTTATTGAGGGTCTCAATCATACAAAACAATTTGACGCGCTAGGTATCTACTTAAAATTGTGCGCTAAAAGTGTTGGTTCAAACACAAATTCACTAAAAGTTTCCCACAAAGCTTAAAAAACGAAACCCAAAAGACGAGTGGCGGTGCTAAGCACCGCCACTCGTCTTTTGGGTTTTATCCTAGATATGCTTGGCGGACTCTTTCATCAACTAATAAATCCGATGCTTGCCCTGCGATCGTAATTACACCAGACTCCATCACATATCCACGATTCGCGTGCTGCAAAGCTAAAGTCGCGTTTTGCTCAACCAATAAAATCGTTACCCCAGATTGATTAAGATTCACAATGGTTTTAAAAATTTCTCTGACAATCTGTGGGGCTAGTCCTAAACTTGGTTCATCAAGCAATAAAAGTCTAGGGAGACTCATCACCGCACGAGTGATAGCTAACATTTGCTGTTCGCCTCCACTTAATGTCCCCGCCAATTGATCGCGACGTTCACCGAGCCTCGGAAAAATCTGAAACTGCTTTTCGATATCAGCTTTAATACCCCAGCGATCGCTACGCACAAAAGCACCTAGCTCTAGATTATCCAAAACAGTCTGTCTGGCTAACACTCTCCGTCCTTCTGGGCTATGGGCAATACCAACTTGGACAATTTGATCTGGTCTTAAACTCGTAATATTTTTGCCATTATAAATAATTTCTCCCGATCGCGGCGATACCAGTCCCGAAATACTGCGTAAGGTTGTTGTTTTACCCGCACCATTAGCACCGATTAAGGTAACGACTTCGCCCTCATTCACGGTCAAGCTCACATCTTGCAGTGCTTGAATCCCACCATAGTTAACGCTAAGGTTCTTAATCTCTAACATACGCTCTCATCTCTAAAATTTGTAGCTTAGTCTGCCTAGGCTATACTAAAACGAATATTGTCGTGGAGTATGGTTATGGTTCTTTATCTAGGTATCCATAAAAATCAACTGCGCTATTTCATGGCTAATGGTGAGATTGTGCCGTTACCAGAAGAACAGGAACGCTTGGCTAAGGAACAAGAGCGTCTGATCAAAGAACAGGCTATACAGAGGATTGAGCGTTTAGAGGCAATTTTGCGATCGCAAGGCATTGATCCCAATCAACTTTGATTAATCTTTCTAAAATAAATTATTGAAATTACTAGCGAGACAATATGATGATTTAGCAAGCTACTACTAATATCAATTTTCAGTATTAATGAAATTTAATGTGTTTTTAGGATCAGTTCCTATAATTTTAGGATTTGCTCTTTTTACAGCAATTGCAATTATTATAAATCCACATATTTTTACAAGTTTTTTGTCAAATGCTCCATCAAAACTATTTTATGATGTTGGACATTATTCAAATTTGGTCATACATCCAACTTGTAATGCATTTTACCCATTATGGCCGTGGCTAGTTAGTAAGATAGGGACACCAAAAACAGTTGATGATGCAGCTTTCTATTTTAGAATTGTTGGTAGTTCGCTATCTTTGATTACCATCCCTTTATTTATATTTATACTAAAACAAAATATAAAAAGTTATAAAATCACATTTTTGGTTGTTGCTCTGTATGCAATGAATCCTCTTTCAGTCTTTAGAATGATTGGTTATACTGAAGGAATTTTTTCTGTTCTCAGCTTAATTTTTCTCTCTCTTATAACCAATTTAAAGGCAACATCAAAAATATCTATTAAATTTATACTAACGACCATATCTATATTTGTTTTTTCATGCTTTCTTTCCTTAACAAGACCATTTCTTATCCAATCAATTTTTTCAGCGATCTTTGCATTAGCTTCAATTTTAATAATAACTAAATTGCAAAACAATGAAAACTTTAACAAATATTTTAGGAGTTATGGCATAACTACTTTTTTCATTTGTTTTGGTGCGGTAATTGGTTATTGTGTATATGGTTATTACTGTTTACAGTCTAGAGGAGATTTTTTTGCTCCTTTCCACGATCAAAAAGCTTGGGGAAAACAGCTAGGAATATATTCTCAATTATTTTTTATACCTCTAACATCTGCCGATTTTACTGCAATATATTTACCAGTAATAGCGGTAATTACAGCTTTATTTATTTGTATATCTGTTAATATCAAAAAATTGATTTTTATTACACCAAAAATTTGGCAATGGATTTTGCTTTTTGCTTACCCACCAGCATTTATGGCATTCTATGGCATGGATTTTAAAAGAGTTAATTCTTCAGATCGATTAACTAATTTTAAAGAGGTTAATCTAACTCAAGCATCTAACAATATATCTACTAGTTATATATTTTGGTTCTGTATTTATTTTGCTCTAATACACTCAATAATTATTGTTTTTAGTGATCAAAAACTAACAAGTTTAAGACGTTTTATATTTGGGACTCCTTATTTTTTTGTAGCGATCGCCTATATCAGTAATTGTTTCCCAACCCGCAAAGTAACTAAATTACTGTTGTGGTTACTAGGTTTTTCAAGTATCTGGCTCGTACAATATTGGCTAGACTATGCCAATGATGTGTGGATTGGATAGATTTAGCGATCGCAGGGCATTGATCGCTTTTGGGAATTGCCTCAATAGAGATTTCTAGAAACAGTGATAGCCTATTTGAGATTTATAAGCTTCTAAGTTTGGCTATTTGCTCAATACTTAATCCTGTAGTGCGACTGATGGCAGCATCGTCTAAAACATCAAGCAGTTGTTGAGCGATCGCTAGTTGAGTCTCTAGCTTTCCTTGCTCAATACCTTGATTTAGAGCTTTTTTAACGACATTACGTTGATCTTGAATAAAGATTTCTTGATGTTCTAATTCATCTATTTCTTCGGAACTGAGGTTGGCTTGGTTGGCGATCGCAAAGGCTTGTTTTATCTCAGGCACAGATTCCATACTCGGCGGCACGGATTCAAGTTTTCTGGCGGTTTTTAGGAAATAGAGCCATTTGTCCGCAAGGGTTTCCAGTTCTACAAGTTGTTTTTGAAATTTTGGTAGTTCGATGAATACTAGCTCTATATCGTAGATTGGGTAATCAGTGAGGTAGGTTTTTTCTTTAAGAATGAAGCGTGATATCAGTTGATCGAGTTCGGGAAACATTTCAAAGTCGGCTATGGTAAGAGCTATCACGGGTTGAAGATCGGTGTACTCGTCACCAATTGCAAGTTGATTGGTGTAGGTTTTGGCGGCGTTATAGAGAATACGTTTCTGAAATCCTTCTACATTTAACACTTGCATCTCGATAATTACAGTACTTTTTTGGCGATCTTGATCGGTGATCGTAGCTTTGATATCTAGGTAAGTATCTTTGAAGCCTCGAATGCGTGGGGTGAGATGCGGATTGAGTATTTCAATCTCAATAATCGTGTCATTGCCTTCGTAGAGCATGGCATTGAGAAAGCTGATCAAAATATCATGGCTTTGTTCGGAACCAAAGATTTTTTTGAAAGCATAGTCAGTTTTAGGATTTATGAAGCGCATAGTTTTTCACTGTCTATTTCCATAT
>JADBWK010000034.1 GCA_020404895.1 Pseudanabaena sp. M085S1SP2A07QC | reverse complement strand
CTTGCTGCATTCCATTGCAGATGTTGCTACAACATTTCTCGGAATAGGTTAATCTCTTTCATAGGGGTTTTATTTGCGATGTGGTTATCTTTTATAAAACCCCTTCCTCTCTACTTTTGCAACTTTTTGTCCTGTACTTAGGACCACAATAGAACTTCACCCTTTTGCTTCTATTTCAATTATCTCCTTATTCATCACCTTAGAAATATAGGAAGACACCCAAACCGTATAGGCAGGAGACGCAATACTGTGGGTCAAGAAAACGGCTACAGCCACACCTAACACGCCCCAATTAACACCAGCTAGTAGCGCGATCGCAAAAGCACCTGTGAATAGAATATTCCACATAAAATCCCAATCAGGCTTATTGATCGCCCACAGCCCATTAGAAGCAACATTCGCAAAAGGACGTGGAATCGCTGATAGGCAAATAAGAATTAATAGAGGGATGGCGGGTATCCATTTTTGTCCAAATATAATTGGCACATAAAATGGAGCGAGTCCCGACTGCAAAATTACTAAAGGAAGGATAATCCAAGCAACCCTCTTAAAGGTTTGGAAATATCTTTCTTTGAATTCTTTCGGCTGACTACGAGCGTCACAGAGATGAGGGAAGAGCGCCGTATCCAGAGCATTAATCGCACTCATACTGATACCCAGCCCCGCATTGAACGCAAAATAATATAAACCTAAAACTTCCACACCCAAAAATCTACCCGCGATCACATAGTCAAGATTATTAGTTAAAGTGTGCATAATTTTTACCCCCAAAACACTGCGCCCAAACCGCACAATCTCTTGCCATCTGTCAAGCGTAAATTCGCTGGTTGGTCGCCACGGATTATTGCGATAATGGACAATCACCCAGACAGGAGCCACTAAAACCTTTGGTAACACGATTGCCCACATTCCAAAGCCAAAGAAGGCAAGAATAATCGTGAGGATATTATCTACCGAAACTTGAATACCGTTTGCGATCGCTGAAACATGGAGGCGATTCTCTCGATTGGATAGAGAGGCTTGCACTAGAGCGATCGGAATGATGAGATAGACCGTAGCCATCACGCAAATGGGGAGGACAATGCGCGGATCGTTGTAAAACCAACTGACTGGAAAAGCGGCAATACATTGCCCTAAAAATACCAATCCACAGACAATCCAATTTAGCCAATAGGAAGTTTGGCAAAGTTTTGGTAAGTCGGCAGTATCCGCTTGGACGAGTTTTGCCCAGATTCCATTTTGGGTAAACACATTCACAAATTCATTGGTTGTCAGCACCAAAGCCGCCAGTCCATAGTCCTCTTTGGTCAATAGCCGCGCTAAGACCACTGTTGCCACGAGACGAGATATACGAATAAATAGCTGCGACAGACCCAACCAACCGAGATTGCGTAGAAAGCGATCGGCAAATTTTCCTTTAATTACTTTGATGATTTTCTGAACTGCCAAAACAGCGCCTCCCATTCAGCTAGGTATCTTTCCCATGCACCACGCACAGAATCTCTGCCATTCTCTCCCCAACTGCTCAGAGTTTGTGGTGAAGTTTTATGAATGTTTGCAACTTTGGCGATCGCCTCTTTGAGATCCTCCACATTTGCGCCAACGACCAATCCACAATTGTCAACCTGTTCAGATAGTCCATCTAAGCTCGTCACAATTACAGGTTTTCCAGCCGCCTTTGCTTCGAGACAGACATTGCCCCAAGGCTCCCATCGAGAGGGAATAACGATAATATCGCAAGATTCTAAAAACTGCGGGACATTGGTTAACTGTCCAACAAATTTAATACGGCGATCGTTCTCAGCAAATTGCTTTAACAACTGCTCATTTTCGCCATAGCCACCAATCAGTAATTCCACATCTAGATCTGGCAGCCCATGCATTGCTTCGAGAAGTAAATCAATTCCTTTCTGAGCGGAGAATCGACCGTAAGCTCCTAAAACCAATCTTTCGCCCAGCGGTTTAATAGGTATAACCAAAAAATCATCAAGAACACGACTTTGTTGAATTATGGTCAATTTTCGATGTCTGACTAGTTTATGCTCCAGCATCCAATTCATCTGAGCATAGGAAATAGCGATCACTCGATTAGCGATGCTATAGGCGAGCTTGAGCATCAGCCTAAATCTCCACTTCGAGGACACGTTTAGGGCTTCAAAAGCTTCTGAATAATGATGTTCTTGAATGATTAACTTACTTTGCGATCGCAGTCGTAATAAGGTAAAAACAAACTTCCATGAACAGGCATCATGCACCACAATAAGTTCTGGCTTTAATTTTGATGCTTTGGAAAAGGCTTCTTGAGGAGTTAGGAGTAGAAAATTAAATTTCTCAGCAAGTCGAGATCGCAATAAGCTGCTCACTGAAGCTGTCACGCCGCCAATGTTGCGATCAACCAGAACATGTAAGATGCTAGGTTTCATAAATATTAGGGGTAAGGTCAAATCCTATGATTTCCTTGTTAGCTGTTCAGACAGTTTGTCCCATTCGGTTAGATATTTTCCCCATGCACCACGTACAGATGCCCTGCCATTATCACCCCAATCGATCAGAGTTTGCGGTGAAGTTTTATAAATATGTACAACTTGTGAGATAGCCTGTTTTAAAGACTCGGCAGTTGGTTCGGCAATTAATCCACAATCAATTACTTGCTCGGTCAGCCCATCAACATTGGTCACAATTACAGGCTTCGCCGCCGCTTTAGATTCAACACAGACATTGCCCCATGGTTCCCACCGTGACGGGATTATGGAAATATCACAAGTTGATAAAAACTGAGGAACATTGGTTAATTTGCCAACAAATTGAATACGGCGATCGCCATCCGCCATTTGTCGCAATAGCTCTTCTTTTTCCCCATAGCCACCGACCAACAGTTCTATATCTAAATCAGGCAAACCTTGCATTGCTTCGAGTAACATCTCGATTCCTTTTTGGTTAGAAAATCGACCATAGACTCCTAAGATCAATCTTTCTCCCAATGGTTTAACTGGTAACGCCAAGAAATCTTCTAGTACGCGACATTGCTGAATTACTGACAATTTTTGTGGATTGACCAGTTTGTTACTGAGCATCCATTTGCCTTGGGCTTGGGAAACCGCCACTACATAATTTGCGATCGCATGGGCTAATTTTAAAACAATCCGAAAACGCCATTTAACAGGCACATTAATTGCTTCAAAAGATTTTGAGTAATGATGGTCATGAATGAGGACTTTACCATGCGATCGCAAACGCAGTAAGAGAGGCAAAATGCTCCATGATGAAGCATCGTGAACGATGATTAAATCTGGCTTTAAGGTAGACATTTGTGCTAAAGCTTCATCAGGCGTGAGCAGCAGAAAGTCATATTTCTCAGCCAGACGCGATCGCATCAAGCTATTGGTACAAGCTGTTACCCCGCCAACATTGCGATCGCTAAGTAGATGTAATATTTTAGGCTTCATAAGTTAATTTTTTTTGGAAAAACTAAAAATCTTGTACCCTCCCCTTTGCAAGGGGAGGGCTAGGGTGGGGTAATTAATTAGATTTGAAAATTTCTTTAGTCGTTTGTGCAATGGTTTCATATTAGTAGCCAAAACAATTCCCCTCTAGCCATATTATCTAAGATAATATACCCAAATCTATTTGGTTTTGATAAATGTTAGGCCGAAATGCTAAGTAACCCCTCTTACTTTTACTGCTAGATTTAGATGAGACAATTAGGGAAATTTTCGTATGAGGCTACTAGCTAAGTACACAAAAAAAGTAGTTTCTTTAGTCCTTATATCAATCGCTACTTCATTTGCATTGGTAAATGGGGTAAACGCCATTCCACTTTCACAGGGCGATCGCTTAAGGGTATTAATTCCTGAGGGAGATCTATTTAGTGGTGTATTTGAAGTCAATCTAGATGGCAAAATTCAGGTTCCATATCTCGATCCAATTTCAGTGCAGGGGCTAGAAATTAATGCGGTAAAGCAAAAGATTTATGACGCTTTAATTGCTCAAAAATATTTTCAACCAAAATTTTTGCAAGTCAATGTCAGCATTTTGCAATGGTCGGCTATTCAAGTAACGGTTTCGGGGGAAACATTTCAACCTGGAAGAATAATCGTCAATTCGCGATCGGCAGAAGATCGCTCACTCCAACAAAGCGTAGCTTCGGGTGACTACCCTCCAGAACGATATCTGACTGCTGCATTGCGTAGCGCAGGTGGAGTTACGCCCAATGCCAACATCAAAGAAATCCTGTTGATTCGTAATGGTAAAGAGCAAAAAATTGATCTCACAGGTATTTTCACTGGTGAGCCTGTGGAAGACGTACCACTGGTTGCAGGCGATCGCATTATCGTGTCTAGATTACCTAAACCTCAAAATCAATTCGTAAGACCTTCCCAAATTACCCCCCCTGGTATTCGAGTTTTTCTATCTAATCTGACCGCTAGTTCAGCAGTTAAGCCTGAGGGCTCTCCCTTTCCTTACGGGGCAAGATTTTCTCAGGCAGTTGTTTCCGCTAACTGTACTGGAGGTGTAATCACGGCTCTTGACCGACATGCCTTACTTGTGCGGGTTGATCGTATTACAGGTGAGACTAGTTCGTGGGATCGCTCTATAGAGCAAATTATCAGAGATTCCAAGAATGATAACGACAACCCTTTTTTGATGCCTGAAGATACAATTGCCTGTTATAGCTCCACAACCGCAAATGTGAGAGACGTGTTTTCTACCATCTCCGATGTAATCAATCCTTTAAATCTGCTCTTCGGCATCTTTGGAGGCAACTAAAAATGACTGGTATTCTTACTTCCTCATTGAAACAACTTTCTATATTTGGTAAGAATAATTTCCTTAGATATTCTCGATATATTGCCTTGGGGCTTGCTGCTAATGTAGGACTATGGGGAATGGCGCTATTCTATCTAAAAGTAACGCCACCAGTTTATATCAGCAAGTGGGCGATGATTATGCCTGGGAATGGGCTGGGCGTGAATGTTAGTTTGGCAGATATTGGACAGACTTCTGCTTCTAGTAGTTCTCCATTTGGGGGGTCAAGTATGGATCCAAGAGCTAACTATCAATTTATTCTTACGGATGAGAGTCTTTTAGAGATTGCTGCCGAAAGGCAAAAAATCCCGATCGCTAAATTAGGTAAGCCCAAAGTCAAGCTAGTCGATAACACCTCGATCATGGAGATGGAAATTGGTGCAAAAACAGCCGAACAGGCAAGAGATAATGCTAACGCTGTTATTGAAGCTCTTCAATCTCGGTTAAATCTTTTAAGGGCAGAGGAAATTGAGAAACGGGGAGAAAACAACAATATAACCTTGAAAGAGGCTAGAGAAAAACTTCAATTCGCTCAAAAGAAACTCTCTGATTACAAGGCAAGTTCAGGCTTAAGCTCGTCAAATCAAGTTGGCGAGCTATCTACAAATATTGAAACACTTCGTAAGCAAAAAGTCGAGGCATTTGCCCAAAAAGAACAAATTTCTAGCCGTTTTCAAGAACTATCTGATAGCTTGGGGCTGACTGTCCCAGAAGTAACTGATGCTTTTATTCTCCATGCCGATCGCCAGTTCCTCCAAAATTCTAAGGACTATACTGAGGCAAATACCACATTAACTGTCATGCAGACAAAGTGGGGAATCAATCATCCTCTAGTCGTTAAAGAGGCAGCAAGGCAGAAATCTGCTAGAGTTGCTATGATTGAGCGTGCTAGTGCGATCCTTCGCAAGAAAGTCACGCCAAAGTATATTGAACATATAGTGTTGGGTGAAAATTCGGGCACAAGTAGAGAAAATTTATTTCGTGATCTAATTGGTTTTCGAGTTGATCAGCAAGGTGCGATCGCGCAAAATGAGGCTCTACAGGCTCAAATCTTCCAGCTAGAAGATCGCTTGCAGTCTTTAGTCCAAAAGCAAGTCACCTTAGATAACTTACAACGTGAGGTACAAATCGCCGAAGCCGTATTTGCATCTACTCTAGCAAAAATAAATTTAGCAAAATCGGATATTTTTACAGCCTATCCGCTAATACAGCTTCTTTCTAACCCTTCATTACCTGATAAAAAGTCTGCACCCCAACCCACCGTTGTGTTTATAGGAACTGGGGTCGGTTCAATCCTCGTTACAACAGGCTTAGTTATGCTGTGGTGGCGTAAAGAGATCAAACAAAAAATAGTTTTAGCAAAAAATAAACCTGTGGAAGTAGCCCAGTGAAACGAGAAAATATCCAACCTGAGAATTTCGCCGAAAAGATTGTTTGGTATTCAATCATTTGGACTTATTGGTTCTACTTGATTGGAGGGTTGTATATCTTAGGAGCAGTCTTAGCTTGGATTTTGTTTTTTCATCTTTGTCATGAATTATGGAAACAAAACGAGCAAACTCCTGAAGAAGAAAAGATACATATTCCTTGGTCAATCTGGGTGTGGATTGCGGGAATGATCATGATGGAAGTTGCTCTCGTGATTGGTCATCTGGATTTTAATCTAAGCTTAGGAGAAATCATTAAATCTACGATTGGTTGGGCAAAAGGATGGGCTTTACTGGCTCTTTATCCTTTAGTGGGATGTCTTAAAATTCGACCAAAGTTAATGTATCGTGCGGCAGCATTAGTTTGTAGAACGAGTCTGCTAATTTCTATTCCATTTGTTTTAGCATTCTATCTTCGTTTACCTCAAAAACTTTACGTCTCTCCCCTTAGGGCGATCGGAGGACCTAGTGATGCTTTTTTTGAGGTAATGCTTTATGAAATTGATCCTGGGGAAGGTAAGCCTAGATGGAGACTATATACCCCTTGGGCTCCTGCTGCTGGATTTGTCGCGAACATCTACTTCTTTATGATCATTCATGAGAAAGATCTAAGATTGCGCTGGCTAGGAATTGCAGGTTGTGTGGTCATTTGTCAAATTTCAGCATCGCGTCTGGCTCTAGTATGTTTGCCTACGGTTTGGTTGATGAGTCTATATCTGTCAAAGCTCAGCCGTCCCCCCTTTCTAATTGCATCTGGATTTGCTAGTTTTTTTATAAGCATTTCCACTACTCAAATAATTGAGTCAATCAATGATTTTTCAGAAAAATTTTCGGCAGCCCGAAAAGATTCTTCGCGTGTGCGTGCTGCTCTTGGAAGGATAGCAGTCTATCGATGGGAAAATGACGCTCCCATTTGGGGGCATGGAGTTGTTGTCAAAGGACCACACATGGTAGAGTTCATGCCTATTGGCTCTCACCACAGTTGGTTTGGATTGCTATATGTTAAAGGAATAGTTGGATATATATCCCTTGCTATTCCTATGGGTTGTAGTTTTATCCATATGTTATATCTTTCTCAAAAGAGCACACCTGCTAAAGTTAGTTTATGTATGGTAATGGTGCTGTTTTTCTATACTTTCGGCGAGAACCTAGAAATTTTATCATATCTGTTCTGGCCTGGTTTAGTAATGATGGGAATTGGAGCACAGCCCAAGTATATCGAAAAAGATATAGAAAAAGATATAGAAATTGAATATGAAGAAGTAATCGAAGATGATTCTACGAGTAACGAAGTTCCGCCGAATAGTTAACTATATAGCAGCTTTCGAGCAAACGAGTCACAAGCAAATTTTTGAAAGCATTGCGAAGCAATGCTTTCAAAAATTTGCTTGGTTTAGGTTTGAGCGCAAAGCACTGTAAAAAATTAAGCTGACACTTTTGGAACTATACAGCATTGTTTTTACGATTTAGTAACACCATGACTGTTTTTAAGATTAACCATAGATCGTTTTTCAAGTTCCAGTTTTGTTTGTAGGACAAATCAAATTCCATTACCTCTTCAAAGCTTTTGACACTCGATCGCCCATTAACCTGCCATACCCCAGTCATTCCAGGCTTTACATCTAGACGACTCCATTCAGTCATTTTCTCGTCAGTATATTCATTTTCTAGTTCATAAAGTCCCACTTCGCCAAAGGTCGGTGGTCTTGTCCCGACAAGGCTCATATCGCCCATTAAGACATTCCAGAACTGAGGAAGTTCATCCAGACTAGTTTTTCGGAGAATTCGTCCAACTTTTGTGACTCTTGGATCATTACTATTCTTAAAGAATTTACCACCATCATTATTTGTGCTACTTCCATCTACTGAATCGGCTATCTGATTAGTAACTTTTTGCTTCAACATTTCGGCGTTTTTCACCATTGAGCGAAACTTCCAGATTCCAAAAGGTTTGCTCATCAGTCCCGCTCGCTTTTGCATAAAGAGCACTGAACCAGGGCTCTCTAATTTAATAGCGATCGCGATCGGGATGGATAAAATAGCAGTTGTGCCTAACCCAACTAAGGAGCCGCATATATCAATGATGCGCTTCGGAAAGCTGCGAACCGATGGATGGACTGGGACTCTAGGATCTAGCTCGATCGCAGGATAAAGAAAATACATTAAATAAGCGAACAAACATAAAACAGGAATATTAATCAGCACTTGATAGATGCGATATAAAATTACCGCAAAACGATTTGATTGATTTGGCGATCGCGAGTTTTTACTTATCGATAAACGGTTTGTACGTGTTACTGGCTCGATGTTAAAAATATTTTCTAGCTTGGTCATTTTTAAAATCGATAACACCTGTGGATCAACACTCCAAAGCACTAATTCCGTTGGTTCTGATTTGTCTGATTGAATATCTTTCTGCCGAAGGACTTTTAGACAAGATACTAATGCGCCGACACCTGAGCTATTAATAAACTCAGTATTTGACATGTCAATAATAATTTTGCGAAAACTTTCTTCTTCTTGGCATAGTTGTTGAAAATCTTCCTTTAATCTTCTGGCTTCAGGATTAAAGATATTTTTGGGCGTACTAATTAAGACTGTTTCATTAAAACTGGTGATTTGGACATCGTTCAATCCAAACTTCACTGATTGCTGTTCATTGCCAGTAGGAATATATACAGCTTCAGGATAACGGTGAGCAATCTCTTCAGCACGCACGATCAACAAATCTAGGGCTTTCCATGAGCGTAGAAGACGCGCCGAGAGACTCAGATCTCGTATACGAGTCTTTGACTCTACAAAGATGACTTTGCTCTTGTATAGGTACTTAGCCGCCAACAAAAATGGAACTGCGACTCCAGCACCAGTTGACAGCACAATTGAGGGGCGCTCTTTTCGTAATACACTATTTGACAAGAATAAATTTCGCACCAAATTAGGCAAATTACGATTTGTGGGACTATGCGCCCAATATGTTTTTTCCTCGTTTAGTTCAGTTTTGGTTGTACCTGTTTTAAATGTGACCCAAGTTCGTTGTGCATAGGTTTGCCAATATTGCTTCAGCCCCTGCATCCCTTTAAAATGTCCGCCAGATGAGCATAACATCATGAGTTTGCCGCTGTCTTGGCTAGGATAGCGATCGCTCAAATAATCACATAGATACTTATCCTCAGCAAAAGTTAGAGCCTTGCGGGAAATAGTTATTAATTTTAGGAATTTCGCTAAATCCGCAGGAGATCTAGCAATTAATACCCCTTGGTTTTCTAAGTCATCAGCCATTTCTAGCTGATGATTATCCACATGCTCATGGAATTTTGATGTTCGTGGAACTAAGATATAAGGCCTGTCGAAGTCTTCAAGTAATAAAGCTGTACCCTCGCCGCAATGGGCAATTACTGCGCTTGATTGCTCAATATATTTCCTGAACTGCGACTCAGGCATGACTTTGCTTACCTTAACATTGTCAGGAAAGCGTGTTGACGATCCATATTGGATAGTTACTTCCTCGTTAATTATTCCTTCTTTAATTAATAAGTCAACCCAATCCATCAAGGCATTAAATGGATATTGCTCAGTACCAACCGTAACGAGTATCATGACTAATTAGTTCCTTCTTGCTTTCGCTATATTTACCTTCATTCCGTTACGTTTCAAGGAATCTTAATGTGTCTATATAAAATAATTATTATACTGAATATAATAATTCTAATCTATTTTTGAGATGCAATGATTTACGAGAATATGTCCTCAAAATACCTATTCTCACAAATCATTTAGAGTAACTATATTATTCTCTAGTTTACGCCGATTTTAGATGAACATGAAAACCGCCATATCGCTTAATTAGAATTTAGTTGTTGTGTGTTTCAGGTGAGTAAGGGACAAAAAATGTAGGAACAATTCATGAATTGTTCCTACATTTTTTGAGCTTTTAGTAAGTTGGTCATTTAAAAACCTCTATATGCGTTTTAAAGCCTTAGATTGTCGGGCTCTAGGTAATGATTGGATTTTTTAGAATGGTTATGTAACATTCTCACCAGCAACAGATTAAAAATCTCCATACCCTATAAATGGCAATAAATGGTAATTTTCAGATGAGTGCATACTCATTTGAAAACAAAAAATCAATCCCATTAAGGTCTTTTAGTTTTCATTTTGCTATGGCAAAATGAAAACTACTATATGATGGAGTTATTAAGCTGATCAGCTCTCATCACTACATTTTTTTCTATGACTATCGCATCCCTTAGCTGGCAAGAGCTAGAATCCCTCACAGACTTCCAAATAGATACTGTTAATGGTTCCACTAATGCACAAGCCAATTTACGGCTATTTGGACATACCGAAGCTGATGTGCGCGTGACATTGTATCGCGACCATCATGCATGGTGTCCGTACTGTCAAAAGATTTGGCTGTGGCTAGAGGAAAAACAGATTCCCTATCGCATTGAAAAAGTAACCATGTTTTGCTATGGCGAAAAAGAAAGTTGGTACAAACGGATTGTTCCTTCGGGAATGTTGCCTGCGATCGCATTAGACGGAAAGATTATTACTGAAAGCGATGATATCTTGATTGCCTTAGAAAAAGTTTTTGGCTCTCTTCGTCATGGCATGACTGACTCTCAAGTAATCCCGATTAGAAGACTAGAAAGAATCTTGTTTAGAGCTTGGTGTGAATGGCTCTGTCGTCCTGTCAGTTCAGCAGCACAAGAGCAACGCCATCGCCAACAATTTATCGAGGTTATGCAAAAAGTAGAAGAGGTATTAGGCAATACGCCTAGCCCCTATTTTCTTGAAGATTTTGGTACTGCGGATGTAATTTTTACGCCCTATGTAGAACGGATGAATGCTAGTCTCTACTATTACAAAGGCTACTCCATGCGCGAAGTTAATCCGAGAATGTCCGCTTGGTTTGATGCCATGGAAAGTCGTCTAACCTATCGAGGCACTCAGAGCGACTTCCATACCCATGCTCATGACTTGCCGCCACAGATGGGAGGTTGTTATGAGAATGGAGAGCCGCAGATGCTCATTAATAAAGAACGAGTAGATTATGGCTCTTGGTTTGGACTTCCAGATGTGACTTATCCTGAGCCAGCTAACTCTCGGCAGGAAGCACTGCAAAGAGTAATCAAGCATCGCAATAATATTATTAAAGTCAATCCTGCGGATGATCAATTGTTTGATCTTGCGTTACGTTGTGCATTAACGAATATGATGACTGATGAGGAATGTATACCACCATCTGATTCTGATATTGCTTTGCGATATCTGCGCGATCGCATTAGCGTACCTCGCGATATGTCGATCTATGCTGCTAAGCGTCTGAGGGAAGCTCTAGAGAAAACTGCTGCTTTAGTAGGCGATCGCCAAAGCCCGCCCATTCCTGTCAGAAATCGCCGCGATCAAGATCCAGCGAATTTTATTGCTCTTAAAACCTAAGAAGAGAATAGCGGCGCTATTCTCTTCTTAGATTTTAAAAAGAAATGCGGCTCAACGAGCCGCATTTCTTTTTATGCTAATTCTCCACTTGCTGTCGGTTCCTTGGGATTACCAAAGGCTATCCGCAGAAATGGAGGTGCAAGGAATGTGGTCATGATTACCATAATGATAATGGCAACCTCCAGAGGCTTGTCGAGCGCACCGCTAGCCGTGCCAATCCCTGCAAATACAAGACCAACTTCACCACGGGGAATCATGCCCACACCGATCGCTAGGCGATTGATATCGGGTATGCCAAAAACGACCCAACCTGTGATGACTTTACCCGCGATCGCAACAGCGAGCATAAATACCGCGATTAATAAGCCACTGCGGTTTTCAGGGATCATCGGATTGAGCACACTGAGATCGGCTCTTGCTCCTACAGTCACAAAGAAAACGGGTACGAGTAAATCTGCAATGGGTTTAACCAGTTCATCTAACTCTTTGCGAGCATCGGTTTCATCAAGTACCAATCCTGCGGCGAAGGCTCCTAAAATTGCTTCTAAATGGATTGCATTACCGATAAAAGCCATCACATAGGCAAAGATAAAAGCTGGAATGACGATATTGCCGCGAGTCTGGAGCTTATCAACTATTGCCACAAAACTTTTGTTAAAGAAGCCTCCTAACAAGATTGCTCCAAACAAGAAGGCGATCGCGCTGACTAACAGAATAGCGACGTTGGTGATATCAACCTCACCTGTTTTTGCTAAGCTTGCTACCACCGCTAAAACAATAATTCCCAATACGTCATCAATGACGGCTGCACCAACGATGATTTGTCCTTCCTTGGATTTTAGCTGACCGATTTCTGCTAAGACCTTAGAGGTAATGCCGATACTGGTTGCTGTGAGAGCAGCTCCTGCAAAAATGGCGGGAATCGCCGCCACATGGAAGAAGTACATTAGTCCCAATGTCCCTGCTGCAAAGGGAGCGGTTACACCGATAAAAGCTACTACAAAGGCTTGGATACCAACTTCCTTAAGTTGACGCAAATCTGACTCTAAACCAATCTCAAATAGAAGGACAATTACGCCCAATTCAGCGATTACCGAAATTACTTCGCTTTGTTCCGCAAATATGCTGTTAACGGCTTCAGGGGATAGATTGTTGAGCAACTGCAAGCCCGACATGATCAAAGAGTCCGAAGCAACAAAACCCCCTTCAGGAAAGATGACTAAGCGCAATGCAGATACACCAATAATTACACCAGCGACTAATTCTCCCAAAACAGGAGGTAAATCTAACCGCTTAGCAATTTCACTACCAACTTTACTGGCGATGTAAATGAAAATGAGGGTGAGTAATACACCTGACAAAATAACTGGAGCATTTTCTGACTCGGCGGTGGCAAGTAGAGGCTGCGGTATGTGCAATCCAGATAAATGATTGGCGATCGCATTGGTCGAAAACATAGGCTATGGGTACTTATACGAGGATATTCAAAGTTAAATGCAGTTATTTTGGGCACTGTAAATTTTTTACAGCGCTTTGCGGTCAAACCATAACCAATAAAATTTTTGAAATTTTTAATAAGCAAAACTTTCAAAAATTTTTTTGTAGTTATTTTGGTCTGAAATTGCTGTAGAAAGCTATGCACAATTAAATATAAAACCCAAAGCCATAGGCTGCGCGTGCGGTAAAGATTTTGGCTCTGGTTTTTTAATTATGCTGAGGTACTTAGGGCGCAAGGCGATTCACCTTGCGCTTACTGTAGATCCTTACATTATGATGATTTAGGCTATGCCTCTCAAGTATTGAGAGTTACAGTTTAGGCTTTGATCCCTTTGCTGCAAATCAAATCAACGTCATTAAGCAATGCTAGAAAGCTTTTCCATAAACGATTTAATACTTGGAAATTTATAAAACAGGTCAGAAAAGTATTATCCTAAAAAAAGTGGGTGTGGTTGCTTGATTTCGTTTTTGTTTTTTGCTTTGCAGATATTTACATAGTTCGGGTTCGTAACCTAAGAAATAACAATGAGTAAAGTTAATACAGAGATTCGTTTGCTTCTAAATTTATGGGGCTTGGGAAATGGGCAAGGGCTAGTCAAGAAAAGTGAGCTTTTGCGCCCCTATAAAGGTAAGGAAAAGAAAGCTGTTTATGAAGTTAGTTTGAATGATCTTGCTGATAGTGGTGCGATCGCATTGACGATGGATAAAAAAGTGCCGAAGTTGTCGCTGACGGATGCGGGTTCGCAACAGTTGGCGAATGGTTTGCTGTCGTCAGATTTTGGATTTGAGGGGCAGTTGGTGGGTAGTCGGTTGGCGAATGCGGCTTTGAGATGGTTTAGGCAAAACCAAGGTGTTGGTGTAAATGCTGAAGCGATCGCGCCTAAAATTTCGACCTACGAAGAGTTTAAGGTTGTGGCTTTAGAAACTTACGATCAACTTAATCGTGATTACAACTTTGATAATCTTGTCCCTATTTATCGGATCAGACGAGCGATCGGTGAACGTGTAACGCGATCGCAGTTTAACAACTGGATGCTAGAACTTCAGTCAAAAGAGATTTTTCAGTTTATTACAGGTAGGGTTACAGACCTTACACCAGATAAGGAACAAGATTCGATTACTACAGAACTGGGTGGGCTACGTTACTACGCCAAGCTTTTATAAAAGTATTGCTCTGTGTTGATTTTAACTAAATTTAAAAAATAATTTAAAGAGGTTTGTAATGTCTACAGCATCATCTTTTGATGAACTTTATGAGGTCATCAACAAAAATAATCCGTTCGATGTACCGCCAATTATCACAGGTCAAGATATTTGGAATGGTAGTTTTCCCGATCTAACGACTTTAAATGCTCATGCCTCGGATGCGGTATTTGAAACAATTGAGCAAGTTCGTTCAGGTAAGCCCAAAGTAACATCCATTGCCTTTAGTGCTGAAATTGGTGTTGGTAAAAGTCATTTAATTAGGCGAGTTCGACGAGGCTTACAAGCAGGCAACAAAGCTTTTTTTATCTATGCCAATAAGTATGGTGATTTGAACCTAATTCACTATCAATTTCGCCAAATTTTAGCAGACAGTTTCAAGCAGTCTAATGGACATGGCGTTACTCAATGGCAAGAATTAGCTGCGGCAATGGTTAACCAAGTCGTTGCTAACAAAAGACCTGCATTAGAGCTAGTTAATAAGCTTCCTCAAGCATTGGCAAATAATCGTAATCTAATCGATCAACTCACCAATGCGATTCTTAAAGTCAAGCCGAAAGTTGGTGATCCTGATATTGTTAGAGCGATTATCTGGACATTAGGAAGTGCAGCCCATGCACCTTTTGCAATTAAATGGCTTGCAGGGAAAGAGTTGTCTGATGCAAAGGCAAAAGAGCTAGGTTTACCCAACCCAACGAAGGAAATTAAACTGTTAGAGGCGGATGCGCTAAGTGCTGCACTACAGATTATCAGCATAGCGTCTGACTACAATCCCATTCTCGTGTGTTTTGACGAATTAGAAGGGCTGGAAGTAAATGAGGCTGGCTATTTCAAGTCTCAAGTAGTCGGTGGACTAGTCAAAGATTTATTTGATGCAATTGAACAGTCTGATGTGACAAAAGGAGTAGTTATTTTGTCAGTAATACCTGCTGTTGTTTGGAGAGATCTCTTGAAAAAAACAGCAGGGAAGGATGTATCAGGAATAAAAGATAGATTTTCCTCAAAGTATCCAGAACCACTTGAATTAAAGTATGCAGATGCAGATGCAGTTGTTAATGTTGTAGAACTATGGCTTCAAGAGTTTTATCAATCTCATAACCTTGTTCCACCAAATCCTGTATTTCCTTTTGAAGAAGAGAAGTTGAGATCTTTAGGAAATGAAAGACCAGCTATCAGGCAGCTACTAAAATGGTGTCGTGATAACTTTGCAATTTCTCCACCACCTCTTGATCTAAAAGAGTTGGTTCAAAAAGACTATGACAGAGAACTTGCTCAAATTAATGAAGATTTCTTGGATGATAGCGATCTCATTGCTAGGGCGCTTTACCTCGGATTTACAACCCTAAAGGGACAGACAGTTGTAAATGTTCTTATCCAAGATGTCACGGATCAAATCACTCCCATTTCATGGAATAAAGGTTCAATTCAATTTAAGATTATTGCAACTGAAAATGGAAAAGAAGAGGCGATCGGTGTTGGTGTAATTCAACATACTCATGGGATGACTGTTGGCTCAAGAATGCAAAGACTGACTTGGTACGACAAGTTTAAGCTTACTCGTGGTTGCGTGATTCGTTCTGAAGATAGAAAGATTAAAAAGCAATGGGAAGCCCACAACCTACGAGCCAAGTTAGTTGACGAACTAGGTGGCGAATATATCCATCTAGTTGCCGATCATGTAAAACCACTCATCGCAATTCTTGCTGTATACGACAAACGAGAAATTTATGGTGTTAGTGAAGATGCCATTCTAGCTTTTATTACAGACTCACAAATTGCTTTCAATAATCTCTTGATTAAAGATATTTTAAGCAATCCAGCAAGTATGATTTCTGATGATGATACTGAAGCTGAAGCTGCAATTGAGAACGACAGCGATCAAGTAAAACCAGCCTTTATTGATATTACTGATGAAGTGAATATTGATTTAGATAGCTTACTTGAATAAACAAAATAGTTTTTAGAAAATTTTATGATTTCTATCGCCAACGGTTTACGCATTTCAGCAACAAATTTAGATGCTTTAAGAAGTGGTGCGATCGTTGGCGCTTTTTCTAAAACATTTCTTGCTATTGACAGATCATTTGCTCTCTATCCTGATTTACAGACTGAAAATTCAAATTTAGTAACTGTCGATCTTTGGGCAGAATGTAAAAACTGTGAAAGTATTGATAATACTTTTGACCTATTAAAACTTTCACAGCTAACAGCCTTACCTATCGAAGAATTAGAGTCAATCTTTCAACAACGTGCAAGCATATTTCTAGTAGTTTTGCGCGTTTATAAACTATCTAATCCCATTCAAGTTCAGCAGCAATCAACAGGAAATTTTGTCCCTCTACCTGAGTCAATTACTATTTTCGAGAAGATTCCTATTCTTGATGATGAACAATTTCAACAAATTCAAGATCAATCAAAGGATTTAGAATTATCAATTATTTCCAGTCAATTTCCAGATATTGCTTTAGATGACGAAGATTTTTTGAGGATTAATTCTAACATATTGAGTGCAGAAACTCAGGAGGTTATAGATGAAGAAAATCAGATAAATGATAGTTTAAGTTGGATTAAAACAATTTCAAAATTAGGCGATCGCAGTATTGAAACAGATACTGGTAAAAACAATTGGGAAGCAGGTACAGATTTTGAAAATATTGCAAAGCAAGGCTTAGAATTTCTAGGCTTTACAATTGATGAATCCCATAAAGGTGGAGCGGGAGGCTTAGATTTATTCTGTTCAAAACCTTATCCACTAACAGGAGAATGTAAAGCAGGAAAAAGCGTTCCCAGTCGCACAACCGAAGAATTACTCAAACTTGGAGGTATGAGGTTAGGGATAGATAAATTTTTAGAATCTAAGAAACTAATTATTGGTGCTGGTAAAGTCAGTAATGATGTAATTACAGCCTCTCACGAATGGAAAGTTAGTATTATCAAAGCTATGACATTACAAAAACTCGTTGAACTCAAAGCCAAATATGACGGTGCTGTCAATCTATTTGAACTCAAGCAATATATGCAAGCAGGTCAAATTGACGACAAAATTCATGAGTATATCCAAAAGGTTGAAAGTGATATCAAACTGCGATCCCATGTTGTTCAAACTGTCAAAAATTTCCTACTAAATAATAGTTTTAAGGAGGTCGAAACTAATGTTATTTTTGGCTTATATGCTGGCTCTAATCCTCCCAAAAGCTTATCTACAGAAGAATTAAAAGAAATACTCATTGAGCTTTCTTCACCATTAGCGGGATATTTGGGAAGGGTTGAAGAGAAAGGGAAAAAGTGCGATCGCTTTTACTACTTACGAGACTTACCGACTTAAAATACTACTCAATATTTACACATGCCTATGATTGAAGATATTCAGACCAAAATTGCCAACGAACAATATGAGTTTTCTAAACATGCCGTCGATCAATCCATTATTCGCCAAATTCGTTTGCATGAGATAGTAGAAGCGATCGCTAAAGGTCAGATTATCGAAGACTATCCTAACGACAAATACGCTCCTAGCTGCCTCATTTGTGGCATAACTCGAACTGGTAGAGCAATTCATATCCAAACCAGCTATCCTAGCCGCCCATTGGTTAAAATTATTACAGTCTATGAACCCGATCCAAATAAATGGAATAACGATTTCACAGTAAGGAGAACAAACAATGAATAATAATCAAGAACAACTTGTCGAAAAGCGAGTAACCTACTCATTAGAACTAAACGGCAAATTCATCCTGATTGAGAACGTTCCTGCGCGTGTCAACGAAGAAACAGGAGAACAATTCTTTGCTCCATCAACTGTGATGTTGTTGCAACAAATTATTTTGGATGGTCAAGAACCAAAACATGTAATTCAAACACCTGTTTATAGCTATGCTGCCTAATCTAGAGTTTGATTTTTTCTCCATCGGCGGCATATTGAGGAAGAGTTAAGGGTGATGGGAAAATAGGCGATCGCTTTTACTACTTGCGAGACTTACCATGCGATGAGATTTAGGATTTATGGATTTAGGAGTATGGCGATCTCTGGTTATGGTAAAATATACCACTACTATATTCTTCCCTAAAAAGGTGTTTATAATGATTGTAAATTCATTAGATAAAGAGAGTATATTGAGCGAGTTAAGCTCCCTAAAAGATGATTTGGCTACTCTCTATGAAGTCAACAAAATTGGTATCTTCGG
>JADBWK010000033.1 GCA_020404895.1 Pseudanabaena sp. M085S1SP2A07QC | reverse complement strand
GTTTATCAGTTTTCATTCCTTCAAAATAAGTGGGGCGAATTCCTGTAAGGGCTCAAAACTATTGGTCTATCATCAAGTAACCGAGGCTCTCTAAATCGCAAATAGTATTTTGCACCAACGGTAATACCTCGGCTACACCTTTGCTGCGCTCGGTAGAAGCTCAATCTCTGTAAAGCACTATGTAAATTTGCGCGAATAATACCATCAGGTTTTAGAACAGCTTTCATTGCTGCTAGGGCGATCGCTGGATCAGGCATCAGATACAAAGTTTCATCGCAGTTGATGTAGTCAAACTGATAGCCTAGATCACTCAAATCCTCAATTGATAAGCAATGAAATTCAGCATTATCAAAACCATGATATTTCAGCCTCTGTTCAGCTAGTTTCACTGACTCTGACGATATATCCACACCAATAATTTTTGCATTAGGATTGGCTTCAGCCAAAATCAAAGACTTATATCCAGAACCGCATCCCGCATCTAAGATCAATCTATCTGTTGTGTCAATGACTTGGCGATCGCGTCGATAAAAAGCAGTAACTAAATTATGGATATATAGCTGATAAGCGTTATCCTTGGGCGACTGTTCCAAAGGTATACGCGGATAGGGGCTACTATCAAACTGTTGCCGAATTTTTTCTAGTATTAATGATTGATCGAAGTTCATTCAAGTTTTTGCCTAGATTGAAGTCTGATTATTGTATGCCCAATCAAATTACGAAATATCTCCTTAGCAGGACAATTTAACACAGTAATATCAAACTTTTGTATCTTCTGCCGCTTGTCGATCCGAGATTTTGACAGCGTAAGGCAACTCAAATAACAAAATAATCAATCCCAAAAAATGGCGGTGGGCGTAGCCCACCGCCATTTTTTGGGATTGATTATTTTGTGTAAGTCTCTAGAATCATAAACTCATGAAAATGGTCGAGCTATCCACAACACAAACCCTAAAAGCATTGCTTAGCAGCGCTTTTAGGGTTTGTATTGGTTTGGGTTTGAGCGCAAAGCGCTGTAAATTATCTAGGTCAATGGCTTCAAAATCTCTAGCTTGTAGCTGCTTGCCTGTCTCCAATACCCACAGAGCATAGTCAGTGTTAAAGATCTTTTGTGCTAGATTTTAGTTCAGCAACCATAGTTTTTTGCCATACTCGCTGACTACATCATAATCATATTACAAAGACTATTTAGCTCTGCTATGCGAAACTTGCAAAATCTCCTGTTTGCCGCTCTAGGTGGTGTACTCATGGGACTCACCCCTGACCCATTTAGTCAATGGTGGCTAGCATGGATCGCTTTGATTCCTCTTTGGATGCTTGCCCAAAAGCTGAAAGTCAAAGAGGCGATCGCGATGGGGGCGATGTGGGGATTTTGCTATCACGGCATGGCGTTATTTTGGATTACGACGGTGCATCCGATGGAATGGATGGGTGTGCCTTGGTGGACGAGCTTTTGGATTGCCACATTGGTTTGGGTGCTGATTACGGCGTGGGGTGCGGTATTGTCGGGCTTATGGGCTGGGGGAATGTCATTGTTCACGCAGAAGCTCAATGTAACTAGTCGGGTAATTATTGCTTGTGCTATGTTTAGCGGATTAGAAATTGTGTGGAGTTGGGGACCACTTTATTGGACGGCGCTAGGGTTTACCCAGAGTCCCCATGATTTGCTTTTGCTTCAAATTAGTCGTATCTCTGGACAGCAGACCATGACTGCGGCGATTGTGGCTATTAATGGATTGTTTGCCGAAATTCTTTTGCATAGAACTTGGGCTGAAAGACGACGCTATGCGATCGCGGCGATTTCTTTGTTAATTGCGATCGCTGGTTATGGTGCGTGGGAAATGCAAGGCGATCGCATGGCTAGTGGCAATGGACAAGCAATCAAATCAGGAATCATTCAGGGAAATTTTCCCAATGCTCTAACTGTTAAACCAAAGGGATGGGAAATAGCTGTTAATAACTACACTAATGGCTATGAAAAACTAGCTCAGTCAGGCGCGGAAATGATTGTCACTCCTGAAACTGCGATTTCTTTTCTCTATCCTAACTATGATGCACGTCGCGAACCCTTTGATCTCGCCGTAAAGAAATATCGCGTTCCAGTCTGGCTGGGAGGTTTTGGCACAACTCGCAATCCTAATGCTGAAGATCCGAATAACTATACCAATAGTTTATTTCTGATTGATGGCTCCGATAAGATTCTCGGTCAATATGACAAAGTGCGGCTTGTCCCAGTGGGCGAATATATTCCGTTTAAGCCACTTTTAGGAAATCTGATTAGACGTTTATCTCCGCTTAGAGGCGAGGTCGATGCGGGTTCGAGCGAACAACTCGTTGATACTCCTTGGGGACGTTTCATCGTAGGCATTTGCTATGAATCTGCTTATCCAGCAACTTTCCGTTTCCAATCTGCCGCAGGTGGTAGATTAATTTTATCGGCTTCCAATAATTCCCACTTTGCTTCTTATATGTCTGCGCAACACCATGCTCAAGATGTGGCAAGAGCAATTGAAAGCGATCGCTGGGCAGTTAGAGCTACTAATACTGGCTATTCTGGTTTTGTCGATCCCAACGGACGCACAGTTTGGCTTTCAGATGTAAATACCTATGAAACTCATTTAGAAACAGTTTATTTGCGCGATACCAAAACTCTATATGTCCTATGGGGTGACTGGTTGACACCTTTGCTTTGTGTGACCAGCATCGCTATTTATAGCTGTCGCCACTAAATCAAAACCCCATAAGCGAGTGGCGGTGCTTCGCCACTCGCTTATGGATTGATGTCCTAACAAGACTGACGATAGCTATATGCAAGAAATTTGTCCAATTTTAACTGAAGCCACGCAAAGCGTGGCTTCAGTTAAAATTCATATGTTGATACTTTGAGGAATCCGTGATGGTTTTAGATAGCTATAATTAGTAATTCGGGTTTCATTGCGCGACTGGATCGTCTGCTCGATCGCCTTTAACTGATCTTGGAAATCGCGTAATGGCTTCTGAATACGATCATCACTGAAATAGCCACTACCATAATCTCCTAGTGTGGTGTAGTAGACCGAACCGAGCAGATAGGTCAACTGCAATTGTCCCTTAGCTTGATCGATCGTTGGCAACATCGCAAAGAAACTGTCTTTAGTTGCACCTGTGGTCTCAGTGGGAGCAGGACTATAGCCCGCGAAGGGAATTGCGGGCGTATAATCCATCATGTCGCCTTGCGGAAAGTTGACTGCCGCATGTTGAGCGCTACCTGTAAAGATCAGTAATGTCACAGCATCGATTAAATAAGCTAAAGTGCGAATCTGTCCATCCTGCCCAAAACTAGTAACACGACCACCTTCATTAGAGATCAATTCTGCAGCCCATGCTTGCAGTTCCGTATCTCTTGTCACATCACTATCACTGAAGTAATAGACCGATAGATAATTCTTGACCCATGTGGCGATCGCCTCCCAAATCAATAAAGCATCATCACGATAGGGATAGTCGGGCAGTAACTTCGGATCGTCAACACCTCTATTCTTCAGATCTACAGGTAGCATCGCCTCATCAAATTTATAGCTTTTGACACTATGCACCGCAAGAGCGCGAGAAGTGGCGATCGTTCCTGCTAAGAGACTATCAACTGATCCACCAGCACTAACCAATGTCGATTGCGCGGCATCATTGATCGCAAGAGTGCCTTGAAAATGCGGCTTAAGTAAAATGTATAGGGGATGATTGCTAGCAAGTTGGCGGTTAGTGGCGATCGTAAAGGGTTCGATAAACAAATGAGTTCTTCCCAAATGACTAATCAGTTCATGATAATTAGCATCAGCGATTTGGACAACAGTTTTGGCAAGCAACCAGTTCGGTTCCTCATCGGCTTGACGCAAAAAGATGGGATTGGTATTAGGGTCTTGTCCCAGTTGAATGGCGATCGCAGTCAGGCTCTTTTCTCCTTGAGGAACAGCAAACAACGCTAAAGGAGCATTGATATATTTCTGTCTGGACTTTTCAGGCGTGAGGAATGTCCCGCCCACGATCGCTTCTAGTTCAGCGTAATCGGCTAAATACAAACGTCCTTCGGCTCCTGCTACGGCTAGAGAATCACTTGGCAAAACCGTTTGAAATTGCGCCTCAGTTAAAGGAAACCTTGCATCCAGTGCTTTAATTTGTTGAATCACTAAAGGATTGAAGCCAGCAACACGCAATCTCGCAAATTCATCGTTACTAGTAAAGTTCTGACTGATGACAGGGAGAGGAATAATCCGAAATAGATTGTCATATTCTTCAATTCTATCTCCTTCTAAACCAGTAGGTTGAGTTTCTAAAGCCTTTGGCAAATCGGCTAATAGCTCTACTAGAACTGATTCAGAACGGGACTCACTAGCAGCAAGTAAACGTTGTGAGAAGTCTTCCTGCGTAGTTTCAGTGGTTTGCTTCTCATTTTTTGATAGTGATAAAATCGCCTGATTGTTCCGCAGAAGTTTAACGGCGGTCTTGAGAACGAGAATGATCCAAGGTAAAGAGAATCTGTCATTGGTTGGAACTGTTTCCACCATTGGCAATGATTCAATGTAGGTGTAGTTGTATTGATAGAGTTGCCTTGCATTATCTAGAAATGCCTGACGCTGACTAATTTCAGGGTCATTCTGGGGCAGCATTGGATATTCGCTGGAAGGCGATCGCCTTGATATCCAGTCGGCTAAATCTTCCAATTTAGCCGCGATGAAGTTTAATATTTGAGCAATACCACTCAAAAGTGAAAGGAGCATAGACACACCTTGAAATCAGTACACCCGATTATAGGATAAATTTTTTGGGAGTATGTATTTCACATATCTCTTTAAAAAACTTTACTTGACTAATCCTGCTCTGAGGGCGCGGACGGCGGCTTGAGTGCGATCATCAGCGCATAGCTTGTTCAAAATATTGCGTACATGGGTTTTGACAGTACCCACAGTGATGTAAAGTCTCTCAGCAATCTCAGCATTGCTATTGCCATTGACAATCTCAGATAGCACTTCTAGCTCGCGCTCAGTTAATGGCGTAGCGGCAAGGACTTGCTTATAGTCTGCCTCAGCAGCATCAATTTCTACGGTTGCTTCACGGCGACGCACCTGCTGCAAGACAATACTTGCGATCGCAGGATCGATCCATGAGTTTCCTTCGGCAGTTAGTTTCAGCGCTTGTACTAGGTTTTCGGAACTAATATCTTTGATGCAGTAAGAATCTGCACCTGCGGCAAAAGCGGCTAACACGGTTTCTTGACTATCGGTTAGCGTCAAAATTAAAACTTTAGTGGCGCGTCCTGCATCAGTAGCCGCTGCCTTGATTTGGCGCGTTACTTCTACGCCATCCATGTCAGGTAAGCCCAAATCAACGATCGCCACATCAGGATGTTGGCTATTTACCAGAGACACACCTTCAGCACCCGTGGCAGCTTCCCCAACAAACACAAGCTCTCCCTGCTGTTGCAAGGCGATCTTCATGCCCATGCGGGTCAGGTCATGGTCTTCAATTAGGACAACACGAATCGAACTCATAAGCATTTTTGCAGGTTGTGCATAGTCTATATTGATACCAGAATCTCATAGAAGGGGCATTAAAAATACTCAACTTAAGATTAACAGTGCTATAGGCAATGTTAAATCTTTTAAACTATGAATCGCATCTATAACAACGTAAGAGATAGCTAGGATAAATCAAAGCCCAAAAGATGAGTAGCGGCGCTTCGCGCCGCTACTCATCTTTTGGGCTTATTGTTTACTAACAACCATTAGTTTTTCCCGACGACAAAAGCCTTGTCGATACTTTGATTATATTTTGCGCCGCTCTTGGTGGTTTGATTGATCACAATTCCATAGGCTGCATTGTAATCAGCTTTCAGCCAAGGAGAGCAATAACGACCAACGGGCAAAGTGTAGGTATTGCCACTAACTTTCGCTCCCTCGCTAGGCTCTAGTTTTGGTGGGATTTTGAAAGTAACTTTGCGCCGTTTTACATAATCGCCAGCGACTACACCCGTTGCCGATTGCTTACTGAAACATTCCACTTCGATTTGTGTATCTTTGAGCAATTCGCGCACATTGCCGCGATCGCTAAGGATTAACAAATTGTCATTACCAACACCTGAGATAGTTTGCAATTGGAAAGAACTAACCCGCTCTGGATTAAACCCGCCTGTAATCTTCACCACTTGAAGATTACTCTCAGGAATAACTTGATATTCCAACGTTCCTGGTAATTGGTATTCGAGTTCTGCATTCTCATTACGGACATTTACCTTTGCCCCAATTTCCACTCGATCAACTCCTAACGCGACAGGAGTTTCTTTTGCTGCCCAATCAAATCGATAAAAAAGTCGGGCTGTATCTTTGAGATAGGTATATCTATCTGGAACATCAGAACTAGCACTTAGTAAACGTGTCAAGCCACTTCTCTCAACCCAAATGTTTTTGATTAGTCCCACTTTTTTGCCAATCGCTACTCCTAGGGCGGTGCGATCGCTTGTAATTTCCGCAGGGATATCTAAACGTGGTACAAGTGTAATTTGTCCATAAGAGCCAGTTTTTCCTTCAATTCCGTTATTACTTGTCAGTCCATCGCGACCACTCTGACAAGAATAAGAAGCACTACTGGATTGGTCTTGTTTACTGCGATAGACCCAATTACCATCGCTGCTAGGCTCTTTTGAAGATGACAAAACATTACTTAAGAGGCTAGATAAAATATTTTCCCCAAAATTATCGCCTGATGTTGAGCAAATTCTCGACTCTCTAGAGTAATGTTGCCAAGGAGCGTTTGGCTCTTTAGCAGGTCTGCGCTCGATTTCTGAAGTGCATGTGGTAATTGTCCAAGAACTCTCTTGGCAGTCACAACCTTTTCCCCCGATAGCACCGCGTCCATTACGCCCACCCTTTCCGCCATTGTTAAGGATTTCGAGCATCTGGAGCGCTGCAGTATCAGTGTAAAAAATAGTGGCATTGCCGCCTCGACCACCATTACCGCCATTACCGCCGACACCGCCACTACCACCAGATGCACCAATTAGAGAGAATTGAGTCCGACGAGGCTGATCACAACTACTAGCCGATCGCCCTACGGTTCCATCTTCAGCATCTTCACCTATTGTCCCCGTGAGATTATAAGCAGCAGGCTTACCATCACTGACAATTTTGATGTCTTGCCCATCTCGACCATTACGCCCATCTCGACCGCGATTGCCATCGTCTCCAGAACGCCCAAAGTTGCTTTGTGCGATCGCTGAAAAGCTTACTAAAGGTAAGGTCAGAATGGCGATCGGTAAAGCATGGATCACAAATTTGGGAGATCGAGGTTTCCACATATGCTAAAAACTTTGAAATTACTTTGTTTTGTTGACAGTATCACTACAGGCTGAGTTCCTAATATATTCTAGAAATCTGCACCGCCTAACCTAAACTTAAAATAAAAATCATTTGTACTATGTCTATAAATCAAGGTCAACAGCTAGAAATATATAGCAGTAACCATCCTCAAGAAGTTTTACTGGTCAAGCTAAAAATTGATGATGAACTTGATGAAGTAATGATTTTTAAAGGTTTTTCAAGCTCCTTGATGCGATCAACTGCCTTTGATCCTGATGTGCCAGTGATTAGCGATCGCGCTGAAATATTGACCATCGATCGCCTCGCCGCACCCTATAAACCAAATCAGCCTAACTATCTCCAACAAGGGATAACATGGAAAAAGTTTCAAGATTATGCTGAAATATCCTAGAGACTAGCAGTAAAAGATTTTTAGTTGTGCGGCTGCGCCGCACAACTAAAAATCGGCTCTTTATTAACTTGATGTAGATATGCTTGAAGAGACGCGGCAATCGATTTATACAAAGCAAGTGAGAATCGCCTCATTATTGCTTTACCAAAATGTTTTAGTGCAAGAAGCATGGGAAGCCTATGTGAAGTTATTGCATAGCCTTGCCAACTTTGCTTTAGATGGTCATGAGAATAGCTCACGGAGACTTAGCTATTTATTTGCCTATGGAAGATGGTTCCGCGCGATCATCTCGACAGGCTATAACTGGCGAGACTATATAATTTCGCAAATTTTGACTTCTGACAATCCATTTAGTCAGCAGGCGCAAACTACAGAATTTAAGTTATTACCTTTATCATTGGTTACAGCAGCCAAGCATGATCTCCAAGTCTTAGAAGAGATTAGTCTTTGGGGCGGAGATAAGCTAGTTGATTGTATAGAATCTTTTGGCGATCGCCCTGTGTCCTTGCAAATGTCAGAAAGTAATATATCGAGACTTTCGGAAGTTAAGCGATCGCTAATTCTCGAATTTCAATCCACCGATGACTGGACGCAACTCTTGCCAGAGTTAGCCAATTATTACAAACATTCAGGCACGGGCATATTTACTGATTACGATTCATTCCGTTGGTGCAAAGGTCATCTGGAGGGGATTGCCTATCCTGATTTGGTTCAGCTATCCGATCTAATCGGCTACGAGTCACAAAGACAAACTCTGTACAAGAATACAGAAGCTTTTTTAGCTGGCTATCATGGGTTGCATACCTTGCTCTATGGCAGTCGCGGCTCGGGCAAGTCTTCGATGGTTAAGTCATTGATGTATGCCTATCGCGATCGTGGTTTACGTCTAGTCGAGGTCGCCAAAAACGATCTAAAGGATTTGCCAATCATTGCCGAGATTCTCCGTCGAGTTCCACAGAAATTTATTATTTTTGTGGATGACTTGTCCTTTGAGGAAGAGAGCGAAGACTATAAGGCTCTCAAGGTGGTTCTGGAAGGAACCCTTTCTGCACAACCCAATAATCTTTTGGTTTACGCCACTTCCAACCGTCGTCATTTATTGCGTGAATATTTTAGCGATCGCCCTAGCCTGAGAGATCTTAGCGATAATAAAGAAGTCAATCCTTGGGACACAATGCAGGAAAAGTTATCTCTAAGCGATCGCTTTGGCTTAACCCTAACATTTCTGCAAGCCGACCAAGAAATCTATCTCAAAATCGTGCATCACCTCGCAAAGCGTGCAGGTATTGATTTGCTGGATGATGATCTCAATTTTCGTGCGTTGCAATGGGCTACTCGCCATAATGGTCAATCGGGACGTACTGCGCAGCAGTTTATCGATTTTTTGCAGGCAGATTTAGAACTTAAGCGTTGAGATGTAATGCGATCACCACTCTATTTCTTGCGAAAGTAAAGTGCGATCGCAACTCTCTAACTCAATCAAACTGATAAAATTCTTGTTAGTAGATTTAGTGACTATGAAATGGCAAATCAGGACAGCCCAATACTACCTAGATTGCGTGTTTATGGGGAGAGTGCAGAGTTTGAGACTGAACGACATCTAGAATAGTTCTTTTGGTATACGGTTCTCCCCAAAATTGGACTAAAGCCACTAAAAAGTCAGTACATTTGCAGAGAGGGAATTTGAGACATATTGGCGAAAGGAAATGAGAATCAAATAGCCAAAATAGACATTCCAATAGCTGCTGAAATTGCATCTACACTTAATTTGCCTGATCCTCCAAAAGCTTTTGTCAATCTTTTAGGAAATTGTTCGGAGAATGAAAAATATGTGATATTGAAATTCGTGATCAGATTTATCAATTTGCCCAATCTTTAGAAAGCATTTACTCCCTTCCCATTGAAGAATTAGCGTTGCGGCGCGAAGCGCCGCAACGCTAATTCTTCAATGGGAAGGGAGTAAGAATGCAAGGGTGCACCCAAACAGGTATAGCAATGTAAGCTTTGCTTAGGACATAAAACCCAAAAGATGGCAGAGCTTCGCTCTGCCATCTTTTGGGTTTTGAATTGTCCTATCTATCTCTTACGTTGCTATATAAATAGGGCTTGCTGAAAAAGCAAGGTTTTGTTGTTGAATCAAAGCGTTGGGTAGTGGAGAGAACTTTCGCTTGGATAGGCAAATATCGCAGACTCAGCAAGGATCATGAATTTTATGAGAACACATCGAAGTCCTTTATCTACATGGCTTTGATCCGCAAAATGCTTAGAAATCTTACTGCTGTCAATTCTTAAATGCTTTCTAAAACTCAAACAATTAAATGAGTTAGTTCAACAATTAATTGAAACTAGTAATACCAATTCACAGAAGTGTAGCAACACTTCTGTGAATTAAAAAGCAAACCTTATTATTGCTATACCGAATCAACCCAGACCAAAAAAATTTAAAAGTGTTGCTTTGAAACACTTTTAAATTTTTTTGGCTTGGGTTTGAGCACAAAGGGATGTCAGCCGATCGCTTTAACAGCACACTAACTTCTTAATGTTGCTTGGAACTTCTCTTCGAGTAGATCACGTACCTTTTGATGAACAGGATTAATATCGACATCAGTTAATGTGCGATCGCTTGCTCGATAAACCAGTCTAAAAGCTAGACTACGCAAACCTTCAGGAACACCTTTACCAATATATTGATCAAAGAGAGTCACCGAATCTAGCAACTCGCCACCCACATGGGTAATTGATCGATGAATATCGGCAACCGTGAACTTTAATGGTGCGAAGAAAGCAATATCGCGATCGCTGCTGGGGTAAGTAGAGAAAGGATGGAAAGTAGGAATCGACTTTTTCATCATCGCATCAAGCAATGTGTAGAAATCTAGCTCGAAGGCATAAATTTCATCAGGTAGCTCTTTCTCAGCACGTAGTTGTGGATGCATCTGACCGAATGTACCGAGGCGCTCACCTGATATCCAGAGAGAAGCGGTACGACCAGGGTGTAAGCGGTCATCTTTTTGATCGGGCTGATACTCGACCGAGATGCAGAGATTATGGAAGACTGAATCCATTAGCCCCTTTGCTTCATAGAAATTCATAGGCTTGGATTCATGCTGCCAAGTACCAACAGTGGGGTCGCCACCGAAAATACCTGCAATGCGATCTGTTTCATCACTGCCAGCTTCATCGAGCCAGAACACGCGACCAATTTCAAATCCATTCAGGATTCCATTACCTTGGTTGATATTAAAAGCACATGACTCAATTAAATTAGTGAGCAAATCATCACGCAAAGCGCCATATTCGATCGCTACAGGATTATTGATTTTCACCTGATGAGACTCAGCAGGACTGCATAGAGACATATGCATTACTTCGTTCAAGCCGACAGCACGAAAGGCGGCTCGAATCATCCGACCACCTTCTTGATCAGCGGAAAGGAACCCAAACTCAGTTCGCGCAGGTAAAGTTTCTACAAATTTATCGTAGCCATAGATCCGCGCAATCTCTTCCACTAAGTCAATTTCGCGCTCAATATCAGCATAACGATAGGGAGGCACGGTCACTTTCCATGTAGCATAGCTGCCCTCTTCGATCGGCTGCTTTACTAGCTCAAAGGATAGTACCTTGAGAGTCTGTTCGACTTCAGATTCAGAGAGTAAAGCTAATGCGTCATCATCTTCGCGATCAACCTCACCAAGGACTTGCCACACCTTAGTCAAGCGCAAATCAATCACGCGAACTTCCTTGGAACGGGCATCCATCACGCTCTGTTCCACGACTTCACCGCCAGCCAGCTCCATAATCATCTGCACTGCTTTTGCCGAAGCCGATTCGATCGCCGCTTGATTAACGCCGCGTTCATAGCGTGCCGAGGCCTCAGTGCGTAGTCCTTGAGCGCGAGCCGAGCGCCTTGTAGTGACTTGAGTGAATAGAGCTGCTTCTAAAACAATATTTATAGTTTTTTCAGAAACTTCTGTTTCTGCGCCACCCATCACACCTGCGATCGCGATCGGTTTATCTCCTGAGGTGATCAACAAATTTTGTGCGGTGAGACTGCGATCGGCATCGTCAAGAGTTTTGATCTTTTCACCAGACTTTGCAAAACGCACACCAATCTTGATACCGTCAGCCAAAGTATCCGCATCAAAGGCATGGAGAGGCTGTCCCCATTCCAACAAAATGTAGTTGGTAATATCGACAATATTGTTAATAGAGCGCATTCCCGCCGCTTCAACGCGGCGTTTCAACCATTCGGGTGAAGGTGCAACTTTTACGCCTTTAATCAATGTCCCAATATAAGCAGGGCAAGATTTAGAATCTTCTACCGTTACCCAATGCGCGGCTTTTGGCTGAAAATCTGTAGTTGCTAAGGGTAATCGCACTTCTTTGCCGAGTAGCGCTGCTACTTCACGGGCAATTCCCACAATGCTGAGGGCATCAGCACGGTTAGCTGTTGAAGTCACATCAAGGATCGCATCATCAAGTCCGAGCAATGGACGCACATCTGCCCCAACGGTCACGCCTTCAGGAAATTCATGGATACCGCTTGATTCTTTAGCTAGCCCAATTTCTGCTAGTGAACAAATCATCCCCTCAGAACGCTCGCCACGCAACTTCGTGGGACGCAATTTCAAATCAACCGTTGGCAAATAAGTACCAATCGTGGCTACAGGTACAAACAAACCTTGTCTAGCATTTGCCGCCCCACAGACGATTTGTAAAGGCTCAGGTGCACCTATGTCTACTTTACATACCTGCAATTTATCGGCATTAGGGTGACGCTCAGCCGTAAGGATATGTCCAACCACAACTCCCTCAGCCCATGTCCTGCGATCTTCTATTGACTCGACTTCAAAGCCTGCCATAGTCAGTTTTTCATCTAGCTCTTGCGGCGAGAGAGCGCAGTCTACAAGTTCACGGAGCCAATTAAGAGAGATACGCATTGGGAAATTCTGGAGAAAAGAGTATTAAGAAATATTCAGGTTATAGTAGTTTAGCAAAATCCGCACTCCAAACTTGACAACTGCATTTCATGTCTGAAGTCAATCCTGATTCGCTCAGTCAAATAATCGCCGATCGCCTCAATCAAATTCGTGCCAACATTCCGCCGCAGGTAAAACTCGTTGCTGTCAGCAAATATACGACTACTGAGGCAATACGCGCAGCCTATGCCGCGGATGTGCGTGACTTTGCAGAATCACGGGTACAGGATGCAAAAATTAAGCAAGAAGAATTAGCAGATTTAACTAATATCACTTGGCACATGATCGGTTCTTTGCAAAGTAACAAGGCAAGAGCTGCGATCGCCCAATTTGACTGGATACATTCTATTGATCGGATTAGTCTCGCGGAGCAATGCGATCGCCTCATTTCCGAACTGAATAAATCACCTAAGCTTTTACTGCAAGTCAAGCTCGCCGAAGACCCTGACAAATCTGGTTGGTCAGAATCAGAACTCCTAGCTGATTTACCAAGGCTAGAAAAACTCCAAAATCTGAATATTGTGGGACTAATGACGATCTTGCCACTTGGCTTAGACGATTCTCAAGCCTATGAAGTATTTAGTCGCGTTGGTGAATTAGCGGCAAAACTGCGATCGCTCGGTTGGAATAATATTCAGGAGCTATCAATGGGGATGTCAGCAGACTATGCGATCGCGGTCAAAGCAGGTGCTTCGCTCATTCGCGTTGGTAGCCAGATTTTTGCACCAAATAATCAGTGAGGCTAGCAAAGCTAGCCCCACTGATTATTTTTTTTACTTGCCAGATATGCACAAACCTGATATAAGTTTAGCGTTCTAAGCCAAATAGCTTTTCCTTATTTACGTTAAGGGTTTCCTTAATCCTGACAACGTCAATTTGAATTTACTGATGGCAATACAATAAATTACTGTGATTTCTGTATCCTAGAACACTTTAGTTGTGGATAAAAATTTTGGATATTCCAAAATCAGTATTCATTCAAGAGATTGCTATGTATTCTGATGTTATGGGATTTGTCTTTTGTGATTTCTAACACGAAAAACCATTAGAAAGACTATTTCTAACTAAGTTTTTATCGTGATGTCACATTGTGCAACTATCATCATTTAGACTCACATAGACGCTCTTAGCAAAAACAAATTGATTTTTGCTGAGTCCTTGATAGGAAGCAAGTTTACCCAATTATTAAAAACTTGTTAAATATCAAAAGGATTTCTTCATAGGTGACTAGTTTACTTAAGTAGTTAAGCCAAATGTACTACTAGACTTTGTCAAATAAAAGTCGTTTTTTGTCGTATAAAAAAAATTAATAACCATATCTAGCTTTTTTGCCTGTTATCGGTTACAGTCTGCGAGTAAATATTTTGTCAATACTGTTTTGGACAGAAAAGGCAACTTATCACAACTAGACAAAGCAACTCTTTACATTGTTTAAGACTGCTTTATTAGATTGCACTCCTCATCTAGTCTAGAAGTATGATGTTTCGGTTTTCAAGCCAAAACTGAGGAGCAAACACTAGGAGTTAATTACGATGGGAATTTTTACTAAGCTCAAGGATTTTGTTGGTTTGTCTGAAGCCCAAGAGTACGAATATGAGTACGATGAAGCTTCTGGCCGTGAATACCAAGACATTTATCAAGAAGATAATGGCGCGATCGCACCAGAACCTGAAGAGCCTCAAGCTCGTCGCACCCGTGAACGTCCCACCGCTTTAAGAGCAACTTCTGAAAACATGAGCAATGTAATTGGTATGCCTGGTGCTGCAAATGGTCTGTCCCAAGTGATGGTGATGGAGCCTCGCAGCTTTGAAGAAATGCCTCAAGCAATCCAAGCATTGCGCGAACGCAAATCAGTTGTGCTGAACTTGACAATGATGGACCCCGATCAAGCTCAACGTGCAGTTGACTTTGTTGCTGGTGGTACTTATGCCCTTGATGGTCATCAAGAACGCATTGGCGATAGCATCTTCCTATTTGCCCCTTCCTGCGTTCAAGTTTCATCACAGTCTTCAGTATTGAACGAAGCGCCAATGCCTCAGCCTCGCGTAGTACGGTCTACCACAGCTCCTGCTCCAGCATGGGCATCTGAAGCACCCGTTAGCCGTTTCGCTCAATAAATAAGATCTAGGTTATTGGTGAATCATTGAAAGCTCAACTCAGTATTATCGGTGGCGGTGTAATGGGTGAGGCAATTTTGTCTCGCCTTGTCGCTAGTAATATTTACCTGCCATCTGATGTCTGCGTCAGTGACCCGATGCCAGAGCGTCGCGCTCTTTTAGAAAAAAAGTATGGCGTGCAAGTTACGCCAAACAATTTGGTGGCTGCCGAAGCAGAGATTATGCTGCTTGCCGTGAAGCCGCAATCGTTAAACGCGGCGGCAATTGGTCTTGCGAATGCTCCTGCACCTTGTATTGTGTCAATTTTAGCTGGAGTCACTTTGGCTCAACTAGAGGGGATGTTTCCCTCTAAGTCAATTATCCGAGCCATGCCAAATACTCCAGCACAGGTAGGTGCAGGTGTAACCGCGATCGCTGCTAATGCTTTAGTAACTTCAGCGCAGCTTGATGCTGTGCGAAAAATTTTTGGAGCGGTCGGTACGGTTGTTGAAGTTGCCGAGTCGCTAATGAATGCTGTGACAGGTTTATCTGGTTCTGGCCCCGCTTACGTTGCGCTCATGGTTGAAGCAATGGCTGATGGTGGTGTGGCGGTGGGCTTGCCGAGAGCGATCGCGATGCAGCTTGCCACCCAAACAGTTTTAGGCACAGCCCAATTATTAAGTGAAACTAAGCTACATCCTGCTCAGTTAAAGGATCAAGTCACTAGTCCCGCAGGTACAACCATTGCTGCGATCGCTCAGTTAGAAAAAGCGGGCTTGCGTTCCGCTATGATAGAAGCCGTGCTTGCGGCAACCCGTCGCGCTGAGGAATTGGGCAAGCAATAGTTTTTTTAAGATTCAAATCTCTAAGAGATCCCCCTCAATCCCCCTTAAAAAGGGGGAAGAAGATAATTTTATTCCCCCTTTTTAAGGGGGCTGGGGGGGATCTCTGGGAGGCAAGTCTTAAATGGATTCTAGAAGTTTAATTGAGCAGATTGGGAGTTAGAGGTTTTGGATTATCGTCAAGCGGGTGTAGACATCGAAGCAGGTCGTACCTTCGTTGAAAAAATTCGCGATTCTGTTGCAAGAACCCATCGTCTAGGCGTACTAGGCGATCTTGGTGGTTTTGGTGGCTGCTTTGAATTACCCACAGGTTATCGGCAACCCGTTCTCGTTTCAGGTACAGATGGTGTTGGTACAAAGCTAAAAATTGCTCAGGCAGCCAATAAACACGACACGATCGGCATCGATCTTGTGGCGATGTGCGTAAATGATGTGCTGACCTCTGGCGCAGAGCCTTTATTTTTCTTAGATTATTTAGCCACTGGTAAACTCGAACCCGATCAGCTCGCTGAAGTGGTTAAGGGCATTGCTGATGGTTGTCAGATGGCAGGTTGTGCATTGCTCGGTGGCGAAACGGCGGAGATGCCAGGTTTCTATGGTGTGGGCGAATATGACGCGGCAGGCTTTTGTGTGGCGATAGCCGAAAAGTCGGAAATGCTTAATGGCACGCAGGTAAATATTGGCGATGTGGTAATTGGTTTAGCGAGTTCAGGTGTGCATAGCAATGGCTACAGTCTTGTCCGCAAGATTATCGAAAGCAAAGGCTATAACTGGAGCGATAAGTTAGAAATTTCAATTGATACGCAGGATTTAACTTTAGCTGAAGTATTTCTCACGCCCACACAGATTTATGTGAAGCCAGTTTTGGCGGCTCTCAAATCCAATTTCGGTATTCACGGACTCGCACACATTACAGGTGGAGGATTGCCCGAAAACTTGCCCCGTTGCCTCGGTGAAGGTCAAGCAGTACAAATTGTCCGCAATAGTTGGCAAATTCCTGCTCTGTTCCAGTGGCTTCAGTCTGAGGGTGAAGTTCCCGAACTAGATATGTTTAATACTTTTAATATGGGTATTGGCATGGCGGTAGTTGTTGATCCAACTACAGCAGATGATGCGATCGCCTATTTTCAATCTCAAGGTTTTGTAACGAACCGCATCGGTGAAGTCATTGCAGGAGAGCGATCGCTGATTTTTGCCTAGCAATCACTTTGACACATTTGACATAGTTTGATCTATTAGAACAGAATCGTAAATCCTTCTTGCTGAAAGTGGCGATCGCCTGTTAATACTCCCGTGATATTCATTTGACGCATGACGGACATGGAAATACAGTCAGTCAAACTATAACCTTTGTCAGGTCGCTGTTCGTACAGATCAAATCCTAATTTCCTCAATTCGGGAGTATAGGGAACAACTTCTATATTTGGCTCTCGGAGCATCTGCGTACACATTGCTAGAGCTTTTTGTCGCATTAAACTACCAAGAATAGAAGCATAGTTCAGGATTTCATCAATTATGCCATCTGTTGTTATGATTTGGTCGTCTGAGTATATACGTGCACATTTGAGGGCGACTTGATGCCACTGATCCTTTGGGAACAATAAAGCTATCCAATGGCAAGCATCACCAAAGAGTATTTTCATGATTGGTAGTAGCGTTTAGGAGAACCATAAATATAGTGATCGTGCTGTTCTGCCCCATCGGTGGGCATAGTGTCTAAAACTTCTTGCGGAATATCAGCAATAAGTTCTTCAATAAACTGCCAGAATGGTTTGCGTTGTTCTTGCTGGCGATGATGCTTCATTTTGGCTAGCAGTAAATAATCAAATAGTTCTTCGATAACTAGGTCTGGCGATCGCTCGATTTCTTGGATTAGCTTTTCTTTGGTGGTCATCATGGCTAAACTCGTTGACTTGAAAATATTTTGGCATAGCTTAATCTTACTGAAGGCATGGCCAACTTGCTCAGTAATTAATCGAGTGGTCTATAATGCTGTCAAAACCTCCTGCAATCTAACCCCATGTCTCAAGATCTGCTGTCTCAGATTTATAACGCCTTTGACCCGTTTCAGCCTCTAGACGCTGAGAAAGATCAAGATCTCTATGTAGATTTTCAGAAGGCAAGGGGCAATGCCAAGATCGAGAGAGACTTGGGGCGTAAAATCGAACGTAGCCAGAATAAGCCTCTGGCACAGCTATATGCAGGACATCGCGGTACGGGAAAATCGACTGAGTTATTACGGTTAAAGAAATATTTAGAAGAACGCAAGTGCCATGTGGTCTATTTTGCGGCTGATGAAGGGGATATAGATCCTGAAGATGCTCAGTATACGGACATTTTGATTGCTTGTACGCGGCATTTATTGGAAAATCTCAAACAAGCCGATCGCCGCATCTTTTTGCCTTGGCTAGAGGCGCGTTGGCAGGATTTAATTGATTTGGCTCTGACGGAAATCAAGTTTGATGACCTGAAATTGGAAATTGGGGCAAAAGCAACCAACAATGTATCAGAATTATTTGCCAAACTATCTACCAGTATTCGAGCAATTCCTAGCGAAAGGCAAAAGATCCGCGATAAGTTGAATGCTCATACGGTTACTTTGCTACAGACATTGCAAGCGTTTATTGCCGATGCAAAGAGAAAGCTCCCTGATGGCAAAGAACAGCTAGTGGTGATTGTGGATAACTTGGATCGGGTCGTACCAATTCGGCGTGAAGATGGACGCACCAATCATGAAGAGATATTTATTGATCGCGCTGAGCAGTTGCGGGGTTTAGGCTGTCATGTAATTTATACAATTCCCATTTCTATCGCCTATTCTCGCGCTAACGATCTGGCTAATCTCTATGATCGCGAACCTTCGGTATTGCCGATTACTTCGATCAATACGCCTGATGGTAAGCCTTATGAGGAAGGTAGACAGGAGTTGCAGGATTTGATTGCCAAGCGAGTTCATCGTCATGCATCTGAGGCAAAGCTCTTTCCTGATGTGTTTGAGAGCGAGGCGGTGTTGTTGCGGTTGTGTGAGATGAGTGGTGGTCACGTTCGCGATCTGTTGCGGCTAGTGCGAACTGCTTTTGATTATATTGACGAATTGCCGCTTACGAAGGAGGCTGTGGATCTGGCAATTACGGGAACGCGGGATACCTATCGTCGCTCCGTGGAAGATGAGAAGGAATGGAAAGTATTAGCACAGGTATCGCGGGACAATATTTTGAGCGGTGAAGCGGTGATCTATCGCAAATTACTGTTTAGTCGATGCATTTTGCAATATGCCTTTTTGGGTGCGAATGAAGATGGTGAGGCGGATTTGCTGATTTGGTATGACGTGCATCCTTTAATTCGCGGAATTCAACAGTTTGAAAGTGCGCTAAAGAATTTACCAGCATAAAAGCATAAAACAAGTATATGAATTCTCCAGATGTGGCGATCGAACCAGATATTCATCCTGATGCTGAGACATCCTACAAAGCCCTGCGGCGAGCGATTCAGCGTGGAGTTGGGTTTAGTTTGCTATTTGTGCGTTGTACGCCTGTGAAGGGTGAAGAGATTGTGGAACGCATTAAAGATGATTTGCCACAAAAACGGATTGAAGTGCTTAATCTAGATGCAAATACGGAAAATCTCTATCATTTAGTTGAAAATCTCACCGAAGAACAAAGTTTTGATGTTCTATTTATTCGTGGTTTAGAAGAGTCTCTATTTCAATATGAAGATCGCGAACAGTTAGGGATTTTGGATCGCAGTAAGGGGACTGGTTATGGTGGGAATTGGGAATCAATACCGCGTATTCTAGGACATTTGAATCTCAGTCGCGAAAGGTTTCGGGATAATTTTAAGCTCTGCTTTGTATTCCTGTTACCCGATTTTGCTCTGAACTATTTCATCCGCCGCGCTCCTGATTTTTTTGACTGGCGGTCTAATGTCTATGAGTTTCCTACAGAAAGAGAATTAGTAAGCCGTGAATCTTATCATTTAGCTTATCTTGATGGTAGTTATCAAGAATATTGCGAACAACTTCCCGAACAACGAATTGCTAAATTAGCAAAAATCAAATCCTATCTTGAAGAAGACCTTGATTATAAAGAAAGATCTAGTCTATGGTATGAAAAAGGACTAATTCATGCTGCCGCAAACGAATACGAAGAGGCAATCAACTCTTATGACTACGCTCTTTCTATCAGATCAGATTATCCCGAAGCTTGTAATAGCCGAGGTAATGCACTAGTTAACTTAGGCAGATATCAGGAAGCTATCAGAGCTTATGATCGTGCTTTAGCAATCAACTCTGACTATAATGAGGCGTGGCAGAATCGAGGTATTGCTTTAGCAAATTTAGGCAAAAATGAGAAAGCAATTATCTCCTATGACCGCGCTCTTGCTATCAGTCCTAAAGATCACAAAGTATTGTATAGCCGAGGGAATGCGCTATTTAACTTAGGAAGACATGAAGAATCAATCATATTTTATGACAAAGCTCTTGACATCAAAACTGATAATCATCAAATATGGAACAATCGAGGAAATGCACTATTCCATTTAGGAAGATACGAAGAAGCGATCGAATCCTATAATAAAGCTCTTGAAATTAAACCCAATGATTACAAAGTATTGTGTGATAGAAGCAATACTCTATTGAACTTAGGAAGATATGAAGAAGCAGTCGAATCCTATGATAAAGCTCTTGAAATCAAACCCGATGATTACAAAATATTGTTCAAACAAGGTGTTTTATTAAGAAATTTAGGAAGATATGAAGAAGCAATCGAATTCTTCGATAAGGCTCTTGAAATCAAGCCTGACGATCAAGAAACATGGTACAACCGAGTTATTACACTAGGTATATCGGGAAGATACGAAGAAACTTCTAAAGCTTACAATCAATTTAAAGATATAAAAACTAACGATAACTATTATCTAAACCATCTTCAATTTATTTTAGGAACTTCAGAAGGAGAACTTGCAGCTTATGGCAAAGACGAATTTTTTTGGCGATTAACTATGCTAAGAGAATTTCGAGAACGGGATTATATCCTACGAACAAGGGTTAGAAGACGAACCTGATACCCTATACATTAGCACCTCCAAAAAACAATACAACTCAATCCTGAAGAAAGTCGCGAAATAGCAAAGACCGAATCAGATTTTGACAATATCTGCCACGATCCACGCTTTCAAGCCTTGATACAATAGGAGAAAAACACCATGACTACCCTACTCGAACAAGCCTTTACCGCCGCTACTAAACTCTCCCAAGAGAGACAAGACGAACTAGCACAACTAATTCTGCAAGAAATTTCACGACAACAACAGCAACCAACACCCAAAAAACCCCGTATGCTTAGACCAATCTCCAAAGGTAGCGGCTACACAGACACATCTATCAATCATGATGCAGTTCTTGCTGAATTTATTTACAAAAACAAATTTGATAACCAACCATCATGATCGGAGTTCTTGCTGATACAGTCATATTCTATGCACTTCTAGACGAAAAAGATACCCACCATCAACGCGCTCAATTAGAACTGCAAAAAATTGTCGAATCCCAAACTACAATCTATGCATCATTTCCCATCTTTCTCGAAGCCTATAGTTTATTACTGTATCGCCTCGGATTCCCATCAGCCCAAGAATTTGTAGATTATTGTCTTGATAGCGTTGAATTTATCAATCCCACACCAGACGACTATCTTCAAGCAAATGATAAAGCATCGAAATATCCTGATCAAACCATAACCCTAGTCGATGCCATAACCGCAGTTCTATCTGAAAGATTGAATTTACCTGTTTGGTCATACGATTATCACTTTGATATTATGCGAATCGATGTATGGCGATAGGTAAATTTTTTGCAACATCTGCCGCGATCGCCGCTTTCAAGCCTTTAAACAATAGGAGGAAAAAACATGACTACCCTACTCGAACAAGCCTTTACCGCCGCTACTCAACTCTCCCAAGAGAGGCAAGACCAACTAGCACAACTAATTCTGCAAGAAATTGCACGACCACAGCATCAAGTCAATAAAGCACCCACACAAAAAAGTCCCCTCCAAATATTTACAGAACTCGGCTTAGTTGGATGTATTGAAGGAGAACCCGATCTCTCAACTTGAGAAGCTTTTGATTTAGCAATTATCCCCACTTTTAAACCTTGATACAATAAGAGAAAAACACCATGCCACAACTACTCAACCAAGCCCTTGACGTTATTTCTAAACTCTCAGAAACCGACCAAGAACATATCGCCGCCCTAATCTTGCAAGAAGTAGAAACCCTTCGCAAACAGCAAGAACTAGAAAAACAAGCAGGTTACGCCCAAGCCCAAGCGTTCTTACAACGCATCGCCAAAATCCGTGAAAGCATCCCCAAAGAAGAATGGCAAAAACTACCATCTGACGCTTCTAAAAACGTCGATCATTACTTATATGGCTCACCCAAAGAAGACTAATGCGGAAAATATTTGTTGACACAAGCTACTGGATCGCGGTTCTTAACCCTACCGATTCACTTCATGATTTTGCTAACAATCTCACGCTAACACTATTCCCATCCAAGCTAGTTACAAGCGAACTCATACTAAATGAATTACTCAATCATTACTCAGGCAGTGGATCGCGATTTCGTGAAATCGCAGTCAATCTAATTCTCCAAATTCAAGAAGACGAAAATATGGAAGTTGTTCCTATAACGAGTCAACTTTTTGCAAATGCCTTTCAACTCTACGCCCAACGTCAAGACAAAGCATGGAGTCATACCGATTGCTCATCATTTTGCATCATGCAAGAACTAGGAATTATAGAAGCCCTAACCTATGACAAACATTTTGAGCAAGTAGGTTTTGTTGCCTTGTTAAGAAATTAGGAGAAAACTATGATTACAACTACAGAAATTCTCCAAACCATTCCCAAACTTTCTCAAGAAGACTGCTTCCAAATAGCAGAAATACTTTTATAGCAACGTAAGAGATAGATAGGACAATTCAAAACCCAAAAGATGGCAGAGCGAAGCTCTGCCATCTTTTGGGTTTTATGTCCTAAGCAAAGCTTACATTGCTATACAAAGACTACTAACTCAAACAAAACCCACCCGCACCCAAATCAACCAACAGCTAAAAATCGCCGCCTTACTTGCCGTTGACGACTACACCAACGATCCAGAATTCACAGCCCTAACCGCCCTTGATGGAGAGGACTTTTACGAATATGAATAGAGGTGAAATCTGGCTAGTTCAACTCAATCCCTCCATTGGTAGTGAGATCGGCAAGACTCGTCCAGTTGTTATTGTCAATAACAATGCCATAAGGATTTTGCCCCTAAAAGTGATTATTCCAATTACTGATTGGAAAGAAAGATATGCAATTCGTACTTGGATGGTAAGACTGGAAGCAACAACAGACAATGGATTGAGTAAAACTTCTGCGGCTGATACCTTTCAAGTGCGATCGTTATCTCAAGAGAAATTTGTCCACAAGCTAGGACAGCTAGACGAGAAAGCTATTTTGACATAAAGATTCGATATTATTGGGAAAAAGTGCGTTTGTATATATTTCGTAAATTTTTTTGATCGTTATGAGAACCAACATGTCGCAGCGATCGCATTTGATTTTCGACCATGAGCTTAGCATCTGCTCTCGGAACTGATTCAAACGAAATACCATTAGGACTAATAGTAGTCAATAAAAATAATCTTTGAGAGAAGAGCGTAGTAAACAAACTATGGAACTAATCAACCCTACATAAGCAGGATATTAAACCAAAATTGGGATGATTTAAATAGTGTTCAGCCATTTTGTAAATTGGATAATTTAGTGAATTCTGTCAGTTGTTTACTCCATAAGAAAGGTTGATACGCAAAGCGTATCAACCTTTCTTAATTTTTGATTGCAGGAGGCATGATTACCTTAGTTGCTAATCCTAAGCTTCGGAGCACTTGGATTGCCCACCAAGTAACATCAACTTCCCACCAGCGCCATCCAGCCTTTGCCACATGGGGATAGGCATGGTGATTGTTGTGCCAGCCTTCGCCATAGGTAACGATCGCAGCCCACCAGAGATTTCGTGAATTATCATTGGTCTCAAAGGTGCGATATCCCCACATATGCGTAACTGAGTTGATAAACCATGTGCTATGCCATAGTAAAACTGCTCTCAGACACATTCCCCAAATCACATATGACCAACCACCGAGTAGATATAAGGCAACTCCTAGAGGAATTTGCAATAGTAGATAGTACTTATCTAGCCATAGATAAAAGGGATCGCGAGCCATTTCGGGAGCATATTTGCGATACAGGGTTGGATTGAAAAACTCTTCTTTAGGATAGATCATCCACAGCATATGGCTCCACCAAAATCCTCTACGGGCAGAGTAAGGATCTTTCTCTTCATCTTCAGTATGCGCGTGGTGTAAGCGGTGACCTGCAATCCAAAAGATTGGGCCCCCTTGTAAAGCTGTTGCACCCACTAAAGCGATCGCATATTCGAGCCATTTAGGAACTTGAAAGCTGCGATGACTAAGTAAACGGTGATAGCCCAAACAAATACCAATACTGCCTAAGAACCAATGTAGCAAGATCATAATTCCCAATGCTGACCATGAGAAAAACCAAGGTGCTAATAGAGCCAACCCATGCACGATTGTGAAGAAAACTATTGATACCCAGCTAAGTTTTAGCGGTTCAGGAGTGGGGGCAGAAGACGCAGGGAAATGCTCTGAAAATAATCTTGTCATGGTTTGTAAACTAATAATTCTTAAAGATTGGAAAATGAGCCTCTTATTCCCGAAACTTGGCTATTCGCACCTCGCAACAAGAAACTAAATCCACCAAGAAACTGACCAAAATATTGTGTCTAGAGGTGAGGATGTACGGTGTGAAGCGCCGGATATCCTCACCTCTAGATCCTGTGCTACCAAGATTTGAAAAGAGATACTATTTAGAGAGTATTGGAAGATTTCTCTCTATCTAGATTTGAGATATGTTGTGTGTCTGAAGATCCTTGTGCAGCTCTTTGCCAAGTGCTACAAGCTTGATGAAACTCATAGCGAGGATCTTCTGGCACAGAACAATGTTGTTCTTCTCTTGTGCAATCTTTGCATTCAATATTGCTCTCACAATGACTAATCAACGGACGAAGCTCGTCAAGCAATATTTGCAGTTGCTGAATAGTCTCTTCAATGGATTTTGCTTTTTTGAGAAGACAATCATGTACAGCTTGACATGTCTGTGATTTTCCATCTTTAGCTGCCAAAATTTCTCTGATGTCGTCTAAACTCAAACCCATCGCCTTGGTATGGGTGATAAACGCTAATCGATCTATATCCTCTTGGCTAAACAGGCGATAACCTGCTTCGGTTCTATGGGGTGAGGGAATTAACCCAATTCGCTCATAGAAATAAAGCGTTTGAGGATTTAGCCCTAATTTGCGAGAGACTTCACCAACTTGCAGCATTGCTATCCTTGCTTTTTGACATCCAACACCTACAGCTTAGACCTTATACCATGGTATAAGGTCAAGAGGATCAGTAAAGTTTCTGCTTTGTAAAAGATTTTGTCACTAAATAAATGTCTTTGCTAAATGGTTAAAGAACAAGCAAGTAGTCTAGACATTTGACTCACAGCCTATTATACCAATTCACAAAAGTGTGACAACACTTCTGTGAATTAAAAAACAAACCCTGTAAGGGTTTTAAAAACACAAAATGGCTGCGCCACTTTGTGTTTTGGTATTAATGCTTTATGTAGTTCAGAAAAATTACAAAAAAGCGTAAAGCTCTGTATTGGTATCATGGGGAGGTATCAACTCTGTCCATAAACTAATTAATTAAGAGGCAGTTATGGTTACGATAACAAGACTTGATCCACCAACTCTACCAACCAAATATCGCCTAACTGTTGAGCAATATTACAAAATGGCTGAAGTTGGGATCTTAAAAGTAGAGCAACGCACAGAATTAATTGAAGGAGAAATTATTGAGATGTCGGCGATTGGGACAAAACACGCAATCTGTGTTTCTAATCTTTCGGAATTGCTGACCCTGAAAACTATCCAGATTGCTCATGTACGCCAGCAAAATCCTGTGCATTTAAGCGATCGCTCTGAGCCACAGCCTGATATTGCCTTAGTTAAACGTCCGAGTAGTTTATATGTAGATTGTCATCCTAAAGCTGCTGATATTTTCTTGTTGATTGAAGTCTCTGATTCCACTTTGAAGTACGATCGCGAGGTTAAAACTCCTCTTTACGCAAAATCGGGAATTCCTGAAGTATGGATTGTTAATATTGAAGAGCAAATATTTGAAGTTTATAAATTGCCAAATCAGGATAGTTATGAACAGGTTCAGACTTACGGAAAGGGTGAACTAATTCCAATGAATATGTTTGCGGATATGGCGATCGCCGTTGATGATGTTTTTTGAATAATATAAATCACTTCGATCTTATTAAGTAAGCACCTCAAATATGTTTTTAGATTATCACTAAAATTTGTATTCAATTTTCTTAGCTTGATCTAAAGAAATTTTGTGATCACTAAGTAACTGTTGATATATTTTGTTAATTATAGGCGTTGACTCCTTTAGACTTAAAAGCGATTTGATATTATTTTTCAAAGACTCTTCAGACTTGGGTCTTTTAGTCTTATTGACTGCTGAAAGACGCTTAAGCACTAAATCATATTGATTAATTGATGCTTTTGTTGAATTGGAATCTTTGTTTTTTGCTGTGGATTTTTGATTGACTGATGGAGTTGTTGGATTAAGTGGTGCAGGTTTCAAACTTGATTGTATAGTTTCTATAAGCAATACAATGTCTTCACTACGCTTACAGAATATTTTTTGACTTTTGATATAGTTAACCAAAGGATCGTATCCTGTATCTTTGGAAATAATATGAAAAAATGATTTCGCCTCTTTCTGCGCTAACCTCCCTAATTCAAAAGCAATATGAAAGTCAAGAGCATTTTTCCCATTGCCATTAATTTGAATCCATTCAATTTGATTTCCTAGTTTTTGCGATTTCACAACTAGGTCTGTCGGTATATTGTTTTGCTTACTTCCAACAAACATTTTGATGTAAATATTTTTATCTTGTATAGAGCTGAGATCTATATTTTGAACATTTTCGTAATCTACTAGGATGTAATTTGTCAGCATTGAAAACAAATGGTGTAAAAGTGACTTTAGGATGAATATTTAGCGTAGCAGATAAATTTACGATTCATGATGAAGAAATAGCACTTTGAGCTGTTTCTTCATCATGAATCGTAAATTTAGTTGAATTATCAATATATTTGGCGATCGCAAGACTTAAGATCTTATGCATACAAACATTTTGTATAGCGAGTTTTGCTTACCTATGGCAAGTCTAAACTCGTTGTAGCCTTCTCAGGAATGGAGAAAAGATCATGGCGATCGCATCAATCAATCCTGTAACGGGAGAAGTATTAAAGACTTTCGAGCCTTTGACGGATCAAGAGCTTGAGCATAAATTGGCGCTTGCCGATCGCACCTTTGCTACTTATAAGCATAGTAGTTTTAGCGATCGCAGCCAATGGATGAACCAAGCAGCCGATATTCTGGAGGCGAAAAAAACAGAATTCGGGATTATCATGACCATCGAAATGGGGAAAACACTGAAAAGCGCGATCGCGGAAATCGAGAAATGCGCTAATCTCTGTCGTTTTTATGCCGAACATGCATCTCAATTCTTAGCAGATACAGTCGCACAAACCGATGCTAGTCGCACCCTCATTCGCTATCAACCGATGGGAATTATTCTGGCGGTGATGCCTTGGAACTTTCCATTTTGGCAAGTATTTCGCTTTGCCGTGCCTTGCTTGATGGCAGGAAATGTGGGATTGCTCAAACATGCTTCTAATGTGCCGCAATGCGCCTTAGCGATCGCGGAAATCTTCCACGCGGCAGGTGTGCCTGAAGGCACATTTCAAACTTTGCTGATTGGGGCAGATCGCGTAGCGAATTTAGTGGCGGATAGTCGTGTCAAAGCTGCCACGTTAACAGGCAGTGAACCTGCGGGGCAAAGTCTAGCTGCGATCGCAGGGCATCATCTCAAAAAAGTTGTTTTGGAACTAGGGGGAAGCGATCCGTTTATTGTTCTGAAAAGTGCAGATTTGGATTTGGCGGTAAGCACCGCAGTAACAGCGCGGGTAATGAACAATGGTCAAACTTGTATTGCCGCCAAACGATTCATTCTTGAAGAAGCGATCGCCGATCAGTTTATTTCTAAATTTGTGGAGAAATTCAAGGCTCTAAAAGTGGGCGATCCAATGCAACCTGAAACTGACGTGGGGCCACTTGCTACGCCACAAATTGTAAATGAACTAGATTTGCAGGTAAAAGCCACTGTGGATTTAGGTGCAAAGGTATTAGTTGGTGGTTATCGACTGAAAGAGAAAGGTAATTTCTACGCGCCGACAATTTTGGCGGATATTCCTTTGGGAGCGCCGCCCTATCAAGAAGAATTTTTTGGTCCCGTCGCGTCCGTGTTTCGCGTTAAAAACTTGACCGAGGCGATCGCCCTTGCGAATAGCACCAACTTTGGTTTGGGGGCAAGCTTTTGGAGTAATGATCAACAAGAAATAGAGACGGCGATCGAACAAATCGAGGCGGGTGCAGTCTTTGTCAATGGTATGGTCAAATCCGATCCGCGTGTTCCTTTTGGGGGCATTAAGCGATCGGGGTTTGGTCGTGAGCTAGGGCTAGAAGGTATTCGCGAATTTGTGAATATTAAAACTATTTGGATTAAGTAAAATCTGTTTGGAGTCGTCAGCAAAGCTGATGACTCCAAACCAAATAAACCATTTAAGAATTACTTTCTGGTGCTAAAAGCCCTAAGAGATCCCCCTCAATCCCCCTTAAAAAGGGGGAAGAATTTAATTCTCCCCCCTTTTTAAGGGGGGCTGGGGGGATCTAACGCAATTCTTAAATAGATTCTAATTTGTGAGGAAGCTATGAACACCGCAGAATTATTAGTTAAGTGTCTGGAAAATGAGGGCGTGGAATATATCTTTGGACTCCCTGGGGAAGAGAATATGGCGGTTCTGAATGCCCTTGAGAACTCATCGATTAAATTCATCACTACTCGCCACGAGCAGGGAGCCGCTTTCATGGCGGATGTTTATGGAAGACTGACTGGCAAACCAGGAGTATGTCTATCGACATTAGGCCCTGGAGCCACCAATTTAATGACGGGGGTTGCCGATGCCAATTTAGATTGTGCACCATTAATCGCGATCACAGGGCAGGTGGGAACTGACCGTATGCATACTAATTCCCATCAATATCTCGATCTAGTTGCGATGTTTGAGCCTGTAACTAAATGGAATGCGCAAATTGTCCGTCCTAGTATCACCCCTGAAATTGTGCGTAAAGCCTTTAAACTGGCTAAATCTGAGAAACCAGGAGCAGTACATATTGATTTACCCGAAAATATTGCTGATATGGAAGTGACGGGACAACCGTTATTGATTAAAGGCGATCGCAATTCGATGTATGCATCCTATCGCAGCCTATCGGAAGCAGCTCTGTTGATTGCTCAAGCAAAAAATCCTTTGATTTTGGTGGGAAATGGGGCGATTCGTTCCCAAGCTAGTCAAGCTTTGACTGATTTTGCAACGCGCTTAAATATTCCTGTGGCAAATACCTTTATGGGTAAGGGTGTCATTCCTTACCGTCATCCTTTAGCGCTTTGGTCAATTGGTTTACAGCAGAGAGATGTGATTAATTGCGCTTTTGATGAAACGGATTTGGTAATAGCTGTTGGCTATGACTTAATCGAATATTCACCCAAGAAATGGAATCCCAAAGGCACAATTCCGATTATTCACATTGCGGAGTTGACGGCGGAAGTTGATAGCAGCTATATGCCACAGGTAGAAATTGTTGGGGATATTTCTGATTCTTTAATGGAGATTATGCACCGTTGCGATCGCACAGGTTTGACCGAGCCTCATGCGATCGCCTTACGTCCACAAGTACTCGCGACCTATGAGCAGTACGCCCATGATGATGGGTTTCCGATTAAGCCACAAAAGATCATCTACGATCTGCGCCAAGTCATGGCAGCCGAAGATATTGTGATTTCTGATGTTGGAGCACATAAAATGTGGATGGCGAGGCATTACCATTGCGATCGCCCCAATACTTGTATTATTTCTAATGGTTTTGCGGCGATGGGGATAGCCATCCCTGGTGCGATCGCTGCAAAGCTAGTCAATCCTGAGCGCAAGATTGTCGCTGTCACAGGTGATGGCGGCTTTATGATGAATATGCAGGAACTGGAAACTGCAACTCGCATTGGTACGCCCTTTGTGACGCTGATCTTTAATGATGGCGGTTTTGGACTAATTGAATGGAAGCAACAAATCCATTACGGTCGATCGGCTTTTATCAAATTTGGTAACCCTGATTTTGTGAAACTTGCTGAAAGTATGGGACTTAAAGGTTATCGTGTTACTTCGGCAATGGATTTAATTCCTATTCTTAAGGAAGCTCTAGAGCAAAATGTTCCTACTGTGATCGATTGCCCCGTTGATTACCGTGAAAACATGCTTTTTTCTCGCAAAGTCGGCGAGTTATCTTGCCCGATGTAAGTAGTGAAACCAGATACTGACGCGCCCACAAAGCGGGTGCGTTAGTATCTGGTTTTAAAAGTTCAAAAATAGATCGCCAACTCAAATCTGAAGTGCAACACGTAGGCTAGTATTCTGAGAACACAAAAGTTTTGTTGTGCTCAACGCCTTTCGGCATCAGAGATTCGACACATTGCGTAACGACACATCGCAAATAATGTTTAGCCTGTGCTCAACGCCTTTCGGCATCAGAGATTCGACACCACTGCTAGCGTCAACATTTGCGATCGCGGGGATATCGTGCTCAACGCCTTTCGGCATCAGAGATTCGACACGGTAAACCTGTAGATTCGCAGTCGATGATTAATAGTTTGTGCTCAACGCCTTTCGGCATCAGAGATTCGACACGTAGAATTTTTTACCCCATTACTACCTATGTTTGTCAGTGCTCAACGCCTTTCGGCATCAGAGATTCGACACACCTGTTATACGGGTTCGAAGGATTGCCTTGATTGGGGTGCTCAACGCCTTTCGGCATCAGAGATTCGACACGGCACTCGGACAACCCAAGAGCGAAGCAAGCGATCGGTGCTCAACGCCTTTCGGCATCAGAGATTCGACACCCTGGTCCCTGTAGGCAGTTGGGATGTAGCAAATGCAGTGTGCTCAACGCCTTTCGGCATCAGAGATTCGACACGGACAAATTCACTGCCCTAAATGAAGCATTACAACTGGTGCTCAACGCCTTTCGGCATCAGAGATTCGACACTAAAGACAAAGTACGCAACCAGACGGATCAAATACTGTGCTCAACGCCTTTCGGCATCAGAGATTCGACACAATGAGGACAATCTTGCCAAAATATTTAATCGTGAGTGCTCAACGCCTTTCGGCATCAGAGATTCGACACGGCGTATCATGGGCTTTCTCAACCACTGAGGCGAGTGCTCAACGCCTTTCGGCATCAGAGATTCGACACAGAAGGATCTCCAAAGGCTCTATTAACGCGCCATTTGTGCTCAACGCCTTTCGGCATCAGAGATTCGACACCGCATTCGAGATCCCCGTTGACGGTTAACTCGTACGTGCTCAACGCCTTTCGGCATCAGAGATTCGACACGAATTTCGGCGCAAACAAGAAAACCCCCCCCCTTGAGTGCTCAACGCCTTTCGGCATCAGAGATTCGACACACAAGCCTAAACGCACGCCCGATCATCCTACTAAGTCTGTGCTCAACGCCTTTCGGCATCAGAGATTCGACACAATTGATGTGCCGCGCTTATCAAAGTTTTTAGTGGGTGCTCAACGCCTTTCGGCATCAGAGATTCGACACTAACCTAATCCTCCAAAAACAATAAACTAATCATGTGCTCAACGCCTTTCGGCATCAGAGATTCGACACCAGATATCTGGTACAAAATAAAGCTTTTTAGTAAATTGTGCTCAACGCCTTTCGGCATCAGAGATTCGACACTAGACTCAAAGGATTACCAACCAAAATAAGGCAGCCGTGCTCAACGCCTTTCGGCATCAGAGATTCGACACCGGGTTTGCGGTGTGGGTTGTTTTTCTGTGTCACTGTGCTCAACGCCTTTCGGCATCAGAGATTCGACACATCGCAGAAATTAGCAGACTTCTATAAAAAGCTAGTGCTCAACGCCTTTCGGCATCAGAGATTCGACACAGCGGCTCGTTTGTTTTGTAAGAAGATGCAATATGTGCTCAACGCCTTTCGGCATCAGAGATTCGACACACCTATGCCAGTACTACAGAAAAATCTACCTTTATTGGTGCTCAACGCCTTTCGGCATCAGAGATTCGACACGGCTTTTTTGTTGCAAGGGGCTGACTCAACGCTAAAGTGCTCAACGCCTTTCGGCATCAGAGATTCGACACTTGTATTTGTAAGTTGTAGTTGTGCGCTCGGTAAGTGCTCAACGCCTTTCGGCATCAGAGATTCGACACTTATAGAGTAGCTGGACTAATTGGATTTTCGTGCAATGTGCTCAACGCCTTTCGGCATCAGAGATTCGACACATCGCTGTGGCGCTTGCTTCTCTGGTGGTATCCCAGTGCTCAACGCCTTTCGGCATCAGAGATTCGACACCTACTAGGGTGCGAGTATCAGAATCATAGAGATCCGGTGCTCAACGCCTTTCGGCATCAGAGATTCGACACATTCAAGGCATTAAACATGAAGCAGAAAAGGATCGGTGCTCAACGCCTTTCGGCATCAGAGATTCGACACATCTTGATTCAGATAAAGCGAGTAATTTTTAGCCAGTGCTCAACGCCTTTCGGCATCAGAGATTCGACACTAGGGTGAGGTCAAAGAAATCATTTGCGCCCGACGTAGAGCGTGCTCAACGCCTTTCGGCATCAGAGATTCGACACGGTTGCGATTCAATAGCGACAATCTCAATAATTGGTGCTCAACGCCTTTCGGCATCAGAGATTCGACACTCAACAAAGAGTCATGTTCTCAACAAGTCTTTTGCGTGCTCAACGACTTTCGGCATCAGAGATTCGACACGCGTGGTTGATGTGTAGTGGTTTACGGTTTTAGTGTTCTCAACGCCTTTCGGCATCAGAGATTCGACACCGATCGTCAGTTTTATTTTCCACAAGCCAATCAATGTGCTCAACGCCTTTCGGCATCAGAGATTCGACACAAATCCGATGAAGGCAAAGAATATCGCATTGTTTAGTGCTCAACGCCTTTCGGCATCAGAGATTCGACACTTTGCGGATATATGGCGGCTCATTTCAAGGTTGTTTAGTGCTCAACGCCTTTCGGCATCAGAGATTCGACACAATCGTTCTATTTCCACTCTTGAAAATCTCAAGATGTGCTCAACGCCTTTCGGCATCAGAGATTCGACACAGCTACTGATCCGACGCTACGAATTGGGAGACATTGCAGGTGCTCAACGCCTTTCGGCATCAGAGATTCGACACGAGAGATTGAACGATTCTTTAGAAGGAGCTGAAAAGTGCTCAACGCCTTTCGGCATCAGAGATTCGACACTCTAGTACCAGGAGCTTGAATACCGTTAATAAATAGTGCTCAACGCCTTTCGGCATCAGAGATTCGACACCCTCTCTCTTGTTTCGGCAAAAGTTTTTTGCCTCTGTGCTCAACGCCTTTCGGCATCAGAGATTCGACACATCTTTGCAGCCATCGATCCGCGTGTAGAGGGATGGGTGCTCAACGCCTTTCGGCATCAGAGATTCGACACTCGCCTGTATGTTCGCCTTTTGGCTGTCCAATTGGTGCTCAACGCCTTTCGGCATCAGAGATTCGACACCTTGCTATTGGGATAAAATTCACGAATAGCAAATAGTGCTCAACGCCTTTCGGCATCAGAGATTCGACACAAAGGAATCTGCTCATCAAAAATGTCCATAACCACCTGTGCTCAACGCCTTTCGGCATCAGAGATTCGACACCTTATCATGCTTACCATTAACTCAGGCTCACGTACGTGCTCAACGCCTTTCGGCATCAGAGATTCGACACTAAAGCTGTAACCCTGTCTTCCGTTTCTATTCCATAGTGCTCAACGCCTTTCGGCATCAGAGATTCGACACATCAATCGTCCTGCAACTGGTATGGCGGCTGGCTAGTGCTCAACGCCTTTCGGCATCAGAGATTCGACACGCATGGGAGACATTCAACAAATTGATAGCGATCAGGTGCTCAACGCCTTTCGGCATCAGAGATTCGACACCATATAATTCCCTGGAGTTGAAATCACGGTAGTACGTGCTCAACGCCTTTCGGCATCAGAGATTCGACACTTATAGACTGCTTTGCTTTTTACTAGGACTATCAATGTGCTCAACGCCTTTCGGCATCAGAGATTCGACACTGCGATCGCACTCAATCCAAGCTGTGTATATCTCCGTGCTCAACGCCTTTCGGCATCAGAGATTCGACACTTGCTTTCTTACTCCTACTTTCAATTTGTTTTAATCTGTGCTCAACGCCTTTCGGCATCAGAGATTCGACACTGGGATATCCCATAATTGATATTTTGCAATGCTTTGTGCTCAACGCCTTTCGGCATCAGAGATTCGACACTGGTTTAAATCGGGATAGCTTTTAAGCACTTTTACCTGTGCTCAACGCCTTTCGGCATCAGAGATTCGACACTGATTGGGATACCAAATCACAATTACGCATACACTTTGTGCTCAACGCCTTTCGGCATCAGAGATTCGACACAATCCCTGTGATCATCGGCTTCCTAATTTGGTCTTTGTGCTCAACGCCTTTCGGCATCAGAGATTCGACACAAAACAATCTGTAATGGCTTTAATCTACACTCCCTGTGCTCAACGCCTTTCGGCATCAGAGATTCGACACAGGATTGTAGGTTACAGGTTATAATAGGGATTATCTCTAGTGCTCAACGCCTTTCGGCATCAGAGATTCGACACCCCTTGGTACGGCTTTGGTGATGTCGAATTGTTCGTGCTCAACGCCTTTCGGCATCAGAGATTCGACACTAGATGCAAGGAATTGACCTAATGGCGGGGTTGCTTGTGCTCAACGCCTTTCGGCATCAGAGATTCGACACGAGGCGCTCAACGCGATCGCGTTTACAATATTAGGTGCTCAACGCCTTTCGGCATCAGAGATTCGACACCG
>JADBWK010000032.1 GCA_020404895.1 Pseudanabaena sp. M085S1SP2A07QC | reverse complement strand
TTATCAATCTAGGTAATAGCCGAGACACCAAGGTAGCGAAGTCGCTGATGGTTTCAAGGAAAATCTACCGATCATTTTTGATGAATATCTTCCTAAATGGAATTATAGAGCCGTTCCTCAAAATAACTGAAATGCACAAGTTATTTATTTTTCATTCCTAAGTGTAAGATTTTTGTTTGAGCTACAACTTTTTTACAAAAAACATGGTTGACTCAACTCCTTCGGAAACACCGAGCAGGTTTTCGAGAGCATCAAACTGTTACTGTTAAGGGCAATGCTGGCAAAACGGAAAATGTGGAAATCATCTATGGACAAATTTGTGAAGGCTCAGCGCTGATGTTTTATCCTGAAGTCAACGCTATTTTCAGTGCTCCCATTGATGCGCGTTGTGGTACACCTGCGTTTAAGCGCGTTCCTGTTGCTGTTTATAGTGCTTTGCGCTAAATACAAGCCAATATGGTGAAAGGTTTGCGAAGCAAACCTTTCACCATAAGAGAGATGCGGCGCGATGCGCCGCATCTCTCTTATGGGTTTAATCGCTACGTTTTTGGTATATTGGAAACTGTCAGAATGAAACTCCCGAAAAATATTAGAACATAGTGGATATACTGCGATCGCTTCCCATCGGACTTTACCTCGAACAGCCGATTACATGGCTCCATCGACTCGATCCACGCATCAAACTGTTTGGACTACTCACCTTTTTATTGTCGCCGATTCAAGCTAATGAGCCTTGGCGTATTGCGATCGCAGTTTTACTAATTATCCTGACCCTAGCTTCACAGATTCCGATGCGGGTTTGGAAACAGCAAATGGGGATTTTGCTACTGCTTGCCTTTATGACTTTTGCGATCGCCACTTTTTCCCCAGATGGGTTTAATGCCAATGTCCAGCCTCGTCGCCCGATCCCTGAAGTAAATGTCACGGCGGAAAAAGCTCTGAGCGCCTCACCGCTAACGATCAAACTACCTCAACCAACTCCCTATAGTTATGTGGTTTGGAAAGCTGGGAGTATTACCATTACTCGTAGATCTCTAGATTTAGGCGTGCGTGTTTGCACATTGATCTTTACTTATCTCTATGCACCAACTTTATTTTTATTGGTTACAGCTCCTGAAGAAATTACGGCTGCACTCGCCTCAGTTTTGTCTCCATTAAAATTCCTCAAAGTTCCTGTTGTCGAAATTGTTCTTACTCTAACCCTTGCGCTTCGGTTTGTACCTCTGGTTTTAGAAGAAGTGCAGAATCTTGGTCGAGCAATGCGAACACGTTCAATTAATTGGAAAAGACTAGGTTTTAAACGCACTACCCAAATTTGGCTAATCCTTGCAGAGCGTCTAATTGACAATCTATTCATCCGTGCAGAACAAACGGCAAGCGCGATGCAAGTACGTGGGTTTACCACTCCAAATACTCACATTGTGGTTTGGAATCCTCTCAAATTTTTACCGCGCGATATTACTTTACTAATTCTATTGGTGGGAATGTGGGGATTAAGAATTTGGTTCGGAAATGAATTCTAAAAAAATGAGGATAAATTATACCAAAACAGAAAATGGCGTAGCCATTTTCTGTTGTTAAAACCCTTACAGGGTTTTGTTTTTAATTCACAAAAGTGTGCCAACACTTCTGTGAATTGGTATTACTTGTGATATTATCTTGAGGTGAAGCTAAAATCTGTATACCCATATGTTGGATATTGTGCTGAAGTTTCTTACATCTGACTTCAATACCTACTTATCTATTGGCAAATACCTAACCTAGCAAGCTATAGCAGTCTCTCGATATTAACGATCGCAGATTAAGAAACTGGAAACTGCGATCGTTAATATCGAAGGGAGTAACTCTTCACCAACAGCGATTTATGCTTAACTTTACACAATTCCAATTTTAGGAAAATCTTCATCCAGAACATTATATGCTTTAAACCCTTCCCAACGATCTAGAATCTCAGCATAAATACTCCGAAAATCCACTTGCATTGGCAAATTACCTTGAACGAGACTATCTAAGGCAGGACTACCACCATACAAGCCTCCACGTACATTTCCCAACAAAATTACAGGAGCCGCCGTACCATGATCGGTTCCACCATTGCCATTTTCCGCAGGACGACGACCAAATTCACTTTGCACCATTACCAATACATTTTTTTGCATGTTGTGAGATTGAATATCGCGATCTAGAGCAGCAAGACCAGAGCCAAGATCACTCAGTAATTGTTGATGGCGGCGGATCTGAGCAGTATGCGTATCCCAACCACCAATAGTAAGATAAACCACCTTAGGTTGCGATTCGAGAACATGCGCAAGTAGTGCAAATTGTTTGCCGATCGCTGTTTTAGGATAGCCATGATCGTCGAGGCGTTTATCGATATCTTTAGTCAGCTTTTTGATAGCGGCTTCGCTCTCTAACACCGTGCGACGGATTTGTTCCGCCAATTCTGAACTTTGAGAAGTGTTATAAACCACACGCATCGCTTCGCCAAGCTTGCCGTGTTGCTGCACCGACAGACGGGGAGATAGCTGCAAATAGCGAGCGCTATCTCCTGTGAGCGCTAGCGGATATTCTTCACCGAGAAATATGGCATCTGCGGTTTTCGCTTGGACATTAGTAATACCAATTCACAAAAGTGTGGCAACACTTCTGTGAATTAAAACCCAAGCTCTGTAAGGGTTTTAAAAACACAAAATGGCTACGCCCTTTTATGTTTTGGTATAAGATATCTTGCCAACCAACCCGTATCTGATGATCCCTGAGGGTGAGCGCTTTGCCAGATTTCTTTAGAACGGAAGTGGGATAGATTGGGATTAGGATAGCCAACATTTTGCACGATCGCTACACGTCCTTTGTCAAAAATAGGTTTTAAATCTTTGAGAGCAGGGTGGAATGCTGCCTTATTAGAAATAGGCATTCCATCATTAATGGCAATGCTGGGACGTAATTTACGGTAATTAATATCATTGTAAGGAATGATCGTATTTAAACCATCATTACCTCCAGCTAGTTCAATAACTACGAGGGTTTTGCGATCGCTACTGAGGGCATTCGTACTACAGCTAGGAGCAAGGATTGCCATAGCCGCAGTACTAGACATCAAAGTGAGAAAATCTCTTCTATTCATAAATTTGTAGTTGGTGATAATAATTGACTCGGCAGAAAGCGAATCCCTTTGTTGCAGTTCTTATACCAATTCACAAAAGTGTAGCCACACTTTTGTGAATTAAAAACCAAACCCAGTAAGGGTTTTAAAAGCACAAAATGGCGTAGCCATTTTGTGCTTTGGTATTAAGCTAGTTGATAGATTGGTGAAGATAGAATCAAAGCAGCAACTTCGCGTTTGGATAATCCTGTAAATTGTTCTTCTAATTGGCGATCGCTATTTCCATCTAATAGAACTGTGACCAGATCTTTGGCACTGTAGCGATCAGGATTGAAATCAAAGCCCCCATCGTCACCATATTCCCTCGTAAACTGTTGTGCTACATTCAGCCTTGTTAATAAAGAAGGCGCGGTCAGCCATCCTTGATCTCCTTGCCAGCCTTTGACTGATGGCGCATTGTATGGAACTTGTCCCATCGCGCGTAAACCACCAATCACGCGATCGCTATTGGCTTCGATTTGTAGTTGGCGCAAACTGCTCAAAACAAAGTAGAGTGGTGTTTTCAAATGGCTGCGATAGGCTTTGTCGCTATAAAATTCGGGACTATTGAAAACTGCGGCAACCACAGCTTTGATGCTGCGATTGTTCTGTTTATATACCAGCGCAAGGCGATCGATGATTGCGGGTTCAGGCTCCCGATAAGCTAGAGCGCTCCATAGATCTATGGCAAGCTTTCTCGCAGTACTAGGATGATTGGCTAAGATTTCCACCACATCTTGGGTACTAAGTTTACCTGAACGCCCCAAATAATTTTTGATGCCATCATCATGGCGGCGCGATACAAAGTTAACATCCGCAGTGCCTAGCTCAGGACGTAATTTAACTAGCCATCCCGTCAGAGCCCTCGCCCCTTCTTGAATATCCTTTTCGGTATATTGTCCCTGTCCAAGGGTAAATAATTCCATCACTTCGCGACTATAGTTCTCGTTAATCTTCCCTGCACGGTTTTGCGCGTTGTCCAAATAGGTGAGCATAGCGGGACTAGTGGTAACCTGCATCAGCAATTCTTGAAAATCACCCAAGGCATAGGTGCGTAATCTGCTTTCATAATCGAGCAACAATTGCGCTTTACCAATTTTGCGTAGAGATACTACAAAGCGATCACGCCAAAAGTTGACGATACGCTCATGTAAGGGGTTATTGGTACTAATCATTTGCTTTAATAACCAATGCCACATTTCCCGCGATTGCTCTTGTTTACCTTTTTTGACTATTGGCTGGGGCGCGGGGACATTTAATACTGGTGTTTCATTGAGCCATTTTGACAACAACATTTCAGGGGAGTTAGCGCTATTCAGTTCGTCAAGGGTCGCCCCAAATCCTGCGCGTCTAAAGAAATGTGCTTTCTGTACAATGCTATCCATAGGATTATTTCCATAAAGTCAAGCTGTGCGTGGACAAACTTGATGACTTTTCTTTAGACTAGCGATCGCTGTTTTAGGTTCTATTATTGTAAGATTATCAGGATTAATAATAGATTTCATCCAAATCCTCTGCAAATCCAATTGAACTAACTAGTTTGGCTCTACCGAATTCTCGAATTAAAGTATTTTTTTTAGTCGTAGCCACGATCTCATCTGTTGTGGCACTTGTGGCGATGTATCTAAATCACAATGAACTGGTTTATATCAGTCTCGGAGTGATCTTTGCCATCATTCTGCCCATACTCGTACCGCCATTTCTGAGTGCGATCGCCAATTCTCCTCTCGGTAAGCATTGGGATATTACTCTGTCCAGCATTTTAGCTGGAGTATCGCTGTTCATGGCAGCCCATGTGACTGAGCTTGATCTTGCCTTTGCGCGATGGTTTGATAGCCTGAAGTGGGAGGCTTTAGGCGCAGTAGGACAGATTTTAATTGCGATTTTGGCTGTGTGGGTGGCATGGCGACAAAATCAGATTTCGGAAAGTTTGACGGGTCAGCAAAATGTGATCACCCAACAGCAAACTATTGATTCATATTTTCAAGGGATTTCCGACTTAGTCCTTGATCCACAAGGACAACTCGAAGACTGGCCATTAGAAAGAGCGATCGCCCAAGCCAGAACCGCAGCATTACTTGGTGGCTGTGATGCTGATGGAAGAGCCAAAATTATTCGATTCTTGTCCAGTGCTAATCTTTTAACGCCATTGAAGCGTGATGGGTTGCTTGGTCGCCCCATTCTTGATGGAACGGGTGGTTATGTAGTCGATCTTGCTAATGGAGTACGGGTAGTTAATTTAGGAATGATGTTAGCTAATCGTGATATTTGTAATACAGATTTGCGAAATGCTGATTTGAGTGGCGCGAATTTAATTAAGGCAAACTTTGTTAATTGCGATCTCACAGGCGCAAACCTTGTCGGCGCAATCTTGGCTAAAGCAAATTTACGCGGCACAGATCTAAGTCGTATAAAGCTGTTTTATGGCAAGCTAGAGACTGCTTCTCCTCGCGATCGCCAAAATCTCCCCAATTTCGAGACAGGTGAATATACGGGCGCGGTAGTTGAAGAGGCGGACTTTAGTAAAGCGATCGATCTATCCGAAGAAACGCGCCAATATCTCTGTGCATGGTGTGGTAAAAAATCTCGTAAAACTATTCCTGGAGGCTGCGAGGATGTACCAAATAGATTGGGGCGCTAAAAGTTGCAAGGTTCCACAATGTAAAGCTTTATCAAAAGCGAAAAATCGAAATTTGGCGATCGCTTCTTTCTTCAGTTTGCAGATCTCCACATTGGCAATGCCGATGATTAGTTTTGCGGAAACTCTGACAATCCAATCTTCTCAGGAAGATATACCTGAAGAAATTTTACGCGCGGAAATCTATACTGATGCGCGATCGCCCATCGATGGCAAACAACTCACTGCTGCTGAATATACGGAACTCATGGAAAAGCTGCGATCGCTAGACAGTATTCCTCCTGAAGATTTTGTTTCTCCAAAAGTACGCGAAGTTATTGGGCTATTAAAGCTTCGTAAATTCCTAAAACAGTTTATTCCATTTATTCCATAGGTAATGATAAAAAATAGCGCGAATGTAGAGTCTCGGATAAATGGTAGTTTAAAATTGTATAGTCAGGTTTCATTTGCTGCTTCAATGTAGATACAATCTCTAAAATAGTAAAACTCAAAAACTCACGAATCTATAATGCTTTCACAATCAGAAATTAGTCAGCCAATGCCTTTGTGGGTTGATATTATAGTCAAATTAACTCCAACAATAATTGCTCTAATGGTGGGAGGTATTGGTGTTTGGATTTCATATAATTTAACTTCATCAATAAGTACTCTAATGGTGGGAGGTATTGGTGTTTGGATTGCATATAATCAATACCGAACGGCTAAAGATAAACTACGTCTTGACCTCTTCGAGAAACGTCTTGCAGCCTACGAAAAACTACAGGAGTATTTCATGTTCGTTTTTCAATTGGGTCGTGTTGATGGGCAAGCAATACAAATTTTAGGCGAAGCTCGTTACAAGTCTAGGTTTCTTTTTGGCGATGATATAACAAAAAATATTGATGAAGTCTGGGATAAAGCATTAACAATCCAAGACCTTGATTTCAAGCTCAAAGATTCGCTTTCACTACCAATTGGAGAAGAACGCAAACGAGTAAGTGAAGAACTTAGAAAAGCTCTTATCTGGAATGATGATCAGCAGAAGTCTTCACCAGAGAGATATGATAAATATCTACGATTCCATGTAAATTAAAACTTAAATAATCATTACAAAGACACATGGAAAATAGCGCGATTTACATTTGGTGGAAACGATAAATTTTTGCGCCAGTTTATTTCATTACTAGAATCAAAAAGTACTATAAATGGCAATTATTATTGCAGGTGAACGGAGTGGCGTAGGCAAAACCACAGTAACTTTGGCACTATTAGCCGCAATGAAAGCTCGATCGCGATCCGCTGAATCTCTAGTGCAATCTTTTAAAGTGGGGCCTGATTACATCGATCCCATGTTCCATTCCTACATCACAGGTCTACCTTGTCGCAATCTCGATCCTGTCTTAACTTCCGAATCCTATGTAAAGTCCTGTTTTACGAAACATAGTCAGAATACTGAATATGCGCTAATTGAAGGAGTAATGGGGCTATTCGATGGAGCTACAGGTAAAGACGATACTGCTAGCACAGCTCACATTGCACGATTGTTAAACATTCCCGTAATCTTGATTCTCAATTGTGCTAGTACTTCTCGATCTATTGCCGCGATCGCCCATGGATATCGCACCTTTGATCCTCGTATTCACATTGCAGGAGTTGTGCTTAATCGCGTTGGTAGCGATCGCCATTTAGAGTTATTAACCCAATCTCTAGAGCCATTAAATTTACCAATCGTAGGAGTTCTGCGCCGTCAAGATAACATTTCCATTCCCGATCGCCATTTAGGACTAGTCCCCACTGCGGAAATGTCCGATCTTGATGGAATTATTGAGCGATTAGCTCATTTAGGTGAAACTTGTTTTGATTGGGAGAAGTTATTGCCATTAATGGAAAGCCCTCACCCCCCAGCCCCATCTCCCATGGGGAGATGGGGAGAAGAAATATTACTCCCCTCTCCTCATGGGAGAGGGGCTGGAGGTGAGGGTCTTCGCATCGCGATCGCTCAAGATCGTGCTTTCAGTTTTTACTATGCCGATAATCTTGATCTATTTAGAGAAATGGGTGCAGAATTAATTCCTTGGAGTCCAATTAGCGATCGCGCTTTACCTGAAAATATCCAAGGCTTATATTTTGGCGGCGGATTTCCTGAAGTATTTGCAAGTGAATTAGCCGAGAATAAAACTGCTAGAGAATCAGTTCACAATGCGATCAAATCAGGAATGCCCACCTATGCTGAATGTGGAGGCTTGATGTATCTATGCGATCGCATTGTTGATTTTCAGGAGCAATCATTCCCAATGGTAAATATTTTCCCGACCGCAGCAAAAATGGGAAAGCGCCTAACTCTCGGATATCGTCAAGCAATCGCTTTGCAAGATAGTCCGCTCATGAAAAAAGGTGATCGGATTTGGGGACATGAGTTTCATCGCTCATCTTTAACCGAAATCTGCGATCAGCCCTTGTATTCTCTACAAGGCTATGACTCTCATTTGCAATATCTTTCCGAAGGCTGGCAAAAATATCAAGTTCACGCTGCTTATACCCATTTGCACTTTGGCGAACAAACACATTTGCTAGATAGTTTTTTGTCCAGATGTCGTCATTCTTGCTAGGGTGAAAAGATGAAAGCAGCGCTTTGCGCTGCTTTCATCTTTTGAAATACTTAATAAAATCTACAAATAGAACAAAGTTTGTAATCATGGCGATCGCTTAATCTGGCACTGTATCACTAACCTCACAACCCTTTACGATACAATTTAGTTTAAGTGGTTCGATCGCAGCAAATGTCAAACGTAGAAATCATCGAAAGAAAACTAGATACTCAGCCTGCAATAGCAGAAAAAGTCGTTGTCGGCTTGTCGGGCGGAGTAGATAGCTCTGTGGCGGCGGCGCTATTGCATCGCGCAGGATATGATGTCACGGGTTTGACGCTGTGGTTAATGCGTGGCAAGGGACAATGCTGCTCCGAGGGAATGGTCGATGCCGCTAGACTATGCGAAGAATTAGGCATTCACCATGAAATTGTTGATAGTCGTGAAGTCTTTGAGCAAAGCATTATCAACTATTTGGTCACTGGATATGCAGCAGGCTATACTCCTCTGCCCTGTTCGCGCTGCAATAAAGCCGTAAAGTTTGCCCCAATGATGACCTATGCCCGTGAAAAGCTGGGAATTAATAAAATCGCGACGGGACATTATGCCAAGCTCAACTTTAATCCTGAGTCGGGACGCTATGAATTGCGCCGCGCTGTTGACGATACTAAGGATCAGTCCTATTTTCTCTACGAAGTCGGACAAGAAGAATTAAGCTGCTGCATTTTTCCGTTGGGAAATACGACTAAAATTGAAACTCGCAAAATTGCTGCTGAGTTTGGCTTAGCCACCGCTGAAAAGCCTGAAAGCATGGATCTATGCTTAGTTGAAGCCAATGGCTCGATGAAAGCTTTTCTGGATAAATATCTCACGCCTGTTAAAGGCAAAATCGTTGATACGCATGGCAATGTTTTGGGTGAGCATGAAGGCACTTATCACTACACCATCGGCCAACGCAAAGGCTTAGGCGTAGCGGCTGCAACTCCTCTGTATGTAGTTGCACTCGATCCCATTAAGAATGAGGTTGTTTTAGGCGATCGCACAGAAGCCCACGATCAAGAATGCACGATTAATCAAGTGAACTGGGTATCCCTCGCTCCTACGCATCTACCATTTCATGCGGAAGTGCAAGTGCGCTATCGAACTGTGCCAGCTCCTGCAACCATCATTCCCCTCGAAGGAGATCGGGCAAGGATTGTTTTTGACGAGCCACAATTTAGTATTGCCCCAGGGCAAGCGGCGGTTTTTTATCGTGATGACTTGTTAATCGGCGGCGGACTAATCGAATCCAAGCAATAAAAAAGAGACGCTAAGCGTCCTTTTTGAAGATGATATGCGGCGCGAATCGCCGCATATCATCTTTAGATGGTATTTTTTATGCTGTTGGTACTACTTGTTTTCGTAAAGAAGCTAAGCGGCGCTTGGCGGTTTCATTTTTTTCATCCAGCTTTTGCACTTGCTCATACATTTCGATCGCTTGAGGTAGCAACTTTTTCTTCTCATAGGCATGACCAAGATTATTAATGGCAGTCACATAGCCATCTTGTAAAGCGATCGCCTCCTTATAATTTTTGATCGCCAAATCATACTGCTCTTGGGAGAAATAGGAAAATCCTAAGGCATTATAAACTTCGGCAATATTTTCTCCGCCTTCTTTCAGCGCCTTATTAAACAGGGTAATTGCTTGAGCGTAGAGCTTTTTTCGCAAATAGACACTACCAAGTTGGTAATAGTCCTCAGGTGTGCCTTTTTCCTTTTGGAGCTTAGGCTGTAGGTCAGAAATTACGTTTTCTAAACTACGTGCTTTCAAAATCTGGCGGATAACTAACCAGCTAACCCCAGCTAGCAGCACAACTAAGGCCCCAAGGTATGCGATCGCTAATGTACTATCCATAGGTATTTACTAAACTTTAATTAATTTTATTAATAGAGCTTTTACATCATTACACCTCAGCAATTTGTTTAGGTCGTTTAAAAAGTAATTTTTAACAAAAGCCCAACAAAAATAGGTTTTTAAAATGAGAATTGCTGTTTTACAACAAATTGCCAAAACCATAACTTTTGTTGTATTATAATAAGCCGTGAAATTGTTTGGGCTAGTAGCTCAGTTGTATAGAGCAATCGCCTTCTAAGCGATCGGTCGATGGTTAGAGTCCATCCTAGCCTGTTTTTAATATTTAGAATTGCGGCGCTTTGCGCCGCAATTCTACTTTGGATTTTTAAAGATGAATCAATATTTTGCAACTGTGGCGAGAGGCTTAGAAGCACTGGCTGCACAAGAATTAGAACAGCTCGGCGCACATTCTGTCGAAGCAGGATTTTGTGGTGTTAGCTTTGAAGGCGATCGCACTTTGCTTTATCGGATCAATCTATGGGCGCGTCTGCCATTTCGGATATTAATGCACATTGATCAGTTTGATTGCCTTGATGCTGATGATCTTTATAAAGGAATCAAAGCGATCGACTGGTCAGAATTTCTCACACCTGAAATGACCTTAGCCGTTAATGCCACTGGCAAAAACGAGCATCTTAACCACACGCATTTCTCCGCCTTGCAAGTTAAAAATGCGATCGTCGATCAGCAGAAAGATAAATTTGGTGAGCGATCCGATGTGGATGTGCAGGAAGCGGATGTACGAATCGGTGTCCATATTGATGACAATGGCTGTACCGTCAGCCTCGATAGCTCAGGCAATAGTCTGCACCGTCGTGGCTATCGACCTGCCGTAGGCGCAGCACCGCTAAAAGAATCTCTTGCTGCTGCCCTAATTCAGATGTCAGGTTGGCAACCAGACCAAATGTTTTACGATCCTCTTTGCGGTTCGGGAACTTTGCCCTTAGAAGCTAGTTTAAAAGCGCTAAATATTGCTCCAGGAATGTTTCGCGATCGCTTTGGATTTGAGGCTTGGTTAGATTTTGATCAAGAGCTTTTAGCTCGACTAATTCAAGAAGCGGATGATAATCGTTTAGATGCTCTACCTGCACCAATCTGGGGTAGCGATCGCAATCCTGAAGTGGTAGATCAAGCGATCGTCAACGCGAAAAATTGTGGTCTATCCAATCATGTCTACTTCTCGGCATTAGACCTTTCAGAAGTGGTCGCACCTGCTGATAGTGGAGTTCTCTTCTGCAATCCTCCCTATGGAGAAAGATTAGGAAGAGATAGTGATTTAGGAGTTTTTTATAAACAATTAGGGAATGTACTTAAACAAAGGTTTAAGGGATGGACAGCTTTTGTTCTTAGTGGAAACAAGCAACTATCTCAAACGATTGGGCTGAAATGTGCTGAACGAACAGCCGTCTTAAATGGCACATTACCATGTCAGTTAATGAAATATGAAATCTATTAGGGTTAAGATAATCAGCCCAAAGTGCTACACATCCTAAAGATTTAGGACTTACGCAAAAGAACGAGCCGTAGGGGCAATTCATGAATTGCCCCTACGGCAAAATGAGGCTTTCAGGGCGTTTTTGCGTAAGTCCTAAGATTATCAAGATCAATACCTAACTCACGTAACTTGTCAGCTAGTTTTAAATTCCTTTGTTCAGCCGTAAATTTAGCTGCTGCTGGGTCTACTGTGCTGTGTAGTTTTTGGGCTGTTGCGCGATCGTGGAAGCGCATTTCTCCGTCTTATTGTCGGCTCAATTCCAAGCCTAATACCAAAGCACAAAATGGCTATGCCATTTTGTGCTTTTAAAACCCTTACAGGGTTTGTTTTACCAATTCAGAGAAGTGTGACCACACTTCTCTGAATTGGTAAAACACCTGCGAAAAGACTGACAATTCTCTATCTTTGATCTGCGAATGTCCTCCAGAGTATTGCAATGAACCTCACAAAAAGCATCTTGATCTTCATCGCGAGCATACTCGCGCTGAGAGTGACAAACAGTTTGACGCTCACGACCAGAAGCAGGTATACGATTGTAAGCATCAGATTCATCGGTATAGACTGTCGTAGTCGGTAAAGTCGTTACCTCTACCTGCGGTTGAATCGTAATTTGTTGGGTATTATCACTTTTGCCATTTCACCTACTTCCCCAGATGAGCGAGTTTTTTTTGGAAGTACTGCGAATCAAAACTTTCAAAAAACTTATTGGTTCGTTTTTTCAGGAATTTTGGCAAGAGTTTTGGAATAAAAATAATTTCCGATGAAAACAAACTTTGCCGTAATTTACTGTCAAACCCACCACAAATAAAAACACAAAATCCATTGCAGGGCTTCGCGAATGTAACCATTTGAAAAAATTTTTTAAAGTGTAAAGAAATCTTTTTTTGTTGGTACAATCTACAAGGGCATGGGAATAACTAAACTTATTGAAACAAAAGTGTCAGATCGGAGAATACTTACTCGCAAATTGGAGAACAAATGAAAAAATATCTAGGATTTATTGCAGCAGCTTTTCTTTTAATTGAAGGCGTTGGTGCTGGAGATGCGATCGCAGGGGGGAAATATGGTGCTGTCGCCACTGGACCTGGTGGGGCTTATGGTTGGGCTTATAACTTTGATAATGGAGAAGATGCAAAAGCATATGCACTTTCTGCATGTGAGGGCAGTTGTACAGAAGTAGTTACATTTAGCAATGGTTGTGCTGCTGTCGCGAAAGGTGGTGGTGGCTATTTGGGTTGGGCTGCTGCTACTGACGAAGAGACTGCTAAAAGCACAGCTCTTGGTTACTGTAACGATAGTAGCTGCGCTATCCAAGTGTGGGCTTGTACTGATCATTAGCTTTTGACTAGGACATGCCTCCAAAAATAACGGGGGCTCATAAACAAACTTAGGATGTATATCCGCAAAACGAGGTCAAAAGAATTAAATCACCTTGTTTTTGAAGCGTTAAGAGCTATTGGATTTTAATTATATTTATGTGCTAATTACCTAATCTCAAATAGGAGAACTTATGAAAAAGTATCTAGTATTTATTGCGGCAGCTTTTCTTTTGGTTGAAGGCGTTGGAGCTGGAGCTGCGTTTGCTGGAGACAAATATGGCGCAGTAGCAACTGGTTCTGATGGTGCTTATGGCTATGCTTACAACTATGATAGTCGAGCAGAAGCAGAATATGCGGCGCTTGCCAATTGCGGTAGTAGCTGTGATGTCCAAGTTTGGTTTGCAAATGCTTGTGGTGCTGTCGCTAAAGGCGGCGGCTACTTAGGTTGGGCTTGGAATGTTGACAAAGACTCAGCTCAACGCAACGCTCTAAACAGTTGTGGTAATGGTAGTTGCGAGATTGCTGTTTGGGCTTGTACTGATCGCTAAAGTAAAGTCTTTAAATTCCAAAAAAATAGAGGAGGTGCTTTGCACCTCCTTTATTTTTTTGCTTTTTTGTATTTGCATAAGGCATGTAAAAACTTAATCTGAGATGGTTTTGATATATCTGTAAGGCTTTTAAGCTATAATGGCAGAGTGTTTTTGAGTCTTTGCTCAAAACACATCCTAAAAACACTATCAAGAGTGTCTACAAAGTTTTTCTTAATATCAAAGAATTTTCTTGAAAACCTCTTGCAAATGACATAACTTCTGGAGTTGTTTACCTTCATGCCTGAGACCATTACAGAAACTTACAATGCCAATCAGATCCAAGTACTTGAGGGTCTAGAAGCAGTTCGTAAACGACCTGGGATGTATATCGGCACAACGGGGCCAAAAGGGTTGCATCACCTCGTTTTTGAAGTCGTTGACAACAGCGTAGACGAAGCCCTTGCAGGACATTGCGATCGCATCCTTGTCGAACTTATGCCCGATGGCTCTGTCCAAGTTTCCGATAATGGGCGTGGTATCCCCATTGATATTCACCCCAAGACTGGTAAATCTGCCCTTGAGACTGTACTCACCGTTCTCCATGCTGGAGGTAAATTTGGCGATGGGGGCTATAAAGTATCAGGAGGCTTGCATGGTGTCGGTATTTCCGTAGTTAACGCTTTATCGGAATGGGTAGAGGTATCAGTATGGCGATTGGATACAGTCTATACCCAAAGATATGAGCGAGGTTTTCCTGCTAGTGAGCTAATTCCGAGTAAGAGCAAAGAGGCAAGACGCGGGACTCAGGTGCGTTTCAAGCCAGATCCACAAATCTTTACAACTCAAACTGAATTTGATTACGATGTACTTGCTAGCCGACTTAAGGAGCTTGCTTACCTCAATGCTGGCGTGAAGATCGAATATTGCGATCGCCGTGGCGCAGAACTTCGCACCGATATCTATTGCTATGAAGGTGGGATTCGTGAATACGTCGCTTACATGACCCGCGATAAAGAACCAATTCACCCTGACATTATTTATGTCAATGGGGAACGCGATAATGTCGTGGTGGAAGTCGCTCTGCAATGGTGTATTGACTCTTACAACGATAATGTCCTTGGTTTTGCCAATAACATTCGCACAATTGATGGTGGTACGCATTTGGAAGGACTAAAAACCGTCCTTACTCGCACCATGAATGCAACAGCGCGGAAATTGAAAAAGCTGAAAGAAGGTGATTCTAATCTTGCTGGCGAGAATGTTCGTGAGGGTTTAACGGCAGTTATCTCGGTTAAGGTTACTGATCCTGAATTTGAAGGACAAACCAAAACTAAGTTAGGAAATACAGAAGTACGCGGTATTGTTGACTCTTTCGTTGGTGAAGTTCTCAATGAATATCTAGAATTTCATCCTGCGGTGGCGACTTCAATTATTGAGAAAGCACTGCAAGCCTTTAATGCTGCTGAAGCTGCCCGTCGCGCCCGTGAGCTAGTCCGCCGCAAATCGGCGCTAGAGTCTTCGACTTTACCTGGTAAGCTCGCTGATTGCAGTTCCCGCGATCCCAAAGAATCCGAAATCTTCATTGTTGAGGGAGATTCTGCGGGTGGATCGGCAAAACAAGGACGCGATCGCCACTATCAAGCGATTCTGCCTTTACGCGGTAAAGTTCTCAATATTGAGAGAGCCGATGACAGCAAGATTTATAAAAACAATGAAATCCAAGCCTTGATTACAGGTTGTGGTTTGGGTATTAAAGGCGAAGACTTTAATGAGTCACAACTGCGCTATCACAAGATTATTCTGCTTGCTGATGCGGACGTGGACGGAGCGCACATTCGCACATTGCTATTAACCTTCTTCTATCGCTATCAGAGAGAGCTGCTCGATCGCGGATTTATCTATATCGGCTGTCCTCCTCTATACAAATTGGAGCGTGGAAAAAATGCTCAGTACTGCTACAGCGACAACGATTTGCAAGCGGCGATCTCCTCCTTCCCTCCTAACGCTAATTACAACATTCAGCGATTCAAAGGTTTAGGTGAGATGATGCCGCAGCAGTTATGGGAAACTACGATGAATCCTGCCACGCGATCGCTAAAACGTCTCACCATCGAAGATGCAGCCGAAGCAGATCGCATCTTCACGATCTTAATGGGCGATAAAGTTGCTCCACGTCGTGAATTTATCGAGACCTACGGCTCGAAAGTAGGACTTGCGGATCTTGATATCTAAACAAAAATGTAATAATGTTTGGCGCAATGCGCCGACCATTATTAAAAAAGCGGCGCAATGCGCCGCTTTTTTTTAGGGTTGCTGATTGACAAACTCTCGAAAAGTTTGTGTAGAATCTTGGCGCTGATTTTGATATGTCTTTAATAGCTGGTCAATTAGATTTGTAACATCTTTAGCAGCGAATTCTGAATATAATTCCTTGCCAAAATCAGTATCTCCATCACCAACATAAACCCTATAAACTTCGGGATGATTAGAGTCTCTTGATTGAATTCCCACCAAAGCTATATCACTGGGATGATGCTGGGCACAAGACTTATCACATCCTGAAAAATGAATATTGATTGGCTGTTCGAGTTTGATGCAGTTTTCTAAATAGGCTGCAACTTGCTTAGCGTCTGATTGTGTATCAGTATGTGCCGACTTACATCCATGATAGCCAGAACAAGCTGCGATCGCAGCATAGGGATGGTTCGCAGAAATATTTAAGCCCAAGTCATTAATTTCTCGCGTAACCTGTTCAACTTGCGCCTCCGCAATATCCGTAATCAGAACATTTTGCCAAGGAGTCAACCTTAACGCACCACCACCATATTGTCTCGCCAAATCCCCTAATCCTTGGAACTGGAGTACAGTCAATCTTCCTAATGGAATGACCACCCCAATATAAGCTAGTCCCAATTGACGTTGACTGTGAATACCCAAATGATGATAAGCAATTCTTGTTCTACTCTTCTGTGAGAGAAGCTCTAAGGATGAGCGTCTTAATGAATAACCAAGCTTCGCTTCAACAAGTTGCAAATAACGATCTACACCCCAAGCGCCGATCAGTTCTCTTAATCGGGGAGGTCTGGCACAATGATTTGTAGTATTTAATTTCTGTTCCATATATTCACGATAGACTTCTGCTAAAGCAGCAAGAACTTCTAAAGTTTGTTGCGGATAAACTAATCGACCTACTGCCGATGGAGCATCACCGTGATCTCTACCCAGACGCAGCTCAAAATAAATCTCGTGATCAAACTCAACAGCTACAAAACAAATGTCATTAGGGCGATCGCTTATGCTAATCGTTTCGCCACCATCAAAGCAAACACTAAATTTATGAGATAGAATCTCTAATTCAGGATGATTTGCTAGATAGAAATTCCATTGTTTAACAAAAGGAATTGTATTGATTAGGGCATGAGGATCAATCCCTGCGGTTGGACTCGCCATGATATTACGCAATCCGTCAGTGTTTGCCTCACTAGAGGCTAGCCTATAGTCTTGTAGATCGAGAAGCGTCTCAAAACTTAGAGCTTGACTAGTGCGAATCTGCAAATTAGCGCGGTTAGTAATTTGAATTTCGCCATTACCAAATTGATTAGCGATGTTGGCAACTACCTCACATTGCACAGAGGTAATTAAGCCTGCTGGTAAGCGCATACGTGAAAGAATGCCATCTTCGGCAGAGGTAGCATTAAAAAGACTAGGACAAATAGCTGTGGTAGATTGCAATTTTTATTTTAAAAAGATAGAGGTTGAGATCTCCGACTTTTTCTGCAAACTTGAAGATTACCTTTGCTTGCACAGAAAAAGTCGGAGATCTGAGGAATGTTTTGGAATGTTTTAAAGGCTAAGTGCTGATTCAATTTGCGATCGCTCTAAGGCTTGACCAATAAATACCAAACGGGTTTGACGAGGCTCGTCACTTGCCCATAAGCGATCATAGGAAGTCTCAAGGCGATCGCCTACACCTTGCAACACCATGCGCATCGGCTTATTCGGCACATTCACAAAGCCCTTAATGCGATAGATTTCCTGATCAGCGATCGCTTGTTTGAGCGAGGTAAGTAGCTGAGTTGGCTCAAAAGCGCGATCTGTCACGATATTAATCGAATTAATATCATCATCATGCTCATGCTCTTCTTCCGTATCATGATGGCTAGGACGTGTATCGAGATTATCCTCAACTGCCGCATTAAAGCCTAGGAGAATCTCTGAGCTAATCTTGCCTTCATCACAAGCAACAACCTTAACTCCATCGCGCAATTCTTGCTTTAACCAAGACTGCACCTTAGCTTGAGCTTCTGCATCTACTAAATCGGTCTTAGTCAGTACCACTAAATCTGCACAAGCCAACTGATCTTCAAATAGCTCCTCAATCGGAGTTTCATGATCGAGATTAGGATCTTCTTGCCGTTGCGCATTTACAGCATCAAGATCGCTCACCAGTCTTCCACTTGCTACAGCTTCGCAATCGACAACTGCGATCACGCCATCAACAGTTGCCCCATTGCGAATTTCTTGCCAACGGAAGGCTTGAATTAAGGGCTTTGGCAGAGCCAATCCAGATGTTTCAATCAGAATGCAGTCAATGAGATCGCGTCTTTTCAGTAGTTCTTGCATGGTCGGCAGAAACTCCTCCTGTACGGTGCAGCAAAGACATCCGTTTGTCAATTCCACAATGTTTGGAGTGATTTCTTTGCCATCTTCATCGCACACACGACAAGAACGTAGCAAATCGCCATCAATACCAATTTCGCCAAATTCATTTACAAGTACAGCAATCCGCCGACCTTGATTATTTTGCAACTGTTCCCGAATCAGCGTGGTCTTGCCACTGCCTAAGAATCCAGTAATCACAGTTACAGGTATTTTCGCTGCCATAATCTTCTCTAAAAAATTTAAAAGCTCCCACTTTTACAAGTAGGGAATCAAAAGTAGTGGCAATTCATGAATTGCCACTACTTTTGTCAAGGAAAAACTTCTCTAACCCTTAGGTACTGACAGAATTAGAGATGAAATATTGGTTGCTAGGAATGCTGCCCCAATTCCACAAATCACCAATCCAGCTGATCGCAAGTTAGGAGCGACTTGAGCAAAATCACCCTTTATCACTTTTTGACCAACAAAAAATGCCGCGCCTGAAATCACTAACTGAATTACGGTAAATCCACATAAATAAGCAACTAAAGCTGTGGTTTGTGCACCAAAAATCGCTTCGCCATAAGCGTAGCCGTGAAATAATCCTGCAACAACGGATAGCCCAAGCATCATTAAAACGTTAGGGCTACTCTTGAGTGCCATCAAAATTCCAAACAACAAGATGGATGCTGATACTACTAATTCAACTACAGGTAAGGTAATGCCTAACAAATGAATTCCTGTACCGAGCATCGCTGATAAAACAAAGAAAATAGGAATCAAAATGCCTTGGGGTTTAATTGCCGCAAATAAACCAACAGCAACAATAAATGCAAGATGATCGACTCCAATCAAAGGGTGGGCTAGACCTGACAAAAAACCTTCAAAAAAAGTGCTGGGCATTTTTCCACCCATGGGGTGGTGTGCTGATGCGGGACTAGCCACAACCAAGAGACTAAAACCGATCGCGATCGCCTTAGACTGGACTGATGCAACAAGCTTAGATAAATTCATATTCTGTAACTCGCAGATATAGACGATGAAATTAGTTCTAGTGGGCATCCTGACTTTAAGCATCTGATGATTTTATTGCTTTTACAGTTGCGGTACAGCGTTGGACTTTCACCAAACTTTCCCCTTTCTTTAAACTAAGCAGATACAAATAATCTACTTAATTTCGCTTTTTCAACGGCTGATCCCCGTTAAAACTAGAACAACTTTTTGACTCTACAATAATTCGTAGTGCTTTGCTAAGTAATCTTGGTACACCAGTCATTGGAAAACCTCTATATGAGTTTGATCAAGAGGAGATCGGCTAGAATATATTACAAAACTACACATTCGCAGGAGTTTTATGGATACCATCGACTTAGAAAAGCTTTTTCAAAAAGGCTACTACGTCACACTAGGCGCAACTTCATCACTGCTTGAGGTAATCCAAGATCCCGCCAAGCGCGAAGAAAATTTCAGAAGGTTGGGGCGCAGTTTTGACGAAATTACTCAAGAGCTTGCTGAAAAGGGTGTAACTACGGAAGCTGAGGCTCGTAGCTATGTTGATAAATTTATTGCACAGCAGGTAAATGGTACTAGCAATACCACTAATTCTGAATCGGCAGGTTTAACCACTGTAACCACAACTGCTAAGACCGTTGATGACAATGTACCTGATGGCACAGAGAAATCTGATAAATCAGTTAAAGCAAGTATGCGTGATGAGATTCAGGAACTCACACAACAGCTAGCAAGTTTGCGATCGCAACTTGAGCAATTACGCTCAAACTAGATAAAGAAGAGGCGCGTTAGCGACTCTTCTTTATCCTAAGACTCAATAGCCCGACCGCGTTGGTATGCCCAATGGGCAAGAAAGGCAAAAGCACAACTAGTCCACAGCAGCCAAATCACATGTAGCCAGAAATAGCCATAGTTGGGCATTCCTTCTGACCACAACACCAGTTGTCCATAGTGATAGAAAGGAGAATAAGCGATCGCATCTTGGACAACTTGAGAAAACGTCCACAGCAAAAATAGAACCCAGATAATGGCTTTTGTAGCGATCGGTTGTTTAGGTAGAGATTTTGCTGGTTCTGCAATAGTCTGCATGACTGTAGGCAATGTTTGATTTGTCCCAAATCATGTCTCAATGAATAACATATGACACTAATGATTTTGGGCTAGAATACAGTTTTGTTGGTCAGGTCTGTCAGGCAATGAGCGAGATAAAGAGTAATTCAATAAATTCAGCCAATCAAGTCCCCAATCAAATACAGTTTCTTGATGAATTTGAAGTCGTCGTCGTGGGTGCAGGACATGCAGGCTGTGAAGCCGCCCTCGCCTCGGCAAGAATGGGCTGCAAAACTTTACTCCTCACTCTCAACCTCGATCGCATTGCATGGCAACCCTGTAACCCCGCCGTTGGTGGCCCCGCCAAATCGCAACTCGTCCATGAAGTCGATGCCCTCGGCGGCGAAATTGGCAAGATCACCGATCGCACCTATTTGCAAAAGCGGATTCTTAATAGTTCGCGTGGTCCCGCAGTTTGGGCCTTGCGAGCGCAAACTGACAAGCGCGAATATGCCGCCGAAATGAAAACGGTAGTCGAGAATGAGCCGAATCTCTCCGTGCGCGAGGGAACGGTGATTAATACATTGCTAGATGCAAATCAAGGAATTATTGGAGTCGAAACTCAGTTTGGCGTGGGTTATGGTTGTAAAGCTGTGATTTTGACAACTGGCACATTTCTCAATGGCAAGATCTGGGTGGGTAATCGCTCCATGTCCGCAGGTCGGGCTGGGGAGTTTGCAGTGGCAGGACTCACTGAGACACTAAATGCTTTGGGATTTGTTACAGATCGCCTCAAAACTGGCACACCTGCGCGAGTCGATCGCCGCAGTGTGGACTATAGCCAAATGGAAGTCCAACCATCGGATACGGAGCATAACTGGTTCAGCTTCGATCCGAGTGCTTGGGTAGAGCGCGAACAAATGAATTGTTATTTAACGCGCACCACTGCGGAAACCCATCGCATCATTCGTGAAAATCTGCATCTCACGCCTGTCTATGGGGGCTTTATCGATGCCAAGGGACCGCGCTATTGTCCTAGCATTGAAGATAAAATTGTTCGCTTTGCTGACAAAGAGAGCCATCAAATTTTTATTGAACCAGAGGGTCGTGATATTCCTGAGCTTTATATTCAGGGCTTCTCTACGGGAATGCCTGAGAATATTCAATTACAGATGTTGCGAACTCTCCCTGGTCTAGAAAATTGCCATATGCTCCGCGCTGCCTATGCTGTGGAATATGACTATATCCCTGCGACTCAGTGCTATCCGACCTTGATGACCAAATTAATCGAAGGTCTATTTTGTGCTGGTCAAATTAATGGAACTACGGGCTATGAAGAGGCTGCTGCGCAAGGATTAATTGCGGGTATGAATGCGGCGCTCTATGCAAAGGGTAAAGAGATGGTCGTGTTACCAAGGGCTAGTAGCTATATCGGGACTTTGATTGATGATCTCTGTACGAAAGAATTGCGCGAACCTTATCGGATGTTGACTAGCCGTTCTGAATATCGCTTGATTTTGCGATCAGATAATGCCGATCACAGACTCACGCCGATTGGACGCGAGATTGGATTAGTCGATGATCGTCGTTGGCAACTTTTCTGTGATAAGCAGGAGCGTGTTTATGTAGAAGTAAAACGCCTCAATGAAACTCGCGTGAAGGAAAAAGATGAGCTTGGGAAAAGGATTACTGCCGAAACAGGTGAAGCAATTCGTGGAGCAATTACTCTTTCTGATTTGTTGCGTCGTCCTAAGTTTAACTATGCCGAATTAATTCATTATGGCTTAGCTGATCCTGACTTAAATCGATTTGAGCGTCTGGCTGCGGAAATCGAAGTCAAGTATGTGGGCTATATCCAGCGCCAAACACATCAAATTGAGGAGGTCGCGAAACATAGCGATCGCAAGTTACCAACTGACATTGATTACAATGCGATCGAGACTCTTTCTAAAGAGTCAAGAGAGAAGCTGAGTAAGATTCGTCCGATGACGATTGGGCAGGCTAGCCGCATTGGTGGGGTGAATCCTGCGGATGTGAATGCGTTGCTGGTTTATCTAGAGATTCAGCATCGCCTCGCGGCAAGTAGAAAATAATTGATGGGCGGTGCTTTACGCTGTTCATCATTATGTCTAGATTACAACCTAAAAGGCAACCCGCTTGTACAAATCCATCAGACTAATTTCAAAATCCACTGACTCTAGTTTCAGAACTGCGTCTTTACCTACATAGTCAGCTAAGAGCCATTTACCGTTAGCCTGTTTTGCATATTGTTCCACTCCATAGCTAGTTTGCTCGACTAGAATATATTCTTGAAAACTAGGAATAGAGCGATAAAGCTTAAGGGCATCTCTAAAAAAGAGTAAGAGAGACAAACATGAAAACTAAGAGCAATTAACTACCTAAACAACAAGATGTTATTATAAGCATTTCCTGAGATTGAGCGGGAGGTGTAGCGCTTATCGCCGTAAACAAAACCTGTATGCGAAGAATACGAAGGGATTGCAACGAGCCGTCACTGTGCAAAGATTAGTTCACAACTGGGTGATACCTCGTGTGGGCTTAGGGAAGAATAAGACTCCAGTTATGGCGATCGGGCTATATTATCGACCGCTTTCCATGCTGGAGTTGCTTTCACTACGGGGTTTTCTCTCCCTCACGATTTAACTGACCAGTGCCAAATAATAGTTAGTACTTTTTCTTGACTTTAGAGTACGAAGTGCTTTAATTTCTTGATGATGCTTTTAATGGCACTAACTTACTAACTTTAGCCCAGCTAAACTCATGTAAAAGTACATAGGAGCAGGGAATTAGGAATAAGGTCAGGATTGTTGCAAGGGCTAAGCCTGAGAAAATTACAATTCCCAGAGGTTGTAAAAATTCGCCGCCCTCGCCGCCGCCAAGAGCTAGCGGAAATGCACCAACAACAGTTGTAATCGTAGTCATTAAGATTGGACGTAGGCGTGTGGGGGCAGCTTTTAGCATGGCTTGAATACGACTGCATTTTTCCTCTTCACGGATTTGGTTCGCCAGTTCCACCAGCACGATCGCATTGTTAACCACAATCCCAATCAATAGGATCACCCCAATCACGACCATCACGTTAATGGAGCTATTGGTGACATAAAGCCCGATGATGCCGCCAGCGAGGGCGAGGGGAATCGTCAGCATGATCACCAAAGGATCAAGCAATGAGTTGTACTGGACGGCCATCACCACAAAGACTAGGAATGAAGCAAGTACACCTAAGACACCAAAGGATTTAGAAAGGTTATCATTAGCAATTTTGGCAGTACTTGGTAAAACAGTGATGCCTTGGGGTAAATCAAAATCCTTGATCACCTGTTCGACTTGGGTGAGCGCATCGCTGAGACTCGCTCCACGCTCTAGGCTACCAAGAATCAGGAAGACTTGACGTTGGTTGATTCGTTGGATTTCCCCAGGGGCGCGACCTTCGCGGATAGCGGCGACATCACCGAGGTGAACGGGGCGATTATTGCTAGTGCTGAAGAGGGGAACTTGCAGCAATTGAGAGGCATTTTGCCGTAGCTCAGGATCAAGTTGTACCCGCACATCCACAAGGCGATCGCCCCTTTGTAATTGGGTTGGCACAGAGCCTGTAATCGCAGTTTGCAAGGTTGCCCCCACTGACTGCGTAGAGAGTCCCAGCGCTTGCAATCTTTCCCAATCGGGAGAAATCTGCACTTCAGGTTGGCGGGCATCAATATCGGGACGGAAATTTGCGCCTTTGACTTTTTCGAGAGCAGTCAGCAGTTCTGTCCCCGTTTGGGCTAATAATTCTGGATTACTGCCCTGCAAAATCACGTCAATGTCAGTACGAGGCACAGGTGAATTATTGACAATAATCCCGCGTACTTGCCCAGGGTTAACCCGAATCCGCACGCCTGCAAGGTTTAATTTATTAATTTCACCATTAACCCGCTTAATATAATCGGTAACATCGGACTTGGGTTTGAGGGTGACGGTGGTGCTAGCCCGTAAGGGGTTTGTGGTCACGTTGCTACCAAAGCCCGTACCACCTGCACTGGTGAAGGCATAGCCTGTTTCAGGTTGTTTGATCAAAATTTCATCGACAATACCCATGACTTTGCGGTTAGTAGCGAGGGTTGTGCCTGCGGGAAATTGAGCATTGATGGTGACATCACCTGTTCTTACCTGCGGAATAATTTCTTGAGGCAGATGTCTTCCCATTAAGAAGCCACTACCGCCAAGTACTGCGAATAGAGCGATTATCACCCATAAACGAAAATGAATAATTTGGGCGAGAAACCCTGCATAGCCATGTGTCGCAGCCTCAAATCTTTGATTGAATTCTCGAATGAGCCAAAGTTCGCTAAACCGACTCGACCAAGGAATACTTAATAGTCGAGAAGCTAACATTGGCACTATCGTTATTCCGATAACGACTGCGGCTATATTGCCAAAGCTAACAGTGAGAATAAGCTGATTAAAAAGTAGGGCAAGAAATCCACCCAGTAGTAAAAAAGGAAGAATAACAACTAAATTAGTGCTAGTAGAAGCAATTAATGCTGATTCAATTTCGGCGCTACTAGCTTGGGTCTGGGAAATTGCATCTTTTGCGCCTTGTCCCTTCTCCATTTTTTTCATGCCATTGAGAATATTATCTAGCATTACAACTGAGCAATCTACTACGCCTCCCGCTCCCAGCGCTAATCCTCCTAAACTAAATATATTAAGTGAGAAGCCAAAAATACCCATTGCAATAATCGAAGCAAGGGTGGCTAGGGGGATGGCAAGGATAATAATTAGAGCCTGTCTTAAGGAACCGAGAAATAGTAATACGACAATGGCAGCTAGTGCTGCCCCCATCAACCCTGAAGATGTAACGTCCGCAACTGAAGCCCTAATCAGTCGCGAATCATCTGATGTTGGAGTCAAAAGTGCATCTTCGGGAACTAATCCTTTTTCTCTAAGAAATTCTACTTTTGCCTTAATCCGATCGACAACTTCAATGGTATTTGCTTCAGGCTGTTTGGTAATCAGAATTCTAACGGCGGGTTGACTATTTAGAGAACTAAAAATACGCTGTTCTTCTGTACCATCGACAACCGTGGCAAAATCACGTAGATAAACCTGTTTAGTTTCATTACCTGATCGCACATTAAAAGATAAGTTCTCGATCTCTTTGGCATTACGGAACTTACCGATCGCACGGGTGAGTGGTTCGACAGAGCCATCGCGCAACCTTCCGCCCGAAATATCAATATTGCGTTCTCTCAGAGTCGCCAAAACATTATTGATATTCATACCCAAGGCTTGCAAGCGCTTCAGATCGAGATTGACCTGTACTTCTTCCTTAACGCCGCCAACGACATCGACTCCAGCAACTCCTGGGACGACCGACAGTTCACGCCCTAATTCCTCATCGGCAAACAGGCGTAACTTCGCGATCGGCAAAGAAGGAGAAGTGATTGCTAATTCGTAAATGGGGGATTGGGATGGATCAAACTTGAAGATTCGCGCATCTTCAATATTATTAGGTAAGCGGCTACGAGCGCGGTTGAAGGTTGCCACCACATCGTTTAACGCCTGATCGATCTTGCTTCCTGCATCAAAAAACAAATCCACCCGCACCTGTCCTTCACGAGTACGGGAAAAAATTTGGTTAACGCCTTGAGTTGTCGCCAGAATTTCTTCTAAGGGCTTCGTGACTTGGGTAATCCCGACTTCGGGAGTAATCCCAGGCACATTTAGCTGCACCCCAATGCGGGGATAGACGATCGCTGGTAATAAATCCACCTGTAAGCGGGTGATAAAAAATGCACCCATCACAAAAATGGCGATCGTTAGCATTAATGTGCCAATGTGCTGCCGAATCGCAAGGGCGCTAAACCCTGTAGTTTTTTGGCTTGTAGTTTTTTGGCTTGTAGTTTTTTGGTCGCTCATGGGGTATTACTAAATGAATTAATTGCGAAGCTCTGAATATCTGTTAATTAGCCTTTTCTGACAAAACACTGATCCTTACTGCATCACCGTCTTTGAGCTTGCCGCCACTTCTGACCACTACGCGATCGCCATCATTCAAACCAGAAAGAATCACCACTTTCCCGTCACGGCGATTCCCTAATGTGACTTGACGGGCTGAGACTTTGGCATCCTTAGCATCGCCAATGACCACAAACACAGTGCCAGTTCTGGGTTTACCTTTTTCATTGGCTTTATCACTTGGTTTGCCAGAATTTTCACTGGACTTATTTTCACTAGGTTTAGTATTTGCCTTTTCATCGACTTTAGCATCAGAACCCTTAGCTGCATCTTTAGCAGGTCTACCCGCCGCCTCAAGGGCTGAATCAGCAATGATGATTTGTTTTTCCTGCCTACCCGCAAATTGGACTCGCGCTAATTGCCCACTTCCCAATTTGCCGTCATTATTCGGTACAACCACTTCCACAGGAATGAGCCTTGCCACTGGATCGGCGGCGCGGGAAATACGTCTAACGGTTCCCTTGAATTGTTGATTTGGGAAGGTGTCAAAACGGACATTGACCGATTGATTAGGGCGAACCTTACTAATTTCTAGTTCCGAAACCAATACAATTACCTTAACTTGACTAAAATCACCTAGTTTTAAAACATCATTTCCTGCAAAGAGGAGATTTCCCGTTTCACTAACCTTTTCTAAAACCACACCACTAATCGGCGCAGAAATAGTGGTGTAGGATTGACGCTCCTGTTCTCTTAATTTAATCGCTTCTTGGGCTAAAACTCGTTGGGAAGTTGCACCAACGGTCTGCTGTTGCAGATTTACCTGTTGTTCTGCCGATCGCCAAGATTGTTCCGCCGACCGCGCTCTCGTATTTGCAGATTCCGCAGTTTGTGCAGACACGGCTCCATCTTTAGCCAATTTATTGAAGCGCTCAGCGTCAGCCTGTGCTTGTTGATATTCCACTTTCGTTTTTTCCACTTGAGCGCGGGCATTACCAACTGCTGCATTAGCCTGGGCTACTTCCGATGATCGCGCCGCCACTTCCGCTTCGGCTTGCAGCACGGTGGCTGTCAGCACGGCATCATCTAGTTGACCGATCGCCTGTCCAGCTTCAACGCGATCGCCAATATCCACAGCTAAATCAATCAGCCGACCTTCTACACGCGACTTTACCGCCACCTCGCGGATTGGTGCGGTTGTACCTGTATACTTATTGTCCTCTTCCAGAGCTTCTAAACTAGCGATCGCTACATCTACAGGTATTTTTTGACCTTGAGTTTGGTTCACGGTTTGTGCTTGAGATGAACCTTTATCACCTTGAGAACCACAGCTTACAGTCCCAGTCGATAGACTAGCAAGTGCCACTAAAGTCCAAATAGATTTCATAAGTGTATGTGTATGTTAAATTTTTTAAGGGTATTCTACACGATCCAAATCTTTCGTGATCTTTAGTTTGTATTCGGCTTGCTATCGTAGATTTTTATAGAGTTTGACATAGCTGATTGCCAAACCAATGTCATTTAGATCACAAATATATGCAACCCTAATAGTTAGATTACCAAAGCACTTTCAACCACTTTTTACGAGCCTTGAGCCTTTGCTGTCAACTCTTACTTTAGCAACTATTTTCTCTGTTGTGGTCAGCGTGATCGCCATAGGAATTTTGTGCTATCCATTACTTGTGAAGTGGCAACGCGATCGCCTTATGGCGAAGCAATTTCCTAAGTCATGGTTAAGCATCATCGAAAGTAATCTTTCTATTTATAAGAGTTTGACTTCTGAACAGCAAAAAGAATTGCTCGGCTATATACAAGTGTTTCTGAAAGAAAAGCAATTTATTGGCTGTCTCGGATTGCAAATTACGGAAGAGATTAAAGTCACAATCGCGGCGATCGCTTGTTTGTTGTTATTTGGCGATCGCAAAACCTATTTCCCAAATCTGCGCTCCGTTCTCGTATATCCCCATGCTTATATTGTAAATGAGTTGATAATGAATAGCTATGTAGTGGAAGAACGCCGTGTCGCTAGATTAGGAGAGTCATGGACAAGAGATCAATTAGTTCTTTCTTGGGAACAAATTCAGCAAGATGTTCTCAATTGGAAAGATGGACATAATGTGATTTTACATGAGTTCGCGCATCAGCTTGATCAAGAGGATGGGCAAGCGGAAGGCGTGCCAATTTTACCGAGAGTCTTAGATTATGAAGTATGGAAACAAGTAATGTCGGCGGAATATTTGCAATTATGCGATCGCGTCGAAAATGGTCAAAAGACAGTTCTCGATAACTATGGCGCAACTAGTCCTGCGGAGTTTTTTGCAGTGGCAACGGAGACATTCTTTGAGAAGCCAAAACAGTTAAACCAAAAGCATGAAGTTCTCTATGAACTCTTGCAAAGATACTATCGTCTTGATCCTCGCCAATGGCAGAATTAAAGATAAAACCCATAAAGTTGCGTCCCAACGGACGCAACTTTATGGGTTTTGCTTAGTGATTTTTTTGTCTAGCTGCTTAACAGTCATAGCCTTTTTTCCCTTTTCCCTTTTCCTTGATCAAGCGATTAGCCAACAAGTAAGCGCCGCCGCGATCGCATCCGCAGCATCATCAGGACGCGGAATCGCATCGAGACTAAGTTCTCTTTTTACGGCTTCCTGCACATCGCTTTTATCTGCATTACCATGCCCCGTAAGCGCTTGCTTGATTTGCGGGGGTGAAAATTCAATCGGTTCGATATTGTGTTGGTTGAGAACTAATACAATTACGCCCCTAGCCTGAGCCACATTAACTAAGTTTCCCATCCGATAGAAAAATAGCTTCTCCATTCCCACCACTTGTGGTTGAAACTGTTCAATCAGCGTATGCATATCCTCATAAATAGTCTTAAGGCGATCGCCAATTGGTGTGTGCTTGGGTGTGACGATTGTGCCAAATTCTAATAGTTTTGGTGAAGCAGGTTTTTCAACCTCAATTAAACCAAATCCAACTATTGCTAAGCCTGGGTCAATTCCTAAAATTTTCATATAGGTAATCTTACCAGAATTCAAATCCTGATATATCGCAATTGCTGCGTTATAACTAAACCCAAAATGGCTATACCATTTTTGTGCTTTTAAAACCCTTACTGTGTTTGATTTTTAATTCACAGAAGTGTCGTCACACTTTTGTGAATTGGTACAATGCATTTCCTTAGCTGCACAATAACCATAGCAAGCCATATCGGCAAAGCAATGCTTAACACTTTGTAATAAATTTGTAATAGCATGGGTATGTCTACACAAGTTATAAAATCTATGTTGGAACCTTCGCTCACCGTGACAACCCAAGATTCTTCGATCACAGAAACATCCACAGAAACTAAAGAATTGAGGGTTCCAGCCTTTTCAACTAATGCTGAACATAATGACTATCTAGCAGCTTGCCTCAGTGATGATGCACTTGCACCAACTGATAGCTTCGTTCGTCGTCACATTGGGGCAAGCTCTTCAGAAATTCAGCAAATGCTTACGATGATCGGGTGCGATTCTCTTGATGAAATGATTGACAAGACCGTGCCTGCGGCGATCAGAATTAAGCAGCCATTACAATTGGGGGAAGCACGAGGGGAACATGAACTGTTGCAGGAATTGAAGGCGATCGCCTCGAAAAACCAAGTTTGGAGATCGTACATCGGGACTGGCTATTACAACTGCATTACGCCCCCAATTATTCAGCGTAATATTTTAGAAAATCCGGGGTGGTATACGCAATATACTCCTTACCAAGCCGAGATTGCTCAAGGTCGATTGGAAGCCTTGCTCAATTTCCAAACTATGATTATTGATTTGACAGGCTTAGAGATTGCTAATGCTTCCCTTTTAGATGAAGGAACTGCGTCCGCCGAAGCGATGACGATGGCGGTAGGACTTGCCAAGAACAAGGGGAACAAGTTCTTTGTATCCAGTGATTGCCATCCCCAAACGATCGCCGTTGTCAAAACCCGTGCCATTCCTTTAGGAATTGAAGTGGTAATTGCTAAACATGGTGAATTTGAATTTGACAAAAATTACTTTGGCGCTCTGTTGCAATATCCTGCTAGCGATGGTGCAATTTATGACTACACCGATGTAATTGCTCAAATTCATGCCCAAGGGGGTTTAGCGATCGTCGCCGCAGATTTATTAGCACTCACATTGGTTACATCACCTGCTGAATTTGGTGCGGATATTGCGATCGGTAGCGCCCAAAGATTTGGAGTTCCCTTTGGTTATGGCGGACCTCATGCCGCTTACATGGCAACTAAAGAAGCTTATAAACGCCAAATGCCAGGACGCATGATCGGTGTCTCTAAGGATGTGCATGGTCGTCCCGCCCTGCGTTTAGCCCTCCAAACCCGTGAGCAACATATCCGACGAGACAAAGCAACTAGTAACATTTGTACGGCTCAAGTTTTGCTAGCAATCATGGCGAGTATGTATGCTGTATATCATGGGGCGGAGGGACTAAAGCGTATTGCTCAGCGAGTAAATCTCCTAACCGCAACGCTTGCCAAATCCCTAGAGAATTTAGGGCATACAGTTACACATCAAGCTTTCTTTGACACAATTCGCATTGAGTTAAAGGGAATCTCTAGCGATGAAATCAAAGCTAGAGCCGCCACCAAACAAATTAATTTAAGGTACTTAGCAGATAATACGATCGCGATTAGTCTCGATGAAACCGTCTCTAAGCAAGATTTACTTGATCTAATTGCTATATTTTCTGGAGATCAATTACGAATTACCAATTACGAATTACGAGCTTCTGATTCTCAATTCGTAATTCCTAATTCCCTAATTCGTAATTCCCCTTACCTCACCCATCCCGTATTCAATTCCTACCATTCCGAATCAGAACTACTGCGCTATATTTACCGTCTCCAATCTAAAGATCTATCGCTGACTACATCGATGATTCCCCTTGGTTCCTGCACCATGAAGCTCAACGCAACTTCGGAAATGATTCCTGTCACTTGGGCTGAATTTGGCAATATTCATCCCTTTGTGCCATTAGAACAAACCCAAGGCTATCAAGTTCTATTTGAACAACTGGAAGCTTGGCTTGCCGAAATTACAGGTTTTGCTGGTGTATCGCTACAACCAAATGCAGGTTCTCAAGGAGAATATGCAGGTTTATTAACCATTCGCGAATATCATCTACATCGCGGTCAAACTAATCGTCACATTTGTCTGATTCCCACTTCGGCACATGGTACAAATCCCGCGAGTGCAGTCATGGCTGGGATGAAGGTCGTTACCGTAAATTGCGACAATGAAGGAAATATTGATGTAAACGATCTTAAGTCGAAAGCTGAAAAACATCAGCATGAACTTGCTGCCCTGATGGTCACCTATCCTTCGACGCATGGAGTATTTGAGGAATCAATTAAGGATATTTGTGACATCATTCATTATTACGGTGGACAAGTATATATGGATGGTGCAAATATGAATGCCCAAGTTGGACTCTGCCGTCCAGGAGATATCGGCGCAGATGTATGTCATCTGAATCTGCACAAGACATTCTGTATTCCCCATGGTGGAGGAGGTCCGGGGATGGGACCAATTTGTGTTGCACCGCAGTTAGTTCCCTTTTTACCTAAACATCCTTTTAAAGGAGAGCCTGAACAAACTACAATTTCGGCTGCTCCTTGGGGAAGTGCCAGCATTCTCACGATTTCATGGGTTTATATTGCGCTGATGGGAGCGAAGGGTTTAAAATTTGCTACTGAAGTAGCGATCTTGAATGCCAACTATATGGCTCAACGGCTTGCACCGCATTATCCAATTCTTTATACAGGCAAAAATGGCTTAGTTGCCCATGAATGTATTATTGATTTACATCACTGCAAAGCGATCGCAGGTATTGAGGTGGATGATGTCGCCAAGCGCTTAATGGATTATGGATTCCATGCGCCCACAATGTCATGGCCAGTAGCAGGAACAATGATGATCGAGCCAACGGAAAGCGAATCGAAAGCAGAACTCGATCGCTTCTGTGATGCGATGATTTCTATCAAGGAAGAAGTCAATGCGATCGCTTCTGGAGATATGGATAAACTCAATAATCCGCTAAAAAATGCTCCTCACACTGCTGAAACTCTACTGGCTGATTTGTGGAACCATCCTTATACCCGCAATCAAGCTGCTTATCCTGCACCTTGGCTCAAGGAGCATAAGTTCTGGACAAGTGTTGGACGCATTGACAATGCTTTCGGCGATCGCAATTTCATCTGTTCCTGTTTACCGATAGAAGCTTACGAATAGCCTAAAGCGAAAAAAGAATTGTGGCGCTAAGTGCTGCAATTCTTTTTTTGCTTTAGGCTTGATCATCAAATCTAGTCCGAAAATTTCCATACTTAATCCAATATTGCTTCAATTGGTGATGAGGAGTATGCAAACTAGCTTTGGAACGGTAGAGAATGACTTGGCGGTGATCGCCCATCCAAATCTTATCGACAGGCTCGACAGATATTACAGTTCCTCCCAAAGCGGAAACAGACTCTCCGAATCTCTCAATAGTGCTATAGTCAACACTTTCAAACACAAAAAAATTACCCGAACAAATTAAATGTCTGCTGCGAATCCAGCATTGCATTTTCTTTTGAGCTTCTGGTGGCAGCATTTTGGCTTCATTTGACTCTAATTGGATTTCAGGAAGTTTGGAAGATAGTTGGGACTTCATTGGCAAAGCTCTCCCTTTTTTCAAATCTTAACGGACCAGTAGTGGAACCCCAAACTTGCTTGTGGGTATTAACATCTAAGCCTTTATCAAGACTTAACCAAGTTGTTTCCGTAACTTCGACATAACTATCGAGATAGGTTTGACAGCCATTCTTCTCAATGAAGCAACTATTCCCCTCAACTCCGCCGAGAAAGCGATCGCCTTCTCGTTTAAATACCATTGAGCAGTTATAGCGTCGCTCAATTGCATCAGTTGAGATAGTTTTGAGAATATCTAAATTGCGCCCTGAGCCTGCATAAAACATGGCATTTTTAAGGCTGAAGTTTTCGATATAGATATGATCTTCGCGCTCGACTAGGCGATGCACACCTTGCCGATAGGGAGTCCAGAGGTCATAGTCATATACCTGTTCAGAATAAAGCCCTATTCCTGAGAAGAACTCAAATGGTAAGGGACGAAAAAAGACATGAATATGAGCGTAATCTTTTGGGCTAGCCGATGCTTGCTGATAATTGCTAAAGTCGCCTGCCATCCATTGCGCGAGAGTAAGCAAGTCACTTGAGATCGCTTCAGATTTATCCATCAGATTCATGACAAAGTCTATTCTAACTCTTAGGCGTTTGACGAATTTCTGAAGAGAAGGAAGCAGTGATCACACCAGTTCCTGTATTAGTTTTAATCAATGAGACTCGACAACGCAGATTTGGATTTACAAACCAGATTTTCTCCTCAGCTGCGGCGCGATCGTAGGATGTGATTAACACAAATGTTCCATCATCGGTGAAACTATATTCACCAATGGCAGGCATTTCTTCAGCATATCCACGTTCGCGGAGGAGTTTGCCGCAATTTGGGCGATCGCTATCAGGAATTGGGATCAAAACGCAATTACCTTTGACCGCTTCGCTATCTTCCCAATCAGATTGCCCTTCCCAAGCCATCCGAAAAGGTGATACAGCGGTTTGCGGATCGACATCATTAGCTTTGCAAAGTTCAATCACTTCTGGCGCATCAATTGAGAGAGAAGTAATATCAATCTCAGATTGGACGGCTTCAAAATGTCCGAAGGCTAAATGATGAGCGCTGCGTTGCGATCGCCAATTGCCGATCGAATTGCATACAAATTCTTGAATGTCCATTAACTTTTTGGCTGCTTTGGCGCTCTGGGTGATTTGGTGTCACTTTTGGGTTTATTAAAACCATGTCCTGATTTACTCGAGTTTCTGGGCGCTTTTACCTTTGCCAAGGGTGCGCTTGGTTCTTGAGATTCAGTTTTAGGAGGTGTTGGTGAAATTTCTTCAGATATAGTCTTGAGGCTTGTCTCTGGAATAATTGCACTGATTGGCTCAACAACAATTTCTGGCTTAGATTTTAAAACTTGCTCAGATACTGTAATTGTTTCAGCTATTGAGATTGGGGCTTGAGCTTGAGCGTTACTATCTTGTTTACTAGCTCCATGACTGGCTTTAGTAGTCGCTTTCGTCTTTTTGGAGCTAGTTGTTGATTCAGAGGTATTTTTTTTCTTCTTGGGAGTAACTACCTGTGATGGTGCTGAGATATTTTCTGAATTAGCTTCAGAAACCTCTTTAGAATTAATCTCTGAGATGGTCTGAGAAGTAGGTTCAGGAAAGGCTCCTGACGTTATTTCATCAACCTCAACAGCTCCATTTTCTAGAGTCTCGGCAATAGGCTGTTCAACAGATTCTTTAGGTGATTTTTTAGGTGAGATCTCATGATGAACTGCAATAATGGGTTCATTGATTTGCTCAGAAGCAGCATTTTCAGGATTGACCTTTAATACTTTAAGCTGAGGATGAATAGATACATTAATAATCTTGCCACCAAGTCGCTGGATTGTTTGTAGCTTTCTAGAAAGGGAACTGTAGGGAACAATAACTGTATGAGTTGTAGCGCCTTGAAGTCTTTCTGTGAAATTGCCACCTGTAAATTCAATCAAGAAGCGGCGACTGTTGTAAGCACCAAAGTTTGTGCTAGCAGTATTAATGTCTAAACTTTTCATATCAAACTCATCCTAGCGATCATAAAAATGCGATCGCCCATCAAAAATATTTTATCTAAACAATCCATATTAACGCGATCTGCAACTAAAACTCAGGAACCTTCATTTTCCGTATTGAGTTGATCGATTTTTGGGATTCTGAATAGTTCTAACACCCTAAAATCAATAGCTCACAAATAGTTACACATCTCGTTATATTAATTACTCCGTAAAGATGTCTCTGAGGATAAGCTCTTTAAATCAGCAGTATTAAAAGAAAGATTGTTAAGTAATCTTTCTTTTAATACTGTGCCAGCTGCGTACCAATCAACATAGCAAGAATTGCTTAGAGGGCTAGAAGGTGCACCTCTTTACAATCAGCCTGCAATTAAACAATTTCAGTAATGCTAACGATCTTCCCAGAAGTGCGGTTAATCCGTTGGATCTGGGGAGTCATCTTGCTTGCCGAAACGGTGTACTCGGTGGAGCTGACGCGCCGACGAGTATCGAATTTTGAACCAGATACCAAAATCTTGAAGCGCTTCTCTGTGCCAGAACCGATGACGGTCGAAGTCGAAGGCTTAATGACACTGGTGCTATTGGTAGCGACTGCATATACAAGCTGTGAGGCTTTGACAGAGCTGTCAATTTGGGCAGCACCGCGATCGAGTGCAAACATGCGATTGTAGCCAATTTGCTTGGCATTACTGGCGCTGCTTGTACCGCGATTGTAAGGTACAACGTTTTCACCAAAAGCTGTTTGATACTCATCGCTATCGACGTAGGAGTCGATTTCTGCGTCATAGCCCTCAGCTACAGTACGAACGATATGCGCCGAAACTTCAGTCTGATCTTGAGGAGCGCGACCCAAAATGTGCATAAAGTTGAGTTCCACAAAGCGATATGGAGCACAGGATGTGAAGTAGCGATCACGATAAAAATCAGATTTCGCAACAGCACGGACAAATTCACGCACGGTGATCGAGCTATCGGCAAGCTTAGACTCTGCCGCTGTCAAGCGCTCGCTTTCCATAACATGGGGATTGCCCAAAACTTGTTTATAAACTGAACGAATAACAGTTTGGACATCTTCAGCGCTGCTATTTGGCCACAATTCGATAGCTGTTAAAGTTGCCATAAATCTCCTTTTAAATAAGTTGATATTAGGATTCAGAATTAGTGAGGCAAAGCATCGCTAATCCTTCTAAAAAAAGTTTTTAATCAAATGTTGAATAGTTAACGCATTACATTAACTATTCAATTAATACCAAAATTACACAGGTGTGATACTTGCAATTACGCCGCCTTGTTGGTGGATGCGTTGGTATTCTTGAGAAAGTTGATCGAAAGGCACCAAATAAACTTTGTTGCTACGACGGAACTTGGAAATGCTATTGACGCTCTTCGCACGGTAGCCTGTGACTTCAATACGGTAAACCTTGCTGTTAGGAGTACCAAATGAACCACGACGGGTCAAAGGTGCATCAGCAGGATTACGGAAGGTTGCGCCATTGCCAGAAGGTGAAATGACAGCAGTAGCGGTAGGGTTGATCACCAATGAATTAAGCTTGGGTGTAATTCCTGACAGATCGCCCTTGAGGCTGCTGCTAGCCGCGCCGCGCACCAATTCAAAAGTATGCGTAAACTGCACCATGCTTTGACAAGCTTCGGTCTTATAGCCACGGATATAAGGAACGAAGTTTTCGCCAAAGGTATTTTGATACTCATCGCTATCGATGTAGGTGTCGATATCGGCAGCAAATCCTTTGATGTCAAGTGTGGTGCTATGTCCACGCATTTCTTCGAGGTCGAGTGGTGGGCGACCTAGGAGATGGCGAAAGTTAAGCTCGATCGCACGATAGCGAGGGCAGTTTGAGAAGAAGCGTGTCATGTATAGATCAGATTTGGCGACTGCTCTAACAAATTCACGGACGCTCAATTCACCGCGCTTGAATTGGGATTCAGGAACGGTGAGTCTTTCGCTCTCCATTACATAGGCATTGCCTAGTACTTGACGATATACCGCAAGAATAAGCGTTTCGGCTTCTCCTGAAGATTGACCGAGTACCGATTCAATGGGAGGAGTTTCATCAAACAGGCTGACACCCAAGCGTGAAGCTGGTCCAAAAGGCATTACACAATATCTCCTGATTTAAAGAAAGGATTTAATAAAAGTGTTTATGAATTGCATATTTCAGAAGCTAGACTAAGCAAATAATGCTTGCCTTTGCCTCTAAATGACAAAGGTTACTGGCGTAGTAATTTATACGCTTTGTTATAATCGATTTTCGTATAAGTACGTAACCTTAATTATCAAGATTTGTGAATTTTGATTGGTTTTGCACAAGATTTACACAATCAAATTTGTTCAAATAAGCAATGGTGAGTGTTTGAAAGTGTCGCAGATAGATACTTTCAGAATTTTTTTGGTAAATCAAAAAAGATAGGGCGGCGCTGTGCGCTGCCCTATCTTTTGTAATCAACTATTGAGGCAAGCCGGACTCTAGAGCGGCTGCGACTACATAGTGGTTTTCGTCTTTTTGGAGCTTAGCGAGTAGTGGCTTAGCTCTAGGATTAGTCGAAATACTGAGGGTGGTGGCAGCTCGCCAGCGATCGCGCCAAAATTCAGCACTGGCTAAGTCAGTCAGTAAATCTAAGGCTTCGGATTCATAGGGGCTTTTTAGCAAACTACCTAAAGCTAAAATTGCGGTTTCTTTGACCGTCTGAGTTGGATCTAGCAGCGCTAGATTAATGATATTTAGCAAAATATCTTGGCGATCGCTCTCCATCAAAATTGCCAAAATCGTTTGACGGGTGAGCCAGTTTTGATTACGTTCAAATAAATTTTGGAGAAATGGTATAGAGCGATCGCCAAATTCAAACAGCGTATTTGCAATCTCAGCAAGTACGTTGTCATCCTTCTCTTGCTCTAATAGGCTTATCAAAACTTGAAATGACTGTTCGGTGAGATGATTGCCTAAACCCATTACCGCAAAGCGCCGACACAAAAAATCAGTACTAATAGTTAGTCCTTGCAAAAATGGCACAACTTCGTCAGATGGGGCTTGTGATAACTCGTCAAGGGATAACTTGCGATCATAAATCGAACCACTGCGAAATAACAACTCTAGTTGAGCAAAGCGATCGCTATCCATGAGTTAAATCCTTTAGTTCTACCTTAAAAATCTCATCAACAGGTTTCGATGAGATTGTCGATTCCCAAGAAATACCCTGCAAAAAGGTAGCCCCCACTGATGTCTCAACAACATCTACACCCCAATCTCCAGTTTGTAAAGCATCTGGTGAGTCGCTTGTAGTTGGTGTGGTTTTGACACCGCCTAAGACTAAAATTTCTGGCAAAAATTGACGATCTAGCCCTTGCTTGATGCGTTGATCGGCAAGAGCCTGAACACAAAACTCGCCAATTTGCTTGGGTGAAAACTGGTTGCGATCGAACAAAATTTCGACAGTCCAATGGGGATGGCTAACCAATCGCATTTGGCAATATGGGCGATCGCCTAAACCAAGCCGAAATACTTCAGCAAACTCTTCACGGCTAAGGGCTGGGGCTATGTTGGTTGAAATATCAAAGTTGTGCGAGAGCAGCATTCGTCCTTTAGCTGAATTACTCAAGATAGTCCTTAGTATTTTTAATGTAGCTATTGCCTATTTTAGGACAGAATCAAAACCAAAAAATAGTTGCGGTGCAGTAGCCCTGCACTCAAGTGCGAGCTAAAAGCTAAAACCCGTTAAAACGGGTTAATTGAAATATGTTGCAACATATTTAAGCCTTGAAGCGAACTTTGTGATAGTGCCGTCGGCACTATCACAAAGTTCGCTTCAAGGCTTAATAATTTTCCATTGGGTTACATGTCGCATTGGCTTCCAGCCAAGAAAAGAGCCGATCGCTTCAGCACGACTAATCGAAATTTGGGTGAGCGTACCACCATATTTTTGCTGCCACTGAAATAATTTTTGTTCGCCCTCAAGGGTAACTACGTTGGCAACTAAGCGCCCTTGAGATCGCAAGCTTGTCCAGCAAGTCTCAAATAAATCTGGTATGTTCGCGCCGCCGCCAATAAAAATTGCGTCAGGAGTGGGTAAACCTTGCAAAACTTCAGGTGCTTTGCCTTCGATGATTTTGAGATTTGGTGTGCCGAGTGAAATTGCATTTTCCGCAATGAAATGTGTACGAGATTTTTCGATCCCGATCGCCTGACAGCGCGGATGACTTCGCATCCACTCGATTGCAATGGAACCACAACCAGCGCCAACATCCCAAAGTAGTTCACCCGCATTTGGAGCAAGTGCGGATAATGTGATGGCTCTAACTTCTCGTTTAGTTAATTGTCCATCATGATGATAAGCATCATCGGGAAGCCCAACTATGCGTGATAGAATCTTCGCATCAAAATCGGGAATACATTCCACTGCGATCGCATTAAGATCGGCAAATTCAGGAAGGGTTTGCCATTGATTCGCCACACTATAAATAACACGTTCTTTTATGCCGTTGAGATGTTCTAATACGATGATTTTGCTATTGCTGAAATTGCGATCGCATAGCATCTCGGCAACAATCTTAGGAGTTTCTTTTCCAGAACTAAGAATTAGAAGTTTGGCGTTTGGATAGATGTAAGTGAGCAATAGTGAAGCAGGACGACCACATAAGCTGAGAGTTTCCACTTCATTCAATGACCATCCTAATCTCGCACAAATCAAGCTAAAAGTGGAAGACGAGGGAATGATCGAAACTTCTTCTATGGGAATTCTTCTTAATAAAGTAGTACCAATTCCAAACCAAAGTGGATCACCACTAGCTAAGACACATACTGATTTGTCGCGATAATTGATGATTTTCTGAACAGTTTCTTCAATTGGAGAAGCCCATACTAATCGCGATCGCAGATCTTCAGGAAGCATCGCTAAATGGCGATCTCCACCTACTAAAATTTCGGCAGTATCAATTAGCGATCGGGCTGCTGGGCTTAGTCCTGACAGTCCATCTTCCCCAATACCAACTACTGTAAGCCATTTTTTAGTACAAGTCATATGAGCTGAATCAAATTAATCCTGATTATTATTGATGGAGACAATGCATCATCAACCTATGTAGTGATTGTATCCGATGAACTAAAAGTTTTAGATGTCTTGACTCAGAAAGATGTGATGAGCCTAGTAACGCAACAGCATCTGATCGCTCAATTAACGCTGAGACAATTCTGGCAGCAACGATCTCCATCAGCCAGCCTCATAATTTCACAATCCGACTTGAGGGGCTTGCGTAATATTAACGCTGCGATCACCCACTTTGAGCCGTCACAGATTACGCATTTAGCGATCGTGGACACGCAAGAACAACTGATTGGTGTACTCCAGCATGAATCCCTCATACGTATGAGAGATTCCATCATTCACGATGCCACTGCTTCGCTCTTTGCCATCCAACAAAAGATTCATGAACGCATTGTCAAGGTGGAACCACTGAAAGATGTATTGATTGATTTGCTGCAAACGATGGAAGCCTATCTGCGGGGTTCTAGTTGTGCGATTACACTCTGTCAGAATGGACGATTTGGGGAGATGATTGCATTAAGTTTGCCTCAGGACTGCAGTGGCGATGGAGAAAGCGAACAATCTACGTTGGATTGATTTTGACTTCCTGCGTCGCCTTCTTTTTCCTCCTTCCACCTATTTACCTACATGAGCGAAAGCGTTATCCCATCCCAGAAAAGTTAGGTTTTGGTATTATAACTGATGGTAGGATTTTACTAGATGATAGTTTTTACACTTAGCTCCTCCTCCTTTACCCACTATGGCGCGACAATCTAAATCTACTCGTTCTGCTACATCTTCCCAAGGGACTCTTGGGCTATCTGACTTGCGGAATCGGCTTAATTTTTTGGAGAAAGAAAATGAGAAATTGCTCAAACAAATTGAGTCAAATCGTTCTAAATTAAATAAGCTCAACGATAGCATTAAGGATGTTGGGATTGCGATCGCTCAGCGCGTCGCTCCTTTTCGTCAAAAAATATTGGAACTCGATCGCCAAATCCATGAAGTATTTAAGGAAATTTTCGCTGGTCGAAAGTTGGGGAAGAAATCTCGAAAAGATATCGAGTCAGTTTACTATCATCTCCAAGCAGATGGGCTGATCAGTCCTCAAAAGTTGCCTACTGCTGCTGATGTGGAAGTTGATGATTCTGAGGATGAGTCGGAATGGAGAGGCTATGAGAGGCGATCGCATCAGGAAGTTATGGAAGATATTGCAAGACCCGATCGAGATGATCTAAAAAAGATTCGCCAGCTTTTTTTGCGTCTAGCCGATCGCTTTCACCCTGACAAAGTTACCGATGAAGTGGAAAAAGCTTTTCGTACTGAGGTGATGAAGGAAATCAATCTAGCTTATCAAAATGGCGACTTGGCAAGGCTTTTGGATATCGAGAAGCAGCAAGAGCTGGAAGCATTAATTGATCGCGATAGTTCCGATGATCTGACTCGACATTGTGCGAAGGTGGAGTCAGAAAATTCTTTTCTGAAGGAGCAACTCGCTACCCTCAAGCAACAACTTAAACTCACAAAAAAAACTCAACAGGGTGAAATGACTACTGTTTTTCAACAGATCACTAAATATGGCGGTGATCCTATTGGTGAGGCTCTATTTGAGATTGAGGCTCATGTCGAAGTCGTTGAACAACTTCATCAATTTGTGCTTGATTTTCGAGATCGCCGCATCACGATTCAAGAGTTTTTGAGGGGCCCTTCAGATTTGAAGCAACAGCAAATGACGGAAGAGGAGTTAATGTTAGAGTTTTTAGTACAATTTCATCGGTAAATGCAAAATAGGGTGGCGGCGCTTTGCGCCGCCACCCTATTTTGCATTTACGGTTATAATTTTTGCATATCAAGCTTGAGAAAGCGATCTACTGCTTGATACATCCAATAGAGAGGCATTTTTGGATCGGAACTCGTTTTTTGAAATCCTAAGGCTCCTGCTAAAGCTGCATAATTGGGGTGAATGATTAAAGTGTACATATCCCATAGATTCGGGAAATCTTGCTGCATTCTCTGGAGAGTTTGTTGAGAATCTAGCAAAAGACTAGGCTGAGATGCTTGTCGATATTCACTATCAATCACCCAACTTCTCACAAAAATGGACTGACAGGCTTCATCTCCTGCCAAAGCCATCTGAAAAGGATCAATATCAGAAACTTGACTCAAATGCAGTCCGCGACTAGGAGGTTCAAAAAACTTTATTTCTGATTCCCGTTTAGTCGGATAGAAAGCATAAAAACCAACAGGGTTTTGATTGTCGCTACGGCGCAGAACTCGTAAGCCTGCTGCATATTGACTAGCCCAATCGCGAAGAATATTGGCAATGCGATAGGTGACTGCATCGTTATTGCGATTGAGCCAGTTGTAGTTGCTAGCTAACAAATTTGCGATCGGAATCGCATCACTGCGCGGGTCAAAAGCATCGATCGCAAAGCATATATTTGAGTCTTGAGCGTCACTTTCAAGTAGATCTGGTGGTGGTTGAATTTTGATTTGGGTGCAGTTGCCGTCAAACTGTTTTTGGATTAGCCCCAAATCAACTAGCTTATTAAGCATCAACCCCGCAGAGCGATCGCCACCCCGATCTTTGTCGCTATAAAATACTTCTGCGGCTTCGAGACAGCTACATTCAACCCATCCTTGTGGAAAAGATAACTCCGTCAGTGGTGATTTCGGGAGAACTTTTCGCGATTGGCAATCTTTTAAAAATAAATACAGGGCTAGTCGAACAAAACAATCGGCTCTGCGCCGCGTCATCCCGATTCGCCGAAGCAGCATCGCCACATAATGTTGTTGGATTGTTTCTGAAAGCCACTGTTCAAGAGCTTCAGGACGAATTGCTGGCGAATCTAACATAAGTTACCAATTAGCTGGAGATCCAAGTTTTTTTGCCGAAAGCAAAAAACTATTGGGATTTATTAATCAAATATAACAACCTTTTTTAAAAAACTTCGCCCTACTTCGATCTACTTCTTCACGCTTCTAGGCGATCGCAGTCTACTCGATCAAGTCATTCTCACTACAGGGGTAAAGGTTGCATGATTAGCTCACGAGTTTTCGGAGAAGCTAATGATTTCAATCTACCAATGCAAATCAGCCTTTCAAAATCTGCTCCGCCCATTCGTAGCCCAATTGGCAGCATGGCAAATTTCTCCTAACCAAGTTACGGGAGCAGCGATTTTGTTGTCAGGGGTGACGGGACTAGCACTTGTTCAAAGTACGCAACTCGCGCATCCTTTTTTGCCCACGACGCAACAGGTTCTTTGCTCTCTGCCGATCGCCTTATTAGTCCGCATGGGTCTGAATGCGATCGATGGAATGCTGGCTCGCGAACATAATCAAAAATCAGCATTAGGCTGCATTCTCAATGAGATGGGAGATGTCATTTCCGATGTTTGTCTATATCTACCATTTGCTCTGGTTTCAGGTGTTTCTGCTGCCTTGATTGTTGGAATTGTAATATTAGCGATCGCTTCGGAAATGGTCGGGGTCTTAGGCTATGAGATTGACCATATACGACATTACGAGGGCCCCATGGGCAAAAGCGATCGCGCCTTTGTATTTGGCTTAATTAGCTTGATCCTCGGCTTAGGAGTTGCTCCTTCTCAATGGCTCACACTCCTTTTAATTGGAGTAATTTTTCTACAAATGTGGACAATTATTAATCGTACGCAAGGAATGTTACAGAAGGTTGAATCATGGAAATAAATTTAGCTACACCAGTGTTATATACCCTCGCGGGAATTTTTGGACTACTTACGATCGCTACCCTTACCGTCCTCGGTTTAGCCTTAAGCCATTGGGATACAGACTATAGCGAACTAAATGCCCGCATCAAATCTTGGTGGGTGATGGTGACTATTTTCAGTCTCGCCATATTGCTGAAACATCCTGCATCTATCATCTTCTTTATGTTTCTCAGTTTTATCGCTCTGCGAGAATATCTCTCTGTAATTCCCACTCGCTTTAGCGATCGCCGCGTTTTACTCTGGGCATATCTTGCCATAGTCCTCCAATATTTTTGGATTTACATTGGCTGGTATGGAATGTTTTTAATTTTTATTCCCATCTATATGTTCTTGCTCCTGCCGATGCGGATGTTGCTCACTGGTGAAACTGAAGGCTTTTTAAATGCGATCGGCACAATCCATTGGGGGCTGATGTTGAATGTATATACGATTAGCCATCTCTCATATTTAATCATGCTTCCCCTAAGTGGCAATCCGATCGCAGGAGGCACAGGCTTATTAGTCTATCTATTGCTGCTGACTGAAATCAACGATATTTCTCAATATATCTTCGGCAAGCTATTTGGTCGCCATAAAATCATTCCCAAAGTCAGTCCCAATAAAACCGTTGAAGGATTGCTAGGAGGAGTTTTGACAACCACAGGATTAGCGATCGCCTTAGCGCCTTGGTTGACTCCCTTTGATTTAGTCCATGCTGGTTTTCTAGGGCTATTGCTCAGCCTGACAGGATTTATCGGAGATGTGAATATCTCTGCCCTGAAAAGAGATTTGGGCATTAAAGATAGCGGCAATCTGCTCCCAGGACATGGTGGCATCTTGGATCGCATTGATAGCCTCACTTACACCGCACCTCTATTTTTTCACTTCACAGTTTATTTCTACTTCCAAGGACAATTGCTATGAAACAAATTATTAGCGTTATCTTCTTTCTAACCACAAAAATCATCGTCTTAGTTCTGCTAGGATTGCGCATCCAACATCGCGAGAGATTGCCCACAACTGGCCCCGCAATTCTAGTCGCTAATCACAATAGCCATCTAGATACCCTTGTTCTCTTGTCGCTATTCCCCTTATCAAAGGTGCAGCATATTCGCCCCGTCGCCAATGAGGAGTATTTTCTCCAACAAAATCCTTGCTTAGCATGGTTTGCACGTCACATTCTACATATTATTCCCGTTTCAACGGAATCGGGTAACTGTCGAGATAATTGCAGCAACCATCGCAATTTCTTTAAAAACTGTGCCGATGCGATCGCCGAAAATCAGATTCTCATTCTCTATCCTGAAGGCACTAGAGGCACTCCTGAAAGCATCGGTGAGTTTAGAAGTGGCATCGCCCATCTAGCCAAGCAACATCCTCATGTACCAATCGTTCCCATTTTCCTGCATGGTCTAGGCAAAGCGCTCCCGAAAGGCGACTTCCTCATCGTCCCATTGCTATGCTCAATCTTCATTGGTGAAGCCATGTATTGGAATGGACAAAAACAAATCTTTCTTCAGCAACTAACAGACCGCGTACAGGCTCTGTCAGCAGAAAGATAAACCAAGAACTCAAGTTCTTGGCTAAAAGCTCAAGTCCACTTCAGTGGACTAAAAAATAGATTTTATCTACTTTATCCTTTATCCTTTATCCTTTTTCCTTACCCACCGAGGTTATCATGCTACAAAAAACATTTCCCACCTACGAACAACTTTTGCTTCCTCTACCAATCTGGAATCCTAAGGCTTGGTACTACGGATTGATGAATCTCTCTCTCAAAACCATTGGCAAACTATCACGAGGCATTCAGATCGGATTTCAGTATGGTTTTGATTCAGGTGTGATGCTAGAGTATGTTTATAAAAATCAGCCCAGTGGGATTACGCCTCTCGGAACTCTCATTGATTGGTTCTATCTTAACTCTCAGGGATGGCGCGGCATTAGATCGCGATCGCAGTTGATGAAAACCACACTCCGCAGAGTATTGCAGTCCTATCAACGGCAAAATATTCCCTGTCATTTGTTGGATGTTGCTTGCGGTGGTGGTCGCTACGATCTAGAAGTTTTGCAAGAATTTGAACAAGAATTGGGAAATAATGCGATCGCGGCAACCCTGCGTGATTACAAATTAGAGAATGTCACTAAGGCTCGCCAGTTAGCGACTCAATTCGGAGTTACTGCTCAGATCGAACAGGCAGATGCGTTCAATGACGAAGATCTAGATCGGGTAATGCCAAGACCAAACTTGGTAATTGTTTCAGGACTACATGAGATTTTGACAAATGATGCGCTGATTAAAAATCATTTTCAGCAACTCTATCGGATTCTCGATACGTCAGGGACGCTGATCTTCACGATTCAGCCGCAGCATCCTCAGCTAGAAATGATTGCTCGTACTTTGCCAGCTCATACGGGGCTTCCTTGGGTAATGCGGGTGCGCTCTTGGGAGCTAATTCGCCAATGGGCAGAAGTTGCTGGATTTGAGAACTTTCAGGTGCAAATGGAATCCAATGGCATTTTTGGAGTTGTCACGGCTGAAAAGCACATCTGAGTTTCTCTTCTAATTCCAAAATTAAAGTAACAAAATTATTACGGCGGGATTAGTTAGCTGTAATAACTTTGTTACTTTATTGCTACTTTAAAACTTTAGATATGCGCGATCGCATGTTTTAAACATGATCATCATCATCAATAAATTTGCGATCGCGCTACGGAATGTTTAGTATGTGGGTAGTGCTAAACACGTAAAGATGGGAGGCGCTTAGCGCCGCCCATCTTTACCATATAACTTTTAGGACTACCAGAATGTGCAAACAGATTCAGGTTTGACTGGGCAGGAGTTGTCATTAATTTTGTTGTTACTGAGACCGAGGTAGGTCAACTTAGTCAAACCCGCAAGTGGCTTAAAATCAATGATTTGATTACCGTCGAGAACAAGTACCGTTAGATGAGTCAAATCCGCAAGTGGCTTAACATCACTAATTTGATTACCACCGAGTGAGAGTCGATCCAACATAGTCAACCCTACAAGTGGCTTAACATCAGTGATTTGATTATCACTGAGTGAGAGTTCCGTTAGATCCTTCAAACCTGCAAGTGGATTAACATTGCTGACTTGATTCTCCTCAAGAATTAGGTTACTCAACTTAGTCAACCCCTCAAGTGGCTTAACATTACTAATTTGATTTTTACCGAGATAAAGGAGCATTAAATTAGTTAAACCCGCAAGTGGCTTAATATCACTGATTTGGTTCCTGCTGAGAGAGAGAAAAGTTAGGTTCGCCAAACCTTCAAGCGGCTTAATATCACCAATCTTATTCTCGCCAAGAAAGAGTGCCGTTAGATTAGTCAAACTCTCAAGGGGCTTAATGTCGCTAATTTGATTGCTACTAAGATTGAGGTGAGTCAAATTAGTCAAGCCCACAAAAGGCTTGATATCAATGATTTTATTGCTGTTGAGCGAAAGTAAAGTCAACTTAGTCAAACTCGCAAGTGGCTTAATGTCAGCGATTTTATTTCTTAAGAGATAGAGTTCTGTTAACTTAGTCAAACCTGCAAGTGGTTTAATGTCCCTAATTTGATTGTTGCCTAGATCGAGAAAAGTCAATTTAGTCAAACCCGCAAGTGGCTTAATATCACTGATCTTATTGTCGCCGAGATAGAGTTTCGTTAACTTAGTCAAACCTGCAAGAGGCTTAATATCAATGATTTGAGTCCCGTTGAGCGAAAGTGTAGATAGGCTGTTAAGCTTCATCTCAGCTAGCTTACAGTCTTGCGTGCCAGATTTCTTGAGCATTACATCAACCGTTTTTTTAGTTTCTACTAGAAGAGAATCCTTCTGCAAACACCATTTTTCAAAGCTTTGATTATTGGTTGGAGCCGCATCAACCTGTGCAACTTGGAACGATAGAATTAGTATTGTGGCTGAGACAATATCAACGTGCAAAGATGATTTCATATTGATTTTGGTTGCTTTATAGCATAAATCATAAAAATATCGTATCACTCTTATAAAACTTTGGTTGTATGCGATCGCCTATTTATGGGTGATCGTCATCACAGATAGCTGCATTTTATGTAATCAAAAAAAGGAACGAGTCATGTCATGACTCGTTCCTTTTTTGAATTGGATTTTATTTAGACTGCTAGCGCAGGTTCCTTCATGCTGATCTCTGGATACTCAAGTTCAGGATAGAGAGGGAAGCGATCGCATAGAGCTTGAACTCTTGCGAGACAATCAGCTTGGGCAGCATCACTCTCAGGACTTAAAAGGCGATCGGCGATAATATTGCCGATTTCACGGAAGTCAGATTCTTTCAAGCCACGAGAAGTCATCGCAGGAGAACCGAGTCGTAAACCACTAGTCACAAAAGGTGATTCAGGATCGAATGGAACGGTGTTTTTGTTAGCAGTGATATTGATGCCACTTACTAACAAGTCTGCGACCTTACCAGTCATACTAATACAACGCAGATCGACCAACAACAAATGGTTATCAGTTCCATTGGAAACCAGTTTGAATCCACGTTCTTGCAATTGAGCAGCAAGAGCTTGAGCGTTCGCAATCACCTGTCCGCAATAAGTCTTGAACTCAGGACGTAATGCTTCACCGAAGGCAACAGCCTTTGCTGCAATTACATGCTCAAGGGGGCCACCCTGTGAACCAGGGAAGACTGATTTATCGAATTTCTTGCCGAGTGCTGCGTCGCGAGTCATGATCAGACCGCCACGGGGTCCACGTAGAGTTTTGTGGGTAGTAGTCGTAACCACGTCACAATAGGGAATTGGATTGGGATGATGTCCTGACGCGACTAAACCTGCGATGTGAGCGATGTCTGCCATTAGGTATGCGCCAACTTCATCTGCGATCGCACGGAATTTAACGAAATCGATAATTCTGGGATATGCGGAATAGCCGCAAATGATTAATTTTGGTTTATGTTTCAAAGCCAAATCACGAATCAAATCAAAATCTAGCTGTTCGGTTTCTTGATTTAAACCGTAATGGACTTTGTTAAACCACATTCCCGAAACATTTACAGGTGAACCATGTGTCAAATGTCCACCGTGGGACAAGTCCATACCCATGAAAGTGTCACCTGGTTTGAGCAGGGTCAGGAATACGGCAAAGTTTGCCTGTGCGCCAGAGTGAGGCTGGACATTTGCATGGGCTGTGCCAAATAATTCTTTGATGCGATCGATTGCGATCGACTCGATCTCGTCTACAAACTCACAACCGCCGTAATAACGTTTGGATGGCAGCCCTTCGGCATATTTGTTAGTCAGTACTGATCCCTGCGCCGCCATAACTGCGAGGGACGTAAAATTTTCACTGGCAATCAGTTCGATATTATTGCGCTGTCTCTCGATTTCTTTACCGATAAAGCCTGCGACAAGAGGATCGGATGCGGCGAGGATGGGAAACAAGTTTGTCATTTTGCTAAGCTTCTGTGCTTGATTGTCTGAAATTAAGTTGGATAGGACTTACGCAGTATCCCTGCACTCAAGTGCGTGCTAAAAGCTCAAACCCGTTGAAACGAGTTAATTAACAGTATTCTGTAGTCCACTTTAGTGGACTTGAGCTTTTAACCAAGAACTTGAGTTCTTGGTTGATTTACATAAGTCCTGTGGGTCGAAAACAAGGCTGGATTAGCCTGAACGAAAATAGAAAATACCTATGAAAATATGCTAACACGCAGTGATTATAGCTATAGACTAAAAAGAGAGTGGCGGCGCTTTGCGCCGCCACTCTCTTTTTGGTTTTACGGCGCTTTGTACTGCGTTAAGATCCAATTGATAGCCAACAAATGGAGACAGCCAAATAATTACTATGCCCAAGCCTAAGACCACGCTTATTTTAAATCCCAAACCTCAATCACAAATTACACTCAGTGAATATGTCACTGCGATCGCATGGTCACCCAATAGCAAATATCTCGCTGCTGCCACTGCATCGGGTGAGACAGTGCTGTTTGAGGATGCAAAGGCAGGTAACGATTTGACCCAAAAGCTGATTGAATTACAAGCACCAACAGAAATTTCAGTGGATTGTCTGGGATTTTCGGCAGACGGGCGATGGCTGGCGGCTGGGGGGCAAGATGGTAAAGTACGAGTCTGGAAATTAGATGGCGATCAAACTGTGATCGCGGAAACCCTCGATCTTGGTACAAAATGGATTGAGCATCTGATTTGGCATCCCACTCGTCCTGAGTTTGCGTTTAGCTTCGGTAAGTATGTCCAAATCTGGAGCGCAGAGACTCTCGATATTGTGACAACTCTGCATTTTGAGCAATCAACAGTATTAGCGATCGCATGGCATCCTAGCGGCGAATTACTGTCGGTGGGCGGCGATAGTGGTATTAAAGTTTGGACAGCTAAGGATTGGTATGAAGATCCGATTCGGTTTGAGATGCCGACTGCTACTTCAAAACTGGTTTGGGATCGGGTAGGTGAATATTTAGTGGCAAGTACCCTCGATAATTTGGTGGTGGTTATGCAATGGCTCGGCACTGACTTTGATGCTTCACCTTGGCGGATGCAGGGCTTTCCTGGCAAGATTCGCTGCTTTGATTGGTCAGCTAGCAAAACTTCGCCGCTATTGGCTTCCTCTAGTGGTTCCGATGTGGTTGTATGGGAAAAACATGCTGATCTGAATGTCGGCTGGGAAGGTGAAGTAATCAAAGGACATAACAGTATTGTCGGCTTTGTTGCTTTCAAACCTAAATCTGAAGTAATTGCCTCCGCTGATGAGAATGGCAGAATCGCGATTTGGAAAGATGCTAAGGATTGGGTGCAAGCGCTAGAAACGCCAATGGGCGAGATTACGGCGATGCAATGGCAACCACAGGGCAAAAAATTAGCGGCGGCAAATGCCGACGGAGAGCTAATGTTATGGACAGAATCTTCACAGGGCAAAGGCTTTCGCTAAAAAATTGAGTGGCGGCGCTTCGCGTAGCCACTCAATTTTTGCGTATTGCAGGATCTCAGGTTATTTCTCATTTAAAATTTACCCCACCCTAACCCTCCCCTTGCAAAGTGGAGGTAACAAGATTTCTAGTTTTCCCCCTTGGCAAGGGGGAATTAAAGGGGGTAAAGCCCGACTTATGCCTAAACGATGGGAGATTCCTTACGAGAAATGATCTTATTCGGCTAACCACATTTGGGCTGTTCTGGGTGGGACAAATAGGGACAGCGTATTTCCAGAAAGGTTCATCTCATAGTGATGGATGAGATCTCGATATTTAGCAGGGTTTTTTAGTCCCCAAGTGCTGAAATTTGCCCATTGGTTTGAGCCACTTTTGTTTATAGCCACAATTCCATTTGCGCCTCGGCGGAATACTAGCAATAAGTCACTTTCATAAAGGATAACCATCGGCTGACCATGAACAGCGTTATGAAAATGGATCATCGCCACCATATCGGCTCGCTTGTACACATCTAACCAGCGATCGCGGTCTTGCGAATGGCGAGATTCATTATGGTCAGAATAAATGAGCGGAACTCCTCCATTGCGTCCCAAGATGTAAGCATGAGCCAAATGTTCATCTTGTGGATCAAATAACCAAAAGCGAAATCCATCATTGTGAGGAATATCGTGGTTGATTACAAAGGTTACGGATCGATTCCAAGGCAAAGCGTTATTTTGTTTTTCAGGACGAGCCAATGACCTCAAAGAACCACGCATTCCAAATGCTTCACGCATAGTTTGAAATAGTGGAAAATCATAGCCTGAAATCCAAGTTTCCCTTAGGAACGGATCAAGGAATATCCTCTCATCGCGATCACTACCTGTTAAAACTTCACCAAACCAAAATCGATCTCGAAATTTAGGATTATCAGCGAAGTTATCAATCATTCGCTCGGTGATATGTTTAATGGCATCTATCCGAAAACCATCGAAGCCCATCTCTATCATTGCTTCTACCATAGCGGTCTGCTGCTGCAACACCCAGTCAGAATTTTTGAGATCAGGCAAACCCGATAAGTTCTGATAGATTACGGCATCCCGATTTGACCACTCATCGATATCAATCTCACCAGCATTGTTAAAGTCGAAAACAGAAAATAATCCTTCACTCAGGTCACCATATAGTCGGTTCTCCTCAAATAAGGCAGGCTGTTTTTGGTAACGCTCAAGTTCGGCTGCACCTGGAAAATCGAAATGATCTTTACGAGCTTCGTTTGCCATGTGGTTAACCACAAGATCGGCATAAACCTGTAATTTGGGAGTGCCTTCATGGCAAGCCTTAATCAACTTCTCCAGCTCCTTCTTTCCTCCTAAGTAGGACAGCAATACACGATAATCTTTGGGTTGATACCTCTGCCACCACTGATCGCCATTAGGATCTGAGTAAAGCGGAGGGGGGATTAGCACCGCTCCATACCCCGCATCTCTTATAGAATCAAGGTTGTCAATAATTTCTGTGTATCGCCAATTAAAAGCATGGAGAGTAACATTTCGCATGGATATTCTTTCCCTATAGTGGTCGAAAAATCTGCTGGAATGTGAAGAATGAAAATATTATACTGAACTTTTAAGTAATTCTCCATTAAAAGTAGGTGATCTCATTAAGAAACCTTTCAATGTCCAGATCCCCGACTTTTTCTAGGCAAACAAAGGTAATTTGCAAACTTAAAAAAAGTCGGGGATCTTAGCCTGCGCTTTTTAAATTTTCTTATGCCTAGCTACTTAAAAGCATATTTACTGTGATATTATTACATTCGCTTTGCTTACCAAAAGACACTGCAAAAAATATTTGGAGAGGTGGCAGAGTGGTTGAATGCGTCTGACTCGAAATCAGATTTGGGGTCACACCTAACGGGAGTTCGAATCTCCCCCTCTCCGTAAGAACAAAAAAGCGCTTGATGCCTAGCATCAAGCGCTTTTTTATATGCAGAAACATTAGTTTTGGGTTTTCAGCGTCTGCGGTTCTGAAAACCCAAACGTTGGTTTCATAATTTCTCGTTACAAAAACTGCAACTGAGAAACTAATCCTTACTAAGAGTGAGAAACTCAAGATCAAGAAACACTAACAGCTTGCAAAACTGCCTAACACAAGAAAGCAAGCGCTGAGGAGCGAAATTACTATGAAATCAATTAAGCCTATCTATATTGCATTACCTGTTGCGATCATCCTTGCAGGTGCGATCGCTCATCGCACCTTAGCCCAGTCTAGCCCGATCGCTAAAACTCCACAAAACCCTAGCACGATGCTTAGAACAGGAATTCTCGAACCAGTTAGCGATCGCACTCCTCGCGCCGAAACAAACAAAGATCGTCCTGTTGGTGGGTTGTATGTCCAAACCGCAGATCGCAAGCAACAAGCTTTTACCCTAACCAATACTGATGTCAAAGGGAAAATATCTGGCAACATTTCAAGGGTAGAAGTCACCCAAACTTTTCAGAATCCTTATGACAAAGCCTTAGAAGCCATATATGTATTCCCCTTGCCAGACCAAGCGGCTGTCGATGACATGGAAATTAAGATCGGCGATCGCGTGATTAAAGGGGATATCAAAAAACGTGAAGAAGCCAAAGAAATCTATGACCGCGCCCGCAAAGAGGGACGCACAGCGGGGTTGCTAGAACAAGAACGGGATAATATCTTCACACAATCTCTAGCAAATATCAAACCAGGTGAACAAATCAAGGTGACGATTCGCTACACCGAAAGCCTAAAATTCGAGCAAGGCGATTATGAATTTGTATTCCCAATGGTCGTGGGGCCTCGCTATATTCCAGGAACAGCGATCGATCCCAAGGGAAATACTACTCAAGTCCCTGATGCCTCGCGAATTAATCCGCCCGTACTCAAACCTGAAACTCGATCGGGCAATGATATTAAGGTGAGCTTGCAAATTGATGCAGGTGTTCCCATTCGCAATCTTTACTCCACTTCCCATCGCATTGATGTCCAGAATAATGGCGAAACCATGCAACTAAAATTAGCGGCTGGCGATAACATTCCTAACAAAGACTTGATTGTGCGTTACAAAATCAGTAGTGATCGCACTCAGCCCACGATTCTCACAACCACAAACGACCAAGGCTCACACTTTGCAACTTATCTGATTCCTGCGATCGCCTATCGTGCGGATCAAATTGTGCCCAAGGACGTTGTGTTTTTGATGGACACCTCAGGTTCTCAATCAGGCGATCCGATTATCAAATCACGGGAACTGATGCGCCGCTTTATTAATGGATTGAATCCAAACGACACATTTACAATTATTGATTTTTCTAGCACTACTCGCCAGCTTTCTCGTTATCCTTTACAAAATACTGCGGCAAATCGTCAAAAGGCGATGAACTATATCGATCAAGTTGATGCTAATGGCGGGACAGAATTAATGAATGGAATCAATGCTGTAACCAATTTTCCGACCTCATCTAATGGACGGATTCGCAGCGTGGTACTAATTACTGATGGTTATATTGGCAACGACAATGAAGTAATTGCCGCCGTTCAGAAAAATCTCAAGCCAGGTAACCGTCTTTATAGCTTCGGTGTTGGTAGTTCTGTTAATCGCTATCTGTTAGAGCGTGTTGCCGAAATGGGACGAGGTACATCGCGAGTAGTGCGTCAAGATGAACCAACCCAAGAAGTTGCCGAAAAATTCTTCCGTCAAATCAATAATCCAGTCCTCACAAATATTCAAGTGAAATGGGAAGGTGATGGTGCGGCTCCTGAAATCTATCCAAGCAATGCTCCTGACCTATTTGCGGAGCAGCCTCTAGTATTGTTTGGCAAAAAAGGCGATCGCATTAATGGCAAGCTCAAAATCACAGGTATCGCCGCAGGTGGTGAACGCTACGAGCAAACTCTTGAAGTGAATTTTGAAAAGGGGAATAGTAATCTCGGTATTGCCCAACTATGGGGACGCGCTCGCATTAAAGATTTAATGAATCAGATGTTTAGCGGCGAAGTCAAATCAATTGTTGATGCAGTAACTCAAACTGCTCTCAACTACCGCTTGCTCTCTCAATACACTGCTTTTGTTGCCGTGAGCGAAGAAGTGCGCGTCAATCCTGACGGCGGCAAGGTTACAGTAAATGTTCCTGTAGAAATGCCTCAGGGCGTAAATTTTGGTGTGACCTCAGGCGAGATCGCCGATAGTCGAAGTCTCAAGCCTGCTGCACCAAGCCCCACGACTATGCCTCCTCTGCAATATAATTCGCGAGTCAGATTACAAGGAGGATCTACGTTAACTGGAGGGGATCAGCTTAACAGTAGGCTCAGTCCTAAAGTTGATAGTATTAATTCTCCTGCTGAACCATCAAAGGTAAGCCAACAATCTACTGTATCAAAAGTCCAAATCGTGAGTATCTCAGGCATTGCTGGTGTTGATATTAGCATTGTGCAACAGGCGATCGCTCAACAATTGCAGACAATTAATGTTCCTGCTGGATTCAATGGAACTGTGGTCTTAGAGATTCCCATTCAAAATGGCAGATTGACAAGGTTTGTACTGGATGATGTGGTTTCAACAGTGACAGATAAAAATCTTGTAGACTTGATCAAGCGATCGCTACAAAATGTTGTCTTGTCATCGACAGCAAAAGGCAATATTCGTCTAACTCTAAACGTCACTTCTTAAAGTTACAAAGCCCAGTTTGGTGAGAAGCTTTATCATTGGTGATGTAAAATCATATCTGCAAAGATGATGGGTTACGCTATCGCTAACCCATCCTACATTTAATTTCAACAACCTACTTAGGAATGAAAATTAATTAAAACCAAAATTTGTTGGGGCGGGCGCAGCCCACCCCAACAAATTTTGGTTTTAATTTCACAAGTTAATTAAGTTTCATTCCTTAGAGGAAATTACAGTTGAAGAATGTATTGATGTCTTACTGTATGTTTTTTCTTAGCAAGCAACTAAGCGACATACCACATCGGAAAATTTAGCCTTAGATAAATCTAGAATAATGTGATGTAGCGTTGCCCAATTAAACTATGCGATTTATTAATCCGAAAACTGACTATGCGTTTAAGAAAATCTTTGGCTCTGAGCAGAGTCATGATATTCTAATCAGCTTTCTCAATGCCATTCTCTATGATGGGAAACCTGTAATCCAAGATTTGGAGATCCTTAATCCTTATCTAGCACCAAAAATACGCGGTGTTAAGCAGACTTATCTAGATGTAAAAGCCACACTAGATAATGAGACAACTGTAATTATCGAGATGCAGGTGTTGAATATTGAGGGTTTTGAGAAGCGGATTTTGTATAATGCGGCGAAGGCATATTCTAATCAATTGAGAGTTGGTCAAGACTATAGTTTATTAAATCCTGTAATTGCGCTGACAATTACAGATTTTGTGATGTTTCCAGAAATCAATCAACTAATTTCGCGGTTTATTCTCAAGGAAAAAGATTTTTTGATTGATTATCCAATCTATGACATTGAGTTGGTATTTGTGGAGTTGCCGAAGTTTGAGAAGGATGTTAAGAATTTAGAAACCTTGGCGGACAAGTGGTTGTATTTCTTGAAATGTGCACGACAGTTGGCTATTGTGCCTGACAGTATGAATCTTGTGCCTGAGATTAGTCAAGCATTTGCGATCGCTAATGAGATCAATCTCACACCTGAGCAAATTGAAGATATGGAGATGCAGGAGATGTTTATCCATGATCAACGCAATGTGATTAAAAAAGCCATCAATCAAGGACTTGCTGAGGGCAAAGCTCAAGGACTTGCTGAGGGCAAGGCTGAGGGCAAGGCTGAAGGTCTGCTTGAGGGCAAGGCTGAGGGCAAGGCTGAGGGCAAGGCTGAGGGCAAGGCTGAGGGCAAGGCTGAGGGCAAGGCTGAAGGTCTGCTTGAGGGCAAATTGGCAATGGCTCGGCAGTTGTTGGATGTTTTGGATGATCTGGCGATTAGTCGGGCTTCGGGTTTGAGTGTGGAGGAGGTGGCGAGGCTTAGAAGCTAAAGTGGAAGAACTAGCAATGCGGATTAAGACCAACCCCAAGTCGATGAAACACCATCCTTCTTCCATCTCTCTTATCCCTATTCTTACGTTTTTTTATAGGGGCGATCGCAGTTTATAGGAAATGGATAGGCTTGATGGATTTTTTTGGTCGAGCGCTGGTTGTGGGGATAGATAGGCGATCGCTATTTGGCTAGTTTTTGTTAAGACCGATCACAATGTATATAGGTTACCTTTGATAAAGGATGAGAGAGAGCTACTAACAAACTAAAGGAAACTTATATGGATTTCAGTGCCGCCTTACCGATTTTTGCGATTACCTTGCGCGAAGGAGTCGAAGCTGCCCTTGTGGTGGGTATCGTGATGGCATATCTCAAAAAAGCCGATCGCAGTTCGCTTAACCCTTGGGTGTTTGGCGGCATTGGTACAGGAGTATTAGCTAGCTTTGTAGTGGGGATATTACTGAATTGGTTTTTAAAGCAGGTCGAAAGTACTGACCCAGACCAAGCCGCTTTTTATGGGCAATTGTGGCAAGGCATTTTGGGAATCACCGCGATCGCCATGTTGAGTTGGATGTTGGTATGGATGACCGAAAATGCTAAGGCGCTGAAGGGTGAAATTGAGGGACGAATTGGCAAGGCGATCGCGAATGAAAAGAATGCAGGATGGGCGGTTTTTACGCTGATTTTGATCGCAGTTTTGCGCGAAGGTTTTGAGGTGGTGATTTTTATCTCCGCTAAGCTGCAAGGCGGACTTGCGCCAGTTTTGGGCGCGATCGCAGGTTTAGTTGGGGCAGTAGCGATCGGGGTTGCACTGTTTCAATTCGGGATTCGCATCAATCTCAAATTATTCTTTCAAGCGATGGGTATATTTCTATTACTAATCGTTGCAGGGCTAGTCATCAGTGCGATCGGGCATCTTGACAAAGCCGTAGCAGCCTACGCTGAACTCTCGCAAGCTTCGCTTTGCTTCCCAACTGATACAACAACTGGACCAACCTCTTGTCTTCTAGGTGGTTTAGTTTGGGATGTACATGAGATTCTTCCTGACAAAGAATTCCCTGGAATCTTACTTAAAGCTTTGTTTGGCTTTCGCGATCGCCTATTTCTTGGACAAGCGATCGCTTACTTTACGTTTCTGACCTCTGCGGGATTGTTATATTTCCAAAGCCTTTCGGACAAGCCTATGAAAAGTGTGGCGAAGAATTGACGGTAACGTAAAATCAGTAAACTATCTGAAGCATTGCCCTCTAAATCAGCACATTTAATTTCTATGCATGACAACTTAAAGCAAATTCTGGAAACAGTAGCGAAAGGAGAGCTTAGCCCAGACAGAGCTTTAGAAGAATTGAAATATCTCCACTATGAATCGGTTGGAGATTTCGCCAAAATCGATCACCATCGCACTTTACGAACAGGTTTTCCTGAAGTAATTTTTGGTTTGGGTAAGACTCCTGAGCAAATTATCAAGATTATGCAGGTGATGGAGTCCAAAAACCCCTTGGTAATGGCAACTAAGATCTCATCTTCTGTTTATGAACTAATTCAGCCATCTTTGCGCGGTTTGCGATATTACCCGATCGCCCAAATTTGCTGCCTCGGTGAGTCAATCATGAAAAAGCAAGGCACAATCACGATCATCACCGCAGGAACTGCTGATCTGCCGATCGCGGAGGAGGCTGCCGTAACAGGTGAGCTATGTGGATTTACAGTTAAGCGACTTTGGGATGTGGGTGTGGCAGGTATCCACCGCTTGCTCAGTCATCGTGATGCGATCGCTGATGCTGATGTGATTATTGTGGTGGCAGGAATGGAGGGGGCGTTGGCAAGTGTGGTTGCTGGTTTGGCGGATTGTCCGATTGTGGCTGTGCCGACGAGTATTGGTTATGGTGCTAGTTTTAATGGGCTTGCGCCTTTACTGACTATGCTCAATTCCTGTGCGACGGGTGTAGGTGTTGTAAATATTGATAATGGCTTTGGAGCTGCGATGTTAGCAGGGAAAATTTTACGCTTAGCAAGCGATCGGCAAGATTTTTAAAATTTGTACGAAGTTTTTAATATCATAAATATTCGTACATAAATCTATTTTGCTTTTAAATCTATGTTTTTTGACTAAATCGGGTTAAACTAAGAATTATGTCAAGTGCTAATACTGGAATTGAGTGGACGGATAAAACTTGGAACCCGACTACTGGCTGTGACAAAGTCAGTGCTGGTTGCAAGAATTGCTATGCTGAGGCGATCACCGAAAGATTTACTCATAATTTCCCGAATGGGTTTAAGTTGACTTTGCATGAGGATCGGATTGATCAGCCTAGACATTGGCGCAAGCCTAGTCGGATTTTCGTTAACTCAATGAGCGATCTGTTTCATGAAGAAGTTCCTCTTGAGTTTTTGCATAAAGTCTTTCAGGTTATGCACGAAACACCACAACATATCTATCAGATTTTGACTAAACGTCATGAAAGACTTACAAAATTAGCAGATAGCTTAATATGGTCACCTAACATTTGGATGGGTGTGTCAGTCGAAAGTCAAAAACATATTAATCGTGTAGATGCTTTGCGAAATATTCCTGCTTCTGTTAAATTTTTGTCTTGTGAACCGTTACTAGGCTCTTTAAAACTAGACTTGACTAATATTGATTGGGTAATTGTGGGCGGTGAGTCGGGTAGAAACTACAGACCGATTGAGAAAGTATGGGTTGAGGACATTTTGAAACAATGCCAAGAAACAGACGTAGCATTCTTTTTCAAACAGTGGGGTGGATTAACTCCAAAGTCAGGTGGAAAAATGCTTAATGGAGAAGCTTGGCAACAGATGCCTGATGAATGGGAAAAGCATCTTGCAAATCTATCATTTATGTCTATCAGTAAGAAACAATCTATTATCAAACCGACAGTTTCACAAAAGATTAAATCTGTGAGTCTTGTATAATCAATTCTAAACCAAACCCTTATACCTCAATGATTCTAGGATATGAGTAAACTGCTATGGTCTGCTGATGGTCGTTCTATACCGACAATTGATCCACATACTAAGGCTAAGCATCTAATTATAGAAAAGTATGTAGAGGATTTGATTATCACACTTTATGGAAAAGGGAGGCGAGGTGTTGATACATTTACTTTTATAGATGGATTTTCTGGTGGGGGAATATATAAGGATGACGAAAGCGAAAATAAAGAATGGTTCGGTTCACCAATTAGACTTATTAAAGCAGTTCAAGAGGGATATAAAAAAGCAAAAAGAGAATATGCTATCAACCTTAAGTTTATTTTTATTGATGATAAGCAAAATCATATTGACTGCTTAAAAAATTATGTAATGCCAAAAGCGGGGCTTGAAGAGTTTTCTCAATCTGAGAACTGTGAGTTTATCTGCGGAGAATTTGAAAACTACGTCAATTATTGTGTCTTCTCCGCAGATCAAAGAAAAGGACTCTCTTTCTTCTTACTTGATCCTCAAGGATGGACTGATGTATCTATGCAGAGTATCCGCAAGATTACAAGCATGAATAAATCAGAGATCTTGTACACGTTTATGATTGACTATATCATCAGATTTATTTCAGGAAGGGATGAGAATCTAAAACGTGGATTTGAAGATGTTTTAGAGGCTGATGGATATTATCAAGAAGCCGGTAATTCTAAGTTAACTAGCTCATCAGTACAGTTGTATTTAAGACAAGAGTCAATGCGACTATTCAGAGAAAAAGGTAAAGCAAAGCATGTTTTTAGCTTTGCAGCTGTTCCTAAAGGAGATACCAGAGTTTTATACTATCTACTCCATCTATCCAAGAATTTAACTGCACTAGAAGTAATGAAGGATAGTTTTTGGGAAGAAAATACGCTTGGCTATGAATATTTCTTTAACGTCTATGGCTTCGGATTTAGAACAGTAGACTATTATGAAAGAAACCAGATGAGACTTAAGTTTGAGATTGAGAAATCTAAAGATCAGGAATGTATTGAATTACTAAGTCGAGATTTAGGAAGAGTTCTGGAAAGTCATCCAGATGGTATTACTTTTCGAGAAGCTAGTGAGAAAACAATGGAGCTAAATCCTGCTAGGAGATCTCACTATGAACAATATATTAGACAGCTTCGGGAAGATCAACTAATTGAAATTGTCCGAGAAGGTAAAGTCGTTACCAGCAAAAGTCCTGATTTAAGGCGCAAGGATATTATCAGAAAAAGCAGAGTGAGACAGCTAATTTTACCTTTCTAACGGTTTGAACAATATCTGTACTATAAGGCTAAAACAAAGATACACTTTCAGACTTTTAGTCAGATCGTGTAGTTTGTGACTTAAAGCTATGACAGTTGAGTTAAACTAAAAAGCTAGGTCTCTTAATATGTAGTTGCTTTACGATGGAGTCAATTTTTTCTACTCAAGGCATCATGGTTATGCTCCTCGGTGCATACGCAGTTGCCATGTGGATGTTTCTCACCAGCGCACCGAAAGTGCACACGATCATGGTTTCCAACCTCGATCAAGCGCGATATTTTTATGAAGGCGAAATGAAACTGCCGATCGCTGATGTGCCGCTACATTATTACTATGGCTACGAATATGGCATGGGCGCACCTGCCGATCCCATTTATATTCCTGCCGAAGCCAGACGATCGCGATCGCAGCAATATTCAGCAGACATGGATGGCGCATGGTATCAGCTAAAGAAAAATGTCCAATTGCACATTGTCCCTGGAGCAAATGTTACCGACGCAAATCGAGGACGACATATTTGCTTTAATCGCGATTGCGTAGAGCAACTCTTATTGCAGATTCAAGTCAAAGGCATTAAACACAAAGTCCGTAGCGAAAAGCCGCTCAACTTTTTGGTCAAAGACCCCGATGGTCAAGTAATTGAAATCGCTGAAGTTCTTAGCTAAATCAAAAGAAGGCTTGCAATGCAAGCCTTCTTTTTTGATCTTGTGACCTAGATAACGTTTAGAATGTGCGCTAGTGTCCAAAATAAGTAACTGAATAGTGGACAGCAACGAACGAGTATTTGAAGATATGGCAACAAAGCAATCAGCAATTTTGGTCTTGGCAGATGGTACTTGTTACCGTGGCTATTCGTTTGGCGCATCAGGAACCGCGATCGGCGAAGTAGTATTTAATACGGGTATGACTGGCTACCAAGAGGTAATGACCGATCCCAGCTACCGAGGCCAAATTGTAACTTTTACCTGCCCCGAACTTGGCAACACAGGCGTAACCCCTGAAGATGATGAGTCCGATCGCCCACAGGTGCGTGGTGTAATTGCTCGTAACATTACGGCTGTACCGAGTAATTGGCGATCGCGTCAGTCTCTGCCCGATTACCTCAAGGCTCATAATGTCGTCGGCATTGCAGGAATTGATACTCGCGCTCTTACCCGTAAGTTGCGATCTCTAGGTGCGATGAATGGCGGTATTTCCACGGAAATTCTTGATTCTGAAGCCTTATTAGCACAAGTAAAAGCAGCTCCCTCGATGCAAGGTCAAAACCTTGCTCAAGCCGCCTCAACCGATCGCATTTATGAATGGGCAGACAAAACCTTACCTGCATGGGAATTTATCGAACCATCACAGTTAACAGGTGAAGCGATGACTGTTGTAGCGATCGACTTCGGAGTCAAGCGTAATATTCTCCGCCGCCTTGCTAGCTATGGTTGCCGCGTGATCGTCGTCCCAGCCGACACCCCCACCGAAAAGATTCTCTCCTATAACCCTGATGGAATTTTCCTGTCAAACGGGCCTGGCGATCCTGCTGCCGTTACCCAAGGCATCGAAACTGCTAAGGCTTTGCTTGCTGCGGACAAGCCGATGTTTGGTATTTGCTTAGGACATCAGATTTTGGGCTTATCAATGGGTGGCGACACATTCAAGCTTAAGTTTGGACATCGTGGCTTAAATCAACCTGCTCAAAACCAAGCTGAAAACGCTGATCGTCGTGTCGAAATCACTAGCCAAAATCATGGTTTTGCTCTCACAGGTGAATCCTTTGATACATCACCTGCAATGTTGACCCACATCAACCTCAATGATCGCACCGTCGCAGGTTTAGAACATAAAACCTTGCCAATCTTTTCTGTGCAATATCACCCTGAAGCTAGCCCAGGACCGCATGATGCTGATTATTTATTCGAGCGTTTTGTGAACTCGATGCGCGAACATAAAAATAACTTTAAACGAGTTGTTGCTTGAGTCTTTCTAGTCAATAATAATGATGGTTTTCCCACTTTGCTGGGTAGACTATCATTATTAAGTCCATCTCAATATCCAAAATTCACAACTTTATATCAGGTAGGAAATCATAAACCATGATGGCTTCATTATTAAAATTGCGTGGGTTGCTGCTAGTTACTCTAATGGGTAGCTTTCTTTATGCTTGTGAAGCTAAAGTAAGCCTATCTGGTGGAACTGAGGTAAAGACAACCACAGAAACTCCAGCAACTACTGCTGATAGCAAAAAGTCTGACAACACCAAAGAGGTTGAGAAAACAGTATCTGAATCTCTAAAGCCCATACTTATTGGTGAGGGTATTAATTCTCCCATTCAATCTATCTCCTGCCCCGAAGTAGACCCGATAAAAACGGATAAGGTGATTGATTGCGAAGCCACCCTCAAAGAGGGCAATTTCCCAGTAAAAGTCACCTTCAAAGATGAAAAAGGAAACATCCGCGCAGAACCTAAGCGCCTTATACCTTTATCTAAGGCGGAGAAGGCGATTCAGGAAAAGATTAATGCCGAAGCTACTGCTGACTGTGGTGGCACAGTGTTCGTAATTCAAAAGGTAGGAGAGACATTTACCTGTAAAGCCACCGAAAAAGCTGGCAAGACTCATAATGTCAAAGTTACAGTTACGGATGAATCTGGGAAGGTTGAGTTTTCCATAGATCCTAGCTAAAAATAGCTTGTGATTAGCAGATTGATCTAAGGTAAACTATTGAGAATTTGAATAGTTATAGGAATCTGAATCTTTCATTTACCTATATGCTTTGACCTTTGCATCAGTAAGTATATCAGCCTAAATTAAGAAGAGGTAGGAGAAAATAGAATATGCAGTAAACCACAGGATATAAAGGAGTCTTTGGTACTGTATTTTCCTTAGATGAGTTTGGTTTCACTGGAAAGTCAGCTCGAACAAGACAAGATTATTTATGTTGGGAAAAAAGGTGGTCTTTTCTAGCTCAGATTGCCGCTTTTATTGTTTTAACAGTTGTAATAAGCCATAGAGGTTGTCTTAACACCTAACATTGAGATTGTTGATTCGCAGGAAAGTTTTTATATTTATAAAAGTATCAGTCATTGATAACTTCCTCAAGTTCATAGCAATTCTAATTCATTCTTGAACATTTATAGCTCAGATTTCTTTGGTAAATCTGGGCTATAAGTTTTGTACTATTCTTCTCCTACTCGCTAGGCAAATAGATCGATTAGATGTATCTTACATAATTGTGAACAATATTTGTATTATTCTATTTATATTTAATATCTGTCAATTAGGTTGATTTGACGGCTTTATTGAGGATTGGAGTGGCAAGAGTGCCCAGTACGTCAAGGATTATCGAGATCGTGAAGACTGACTCAGGCATAGCGAATCCAAACCCAGACGGTAATACAATACTCAGAAAACCCAACGCGACCAAAGCGATCGAACTTATAGTAAGCCCCCGAGCAAAACGCACGAACAAATTATTTGTGACGATCTTCATTAAGAGGGAAATGTGGGCAAGAGAAATAGCAATAATCAGAAATATATATCGCCACATAACTACTGAAGCAAATCCATCAAGACTATTTATGAAAAAGTTGCTCAGTATTGCAAATACTCCACCAATAATCGATATCCCCACCCCAATTTTCCCAAATACGTTTAAATTTGGACGATCTAAGACTAAAGAGCAACAAAGTGCTGTCATAGCATACACAACGAGCGATATGGTGGAAAGAAAAGCCCTGAATAAAATCTCAGTGGGAGCCCCCAAGACGAAGGAAATTGCCATCACTGCGAGAGAGAGCAGGAATAGTACTATGCTAAAAAAAAATGCTTGCTTGAAATTCATCTTGATTAAATTAAGTCTTTATGCGTAAGCATATCAAAGATTTAAAGCTTGTACCATTTCTACAAAAGTGTCCTAGAACTAGAAGATAATAAAAGAAATTGAACAAACGAGAAAGAGAGACACTGAGAGTGAAAACTTCACTGTTTTGACGATACATTATAAATTATTGAGCCTGAATTATTCACCAATCCATGAAATCCTAATGGTGTCGTCACCTCAAAAAACAGACTTTTTTTTGCAAATCGCTAGATATATCTTTTAGTAAGGCTTTCGAGGATTTTTGCCGATTCTGATGAATAATGCAGGTTAGAGTATTACCAAAGCGATTCAGCAAATCAAATAGTTAGGAATTACGCATTGCTCAAATTAACATCTAAAGTGCGATGATTATGACGATAGAGAGATCGCACTCACTTAAATTTGTATTACAACTATGCCAACCCCAGTACCCACACTTCCCACCGACTCTGAAGGACTTTTGAAACTCTTACGCCACAAAGAAGGAACTTGGGTGCAGTGGGGAATTGCTTGCCAAATGCTACAAAAAATGGGAGAGAATTCCCTCGCAATTTTTGAAAATACGGGTTTTGAGCCAGTTCAACAAAATCAGATTGTCGTTGCTTCACAAGTCTATGCCAGCCTACAGGCAGGAAACGCTACTGATATTGTCCTTGCGCATTTTGAACAAAAAGGAAGTGACATTCTCAATGAGTTGCGCGTACTCAATCAGTCTGAAAGAGTAGCGATGGCGACCTTTGCTCTTGAGAAGAATCTTGATGTTTTAGAAGCCAAAGATGTGGTCAAGGCGATTAAAGAAGCTTCGTCAGTGGCAAATTTGCCTGAAGGATTTACCCGACACCCTGGGGATGCAGTTGTATTACAAGTCCTGAAAGCTGCTCAAGGAAAAATCGATCCGCAAGAACGCACAAGGTTGATTGCGCGGGGCTTGCGTTTTGCTCATAGTGAAAAGGCAAGATCGGCGATCGAACGTCTGCTCACTGACATGGCTAACCCCTCCAAAAAGAAAGCTCCCAAATTGCCCAATTTCCGTTACGATTCCGAAGATAGTATCCCTCGCATTTTGCCTGTCGTCGGGACTTTGCCAATGTCAATTGAGCAGTTTAAAGCAGTTCCATTTACTGATGAAATGACTCCTTTTGGGATTGTACATTCCTCTAGTGAGTCCACATGGGCAACTCTGCCAGGATGGTTTGTGGTTCATGAAGCGGAAGATGGAGTGATCGTTTCATGTAATACAGATACGTTGCAAGCAGCAATTACTCAAGAAGAGGTTGTTAGTACGATTCGCAATCGCGTTGAAGATGTTTTAGTACTAGTCGATCGCGCCCAACGTGATTGGGATGAAAACGGCTATTTTGCGATCGCTGATGAAGATGGGAACCTCAAGTTTGCATGGTTTGAGTCTTCACCAGATGTGAAGCTATTTGGTAAAATCACTCTAACTTTGCGCCCTAAACGATTCTTCGACGAAGCTGCTTCTCAAGATCGTTGGCAGTTTGAAGAATAATATCAATCTTTAGTTTGAGTGTGACAAAAAAAGTGTAGGGGCAATTCATGAATTGCCCCTACATTTTTTGCATTTCTTGGTATATATAGCAATGTAAGCTTTGCTTAGGACATAAAACCCAAAATATGGTAGAGCTTCGCTCTGCCATATTTTGGGTTTTGAATTGTCCTATCTATCTCTTACGTTGCTATAGGACAAATCAAAACCCAAAACAAAAGTGGCGGCGCGAAGCGCCGCCACTTTTGTTTTGGGTTTTAACTGACATTCCGCACTTCTTAACATACTTGCAAACTTCTTAACATAGGCAAAAATCTTTTTACGAAAATCTGTCATGCTAGGACTCTAATCCGAAAAATATTTTCAATTGTTAACCTCTATTGAGAAAATTGAATACAATCCTTTACATAGCTTAGTTTTCCTACATATTGCCATAACGCTTGTAGATAAAGGATCACAGCTAATTTATCAGCAAAAAATCTTGAATAAATATTAAGAAGTGCGGAATGTGGGTTTATTAGGTATCAGTCCCACCACAGTGATCAACGAATTAAAAAAAAGCAGGAAGATATAGAAACTGTCAACTATCCATTACTAGAGCAACTGGATGTAGAGATAGTAGATGTCGATCTGTATCAAGTTGAATCCGCAGAGATGGATGAGATGTGGAGTTTTGTTGCCCGTAAAAAACAGCAAAGATGGTTATGGCACGCCATTGATCATGCAAGTGGAGTAGTTTTAGCTTATGTATTAGCACCCCATCAAGAGCAAGCCTTAGTTAAACTGGTTAATCTCCTTAAACCATTTGG
>JADBWK010000031.1 GCA_020404895.1 Pseudanabaena sp. M085S1SP2A07QC | reverse complement strand
TTACTGTCTTTACTCGCATTAGTGCGATCAGGAACATCGACACAAATAAGAGTCTTGCTCTATTCCATTGCAGATGTTCATGCAACTTTTCGCGAAATACGCTAATCTCTTTCATAGGGGGTTTTATTTGTGATGTGATTATCTTTTATAAAACCCTTTCCTGCCTACTTTTGCAACTTTTTGTCCTGTACTAAGATCCCAACTTAAAAATCCTTCTATTCCTATGGTTCTTGCGTAAGTCCTAAAATGTTTATTGAGCAAATAGTCGCAGACTCGTAAATTTAGGCGAAGATCAACTTATTATAGGCAATATAAAGATTTTCTAGTGCAGCTTTTGTATGTCTGCTCCGTTACATCATGATGCCAAACCTCGACGCGATCGCCATCAGCTTTCTCTGAAGATATTGCTGATTGTTCCACTTGTGACACAGGTGATCGCGGCGGTGGGGATCACAGGATGGCTATCAGTACAGAGTAGCCGTGAGGCAACACAGGATCTAGCACCTCTAATTGGGCAGGAAGTCAGCAATAACATTGAAACTCATGTACGCGGATATTTTGATACACCTTTAGAAATTCTCCAATCCTATGGTGTAAATGCAAGGAGCGGTAATTTGGCTTTAGAAGACCTAGATAAGTTAGATAACTTATTTTGGCAGCAGATGAGACAATCACGAAATTTACATTTTTTCTATGCTGCTAATCCTCAAGGTCAATTTATTGGGGTTGAACGCAGAGGCGAAAATGATTTAGTCTTACACCGATCACTTTTGTTGACCCCATCTTTAGGGCAAAAAGATGTAGGACAAAAAGTTGTCTATCGTTTAGATGCCAATGGTAAAGTTCTCAATCAAATTCAATCGGATATTTATGATCCTCGCGATCGCCCTTGGTATCAAGGAGCGATTAGAGCAAAGCAAGCAGTTTGGAGTCCTATTTATCTGTTTGTGGCAAGTCCTATTTTAGGGATTACGGCTTCTGTGCCAATCTATGGTGAATCAGGAAACTTACGTGGAGTCTTAGCGATCGACTTAACACTTTCTCAAATTGGCGAATTTCTTCGACAGTTACAGATCTCTAAAACAGGACAGGCTTTTATTCTAGAGCAGTCAGGCGAAATAGTTGCTACTTCAACTTCAGAGAATCCATTTATAAATACATCGCAAGGACAAAAGCGGATTCATGCTCTCCAAAGTCAAAATCCTTTACTACGTTTAGCTTTTCAAAATCTGCAAAAAAGATATACCAATCTAGCTGATATTCCTCATCATCAACAGATTCAAATAGAATGGGAAGGAGCTACACAATATGTGCAGGTTACAAAGTTAAGGAATGCTCAAGGATTAGACTGGTTATTAATCGTAGCTGTATCAGAGCAAGACTTCCGTGATCAAATTAATATCAACACTCGTAACACTATTGTTTTATGTGCCCTAGCGTTAGTTTTTGCTATTCTGACGGGCTTTTACACATCCAAATGGATTGCTAAACCTGTGGAGAGGCTCATCGAAGCATCTCATTTACTTGCTACCCTATCTGCCTCTGCCAACCTTGCAAGTGGACAGCCCTACCATCCCATTGAAACGGCAAATATTCGTGAGTTGTCGGTTTTAGCAGAATCTTTTAATCAGATGGCACAACAGTTGCAAACTTCATTCATGATGCTTGCAAGAAGCAAAGAAGAGCTAGAAGAGAGAGTTGCGGAGCGTACTGCGGATTTAGCAGAATTTGTAAGCTTACAAAGAGCAACCTTTGAATCAGTCGCCGATGGCATTTTGGTTGTAGATCATGTTGGGCGTGTCACTACCTACAATCAACAGTTTGTGGATATGTTTTCTTTATCTCTAGAGATCCTATCCATTACTGATTATTCCCTGCGATTAGAATTTCTTGCTGAACAAATGGTTGATCCTCAGAAATTTATGCAGCGATCGCATAATTTCTACTGTAATTCTGAAATGGAAAGCTATGATTTGCTGGAATTAATCGATGGCAGAATCTTAGAGCGTTATTCGCGCCCACAGAAGCTTGCAGATCAGATAATCGGTCGCGTCTGGAGTTTTCAGGATATTACGGCGCGAATTAAAGCAGAGCATGCACTCAAAGAACAGGAAGCTTATTTACGATTAATTATCGATAGTATTCCTCAACAGATTTTCTGGAAGGATGTCAATTTAGTTTTTCGAGGCTGTAATAAAAACTGGGCGATGTATGCTCAGCTTGATTCACCTGAAAGTGTAATTGGGAAGACTGATTATGATCTGATTAGTAATCCCGAAATAGCCGATAACTTCCGTAAGCATGATCGGCAAATTATGGAATCAAATATGCCTGAAATGCATCTAATTCAGCGCAAAATTAATCCTGATAAGCAAGGGCAATCGATTTGGTTAGATGTTAGTAAATTACCCATTATTGATGCAGATGGTAAGACTATAGGTATTTTGGGGGTACTAGATGACATTACAAAGCGTAAACTTGCCGAAGAAGCCCTGTTTGTGGAGCAAGAAAAATCAGAGCGATTGTTACTAAATATCCTACCAAAAGCAATCGCTGATCGTCTAAAACAAGCGCATGGGGTCATCGCTGATAGTTTCGAGTCTGTGACAGTTCTCTTTGCTGATCTGGTCAGTTTTACCAGAATGTCTTCAGAACTCTCTCCTCAGGATTTAGTTGATCTGCTAAATCTAATTTTTTCTAATTTTGATACTCTCTGCGAAATCTATGGCTTAGAGAAAATCAAAACTATTGGTGATGCTTATATGGTAGCTGGGGGTATTCCAATTGCCAGAACAAATCATGCAGAGGCGATCGCGGCGATGGCATTGGATATGGTTGAGAAAGTCAATGAACTCCGTATCTCGACAGGTAGACCACTACAAATCCGCATTGGTATTCATACGGGAGCAGTAATTGCTGGTGTGATTGGAACCCAAAAGTTTATTTATGATCTTTGGGGTGATACGGTAAATGTGGCGAGTCGCATGGAATCCCATAGTGAAGTTGGTAAAATTCAAGTTACAGC
>JADBWK010000030.1 GCA_020404895.1 Pseudanabaena sp. M085S1SP2A07QC | reverse complement strand
TTTACTGTTGCTAGATGACCTTTGTAGGTGTAATCGAGGATAAAAGTCTTGCGGGTACAGTTTTCGTTACGACAAATGTATCTTTTTTTGCCTGTAGCACTTTGTCCATGTCTATGAATATTTACCCCTCCACAGGTTGGACATTCAACTGCTTCTAATACCATGCTTTTTTCTTGGTCTATTGTAAATTTCAGTCTTTTATCTTGCAACAAACCTGAAACACTACCGTATTATTTAATGACTGCCTCTTGATGCCCCTCCTCTTTGAGTTCATACTCAATTAACTCCAAAAATTCTTTGAGCGCTTTCCCATATGCTTACTTCATCACATCAGGCTAAGGCAAGCGGATTGCCTTTTTCAGACAATCCTTAAAAAAGTCCTTCCCATAATCCTTTGCCGCATCCTGAGCCAGACTTTCCAAAATGGGATAAACGAAACGACTACACCTGCCGCCTGCGTCACACCCCAAAGAACTAACCAATCAATCATCGCCTCAAACTCCAAGGATATGACTCAGGGATCTTGCCAGCTAAAGCAAATTTTTAGATCCTGCCTTATATGGTTATTGTATCAAATCAGCTAAAGTTTTGCTGATATTTTTGCCTTGTCTAAATTCTGGCTTTTGATGCTTTTAACTAATGCGAATGTATTTACAGACACAGTTAGGGATTTTATTTAAGAGTGATCCCAAAGAAATAGCTAAAAGATTACAAACAAATGCCCCGCATTCTATAAATCGATGCAAGTATAGACAATATGTCAATCTGTCCTTATTTAGAAAATGAGCTACCAGTAAGCTCCACTTGATCCAAATGCACTTTATAGGAGCAGCAAGATAGGGCAACCTAATCATGAGAAAAAACAACTTAATTTCAGTAGTCGTCATCATTGGGCTGATTTTTGCAGCTAGCATTTGGTACGGGCGCAATAATGGCTTACTCCCAGTTGCCGCAGGTGACGAAGCAGTCTTATATGACGGGCTTTTTAACACGATCTTAGCGATCGCCTTCGGATTTTTCCTCGTAGTAGAGGGCGTATTGATCTATTCGATTATCAAGTTTCGTCGCCGTGAAGGTGATGACACTGACGGTCCCGCCATTCACGAAAACCTGAGTATTGAGATCATCTGGACAGCGATCCCCACAGTTATCGTAATGTGGGTAGCGATTTATAGCTTTGATGTCTATACCGCCATGCAAGGAACTCAAGACCTTAGCGGCATGGCTCATGGAGGGATGCACCAGACAGTAGCCAAATCCGAAAGAGGTGGTATGCCTATGTCAAAAGCAACCCTCGCCTCTTCAAATAGCGACGGAGTATTAATGGCAGGTACTCTTCCTGCTGGTAGCGATGATGTTTTGGCTATCAACGTTAGCGCCATGCAATTTGCTTGGATTTTTAACTACACAGACGAAATTGCTACTGCTGAATTGCATGTTCCTGTTGGTAAAAAAATTCGCCTAAACATGAATGCCGTTGATGTCCTTCATGCCTTTTGGGTTCCGCAATTACGTATCAAACAAGACGTTATTCCTGGTCGCGAAACCTATCTAGAATTTACCCCTCGCGTCGTTGGTGAATATCCAGTAGTCTGTGCTGAGCTATGCGGTTCTTACCATGGCGGTATGCGTACCACGATGGTAATTGACACTCCTGAAGACTATTCAAAATGGTTAAAAGAGCAGCAAGAAATTGCTAGTAACGATCCCGATGCGATCGTGGCTTCCCGTCCAGTCTCTGTAACCCAGATGTCTGATCAAGAATACCTCGCTGGTAAAGTCGCTCAAGCTGGTGGAGATATGCACATGATGCATATGAGTCATTAAAGGCTGAACACGAATTACGAATTATCAATTACGAATTACCAATTACTCTATGACCCAGACACTCATACCAACCCAAAGTTCGGGCGCGTTGGGAGCCGAACCCCAAAAAACTCTTTGGTGGGAATTTTTCACCTTTAGCGTCGATCATAAAATTATCGGGATTCAATATCTCGTCACTTCGTTTGTCTTTTATTTAGTAGGGGGACTGCTTGCCTCTGCTGTTCGAGTTGAGTTAGCAACCCCAGACTCTGATTTAGTCGATCCCGCTTTTTACAACAGCCTCTTCACCATGCATGGTACGGTCATGATCTTTTTATGGATCGTACCTGCTGTAACTGGAGGCTTTGGCAACTATCTGATTCCATTGATGATCGGAGCGCGGGACATGGCTTTTCCGCGTTTAAATGCGATCGCCTTTTGGTTGACGATTCCTGCGGGGATGTTGTTGATGAGCAGCTTCTTCTTTGAACCTGCCTCAACTGGTTGGACGGCTTATCCACCTTTAAGCATTTTGACAAATGAACATGTTGGTCAAGTTATTTGGATTGGTAGCATTCTTTTAGTGGGGACTTCCTCGATTTTGGCGGCGGTGAATTTTATCGTCACGATCTGGTCGATGCGGATGCCTGGAATGGATCTGTTTAGTATGCCCCTATTCTGCTGGGCGATGATGGCAACATCAGTGCTAGCTCTATTAGCTACTCCTGTATTAGCAGGAGCTATGGTTTTACTAGGTTTTGACCTATTGATTGGCACAAACTTTTTTAACCCCACTGGCGGCGGAGATCCCGTCGTGTACCAACATTTATTCTGGTTCTATTCACACCCTGCCGTTTATGTAATGGTTTTGCCAGTATTTGGCATCATTTCTGAAGTTTTGCCTCCCCATAGCCGCAAGCCAATTTTTGGTTATAAGGCGATCGCCTATTCCAGCATGATGATTTGCTTTTTGGGCTTATTTGTATGGGCGCACCATATGTTTACCAGCGGAACACCTGATTGGTTGCGTGTATTCTTCATGGTGGCGACGTTGTTGGTTGCTGTACCAACTGGAATTAAGGTATTTAGTTGGGTTGCTACACTTTGGGGTGGCAAGTTGCGCTTAGAGAGTCCTTTGCTATTTGCAATGGGCTTTATTTCCACATTCTTAATCGGTGGCTTGAGTGGCGTAATGCTTGGTTCAGCCCCCATTGATATTCACGTTCACGATACGTATTTCGTGGTAGCTCACTTCCACTATGTTCTTTTTGGCGGCAGTGTATTTGGTATTTATGCGGGACTATATCATTGGTTCCCGAAGATGACTGGTCGCATGTTGAATGAGTTTTGGGGCAAGGTTCATTTTGTTTTGACCTTCATCGGAATGCATCTAACCTTTGGTCCTATGCATATTCTAGGATTGCAAGGAATGCCGCGCCGCGTCGCCCAGTACGATCCACAATTTGCACCGATTAATGTGATCTGCACAATTGGCGCATTTGTTCTAGCGATTTCTACAGTTCCTTTTGTGATCAATGCCGTTTATAGCTGGTTTAAGGGCGAACAAGCTCCTGACAATCCTTGGAACGCTCTGACTATGGAATGGACAACTTCTTCTCCGCCAATCCCCCATAACTGGGTTGGTGAACCTGTCTTATTGACTGGTCCCTATGACTACGGCGAAGAATATAAAGAGGCTCGCAAAGAAGCAGCGATCTCAGCTTCACAAGCTCTAACTTAAGAAATCATTTAAGAATTGTTTTCTGTAGTCTAAAGCTGTAAGAGATCCCCCTCAATCCCCCTTAAAAAGGGGGAAGAATTTAATTCCCCCCCCTTTTTTTAGGGGGGCTGGGGGGGATCGAGACAGTTTCTAAGCCCAACACCCCTTGTCTGTATTTATCCATTTATCCAAACATTTACCTATGCAAGGATCGATCGCTCCAGTTACTGACCCAACGCAAGATGATGCAATCCATGCTCATGCTGCCGAAGCGGGGCATTACGAACATCCCGATTTACGGGTTTTTGGCTTAATTGTCTTCCTTATTTCCGAAGGAATGCTATTTTTTGGCTTATTTGCTGCCTACTTAACCTTTCGTTCTGTGGCAACATCTTGGCCTCCAGAAGGTACGCCTGAACTCGAATTACTACTACCAGGCATCAACACAATTATTCTAGTATCTAGCAGCTTTGTGATTCACCAAGCCGATCATGCGGTCAAAGAGAATAAGATCAAGGCTGCTCAGCTATGGTTTCTTGCCACCTTTATCATGGGTGCAATATTCATCGCTGGTCAAATCTATGAATACCAACATCTAGAGTTTGGTCTGACCACCAACCTGTTTGCTAGTACTTTTTATGTGTTAACAGGGTTTCATGGCTTGCACGTAATTATCGGCTTATCGCTGATTGCAACTGTGTTAGTGCGATCGCTCAAAGCGGGACATTACAGCAACACCAGTCACTTCGGCATCGAGGCAGCCTCTGTATATTGGCACTTTGTCGATATCGTCTGGATTGTCTTGTTTTTATTGCTCTATATTCTTTAGTCATAAAAAGAGAGGCGACGCAATGCGTCGCCTCTCTTTTTATAGAAAATGGGTTGCATCGCAATCCATTTTTTGTTTTTATTTTTCAATCTTGAAAGATTTAATAAAGCGATCAACATCGGCTGCCGCAATTTTATCGGCAGCACCTAACGCAAATACTTGATACAAACGATTTCCTGCAAGACAAAATCTACCCTTCATCGATACATCCGTAGTCTGAACTTTGCCACTAGCTTCAAAATCACGACAAGGAACATCTCCAAGCATGTATTCTTTCTCCGACTTAATTACTCCCTTAAGATTTGCCACAGATCCTTTAACCGAATCTCCTAGTCCTTTTTGGACATCAGCAGGATTGGCGATTTTGTTTGGGAAGTCAGCATAGCCAATGAAGTACCCTGAGTCACTGGCTTCAGCAATCACCATATTTAGTTGAATTGTACCAACGTTAGTCTTCTGCTCTTGAGATTGCTCCTGTGGCTTGCTAGGCACTTCTACCGTAAATTTCCCAGCCGAAGATTTGTAATCTTGCCAACCATTAGCACTTGATGTTGGTTCGGGCTTGTCGCCAGTTTTAACTTCTGGGGTTGTCCCATCTTTTGGCTTTTCTGGGGGCTTTTCTGTGGCATTAGCTGTAGGTAAAGCAGATTTAGTGGGAGTTGCATTATCGGCTACAGGAGTAGCTGTTGTGCAAGCACTGACTGCGAATAAGACTAAGCCAGCAGCAAGGGAAATATACTTTTTCATGTGCGATTAAGATACGACCTTCGATTAGGGAACAAGCTTGAAGCTCGTTAGATACTATATCGTGCCTTACAAGCGCATTAATAAAACTTAGAATTATGTATTCCCTGCTTTTGCAAATACATAATTCTAATCATCATCTGTTTCTAGATTTTGATGTTCGCTACGACGTGACTCTCGTCGATAGCGTTTCTTCAGTAATCTAGGCTCTTGCTGTTGTTTACCATCACTGGTATCTTTAACTTTGACTGAAGCATCAGCATTGGCTGTATTTTTTAGCTTTTGTTGATAAGCGATCGCCTCTTCTAAATAGGCTATGTAATGCTCATAGCGTTCCCAATCACCTCGTACCACACAATTTGGCTCGTCGCGGCGATGTAAACAATCATTGAAATGACAACTTTCTCCTGAAGCTAATCTTTGTCTTGCTTCAGGAAAACAATCTGTTAATTCCTGAGGTGTAACGGTTAGATTCGGTTGCATAAAACCAGGAGTATCAGCAAGATAACCTCCCGCAGGCAATGCAAATAGCTCCACATGGCGGGTAGTATGTTTCCCATGCCCCAAACGTTGAGAAACTTCACCAACACGAACTTGTAAATTGGGAATTAATAAATTAATGAGACTAGATTTACCGACTCCTGACTGCCCTGCGACGACGGTTACGCCCGTTTGTAAATGTTGAGCTAGCTCGTCAATACCTTCACGAGTATAAGTACTAATGGCGATCGGTGGATATCCCCAAGATTTTAGTCGATCGCACCATGATTGCCATATTTGCTCACTAACTAAATCGCGCTTATTTAAGCACAACAAAACATCAACCCCAGTACTTTCGGCTTTTACTAAAAATCGACTGAGTTGATGTGGATCGAGGCTCGGTTCAGCTAGGGCAAAAACTAATAAAATGCGATCAACATTAGCTACAGTCGGGCGATCAAGCAAATTACGCCGTGGCTCCACTTCCGATATGGCTCCGCGTCCGCCCTGCCAGTCTGGTTCTTCGATAGTGATGCGATCGCCTACACAGATCTGCTGACCAATTTTTTTGAGTCGGGCGCGGCGGGTACAGAGTAGCTCATGGACAAGTTGACTAAATTTTTGACCCGATTCATCAAGCAACTCTAGACTGAAAGCTTGATCTAAGATCACGCGATAATAGTTGGCTTGTACAGCCAAGACTGTACCTGTTATAGCCAGCATGGGGTTGCTTGCATCATGCTTTTTGGACTGTCAAAGCAAAAAAGCGATCGCGCTCTTCGATGCCTTTTACCTGATGACCATCAGAAATAAGGCTATTGGGAACTTGCTCAATTGGCTCACCACCATCTAGTAGTACTTCTAGCAATTGCCCAGTTTCCAGTTTCTCTAGATGCAATTTTGCTCGCACAAAACTGAGTGGACAGGGAACGTCGCGTAAATCGATGGATTTGGTAGCCTGAATGCACATATATTTTTGTCGTAAGCTTCAAAAGAATATTATAAATAAACTTGAAAAAGCCTTGCTTTGCAAGGCTTTTTCAAGTTTATAGTTTATTTTTGGTTCCCAAATATACCGCCTAAGATGTCACCAATACCACCTTTAGCCGCGCTGCCAAGTTGCTTCTCTTTGAGCTTCTCAAGCACTTCGCGCTCTTCATTCCCGATTTTGGTCGGAATATCGATCTTGATTCTGATTAAATGATCACCGCGAGCGACAGGATTACCCAACTTGGGAACACCCAAACCTTCTAGGGTCAAGACCGTATCAGATTGTGTACCTGCGGGAATCGTGAGCGGTTTCTTGCCATCAACAGTATTAATTGCAATTTTGTCACCCAGAATCGCTTGCAAATAGCTAATCTTGATTTCCGATAAAACGTTGATGCCTTCACGCTCAAACTCATTGTCAGCTTGAACAAACAAGTAAACATAGAGATCTCCTGATGGGCCACCGCGCTGTCCCGCATCACCTTCACTAGATACCCGCAGTCTTGTACCACTATCGACACCTGCGGGAATCGTGATTTTTAATTTTTTGGTAACTTGGTTTAGTCCTAGACCATTACAGCTTTCGCATTTATCCTCAATAGTTTGACCAGTGCCATTACAAGTGGGACAGGTAGAAACTTGCGTAAAGCTGCCAAAGGGTGTACGTGTAGCACGGCGAACTTGACCAGTGCCGCTACAAGTGCCGCAAGTACGAGGGCGAGTTCCTGGTTTTGCGCCACTACCTGCACAAGTTCCACAAGTTTCAAGATGAGAAATTTTGATTTGCTTCTCACCACCAAATACGGCTTCGCGGAATTCTAGTTTTAGATCAAAGCGGAGATCTTCACCACGAGTGGGGCCACTGCGACGGCGAGCTTGCTGCTGCTGGCCAGTGTTAGAAAAGCCGCTAAAGAAGCTCTCAAAGATATCGGCGAATCCGCCCATATCGCCCATGTCAGGTGATCCACCGCCACCGCTTGAGACTCCAGCTTCTCCAAACCGATCATAACGCGCACGAGTTTCTGGTTCCGAGAGAACCTCATAGGCACGGTTAATTTCTTTAAATCGTTCATCTGCCCCCGCTTCTTTGTTGACATCGGGGTGATATTTTCGAGCTAAACGTCGATATGCTCGTTTGATTTCCTCTTTGTCAGTACTGCGATCGACTCCAAGGATTTCGTAATAATCACGCGCCATAGGGGGTTTCTCTGTCGCCTAAAGGATTCATAGACAATTATTTTAGTTTAACGTAGCACTGATCGTTTGTTTGTGCATACTCGTAATGAGTACGTTTTACCGCACATCTTTAGCCAATAGCTATTAGCCATTAGCTATTGGCTATTGAATTCCTTCCTAAGATTTTAGTGGTACAGCCTAAAAGCCAACAGCTAGAAGCTAAGAGCTAAAAGCTAAAAGCCAAAAACTATGGTCTAGTCTTTACACTTACATTTCCTTGATTTACCAAGGTTTGACAGGCGAGACGGTAATTATTTGGTTTATTTTTAAGTTTTTTTTCTTCAAATTCTGTTTTGGGCGAAAGGTTCTCCAAACCTTCTACAATCTCGACTACACAGGTGGCACATTGTCCATAACCATTACAGTTGGTGAGCTTCGCAACAAATTTATAGATGTCGATATTGTTTTCGAGAGCTTTTATACGAAGGTTAACGCCATCCATAGCGATCGCTTCTTTTCCTTCATTCACAAACGTAATGTTCGCCATAGTTGAGTGTTAATTGTTTGTTAATTTTTATTACACACTTATTATCTTACTTAAATGCATAAAGTCCATAATTTTTTTAAAAGCTTTGCTGTGCAAAGCTTTTAAAAAAATTATGGACTTTATCAGAGAGTAAATCACTGTAAAATAACTTTTATGGCTATAAATCCTTCACGTTCAGATATCGAAGCGCTTTCTGATGATTTGCATAAGTTGGTTGATAATCTTGAGGCAACCGAGCATGGAGAGCTAATTTACAATGCTTTAAAAGCGATCACCCAACTTAGTCAGACCGAGTCAGAGCGTCTAGATTGGAAAATCTTGACAGGTTCTTTGCAGGATATGCAAAAAGCGATCGCTATGTTTTACCCTCATCGCTTTAATCGTAAAGTGAGTATCTTTGGCTCAGCGCGTACTTCAGCAAATGCACCTGAATATCGCCAAGCCTTTGAGTTTTCTGAAAAAATCACAAAACAAGGGTTCATGGTGATTACTGGGGCTGGGGGCGGCATCATGTCAGCAGGAAATAAAGGCGCAGGAAATAATTCTTTCGGCTTAAATATCAGCCTGCCTTTTGAGCAATCGAGTAATGGATTTGTACCTGAGGCTTCGCGTTTAGTTAGGTTTCGTTATTTCTTTACGCGCAAACTTTATTTTGTAAAAGAGAGTGACGCGATCGCGCTTTTTCCTGGAGGTTTTGGTACTCAGGATGAGTTTTTTGAATGTTTAACGCTCTGTCAGACAGGAAGAACAACGCCGCGCCCGATCGTCCTAATCGACAAACAGGGTGGAGATTATTGGAATGACTGGGATGTATTTGTACAGAATAATTTACTCGAAAGAGGATTGATTACGAAAGAAGACCGTAGTCTTTACAAAATTACTGATGATATCGATGAAGCTTGTCAATTTATTGCTTCGTTTTATAGTGTTTATCATTCTTGTCGATGGGTTGAGGATTTATTTGTAATTCGATTGCACATAGAAATTACTGACGAACATCTAGATCTCCTAAACGATAATTTCAGCGATATCTTAATCAGTGGCAAGATCGAGCGCAGTTCTGCGCTACCTAAAGAAGCCAATGAGCCACATATTATCGATTTGCCTCGTATAAAGATGCACTTTAATCAGCATGGTTTTGGACGATTGTATGAGTTAATTTCGGCAATTAATGACACTTGTGATAGCGGCAATCCTTTAATCTGCCATCCCGAACAGCGTTAACAATATCAAAACATTTACCGCCAACGCACTAGGCGGTAAATGTTTTGGAATTATATCTATAGCGTTGAAAATCCAAAAATCGGTTTCATAATGATGCTTAAAGTTTATGTATCTGAAAAATTTTGAACGCTACTTTAGTGCTTTACAGTGGCAAATTATTCTAAAAACAGCCCAGATTGCCCAAGATCTAAATTTACGGGCTTTTGCTGTTGGGGGAATTGTGCGCGATGCCATTGTCCGAGCAAACCATCCCTCACCGCCTTTGCATAAGGATCTGGACTTAGTTTTTGATGGGGCGGAAAAAGCAGGTATTAAAGTAGCGATCGCATTGCATGAGCTTCTTCCTGCATCAAAATTACAAATCCATGAAAAATTTCAGACAGCAGCATTGAGCTGGCAAGATGCAGATCAAGACTTTGAAATGGACATGGCGACAGCGCGGCGCGAGATTTATGCCTATGCGGGAGCGAATCCACAAGTGATCGCGACAACTCTTGAAGATGATTTGTGTCGGCGCGATTTCACTGTCAATGCTTTAGCTATTGAGCTAGACCAGCAGTTGGGGATTAAAGGTCAAGTAATAGATCGCTTCAAGGGTCTGGCAGATTTAGCCAATAAACAATTACGCACCATCCGTACAGGTAGCTTTGAGGAAGATCCACGTCGGTTGTTTCGAGCTGTGCGTTTTGCCGTGCGACTGGATTTTGAGATCGCCACAGAAACCCATGCAGAAATCATGACAACTACTGCAAGCGGAATCCATGATGCGATTGGCGGGGCGCGATTGCGATCAGAGTTGCTTTATACTCTTGCCGAACCTAGAGCAGGTGCAATGTTTGCACTTTTGCAAACATTGGGTGCTTTGCGATGTATTCATCCAGCGTTAACATTGCCATCGGATTTATCTAATTCGTTTAAGCATCAATGGCGGCGATCGCAATATTGGCTAAATTTACTTAAGCGATTAGAAATCAAAACTGATGCACCGCTGCAACTAGGCTTGGAATTATTGCTATCCTATTTACCAGATCAGATCGCTACTCAACTTGATTTAGGGTTAACACCCGAACAAAAAACAAGACAACATAAATTAGCGGATTTAATAGTAAATTTGCCAGATTTAACAAATTTTGGTTTAAAAAAGTCAGATATTACTCAAGTTCTGCAAAAATTTGATACTCCGACATTGATCTTGGCGGGAATAAAATGTGAACAAGCTTATCGACAAATTGTTTGGCAATATCTAAGCCAATGGCAATTGGTCAAATCTCCATTAACAGGCGCAGATCTCACGCAGCTTGGATATACAAAAGGTAAGCAAATGGGCTCAATAATACAAAGCCTAAGATTTGCCATGATTGATCGTGAAATTTATACCAAAGAAGATGCGATCGCTTATCTTCAAGCCCAAGAGTAAATGCGCGAAGTAACCTTTACTCTTAAACACTCTGAGGATTGCTATAAAATGTAATCAAAAGGTAATCAAAAGCTTTTAGCGCCAATCAGTATAAAAATTTAGGACAGGCACATCATGAGAGGCGGTATCCGCAGCGGCAGCATTTCTGGCATTCCCATATACATTGATTCATCATGGTTTCTCGTCCTCGGCTTTTTAGCCGTTTGGCTGAGTGCTGCCTATACGAAGCTATCGCCATCTTTTTCGCTTGGCTATGGAGCAATTACCGCCATACTTTTCTTTTTATCGATCGCCTTCAATAAAATTGCCCATGCAATCATGTCTAAGGCTCGTGGCGTTGAAGTTAGTGCGATTAACATTCAATTTATGGGTGGGGCAAGCACGATTGAACAGGAAGCTAAAGATCCTTTCGCTGTATTTAGTATTGCCATCTCAGGACCCTTAGTGAGCTTGGTTTTGAGTGTGATCGGCTTTACGGCTGCTTGGTTAATTGCAGGGGATGTAATTTTCTCTAACAATCCAAAAACCATTGAGGCATTACCCGACAGTATTGGCAGTATGCGCACCATTTGGACAATGATTGCGCTGAATATCGCTAGAATCAATCTCATCTTTGGGATGTTCAGCCTCATCCCCGCGCTACCTTTTGAGGGTGGTCATATACTCAAAGCAGCCGTATGGAAAATAACAGGCGATCGCTTTACTGGTATCAGATGGGCAGCGCGATCAGGTCAGTTTTGCGGGATTTTAACTATGATTTTGGGAGGATTGGTAACCCTCAACAGTCCTATTGGCGGCATTTTTCTGATCTTTATTGGATGGTTTCTATTTGGTAATGCAGGAGGCTATCTCTATCTCAATAATTTGCAACAAGCTCTCCTCGATATTAATGCCGAAGCGGCAATGACCAGAGATTTCCGCCTTGTTGATGCCGAAATTTCATTGCGTGAATTTGCTGATAAATTCCTATTAATGGAAGAGAAAGACGCAAATCCCATTTACATCGCTTCCTCAAATGGGCGCGATCGCGGAATAATTTCGGCGGTCGCGATCCGCAATATTGACAGCAGTGAATGGCAATCAAAATCTTTGCAAGCTCTGATTAAACCCTTGGACGAAATTGATACTGTCGATCTCAAAACGCAAATTTCCACAGTTGTGAATCTCCTCGAACAGAAACAATTGCGTTATGTCATTGTGCGATCGCCTGTTGGCTCAGTAGCTGGAGTCATCGATCATGGAGATATCATCAAGGCTTTAGACAGCAAACTTCTTTGGCGGATTCCTTCTGAATATGTCAAGCAGATTAAAGTTGACGGGAAATTTCCTGCAAACTTCCGTTTAGTTGAAATTTGTGAACAGTTAGAGGCATCCAAGCAATAACACCAAATCAAGAAATGGCTACGCCATTTCTTGATTTAAAAACCCTTATTGGATTTATATCAAAGAACAAAATGGCTATGCCATTTTGTTCTTTTAAAACCCTTACTGGGCTTGTTTTTTATAGCAATGTAAGTTTTCCTTAGGACATAAAACCCAAAAGATGAGTGGCGGCGCTTCGCGCCGCCACTCATCTTTTGGGTTTTGATTTGTCCTAGCTATCTCTTGCATTGCTATAATTCGCAAAAGTGTTGCTGCACTTTCGTGAATTGGGATAAATCCTCCACATGGCAAGACTATTTAGAGGATTGGTAAAAAATAAAACTTTGGATGTGGGCTTTGTTCACATCCAAAGTTTTATTTGTTAGAAGCTAACATAATTTAAGTCTTCTGCAAAGTCTTCCAATGTGACAAAATCAGATGAAGATTTTGAACTTGAGCCTCTAAGAGTAATGGTCTCCATATTGCTCAATATTCGCTCTATGTTTGTTGCCCCAAAATCTGTTTTTATATGAAGAGCATCTTTGTCAATATCTTTTTTGTTGTTAATAGTTTCTGATTTCACTTTAATCTGCTCTTCTTCATCCATCAGATGCAAAAATTCATCTAGATTCTGCTTGGGAATCCTAGATTTAATAGACTCTATATCACCTTCTAATTTATTTAAGCCAGCTTTAACAGAGTCATCATTTGATGAGAAATTGCCAAACAAATCATCATCTGCATCTGTAGGCTTTGTTTGCTCACTTACTTGCTGAATAGACAAATTCTCAGTTTCACGATAACTATTCCCAGAATCTACATTCATAAAGTCATCAAATAGAGAATCTGAAAAATCAGAATTTTCAGTTATATCATTAACTATTTGAGTTGATTGAGAACTTGGTAATGGTGGTTCTGGGAAATCATCAAATAATGAATTGATAGTTAATGTTTGCGAATTAGATTCTGAGCCTAGCTTAATTATCACATCTTCAGAATTATCTTGCTCATCTTCTCCACTAGCATTGTTTAGCTGTATATCTAGAGAGGCATCAGTCATAGATTCAGGATTGCTTTCTGCCAAGTCCAAAGTAAGTCCTTGATGCGTGACTTCTGACTCATTCTGATCTTGGGTAAGTTCCGCAGGTTCTAAAAATATCTTAGTAACTAGGCGGATTTTGGCTTTTTGCCATTGTTGTCCTGGCTGTAGTATCGATAGGTTCGTAATTACTTGATCGCCATGCTGATCAGTTTTACTGGATTCGGCGATCATATCAAGCAAACTTCGTAAGTTTGGGTTAGAAGCGACAGATGCAAATAAGAAGCTTGGCTGGCTAATTACCTGAATTAATTCTGTGAGTGTAGTTAAACATCGTACAGTACCAACTTGTTCATCGGTAAAGCGGACAATGATGTCTTGGTATTCTTGCAAGTTTTGCTGGATTTGAGGCGACTTCTGCACGAGGATGACTCCTTTGGGATTGCTGACAAGATTCACATTTTGACCTTGTTCGCTATTATTATTCTTGTCAATCTTTGGAGTTGCTAAAGGCTGGGTAGGAGCATCATTGTTACCAAAATCGATTTCATCCTGCCAAGCTAGATACTGATTATCAGAGCGATAGGTCAGAATTTTGACTCGCTTGATTTGCTTGACCTGTAAAACGACCATGCCTCGTTGAATAATTGTCACAACCGCTTTTTGGTTGGGTATCTGAGAAGCTTGTAAGGATATTATTAGACATTCTGCTTCAAGTTTAGCTTCGGCATGAATGCTTTTAGATACTAGCGAGCGATTGAGCAAAGAGGCGATCGCCTGAGGATCACCTTTCTTTGCTCAATCCATAACGCTTAGTTGTGTCATACCCTATTCCCAATAATCTACAAATTTCTCTAGCAACTATAGATGTACTTCACTATAGCGATTTTCAATTCCTTGAAAATTGCTGAATCCCGATAGTAGGGGGATTCAGCTTACAATGTAACTGACAATCTGGCAAATTTACTGATTTAGGGATAAATTTTAGCGTAATACAATATGTACAAAATAGTGTCGCTATTTTGTGCTCTTAAAACCCAGAAGGGGTTTCTTTTTTAACATTCAAGAGTTATATCAATTCACAGAAGTTTTGCCACACTTTTGTGAATTAAAGACCAAACCCTGTAAGGGATTTAAAAACATAAAATGGTTACGCCATTTTGTGTTTTGGTATTAGCAACACTTTCGAGAATTGACAATTATTTAAGATGCTACATAAAAAATGGGGCGCTAATCGCCCCATTTTTTATGGAAATTTGCAGAATGCTATTTAGCAACTAATCTGAAATCAAGATTTCAAGCAATTAATCTTCGTAAAGACGACACTCAGCTGCCTCAGGATTATCGTCACAATATACTTCGAGGGAGTTTTTACCCTTTGACTGCTTTTGGTGTGACGACTCAGCTTGTAACTCTTCGACTGCATCCCATGCAGCAGCACATTCCTTGGAGCCAGTACCGCTGACTTCGCAGGTTTCTCTGGCTTGTTTTAGTTCTTCTTGGATCTTCTCTGTAATATTGCTCATGTATTTCTTTAAACTATCTATAACTTAGATATTAACAGACTGAGGTTAGCTAGCCATCATGCGTCAGGAGTAGGAAACTGGCATTAAGGGTTTAGCTAATCCCTAGAGCCGATGGCAGCATTCCTGCAAGAATAATAAAGCCGATCCAGACATTTTGACCAAAGGCTTTTTGATATAAATCGCTGGGAATTTCAGCTTGATTCAGTCTGTTATATTGCCATATCCATATTACTCCTGCCGTCAAGCAAGCAAAGTAGTGTGCGTAACCAAGTTGAATCTCCCAACCCATCCAAAGCAAGCATCCAAGGGCGATCGCTAAAAATACGGCGATCGCAAATGTTACATATCTTCCGAAAAAGAGGGCACTAGAGTTAACACCAACCTTGAGATCATCAGTGCGATCGCTCATGGCATAAATTGTGTCAAAGCCCATTGTCCATGCGATCACAGCTACCCATAGCTCCCAAGCATGGCGATCCAGTCCGCCAGTAACTGCACTCCAAGGGATTAATACGGCAAACCCCCATGCGATCGACAGTACTAATTGTGGCACTGGAAAAAAGCGCTTGCAAGCAGGATAAATAGCGATTACAGGTACGGCTGCAAAGCAAAGCCCAAAGCTTAGAGGACTGAGGTATGTCGATAGTAAAAATGCGCATAGCCCCGCAACTAACAAAACTGCAATTCCCACTTGAATCGATAAAGAGCGATCGGCTAAGGGGCGATTTTTGGTGCGATCAACTTGTGGGTCAATATCGCGATCCCAAAGATCGTTAATTACACAACCTGCGGCACTAGTTGCCAAGCTTCCAAGGATCACCACACCCAATAAATCAAGAGGTGGTAATTGATGCTGGGTTTTGGCAGCCGCAACTGTTGCCCACAGAGCAGGCAACATCAAAATTAGTCTTCCTGCTGGTTTGTGCCAACGCAGAAGATGCACAATTTTTTTTAATGTTGATTCTTTATTGGTGATGCTCGTGGTCATAGTGAATGCTGATCAAGTCTTTTGGAGTAACTATAACAAATACAGTCGAAGAATAGGCAAAGTGGCTGATTACAAAGGTTTTCAGGGTTGTTACAGTAAGTCTGGGCAACGATTATCTCTGCACTTGCAAATTGCAAAAGAATGAGGTTTTGAGATGCGTTTAATTAAATCTATTTTCCAAAAATCTGTGGCGACTTTGCTATTAGGGCTTTCCCTACTAGTAAGTGCTGAAATAAAAGAGAAAAAGGCGATCGCAGAGACTTTAAGGACTGGCTTAACCAATGAGCTAGCCAATGACAATACCTGTGATGGCACTGGGGGGATTCTTGCCTATGCAGAAACTAAAGACTATGCTCTTTACATTTGTGCTGATACCAAAGATATTTCTCAACCTCGTTACTATCGGAGTGTTAACAAAAATGGCACTAAGGGTGTAAAGCTCACCGCAAGAACCTACAACCCTAACCAAGGAAATTATTTCGAGTTTCATAATGGTGATTATGTATATATGCTGCAAATTCCATCTGAAAACATTAAAAATCCTGTATTAGCCGTGGAGTTTCCCGATGGCTCAGGATACGAGCAGAAGATCACGCGCTTTTTAATGAATGTTGAAGCGAGAGCTCCCATATCCACCAAATAATAAAAACAGCAATGTTTATTATAAAAAGTGGTTTTAGAAAGTCCGCCGTAGGTGGACTTTCTAAAACCGCTTGTGGTGTTTCCAGAGCCTTTGGCGCTGGAAACACCACAAGCGGTTTCATAATAAGAATTGCTGTAATAAAAAGCAGCGCTTCGCGCTGTTTTTTATTTTATGTTAGTATCTATAGCCTGTCGGGGAATTAGCTCAGTTGGTAGAGTGCTGCGATCGCACCGCAGAGGTCAGGGGTTCGAGCCTCCTATTCTCCATTTTTTAATTCTATGACTATTAGCCCTATATCTTCTACAAAAGCAATCGCAGCATTATTTGTGAATAATGCTGCGATTGCGACAATATACAGAGTTTGTGATCGCCTAAATCTTGGGAATCACAAAAGGTAAAATTTGGCTGCAATACAACGGCAATGAAAATTCGCAAAATCAATAACAGTGAACGTCTTGAAATTCTTAAGGGAGATTTGTATGCCTATTCACGTTGGACTAATCAAGATTTGCCCCGATCTCATTTGACGGCGATCAATCCTGAGGAGGTTTTGGCAGCAGAAATCGATGGCAAAATTGTGGCGGCGTTGCAATGTTTTAGTTTTCAGCAGTCGGTGCGTGGCAGTCTTAAAACGATGGGGGGCATCGGCGGCGTATGGACATATCCTGAATATCGCAATCGGGGTTGCGTAAAGGCACTCATGAAAAGTGCATTTTTAGAAATGCGGATGCAAGGGATTTGCGTGAGTATGCTTACGCCATTTAAGGAGAGTTTTTATGAAGCCTTAGGCTATGCGATCGCCAATGCCACTAATGAGATTAATATTCCAATTTCTTCTTTAGTAAGTTATTTGAAATTACCAAATGTAGCTAATTTGACCTGCGATCGCCTCGCTGCAACCGAAGCAAAGGATATTTTGGCTAATTTTCTATACGAGAACTTGCGATCTCAAACTCTTCAGCCCCACAGTCATGGTCTGGCAATTACTGATTTCACCTATGATCAATGGTGGCATCTGCACCGCCAAAAACTCTGTGTGGTGATCAAACGCGATCGCCAACCTGTTGCTATCGCAATCTATACGATCGATAGCAGTGGTAATTTGCCAATGCGCGATCGACAAATTGAAATTTCATCAATTTTTTGGATAGATCTCGAATCACGCGATCGCCTATTGCAATTCTTTGCCAGTCATCGAGATCAAATTCACAGTCTGAAAATGCCTGTCCCATTAGGCGTAAACGTCCATACTTGGCTCAGCGATACAGGACGCTTAGATTCATCAATGACTGAGCCTTGGATGGTCAGAGCGATCGATATTGTAGGCGCTTTGCATGGCTTGCCGATTGTCTGTGAGTCATTTACCTTTGTTCTTAGCGATCCCTATTGTCATTGGAATGATGGCGTATTTGGAATTAGGGGTGATCTTCATGGCGATCGCGGTCAGCTTACAGTTAAACGCTATGGTAATAGCGATATAGCAAATCTTGCGATCGACTTTTGTACAACGATCGCAGGTATGTCAGCTCTAATTTATGGTACTCAGACGATTTCTGAATTGTTACAAAAACAATGGATTACAGAAATCAATTCAGAAACTTGTGAACGATTAGAAAAATGCTTTACACCATGTCTGCTTTATAATCCTTTTAAGTTCTGAACTAAGTTAAAGCAAGCTAGCCTAATGCTTGCTTTAACAAACCATAAAAGCATGAAAGAAAAACTCACTCGCAGTCAAGAACGAGTGCTACATCTCCTCCAACACCACGATCGCGCTGTATCAGCGCAAGATATTCATTCGGAGTTACGCAATAGTGAAAACAGTGTGGGGCTAGCCACGGTATATCGATCACTAGATACCCTCAAGCTACAAGGCTTAATCAAAGCTCTGACCTTACCCAATGGCGAAACAGTCTATAGCGTCACCCCAACTGATAGACATCATCTCAATTGCCTCAATTGCGGCAAGTCTTTACCTATCGACTCTTGCCCCATCCATGATTTGGGTAATCAACTAGCAAAAAAACATACTTTCCAAATCTACTATCACACTCTAGAATTTTTTGGACTGTGTACTGAATGCCAACAGCAACCTCAATAAAAACTAAAGCTGGAGCGTCGGGCTTTGCTCGACGCTCCAGCTTTGGATTTTATTGAGGTTGCTTATCAGCTATTACAAAATCGCTCATCCCGCACAATTATACCAAAGCACAAAATGGCGTAGCCATTTTGTGCTTGGCATGAAGCATTTAGCGTCATCAGATTTCATATGGCGCAGACTATTTGAACTGCTTGTTCCTTTCACCGCCAAGTTAACGGTCTTCTTCCCCCACGGCAAACTGCATGTTCTCAATGCGGCTTCGCCAATCTCGGCGCGTAAAACTCGATTATTTGTGCCAATTTATCGGAACTTCGATAAAGATGCCTCACTACAAGATACCCTCGATTTTAATGATCAGGTGATGTTACGTGGAATGAAGATTGCCCTCACCCCCCAGCCCCCTCTCCTCTCTGGGAGAGGGGGAGCAAAATCCAGAAAACTCTTGTCCCACTCTCTCTTTGGGAGAGGGGCTAGGGGTGAGGGGCTTAGAAATTTCCACGTAACATCAGTGATCAGGTGTTTTATGAGGACAAGGCGATCGTTGAGGAGCAATAGCCGGAAGATTTGCCTATTTGTCTTGCTGATGAGGTAAATATCTCTGGCGATAAGAGTTCCATCACTTTCCGTAAAAAGCTGGCAGCTTTAGGTTTAGGTAAATCTTTTACGTCCTAGTTCGAGATCGCCATTTGTGCCATGTTCTGCGTGGCACAAATGGCTAAAAATTGTAATAATCAAAAAGTAATTCTTACAATTTTTCGGTTTACTCCCTTCCCATTTAAAAATTAGCGTTGCGGCGCTTCGCGCCGCAACGCTAATTCTTGGTTTTATATGGCTATTTCTTTGGTGGGAAGGGAGTAAGATTGCATCACTAGAATGAATTATTTGCCTGAATAAGGTAATGAGGAGTGGTGAACAACAATGCGTAGCTTACCAGTATCATCCTTAAAAAACTGCCAAGTCTTGTCTACTGTGATCACATTGCCATCTTTATCGGTAAGAGTCACTTTACCCATAGAAGTAGCCGTATCGCCAGCAATAAAGATTCCAACATTCTTACTCTCTACTTTTCGCCAACCATTCAAAGCAAAACCCTTGTCTTTTGGAAATGCAGGATCATCGCCGACAAAATAAGCCAGAGCGCTTGCACGGGTAGTGCGGAATGTCTGGGGAGCTGTAGTGAGTGTTGGCTTGAAAAGAACAAGTCCAAATTGGTAACCGTAGGCTTCGTCAATTACCTTTCCAGCTAATGCTTTAGCAGCATCTTTTCCCTCCGTATCATATGTCGTGGAAATAGATACCAATGCGTCCCCCCAAGCTTTTTGGGCTGCTAAAACCTCGCTTTCAGTAATTGATCTGTTTACAATAGTCGTCTTCAGGCTTGAAGGAGCTATTGTGCTACTAGGTTTTGCAACAGATGTTTGGGCTACTAATAGAGTCCCAGAAGCAAATGTAACTGTAGCAAACAATGCCGAAATGCTATTCTTCCAAAACTTCATGATTGTTATAGATTGCAAATATTACCTGACCAATCGTCTCATAAATTTTGCGCGTAAAACAACAAAATATCGCTTAATAGTCTAGATGTTGTTGCGACAGCCATGATTATTTCATAATCGTAAACTTTGAGGATTAATTCCAGATTTAATTGCTGTTAAAACCCCGATCGCTTCCCAATAATTTTCAACTTGAATACCTTTTAAGCTCAACATTTCAGGCGTAACATTCAGCGCTGTTTGATTTTCTCTCACAAAAATAGTCTGCACATGGGGAAGTGGATTAATTGCTAGTAAACCTGCACCGCCACAGGCGCTATAGGGAGTGACGATCGCGTCAATCCGATCAGATGTAAAATCACCAGCATTAAATAAATCTGGCGATGTAATGATTTTTGGAGCGCGGCTCAAACCAACCAATACACAAGGCAAAAACGTATAACCTAATTCTTCGGCAGCAGCGCGAGGCGAAACGCTTGGATCGATTGGCAATGGTTGCAAAGCAGGAGCATGGGCGCAGGGGATGGCAAATTCTCGCACGATCGCATGACTAATCACCGCTTCGGCTCCCGCGAGAGCATCGACTCCTTTACCTTGGCGATAGTTTTGTAATGCTTCGCTGTCAGGGTCATCAGGAAATCTTGCCACCACTGCGATCGCTTCGACCTTGGAGACTTTAATTAATTTTTCGGCGGCTCTGAGTAAGGTATCGAGATTCGCGATCGTTCCCCAAGTCGCACCCGAATCTCCCGATCTCAGTTCTACACCGAGAGGCTGATCGGTAACGAGAATATCCGTAATATTTAAACCTAATGTGGCTTGAGCAGCTGCGATCGCTTGACGGTGACGCAATTCTAAATCTGGCTGCATCCCGCGATCGAGAATTACGCCAATTCGATTAGCTCGCACAGGACGCAAACCCCAATCACCCCTTGCCATACGATCGATCGCATAACCTTCCACATATAAAACATTTGCCATCGACCAATATAAACTCGCGCCGTTTAAGACATTGGGATGCGTAATTACGTTATCCGCTATTGATGCGATCGCCCTCGCCACTGGCAAAGAATCCCCCGCATAACCACCAATAGCAGCATTAATGCCTGTGGGCACAAGCAGCAAAACATTAAATGTCATGAACCTAAGTAAGCCTCTAAAACTTTAGGATCAGCCTGAATTTCGGAGGGTGAACCATTGGCAAGGTTGTGACCTTCGGCTAAGACCCAGACGCGATCGCACAGAGACATAATCACGTCCATATTGTGCTCGATAATCAAAAAACTCATTCCCTCTTGATTCCACTTGTGGATATAGCAGCAAATCTCCTCAATCAAAGCAGGATTTACCCCCGCCGCAGGTTCATCGAGCAAAATTAATTTAGGGTCAGTCATCAAAGCGCGAGCAATTTCTAATAATTTGCGCTGTCCACCCGATAGACAACCTGCAAAATCATCTTCCATTCTAATTAAGCCCACAGACTCAAGAATATGTCTGGCTTTTTCGCGGTTCTCTCGCTCTTGTACAGCAATTTTTTGTCCTTGAAACCAAGTGTTCCAAAACTTTTCGCCTACCTGATCTTGAGCAGCTAGCAACATATTTTCTAGCACTGATAACCGCGACAACACACGCGGCACTTGAAAGGTGCGGATCATACCAAGTTTAGCGATCGCATGGGGTTGCTTTCCTTGGATTGGCAATCCATTAAACTGTACCGTACCGCGATCGGGCTTAAGGAAATTGGAGAGCAATCCAAAAAATGTAGTTTTTCCTGCACCATTGGGACCAATTAATCCTGTGATACTTCCCGCAGGCACTTCGATTTGAGCGTTACTGACAGCATGAATGCCACCAAAGGATTTTGAGATGTTTTCAGCTTTGAGGATTGGCGCTAGGGACATAGAAAATTAGAGCTTGGTTTAATTAGTGATTATTCAGGTTAGCTTTTGGCTTTTGTCCCTTTTTTGTGGATATTTTTTGCAGTTTTAGGATTTGTTTTGCGGTTAGCCCAGTTAACTGAGCTACCAAATCTGAAGACATATTAGATCGCAGCATGTTTAGAGCTATTTGATTAGCTGCTTCAACCTTACCTTTGGCTAAACCCTCAGCTTTTCCTTTAGCTAAACCTTCAGCTTTTCCTTTAGTTAAGCCTTCGCGCAAAATTTCTTGATAAACTACTGACTCTTCCATGATTTCACTCCTAAGTAATCGTTGAATTACTTCATGATCTAATGCTAGCCCAGAAATAATTGCTGTGGCAGCAGTGACATTACTTTTAACTTTTCGATCTTCAATATTGTCGATTAATTCTGCGATTAGGAGATCAGATGCTTAGCATACCCGAAAAAGTCTAATCTTGATAATGAAATCGGCAAGCTACGATCATGATGCTGTCCTCTAGTACTTCATAAACCAGTCGGTGTTCGGTATTAATACGTCTTGACCAATAGCCTGACAGATTAGCTTTTAATGGTTCTGGCTTACCAATACCTTCAATAGGAGTCCGTAAAACTTCTTTAATTAAAGTGTTGATCCTTTTTAAAAGTTTTTTGTCATTTTCTTGAAACCACAAATAGTCGTCCCATCCATCTTCTGTAAATGTGAGTTTCATTCTTCTATTAACGCTCTTTCTATAACTCTACCTGCTTTTGCTTCTTGGATTGATTTCAGCAGACGCTTTGCATTAGCTGGATTGGATAGTAAGTACAAGGTTTCTTGCCATGCTGAAAATTCATCTAGTGAAATCAAGATAGCTTTGTTTCCTTTGTCATTACAAAGAATAGTTGGTTGTACATTGTCAATCACGCGATCGATCAAACCATCTAAGTCATGACTTGCTTGTTGAGTAGTCATTGCATCCATTTTTTATCTCCTATATTTATTTCCTAATACAAATCATTGAGTTTAATCACCTTCTAAGGATAAGACTTCTCCAAGGAAAAGATATACCTCAAGGAAAAGAGCTTTAGCTTCATTAATAGAAACGTCAGAATGTACACCACTGCAAACCCTTGAATATAGATTACTTAATGTCTGGCGTAGTTTTTGCTTACGTGATTTACTGTTTGTCTTAAGTTGAATATAAGCATTTATTCTGTTTTGAGGTTTTGATGCATCCAGTGCAAGAGTACTACCATCAATTTCAATTTCTTCTTCACTAGCTGGTTTAATTGCATCAGCAAAAGAGTCGATGATACGCCTGCAAGTGGATAAAGCATGACTAATAGCTTCACTATCACCATTAGAAAGCCGCTCGAAAATTGAAGGTATTTTTTCAATAACATCATTACATTTACCAATTAATAGCTCGTCAATAGATTCTTTATGGTTTTCAAAGATACTTTCAGAAAATCCACTAAAAATTTTTTCATAATAAATGCTAGAAACGAAATCATGGATTTTAGAGATTACACGACTACGAATTAAGCTTATTCTTGTAACTTCATTACCTATTGTTTTAGCTTCGATTGTAATATTGTTATTAACAATAGATGCGAACTCTCCACTAACACTGTCTACCTTGATAGTCGCAAGTTGCAGTTTTAAAACTTCTATAGAAGTTTCCTGTTGTGCAAGAGATCCCCAGAATCCTCTATTTTCATTTTTATTTATCCAGCGACCAGTTAAATTCATATATTTGAGTGATAAGGAATCACACAAATTATATCCAGCCATTTCATACCTAAGCCACTGTCTGATTTCTTCTGAGCCAGAAAGTCGGGCAAGTCGAGTAGCCTTTAATAAAATTCCTTCAGAATTAATTCTACTTAACTCAATATCACCAAGAATTTCCTCGCATAGCTCAATAATATGTGATGATTTATTTTCAGATGCCATTTGTTACTATCAAACTAGGGTAGATAATTTTCACTCTACATTTCTAATTCTAAACTGTTACTGCTTGCACAGGTGCTGCGATCGCATTAACTACAGGTAACTCACAGCGATCTTGATAGACACTTAGATCAAACCAGAAGGTGCTACCAACGCCAACCTCGCTCTTAATATGAATCTCACTGTGATGTTTTTCAATGATATTACGCACAATCGATAGACCAAGTCCCGTCCCTTCGAGCGTATGCACTTTATCCTCTACTCGATAAAAACGATCAAAAATGCGATCGCAATCTTCAGCAGGAATGCCATAACCCGTATCCTCAACCTCGACCCGCACATAATTAACGACGCGATGGGGTTGGGTGGTAGTTTGATCTTGCCAAGGATAGATCCGAATTGTGACCTTGCCACCAGTTTCTGTGAACTTTAAGGCATTGCCAACTAAGTTGTATAAAACCTGCAAAATCAAATCATAATTCCCCCAAATCCTTTCGAGATTTGGCGAAATTTCATGCAATAGCTCAACTCCCTTAGAAGAGGCATTGAGCTTGTAAGTCCGCACCGTTTGCTCAATCGTCTCGGATAAATCGATCGCAGTGAAATGATATTGGCGACCTGACTCTAAGCGAGATAGATCCAACACATCATTAACAAGGCGTGTCAAGCGATCGGTTTCATTATTGGCTGTACCGAGGAATTCTTTTTTCTGATCATCACTCAGTTCATCGCCATATTCGTGCAAAGTTTCAATAAAGGACTTGATATTAAACAAAGGTGTGCGTAATTCATGGCTAACATTGCTAATAAATCGACTCTGCGCCGCATTTAGCTCTACTTCACGGGTGATGTCCTGAATCGTAATTGCAATCCCCTTAATTGCATTGCTGGAGCTGAGCACACTCGTAATCCAAATTCTAAAAGCATGGGCAAGCACCGAGTCGCCCTTCTCGCCAGAAGCCATGATCCGAAATTCGCCGCCCTCGCGATCACCTGTGGCAATTTGCATGAGCGATCGCCCTAAATCAGCACTGAGGCGATCGGGCAAAATGTTCAAAATACTTTTGCCTTGCCATGTATTTTTCTCTAAATCCTGATCCCACCCCATAATTTTGATTGCCGCAGGATTGGCAAGCACGATCCGCATATCCGAGTCGAGTAACAACGCGCCATCGGCGATCGTCGATACTAGAGTTTCCAGCTTCGCCTTTTCAGCAGTCAACTCTTCGATATTTTGCTCTTCGTATTTTTTCAGTCGTTGCGCCATCTCATTAAAGCTACGGATTAATTCCCCAAGCTCCCCACCAAAAGGCAAGTCGATCCGTTGCCTGAAATTGCCGCTAGCAATATTTTGTACCCCTGCCACCAATTCCCTGAGTGGTCGCGTAATCGTCACTGAGTTTGAGGCTGCTCCCAAAATCACCATTGCCCAGATCGACACAAATACTGCTGTTGTCACATCTAGCGTTAGGCTCGACGAAGCAACCGCCGTCGGATTAGGGTTGATGCCGATCGCAATAATTCCTAGGGCTTTGCCGTTGTGCTGCAAATTGACAAATATATCGGTGACTTCCCCCTGTGGCGTGACATGTTGCCTTACCAAAGGGCGATCAGGACGCATCATTGGATCTTCGGGTAACTGAATACGTCGCCTAATACTTAATGAGTTTTTGACCTCATTCGAGTTAAATGGAATCCCGTAAAAAATCTCACCATCGGGATCAGCATAGAGAATATAGCGAATGCTAGAGCTACTATCATAAAATTCTTTAGATAGGCGAGTAACTTCTTGGAGATCATTTTTGGCTACCAATGGGGCAACATTAGCTGCAAGTAATAACCCCAAATCTTTACCAAAGCGCGTATCATTAAGGCGAGCATCGGTCTGAATATCGTTAACTGCCCAAAATGTGACAGCGCTCATCAGCAAAGAAACTAACAGCGTAATCAAAGCCATTAGCTTGGTTTGTAATGAAAATTCTGTCCACCAACGTTTGGGGGTATTGTAAATTTGAAGCAAAAAGTTCATCTTTTTGTAGTCATTTGGTTGGATATTGTTGGATATTTGTATGGCTTTTCGTTTAATATGTGCGATCGAAACGCAAGGATGAGGATCTCAAGATGGATGAGGCTAGCATTGTCACTGCGATAGAGGCAGACCTTCAAAACTATAAGGTAAAAACTCAAATCCGCCGCAAAAAATCTCAGTTGCATGTTCTGATTACCAGAGCAGATGGCGATGATGTTGACTATGCCTCCCTCTATGATATTGTGAAACGCCGTATTGATAAGCTACCGATCAAGGGGGCAGATAGCTTAGTTGTCTATGGTAGATTGTCTGGGGCAAAACATCCAGAATGGCATAAAACTGCGGAGATTAAGCCACCTTTGCCACTAATTGAACTTGATCTTGAAGATTTAGAGGAATTTGACGAAGTCAGTAGCCTCAAAAATCTGTCATTTCATCCTGATGGCGATGAGACAGAGCTTCAATCTTCTAATCTTGAGTCTGGGCTTCCTGATGACTTAAAAAGTTTTAAGAGTAGTATCGATAATGATCTAAAAGCAGCCGCTAATAAAGGTAAATCTGACAATGAAACTACTAAGGATAAAATTAATAATATTAAGTCTGAGGATTTTGATTTAGACAATCTAGAATTGCAATCATTTAGTTTGGATTCTCTTCAGCAAGATACGTTTGAGTTAAAGTCTTTTGATATTGATCCTTTTGAAGTAAATAGTCAAGAATCAAAACCACGATCACCTTTAGTGGAGAAGAACTCTTGGGCGGCAAAGAATGAAGACTTTGACTTTGATTCTTCAGTTAAGGATGAAGACTTTAACTTTGAGTCTCCGAATGTCGCAGCAAAGCCAATGCCATTGCCACCTCCACCACCTACGGTTAGAAGTACTAAAAAGCTTGTCGTTAATGTCGAGTCCGAAAATGAACCCATAAAAACTGCTTATCCTAAAGATAAGTCTAAGATTCTCTCTGTGGCTTTTGCTGTGGGTTCGATCGCGATCGTCGGAATTTGCGGATGGCTAGTGTGGGATCGATCTAATCAGCAGCAATATCTTGCTAATGCAAGGAACTTTAGTAATCAAGATATTAATCCCAAGAAAATTACGAAACTAGAAACGCTCACAGGAACGCGCAATCGCTTACAAACGATTATTTCTCAGCTAGAAGAAATTTCTGATCGACCTGCTTCTCTATATACTGATGCTCAAGCTGAGTTAGCAACTCTGCGTCCAAAACTTGCTGAGTTTGATCGCAAAATCAATGTTGAGCAGGCGGCTAATAAGAATTTAGAGTCATCGAAGAATGCCACGATTGAGGCTGCGAAATCAACTCAAAATCCACCACACAAGTCCACTGTTTGGAAGTCTGCTCAAGAAAAGCGACAAAAGGCTATAATGCAGTTAGAAGAGGTGACTACGGACTCAGTGTTATATGCCGATGTTCAGCAACGCATTAAGGCTTATCGAGCAGAGTTAGACCAAATCACAAAATGGGTGGAAATCCAACAAAGGGCTGAGACAGCAGTAAGTACTGTCAATGCTTCTACCGTAAATCAACTTAAGCAGTTGAAAGCTAAAGCTCCAGAGAAGCAACAGTTTTTACCTCAATGCCAAGCTATTTTGCAGCCCCAAATTTCTAATGCTGAATCTCAGAGAACTGGATTTCCAATCCCAACTTTGACCAGCTATCTGTGCGCTTATTTCTGGGATTCATAGAAAGTAAACATGATTTAACAGACGCGAACGGGAAGTCCCGCACTCTATCCGTTTACAAGGATGAGTGACGGGATGAAAGTGAGCCAGAAAACAAATTGAGCGATTCTCGAATCAATATCAATTCTATGTTATGATTAGTTTATCAGTATTAGATATTATTGATAAATGTATAAGGCGTACAAATACAGAATCTATCCCACAAGTGAGCAAGAAACCTTGCTTGTAAAGTCATTCGGCTGTGCGAGATGGTTCTGGAACTATGCCTTAAACCTATGCCAAGAAACCTATAAAAATACTGGCAAGGGGCTAACTAGAGGCTATATACAAGGTTTGCTTCCTGCACTCAAGAAAGAATATGAATGGCTAGCCGAACCCTATTCTCAATGTTTGCAAGTCGTAGCTTTGAATTTATCCACTGCTTACAAAAACTTCTTTGATAAAAGGGCAATGTTGCCTAAGTTCAAATCTAAGCATGGTAGGCAGTCAATTAGTTATCCCCAAAACGTTAAGTTTGATGGTGACAAGATTTATTTACCCAAAATAGATTGGGTTTGTTTTGAGCGTCATCGTGATTTTGAAGGCGATGTCAAAACCGTAACGGTTTCTCGCAATCCTGACGGTAAATACTTTGTATCTGTCTTGGTTGACGATGGGAAAGCTAATCCTGAATTAATGCCAGTAGATAAAGCTATTGGTATTGACGTGGGATTAACTCATTTTGCGATTACCAGTGATGGCTCTAAGTTTGATAATCCTAGATTCTTTATCAAACATCAGCGCAACTTAAAACGTAAACAGCAAAAGCTATCCAAGAAAAAGAAGGGTAGTCAAAACCGTAAAAAGGCAAGATTGGTCGTGGCAAAAGTTCACGCCAAAATTGCCAGATGTCGCGAAGATTTTCTGCACAAACTATCCCGCAAGATAGTAAACGAAAACCAAGTTATTGCAGTGGAAAACCTCAACATCAAGGGCATGGTCAAGAATCACAACTTAGCTAAAGCGATTAGCGATGTTGGCTGGGGTATGTTCTGCACAATGCTTAAATACAAGGCTGAAAGCGAAGGAAAACAATATATCGAAATTGATCGATGGTTCCCTAGCTCTAAGACTTGCCATGTCTGCTTAAATCGAGTTGATAATCTCAGTCTTGATGTTAGGGCATGGACTTGTAAGCATTGTGGTACGCACCATGACCGTGATGTAAATGAAGCGATAAATATTAGAAATGAAACCTTGCGGATTATCTTGTTAGGAACTAGCGAGTCTGCCTGTGGAGGAGATGTAAGTCGATCTGGTAAAACTTCGGTTTTGTTGGACGCTATCCCCGTTGAATCAGGAAGCCAGCCCTGTACCGCCTAAGCGGTCAGCGTCTGGTAGTTCACCCTCCCCTTCCTAAACCCCAACTTGATCGCACTCCAATAAACTTCAAGTAGTACGAAGCCTACGCACCCGAAAAACTAGATCTAATGCGTGGCTTATGACTATAGCTACCCAAATGATTTCAGAGAATTTTTACCTAGCGTTCTCACTAATATGGGACTACGCGCCGCCGTAAGTCATGTACAGATCTCACAATGATTAGCCGCTATCGAAGAGGTTACTTTGCAAAATCTCAAGCTTGACGATGCTTTGCGCGATCGCTCAGTTCGAGTAATTTCTGAAAGGTACTTATATTAAACCTGCTTCGTGGGATATAAGCGATCGCATCGAACTTCTTATGGGGATTAACCTATTGCAGCATCCTGAAGGAGAGCTAATGAAACTATCGATTAGTAGTTGATGTTGTAATACAAAAACACAAAATAGCGTAGCCATTTTGTGTTTTTAAAACCCTTATAGGGTTTGGTTTTTAATTCATAGAATTGTTGCCACACTTTTGTGAATTGGTATTTAAGGATGAGTTTTAGTTGTGATTTTTGTGTAAGCGACAGCACACTGACGGTAGACACTTGGCAAAGAATCCCAAACTTCTCTGGCTTTTTTTGTGTTTTCGGTGAAGTTAAAATTAAACCTATAACCACTATCTCTAAAAATTATGGTTGCTTTACCAGATCGCTTATTGATGACCTACGAAGAATATATTTCTTGGGAATCAACCCAAGAAATGCGCCATGAGTTTTGTGATGGTGAAGTAATCGCCATGGCTGGCGGCACTCGTGACCATAATCGTGCTTCAGGCAATTTCTTTAAACTATTAGATAATGCCCTCGCCAATCGCCCCTGCGAAGTCTACATTGCTGATGTCAAAGTACAGGTAAAACCCAAACGCAAATATTTTTATCCAGACGTAGTGGTTACCTGTGATGAACGTGATCGCAATGATGCTCTAGTAGTTGCTTTTCCTTGTTTGATTATTGAAGTTCTCTCACCATCGACAGAAGGCTTTGATCGTGGCTTCAAGTTTTCGCAATACCGCCAGTTTGACACTTTGCAAGAATATGTATTAGTGCAAGTCGAGCAGCCAGTTGTAGAAGTATTTCAGCGCAATGAGCAGGGGCAATGGGTATTTTTTGAATATGGTTTGAGCGATCGCTTATTCCTCAAATCTGTAAATGTCGAAATAGCTGTTAGCGATTTGTATCGACAAATTCAATTTGAGCAAAAAAACGAATAAAGGTAACGCAATGCGTCACCTTATATTTTTATGTAACACGGGTAAGGATAATCAGACCAGCCGTAACACCAATTAAATTAGGCATCCATGCAGCCGCGAATGGGGAAAGAAATTCAACTTGTCCGAGAGCACCACAAATAAATAGCAGCAAATAATAGCCAAAAATAATTAACACACTCAGTCCAAAACCGATCGCTGCACCAGTGCGTTGGGGTCGCATTCCTAGAGAAGCACCTACGAGCGCGAAAACCACGCAGATGAATGGCAATGCATATTTTTGCTCAAGCCTGACTTCTAGCTTGCGGATTTCTTTAGTATTACCAGACTGCTTAAGCAAGTCAATATTACGACGAATATCAGAAATATTCATTTCTTCAGCACTACGTTGCTCTTGAGCAACATCAAGGGGAGCGCGAGGTAATTGCAGATTTTGATCATCAAAGCGGAGAATGCTACGGTAATTGCCATCTGGTCCCACAAGATAGGTCGTACCTTGACTAAACCTCCAGACATTTTGCTCAGGAATCCAAACCGCAGACTCGGCGGCAAGAATTTGCTGAAGCTGTCCTTGAGAAAAGTCCAAAACTGTTAAGCCACGCATCTGTTTGCCATCAAAGCTCCGAGCATAAAAGCTCCGAACTAACCCTTGTTTGGTAGTGCCATCTTCTTGAGGCACTTCACCATATTGTTGATAAAAAATATCTTGGCTTTTAAACTGTACATTTTCTTGATTTAAAGCCGCTCGCAATGTACTCCGCGATTGCCAATTTGCCGCAGGGACGATCGCCTCATTAAATACATAGGTCATACCCGTAACAAACAGGCTCAAAACCAGTGCAGGTGCAACTAAACGGTACGCACTTACGCCACAACTTCGTAAAGCCGTTGTCTCACCATCTCCAGACATACGGCTGTAGGAGAGCAATGTCGCTAGCAACATCGACATCGGAAATGAGTACACCATAAAACCTGGAATCTGATAGCCAAAAACCTGAAACGCTGTTAAAACACTTAATCCCGCATCAGTAATCAGGCGAATCAATTCAAAGAGTGAGCCAATCGCTAAAATCACGGAGGAAAATGCACCCACACCAAACAAAAATGGGGTCAACATTTGCGTGAATAAATAGCGATCCATGATCGACAGTCTCGGTAGCCATCCTAGCGACACGTTTGTAACTTTTTTCCTTGGTTGAGTCGTTTGTAAGGTTGCCATTTCCTTTATCGAGATTACATGTTTTTGGGTTAATTATTTTTTGCAACACCTACGGTGTTGCAAAAAATAATTAAAAATGAAACTTTTCGCCGAGATAATATTTGCGTACATCAGGATCGTTAGCTAATTCTCGGCTAGAACCGTCAGCAAAAACTTCACCTTCACGCATGATATAAGCGCGATCGGTGATTGTTAAGGTTTCGCGGACATTATGGTCGGTGATTAGCACGCCCATATTGCGATCGCGTAAGTTTTTGATGATGGTCTGAATTTCGCTAACAGCGATCGGATCGATCCCCGCAAAAGGCTCATCTAGCAAGATAAATTTTGGGCCTTCGAGTCCAACCGCCAATGCTCTGGCGATTTCAGTACGACGACGTTCTCCCCCCGAAACTTGAATTCCCATCGTATCAGCGATCTTAGTCAGTCGAAACTCTTCCAACAAAGTACGGAGTCGATGAATCTGTAATTGCTTGGGGACATTGGTTTGTTCCATCACCAATAACAGATTATCACGCACCGATAACTGTCGAAAAATGGTAGCTTCTTGGGCAAGATATGCCATACCCATCCGCGCTCGTTTATGAATTGGCAAGCTGGTAATGTCTTGTTTATCGAGCCAGACGCTACCGCTATCAGGCTGAATCAGTCCTGTTGCCATATAAAACGAAGTGGTCTTACCAGCACCATTCGGGCCCAGAAGTCCAACAATTTCCCCCTGCTTGACGGTGAGACTCACTTGCTGAACGACTTGCCTGCCACTGTAGTTTTTACTGACGTTGTCGAGGGAGATTTGCATTACTCAATTTGGGTTGGAAATTTGGGAATGTAACACTGAACTTATTTATGTCAAAGCATTTTTTGTAGCTTTATACATCAACATTACTTACCATCAGGAAGAATCTCTTGTGGTTTTGGTCGTAACTTTTCAGGAGGAATGATCAATGTCGGGGGGCTCACCTGTTGCTTTTTAAAGGCAGGCTTGATCTGGGTTACAGGCGTTGCCGAAGTTGCAGGGCTACTGACAGCATCGCGATCTGGGACAACATAAATTGTTTCGACCTGTTGGTTATTAGGAGGGGCAGCGATAAATTTCCCTTCAGTGACGAGATAGGTGATGGTTTGAGCTTTGATGCTATTGACACCTTCTTGATTGACAATCACATTGCCAGTTAAAACGACACGCTGTTCCTTAGAAAAATACTGTGCTTGCTCAGCGACCGCATCAATCTGTCGGGCAGGATAACTCATTTTGACGTTGCCAGTTGCCGTAACTACACCTGTGATCGAATTTGCTTCTTGGACATCGGCACGGATTGTTAGAGCTGTGTTTGATTGAGCTTGGGTGGGTGGCAGTGAGCTAGAGGCGATCGCTAAAAGAGAAATAACAGCCAGCAATAACTTAGAGATCGCCGATTGATGCTTTATTTTTCCTTTTTCCTTTTTCCCTTTGAATTCAAATCTGCTTAATGGCTTCATCAGTTTTGTACCTTTTGTTCATACAAATTTACAATGGCTGCGACCACTTCCTCTATTGTTAGACCATCTGTATTGACTAAAGTTGCATCTTCAGCCTGAATCAGAGGTGCATAGTCGCGGGTGGAGTCTGTGCGATCGCGTTCTTGGATTTCTTGCTCAAGGGTGGCGAGATCTGGGGCAACTTGACCTTGGGCGATCAAATCGGCTTGACGGCGTTTGGCTCGCTCTTCTGCTGAGGCGGTCAAAAAGATTTTCACCTCTGCATCAGGAAAGACATGGGTTCCGATGTCCCGACCTTCCATGACAACACCGCCTGTTTGCCCAATCAGTTGCTGTTGCTTGACCAAAATTTCCCGCACAGCAGCTTGGGCAGCTATCGACGATACGTTGGCTGTTACTTCAGGTGTACGAATTTCAGTAGTAATATCTTCGCCATTGAGCAAGACTTGCATCGGTTTACCTGCGATCGGGTCAGCAAATAGTTGGATTTTTGATTCGGCTGCGATCGCTTGTACTTTTTCTTGATCTCTTAAATCAATGCCTTCTCGTAATACTGCAAGAGTAACACTGCGATACATTGCGCCAGTATCCAAAAATAATAAGCCTAATTTGTTAGCAACCTGCTTGGTAACCGTTGATTTGCCCGCACCTGCGGGCCCATCGATCGCAATGATCGGATTTCTGAGAGTGATAGTGTGGCTTAGCAAAATATTATCGATCAAGCGTGTGTTTCCAATTCGAGCTGCGATCGCCAGCATCAACTCAGATGCAAAAGTAATTTGATTGCATGGCTGCAATGTTTTGGCATCGACTAACTCAATATACTCTAGATGAATTTCTGGTAGCTTCGCTAAATAATTTTGCGCGGCTTCGATAATTTGCCCTGATTTACAAAGCTCGTAGCACAAAAAAAACTGCTGTTGGGATTGCAGTAAGCTTTGATAAATATGGGCAGCCAAAATCCGTTCTTTGCTTGACAAATACTGATTACGAGAACTATAGGCTAAGCCACTTGGTTCACGCACAGTTGGACAGCCAATAATTTCTACAGGCAAGTTTAAATCAACCACCAGTTGTCGAATAATAGCGAGTTGTTGACCATCTTTACTACCAAAGTAAGCGCGATCCGGCTGTACAGAATTCAGGAGCTTGACTACGATTGTGGCTACTCCTTGAAAATGCCCACCTCGCGATCGCCCACACAAGATATTGATCATTTCTGGTGGTGGGATCACTTGCGTTATTTTAGCTATATTACTTACGCCCATCTCTAGAGCATCTGGCGCAAAAACAACATCAACTCCTGCGTTCTCACAAATATGGAGATCATTCTCGAATGTGCGTGGGTAATGATCAAAATCTTCACCTGCACTGAATTGCAAAGGATTGATAAAGATACTTACAACCACACAAACATTTTCAGTCCTCGCTCGATCAATTAAGCTCAAATGTCCAATATGCAAAGCCCCCATTGTTGGCACAAGCCCTACAGAAACTTGACCTAATGGCTGTTTTTCTTTTTGGGCGTTTAAGTAATTACGCAGAGAAGCGATCGTAGTAAATAGCTGTGTCAAGCATCAACCTCAACGAAATCACTATATGAAGCAGCAGTTCTAATTATGAAACCAATTTTGAGCTTTTGTGCAATGTGGGCAATAAAAAACAAAATATATAGCAACGTAAGAGATAGATAGGACAATTCAAAACTCAAAAGATGGCAGAGCAAAGCTCTGCCATCTTTTGGGTTTTATGTCCTGAGCAAAGCTTACATTGCTATAGCAGCACAAAGAGATAGCTAGGCAAATCAAAACCCCAAATAAAAGCGGCTACGCGAAGCGCAACTACTTTTATTTGGGGTTTTATGCCCCAAGCAAACTTTTTATCCCAATCCATAAAAGTGTGGCGACATTTCTGTGAATTAAAAACTAAACCCTGTAAGGGTTTTAAAAACATAAAATGGCTAATCTATTTTGTGTTTTGGTATAGCCTTAGCCACTTTTATCAAGACAAATCAAAACCCAAATAGTGTGAGGCGGAGCTTTGCTCCGCCTCACA
>JADBWK010000003.1 GCA_020404895.1 Pseudanabaena sp. M085S1SP2A07QC | reverse complement strand
GGTCTATGCCAAAGGTAGAGAAGTCGCTGATGGTTTCAAGGAAAATCTACCGATCATTTTTGATGAATATCTTCCTAAATGGAATTATAGAGCCGTTCCTCAAAATAACTGAAATGCACAAGTTATTTATTTTTCATTCCTAATTACTTTTTTATTTCACAGAACAGTCTGAATCCAGAGAAATTCCCTACCGCAATTTTCTCAGATAGCGATCAATGTCACGGTGGTGAATGTAAATTAGTAGGTAGAACCAAAAACAGCAAAAGCAAAACTATATATGTTTGATGAAATCGCCGATAAATTTGAGGCGGCTTGGAAAAAGTTACGCGGACAGGACAAAATCTCTGACTCCAATATACAGGGCGCGATTCGTGAAGTACGCAGAGCGCTATTAGAGGCAGATGTCAACCTACAAGTTGTCAAAGAATTTGTCGAAGAAATCTCCAAACAGGCGCAAGGCGCTGATGTGATCGCTGGGGTACGCCCCGATCAGCAATTTATCAAGATCGTCTATGACGAATTGGTAAGGACAATGGGCGAGGCAAATGTGCCACTTGCCGAGGCAACTAATGCCCCCACAGTAATTTTAATGGCAGGTTTGCAGGGTACTGGCAAAACGACTGCTACCGCCAAATTAGCTTTACATTTGCGTAAACTAGAGCGCACGGCTTTACTGGTCGCCACTGACGTATATCGTCCTGCGGCGATCGATCAGTTGATCACTCTCGGCAAGCAAATTAATGTGCCAGTCTTTGAAATGGGGGCCGATGCTGACCCTGTGGAGATTGCGCGTCAAGGCTTGGCTAAGGCGAAGGAATTAGGCGTTAATACCGTAATCGTCGATACGGCGGGACGCTTGCAGATCGATCGCGACATGATGGATGAACTCAAGCGCGTCAAGGATGCGATCGCACCCGATGAAGTGCTGCTGGTTGTCGATGCGATGACAGGGCAAGAGGCGGCAACACTAACACGTACATTCCATGAGGAGATTGGGATTACGGGCGCTATTCTCACAAAGATGGATGGCGATACTCGTGGTGGTGCAGCGCTATCTGTGCGGCAAATTTCGGGACAGCCGATCAAATTTATCGGTGTTGGCGAAAAGGTCGAAGCGTTACAACCCTTTTATCCTGAACGGATGGCTTCACGGATTTTGGGTATGGGTGATGTGCTAACTCTGGTGGAGAAAGCTCAAGAAGAAATCGACATCACTGATGCAGCTCAACTTCAAGAAAAAATTCTTAAAGCTCAGTTTGATTTTGACGACTTCCTCAAAAATACCCGCATGATGAAAAACATGGGTTCATTTGGCGGGATGTTGAAAATGCTCCCAGGAATGAAAATCAATGACGCACAAATTCAAGAGGCAGAAAAACAACTCAAGCGCTGCGAGTCGATGATTAGCTCGATGACAAAACAGGAAAGGAAAGATCCCGACCTAATTGCGAAGAGTCCTAGCCGTAAACAACGGATTGCTAGCGGTGCTGGTTACAAGCTCCAAGATGTAACTAAGCTCGTCGCTGATTTCCAAAAGATGCGGGCTTTGATGCAGCAAATGGGACAAGGCAAGATGCCGAATTTTCCAGGTATGCCAAACATGGGCGGCGGCTTCCCTGGTATGGGAGGAAATCAAGCACCATCTGGAAATCCTGCCTATGGCAAGAAGAAGAAAAAGAAAAAGGGATTTGGCGAATTGTAAGGCTGATTTCTCAAGGTGATGTAGAGGCAATTCCTGAATTACCTCTACATCACCTTGAGATACAATCTTGAATAAAGGAGAAGTAAATGACACAATCAATTGCTACACCATCAGCAGAGCGAGTCAGTTTGTATGATCGCGATCTCGATTTATGGTTAGAGATAGCGATCGCGCAGTTGAAAGCTGGCGATTTCAATAATCTTGATGTTGAGAACTTAATCGAGGAGTTAGAAGGTTTGTCGGGCAGTCATAAACGAGAAGTCGAGACCAGACTCAAAAGGTTAATCGAACATATTCTAAAACGCTGCTATGTCGATATGCCTGACTGTTTTAGAGGATGGGAAGTCACGATCATTAACCAACGCGATGAACTTAAAAAACTTCTAAGGCAATCTCCCAGCCTCAAACGACACTTCATGCATTCCTTTGATGATTCGTTTGCCACTGCTCTAGAGATAGTAAGAGTTGAATATGATACAGATTTTCCTGATACATGGCGGTTTAGCCGTGATCTTGACATGGTGCTGAGTGCTAAGTTTTGGGAATCTCAAAATTATTAATTGAGTAGGTTGAATCAATTGCTATGGGTAAAATGAAAAATGATCGGGAGTCAGCACCTGCTTTTTTATATGCGCTCCCAGATTTGAGAGAGAAACTAAAAGAGTTACAAGAACTTAGTACCGAAGTTGAGTTAAATCTAAAAAAGACTTTTCAGCTTCTTGTTACAAAGCCGAACAGCTACAACAGATATCCTGAAATTATCAGGGCAGGTGTAGCATCTCCAACTTGGAGGGAATATAGTGAGCATCCTTACCCTCGTGAGTATATTTGTTTATGGTGTAAAGAAAAGTGGACTATAAGAAATAGTGACATTAAGCATCAATCGAATTGTCCAAATTCTTGCAATGTCAATACGATCTGAAATTTAGATCTAATGCCACATAAAAAGATTTAGCTACGCTCAAGTTTATTGAGGCTATAGGCAATCAATAATTTAAATTCTAAGAGACCAATTACCAATTCCCAATCACCAAACAAAAAATGCAACCAAAAATTATTATTCATGGCGGTGCTGGTAGCACTGTAGAAAGTAAAGGCGGCTATGAGCCAGTCCGTAAATCATTATTTGCTGTTCTCGAAACCGTTTATCCGATGCTTCTAAATGGCGCTAAGGCCATCGATGCTGTGGTCAAGGCTTGTCAAATGCTCGAAGACGATCCTCGATTTAATGCAGGAACTGGCTCTGTATTACAGTCTGATGGTCAGGTGCGTATGAGTGCTTCGATTATGGACGGCGATCGCCAAAGTTTTAGTGGTGTCATCAATACGGCGCGAGTCAAAAATCCTATTGATCTCGCAAAACATCTGCAAACTAGTGACGATCGCGTTTTATCTGATTACGGGTCGGCGGAGCTCACCCGCGAATTAGGCATTCCTATCTACAATCCCCTCACAGATGAACGCCTTGCCGAATGGGTGGAAGAACGCAAAACCAACTTCACTCGCAAAATGGCAGATGTGGCAATGGGAACAATCGGTGTCGTGGTTCTTGATCAATATGGCAGTATTTGTGCAGGAACTTCAACGGGTGGACGTGGCTTTGAGCGTATCGGTAGAGTCAGCGACTCAGCGACTCCTGCGGGTAACTATGCGACTAAGTTTGCAGGCGTAAGCTGTACTGGTGTGGGCGAAGACATTCTTGATGAAGGCTTTGCTACTAGAGTGGTGGTGCGCGTTACCGATGGCATGACCCTTCTGCAAGCGGTCGAAAAATCGATTAATGAAGCGAAAAGTCGCGATCGCGATTTTGGTGCAATATGCCTCGATGCTACTGGCGCGATCGCATGGGGTAAAACCTGTCCTGTATTGTTTGCTGCATATCATGATGGCGAAAAAATGCAAGATACACTTTAAAGTTATGGTGGACGTGAGCCACCATAACTTTAAAATCGCGATCAAGATGAGCTAAGCTCTTCAAGAGGCATGAACTGAAACTGTATGAAAGATGTAATCGTGATCGGCGCAGGGATGGCAGGTTTAACCTGTGCTCAACAACTAAAGCAAGCAGGGCTAGATGTCACCATCGTTGAAAAATCCGCAGGAGTCGGTGGACGTATGGCAACTAGACGCTTGCAAGGTACTTGGGTCGATCATGGCGCACAACTGCTTTCAGTTAAGAGTGATAGCTTTGGTAGGTTTGTACGTAAACTGCAAGAAAAGAGCCTCGTTCAAGAATGGACACGCAATGTTTATCAACTGTCAGCATCTGGATTGCGTCCGCCCAATGCTGATGAGCGCCATCCTCGATATTGCTGTCCGATGGGTATGACCGTGATCGCAAAATATCTTGCTAACGAAATTCCGATAATTAACAATGCCCGTATTGTCGGTGTTAGTCACAACGATATCAAATGGCAATTAGTGACCGATCTCCAAGAAGTCCTCGAAACTTCAGTGATCGTGTCCACTATTCCTGCACCCCAGTTTCTGCCAATATTTGAAGAAGTACTAGCACCAGCACCAAGTTTTTTGCAAGCTGTGCAGTCGGTCAAATTCTTCCCCGGTGTAACAATCATGGCTGGGTACAATGCCAGTAATTCTGTGCCAGTAGAATGGCAAGCAATTAGATGTATTGATGATCCGATCCTTGACTGGATTAGCTACGATAGCAGCAAACATCCAGATAAAGCTGTGCAACCCGTCTTCGTTTTACAAAGTACTGCTGAATTTGCCAAACAATCAATGGAAGAGCCAGATCTAGAAATTGCTGGGAAACCACTGCTTAATCAAGTGGGCAGATTATTAGAAAAATGGTTGGCAAGTCCTGAATGGTGGCAAGTTCATCGTTGGCGCTATGCCCTCGCCGAAGAGTCTTTAGGAGTTTCTTGTTTATCCACGTCAATACCTTTGTCTCTTGTATGTGCGGGTGATTGGTGCGCTGGCAAAAATATCGAAGCTGCCTATCATTCAGGGCTTGCAGCAGCTGAATCTGCGATCGAGCTGCTGAAAAAAGTTTAAGCTCCAAAAATAAAAGGATATGCAAAGCACACCCTTTTATTTTTGGCTGGAAATTCTAATTTTAAAAATCAGTTTCACAATTAAAATTTCTGATTTTCAAAGAAAGTGATTGACAATCAATACAATCCTTTGTGATAATTGACGATTGTGAGATTTTATTGATTGAGCATAAAGACCCTTGGCTAATGTAATTGTTATTGGGGCGCAGTGGGGTGATGAAGGTAAAGGCAAAATTACCGACTTGCTGAGCCGCTCCGCAGATGTCGTTGTCCGCTATCAAGGCGGTAATAATGCAGGACATACGGTCGTCGTTGGCGATCGCACCTTTAAGCTACACCTGATTCCTTCAGGAATCCTGTATCCCAAAACGGAATGCATCATTGCCAATGGCACTGTGATCGATCCGAAGGTGCTTCTTGAAGAAGTGGATCGACTCAAAGATTTGGGTATATCGACAGAAAACCTGTTTATTTCTGAAACCGCCCACGTCACAATGCCCTACCACCGAGAGCTTGATCGCGCCTCTGAGGCACAAAGAGCTGAGCATAAAATAGGTACAACAGGACGTGGTATTGGTCCGACCTACGCTGATAAATCTGAGCGTGTTGGTATTCGTATCATTGATCTGATGGATGAAAAACGTATGCCGAAAAAGCTGCGTTGGGCGATCGAGCAAAAAAACATTGTTTTACAAAAGCTCTATAATTTAGAACCGCTTGATGTCGAATCAATCATAGAAGAATATCGCGGCTATGCAAATCGCTTGCGTCCTCATGTGGTCGATGCTTCACTAAAAATTGACGCAGCTATCCGTGAAAGGCGCAATATTTTGTTTGAAGGTGCACAAGGAACTTTACTTGATCTTGATCATGGAACCTATCCTTATGTTACATCCTCAAACCCTGTCGCAGGCGGTGCTTGTATTGGAGCGGGCGTAGGTCCAACTTGCATCGATCGCGTCATCGGCGTTGCCAAAGCATATACAACTCGTGTTGGAGAAGGACCTTTCCCCACTGAGTTACATGATGAAATTGGCAATCACATCGGTGAGCGCGGTGCAGAATTTGGCACAACCACAGGTCGCAAACGCCGTTGCGGCTGGTTTGATGGCGTAATTGGTCGTTATGCAGTTCGCATTAATGGACTAGATTGCCTTGCTGTCACCAAACTTGATGTCCTCGACGATCTCGAAGAAATCAAAGTTTGTACTGCCTACGAACTTGATGGCAAAGTCGTCCACGACTTCCCAAGTGATGCTCGGGCATTTGCTAGAGCAATCCCCATCTACGAAACCCTTCCTGGTTGGAAGCAATCAACTAGTGAATGCAAAGTCGTTGAGGATTTGCCCAAAGAAGCAAAAGACTACCTTGAGTTTCTTGCTGATCTGACGGGCACTCCGATCGCGATCATCTCTCTAGGCGCAAGCCGAGGACAAACCATCATCGTGGAAGACCCAATTCATGGTCCCAAGCGTGGCTTGTTGAGAGCCTAGATTTTTTAATTTTATTTTCATGAAAACGAAATTAAAAATTAATCACCATATCACCAATCACTAAATTACCAAAATGCAACTACAAATAAACGCTACTACTCGTCCTCCCGCTAACAATCGCGCCCTCCGTCGCAATGGTCAAATTCCTGCAACTGTTTATGGACATAAAGGCGATGAGTCGATCTCGATTACTTTAGATGCTAAAGAAGCAACTACTCTGTTGCGTGAAGCCACGATCAACAACACAATGATCGAAGTAAATGTAACTGATGGCGACTTCAAAGGCAAAACATTATTGCGCGAAGTTCAAAACCATCCTTACAAACCTGCTATTTATCACCTCAGCTTTTTTGCGATCGAGTCTCAGTCGAAGATCGAAGTAGACATTCCTCTGCACTTCGTCGGTGTACCAGTGGGTGTAAAAGTTGGTGGCGGCTCCATTGACACAATCAAAAACCATGTACGTGTAGCCTGTGCTCCTAACAATATCCCTGAAAGCTTTGAAATCGATATTACTAATCTTGATATCGGTAAGGGTGTCCATGTTAGCGAAATCGCCTACCCTGAAGGTGTTAAGCCCGTAACTGAAACCACTGCTCTTGTTATTACCATTCTCAAGAAATAAAAAAAGGGCGCTAAGCGCCCTTTTTTTATATTTAAATAGGGTTATGGCGCTTTGCGTCACAACCCTATTTATTACAGAAATTATTGATCAACCGAACCAAGAAATTTTTTGAAAGTGTTGCTTAGCAATACTTTCAAAAAATTTCTTGGTTCGGTTTTGAGCGCAAAGCGCTATAAGTCTACACAAGAACTATATGCCGATCACGATCAACCTTTAGCCATCCTTCATCTTGTAATAGCTTCATTGCTCTAGTCACAGTTACACGAGTACTGCTAATGGCGCTGGCAAGATGTTGATGCGTAAGGCGAACGGTTAAACGAGTTCCACCTTCAACAGAAATACCTACTTCTTGCTTGAGCAAAAGCAGAATTTGACGGAGACGCTCTTCTACCCGTTTGTTACTGACTAGGGCTAATAAAGACTCGGTTTGCTGAAGCCGACGATTGAGGTGTTGCAAAATCCCTTGATAGAGCAGTGGGGAATTCTCTAACTCGATCAAAGTGAAACGCATTAAGTCAATATCTGATAGAGCGATCGCTTGATATGGGTCGAGGTTTGTCAGAGGTAAGCCAAAGGGCATTGCTTGCACCGCAAAGCCAACCAAAACTTCATCACCTGAAGGATGCAAGGTATTGAGTTGCACCACTCCGCGACAAACCACCCATACTTCATGGGGATACATGGGAATGATTTGTCCACTTTTGTAAGTGTGCATGGTGCGACCGCGATAAATTTCTTCGAGCGATCGCCGCCAGTCAGTTACTGAAGTTGTGGAGTTAAGATTGAAACTTGAGAACGTATATGTCATAAAAGCGTGAGGTACACATTTGTAATCCTATGTGTTTCTCGACACTATCGGGTTAAGCCTAGTTTATCTAATCAATAAATTTTTCTTAAGTCCTGAAATAGACCGAAAAAAGGTGTCACGAAGTGACAATTTTTTTCGGTCTATTTCAGAACTAGCGTAATATTATTATCCTTGGGAGGAATATCACTAAATGCTTCAAAATATTCTTTTGCCACTGAAGGGAAATTGGGAAACTCAAACTTGGCATCGCCATCAGCAATATAAGCCCAAAAATAGCGAAGCTCAGGAGTGAGAGTCTCGGCAAGCTCTAGAGGTAAATTAAGAGGTGGATGCGTCAATAATCTTAGAACAAATGGATGCGAATGATCACCCATCCATTCCCGTGAGAAATGCAATAAATCAGCTTGCTCAGGAATTGATTTGACTCGAAAAGATTCAATCTCTAAGCGATCGCCTGATGCATCGGAAATGTAATTAAGAACGCGATATGGATGAGGATAGCTGACCAAAGAGCCTGTGGTGATGTCATAAAGATTGTAGCGATCGCTATAGGCAATATCCTGCACATGCAGATGTCCAGTAAAAACCAGCTTCACATTTGCTTGATGTAAAATTTTGCATAAGCGCTCAGTATTGCCAAGCATATAGCGCTTGCCGAGAGCATTGCGTGACTGATCATGCATATGCTCCAACACGTTATGATGAATGGTTACTAGATTCAATTCATAATCTTGATTTTCTAGAACCAATTGCAACCAATCTAACTGCTCTTCATCAATCCAGCCAATCTGTTGACCATCAGCATCAAATTGATTAGAATTCAATCCAATTAGGCGTACATTAGGCAATACTTCACATTCATAATAGAGTTTATTTGGTTCGCTAAGCCCATATTTAAACCCAAACTTAGTATAGTGAGGAGTGAACTGATCTAAGGTTTCTATTCTTGGTACGTCATGGTTTCCTGCAATCACATAGACAGGATAGGGAAGTTGAGCGAGGCAATCTGATAGCCATTGATGGTTCTCTGGCTCGCCATGCTGAGTGAGATCGCCTGGTAAAAGTAAAAAGTCTAAATCTAGGGTAGCCAGTTGTGACAGCACCTCTGCAAATGCGGGGATACTGTACTCAACGAGATGAAATCGCGAAGGATGCTGCCAAATCGTATGCGGCAATGCGATGTGCAAATCGGAGGCGATCGCAAATTTAAACTTAAGTGCCACCTAGATCCAAACCATGAATAATTACCTTTTGATTATAGGCTATAGCTAGATAAAACCCCAAAAAGGGGATGTGGCACTTCGCACTACATCCCCTTTTTGGGGTTTATAGAATTCTTTAAAAGTGTTGCTTAGCAAAACTTTTAAAGAATTTATTGGTTTAGCTTTGAGAGCAAAGCGCTGGATGAATCCTAATTGGTATGTATAGAGTCAAAATGCCATTTACAATGGTTGAATAACATTGTTTTATGACCAAAATTTGAATGGCTGAATTAGCTCTATCGTCGGCTCTAGTTAATCGCGATGCCCTCACACCGATGATGCTGCATTATATTGAGATGAAAGAGCAGTATCCTCATGCGGTGATGTTGTATCGGCTGGGGGATTTTTTTGAGGCTTTTTTTGAAGATGCCGAGCTAATTTCACGGGAATTGGAATTAGTACTAACAGGTCGTGATGGGGGCAAAACGATTGGGCGCATTGCCATGGCAGGAATTCCTCATCATGCTCTTGATCGCTATGCCAATCAATTAGTTGAAAAAGGCTACTCGATCGCTGTTTGCGATCAAATGGAAACTGCCTCCGAAGCTCAGGGGCTAGTACGTCGAGAAGTTACTAGAGTAATTACCCCAGGTACAGTGATCGAGGAGGGAATGCTGGCGGCTAAGAAAAATAATTTCTTGGTAGCGATTGCTAATGGCGGTGAGAATTGGGGCTTGGCTTACACTGATATTTCTACAGGCGAGTTTTCCGTCACACAGTTAAATAGCACTGAGCATTTAATTCAAGAACTATTACGATTACAACCTGCTGAAGTTTTGATTCCCATCGATGTGCCAAATCCGCAGTTATTTCGCGGTTCCAAAGCTGAGAAAATTGGAGCGTTTTGGGAAGGAATTTCACAAAAACAACAATCCGTTTTACCAGGGCCTTATAGCGTTTTGCCTGAAAGCTTTTGCTATACACCGCGATCGCAATCTCCTTTTGCCTTAGCCGAAGCAAAGCAGCGTATTCTTGATACATTCCGAGTGCGATCGCTGGAGGGTTTTGGCTGTAAAGCCCTACCTTTAGCAATTAGAGCAGCAGGTGGCATTTTAGAATATTTAGAATCCACTCAAAAAAGTGTGAAAATGCCATTGCAAGGAATTTCTACCTATGCGATCGCCGATTATCTAATTCTCGATAACCAAACGCGCCGCAATTTAGAAATCACCCAAACTGTTCGCGATGGCACTTACTATAGTTCGCTATTATGGGCGCTTGATAAAACCACTACAGGCATGGGGAGCCGAGCTTTAAGGCGCTGGCTATTACAACCTCTCAAGGATATCGCCGCCATTAATGAACGTCTTGATACTATTACCGAATTACTCAAACAACATTCTCTCCGCAAAAATTTGCGAAGTTGTTTGAGCCAAATCTATGATATCGAACGTCTATGCAGTCGGATTGGAGCAGGTACGGCAAATGGGCGAGACCTAATTGCTGTAGCAATTTCACTAGAAAGAATGCGCGATGTTGCCGATGTTGTCGCCAAATCTAATTCTCGCTATTTAAAAGCTCTACAGTCTGTGCCATCGGAACTGTTACAACTTGGTTCGCAGTTACAACGCACGCTCGTTGAAGAACCACCGATTTATATTACTGAAGGCAATATCATTCGTTCAGGAGTCAATGAACAGCTCGATCGTCTGCGTCAGCAGAGTCGTGATGATGTGGAATGGCTAGCCTCTTTTGAGAAGCAGGAAAAAGAACGCACGGGTATTAATACGCTCAAAGTTGGCTTCAATAAGGCTTTTGGCTATTACATTAGTATCTCGCGGGGCAAAAGTGAACAGGCTCCAGCCGATTACATTCGCAAGCAGACTCTTACAAATGAAGAGCGTTATATTACGCCAGAACTAAAGGAACGAGAGACAAGGATTCTTAATTCTGATAGTGAGTTAAAGCAGTTGGAATATGACTTATTTGTGGAGTTGAGATTACATACGGCTAAGCATATCGAACCAATGCGAATCCTCGCTACTGCTCTCGCCGCCGCCGATGTCTTGTGTAGCCTAGCTGAAGTAGCCGTTACCTATAATTACTGCCGTCCCCAAATTACCAATGATCGCGCGATCGCAATTCACAATGGTCGTCATCCTGTGGTCGAGCAGTCTCTCCCCGCAGGTTTCTTTGTTCCCAATTCCACTTATTTAGGGCATGATGATCAAGCTCCTGATTGTCCAGATTTAGTAGTGCTAACTGGTCCCAATATGAGCGGTAAAAGTATTTATTTGCGACAAGTTGGACTAATTCAACTGATGGCTCAAGTTGGTAGTTTTATCCCTGCGGAATCGGCGACCTTGGGGATCTGCGATCGCATATTTACCCGTGTTGGTGCAGTCGATGATCTAGCCACAGGGCAATCTACGTTTATGGTGGAAATGAATGAAACTGCAAATATTCTCAATCATGCTAAGGATCATTCCTTAGTACTGCTTGATGAGATTGGACGCGGCACTTCGACCTTTGATGGTATGGCGATCGCATGGTCAGTTGCGGAGTATATCGCTAATAAAATCAAAGCACGCGGGATTTTTGCAACCCATTACCATGAGCTTAATGAACTAGCGAGCTTGTTGCCCAATGTGGCAAATTTCCAAGTGACTGTCAAAGAACTAGAAGATGAAATCATCTTTTTGCATCAAGTCCAAGAAGGCGGCGCTGATCGTTCCTATGGAATTGAAGTGGGGCGCTTAGCAGGCTTGCCCGCGAGTGTGATCAATCGTGCTAAGCAGGTATTAGAACAAATCGCAAAAAATAGCCATATTGCCACTGGATTGCGATCGGGCGGAAACACCAAAGGAGATCGCATGGCAAAGTCATCATCACGACCGAGCAAAGAGACACGAAATGAAGCACAAATGACAATTTTTGATACTAATTCTCCCTAGAGTAACCACGATGAGCCTTGCAAAATGCGCTATTCTCTAGTTTTGGAGCTTTTCAACGATTGCTATGCATTACTTTAATTTTGGGCAACTTAGGAATAAAAATTAATTAAAACTAAAATTTGTTGGAGCGGGCAAAGCCCGCTCCAACAAATTTTGGCTTTAATTGCACAAGTTAATTAATTTTCATTCCTTAGTAAATATGTATAAGGGTTATCAAATATAAAATTTTTAGCAGTAAAAGCTTATGACTAGCCTCAAAAATGTTCTTGAGGAAATCGTTGTCGTCGAAGTACAAGAACAACTCAACCATCTCAGCCAAACCGCCCGCGAAGCAATTAACCTTAGCGAGGTAGCTGCTTTTGCGCTAAATCGATTACCTACACTTTATGCAAGTACAAGCCGAGGATGGTTGCAGCAACGCAAACGTGCCCATAGTGAACTCCAGCCACAGATAGTCAGTGCTGTTCAGCAGGCTTTGCTCGGAGTAAAGCGTGATCCTTTGCGAAAATCGACAAAAATTGAGGCTAGTAAGGTCGAGACACCCGCTCATATTCTGACCAGATTACAAAAACTTTTTAGCAAGCCGACTTTGCAATGGCATCAAGTACCGCGGGTTTTTCAGGAAGCACTCAGTCTAGTCAGTCACACATCAGAATATTTAAGTTTGAGCATTAATGATCGCAATCGATTGCAAGAAATTAAAGGTTATTTAAATCGTAAAGATGTTCATCAGCATGAGCATCGGGATTGGCATAATAACGTTGAACTGCCAAATCCTGAACTTAACTCCTATATCCTTTCAGCTTCTTACTTCCTAATCAATGTTTTAGAAGATTTAGCAAAACAAGAAGTAAAAAATCAATTGATTCATATGGCAAATGTTTTACCGCGCAAAGTGGGTGTTGACGATGTATGTGCATATGTACTGAATCGTCTGCCTGCATTGTATGCCACTACTCAACAAGGCGTAATCTGGCAAACTCAAAAAGCCAAGGAGCTGCTATCCAGCCAGATAGAATCAACCGTAATTCAATCACTAATGACTTTGGGCAAAACACCTCGTCGTTTAGCCGATCCAATCCCATTACTTAAATTTGAAGGAGAATGTGAACAAGCTATCAGCGAGCTGCGTCTATTTTTTCAGCGAGAAGATATTACTTGGCAGAATATTGCAAACTTGGCTGAATATGCGATCGACCATGAGAAGCAAGGGATGACTTATTGGCGGCAGCAATGGCGAATGCTAGGGCAAATTTATAGCGAAATGCACTTAAAACCAGGGGATGCTGAGCTATTTCTTTGCCATACCTCAGATGGGGAAGTCTTAACCGTGAGAGCGCATACTAAAGAGGCTTTCGGTTGGCTAGCAGACAATCCTAAAAATTTAGGCATTAGTACTTTACGTCTTTTTCCTGCGGTTGCTGAGATTGAACTTTACGGCTTTTTCTTAGATTTTTCTATTAACTACACTCGCGAAGAAATGGCAGCCGATGGGATTATTTGAATATGTAGAAAATAACCCTTTTAAATGGTGCATCTTTGCTATACTACTTAAAATTATCGTATTGCAATTTGGAACTTTTGCTATATCCTAAATAGCCATATATAGCTAATTTCAGAAATCTTGTTTGATAACATCTGCAAATTTATTGCTGAGACCTATTCTACTGACATCGCCACATGGCTACTTGGTGAAGCAATTCAGCTTACTCAAGTGCAACCTCAAGAGTTGGCATTGGAGCCAATTCGTGCAGATAGTTTGATTTTGCTCGAAGCTGAAGGACTGCTATTACATTTAGAGTTTCAAACCAAAGCCGATCGCCAAATCCCGTTTCGGATGCTGGACTATTGGGTACGCGCAACAAGGAGATTCCCTGATAAAAACATCCACCAAGTTGTGATTTACCTGAAAGAAACAAGTGCGGATGTAGTCTATCAAAACAAATTTGAAGGCAGCAGAACTTCTCACGAATTTGAGGTAATCAGATTATGGGAACAGTCCGCTGATAAATTTTTAGAGAATGTGGGGATGTTGCCTTTTGCTATACTGGTCAGTGACAGAAACAAAGAAAGTTTGCTCCAAGAAATCGCTCAAAAAATCGATCAAATCCCTGAACTAAATACTCGTAAAACTATAGCAGCAGCAACTTATGTGTTAGCGGGTCTAGTTTTAAATAAAAACATCATTAAGCAAATTTTGAGGAGAGATATCATGCGTGAGTCTGTAACATATCAAGAAATTTTGCAAGAGGGTCGCCAAGAGGGTCGCCAAGAGGGTCGCCAAGAGGGCATGAAGAATGCGCTTACAATTATTATTTTGAAGCAGCTTACGCGCAAGTTTGGTACTTTGCCGCCAAAGCTGCATTCGCGAATTATCAGGTCGCACGTCCCTCGTTTAGAAAATCTTGCTGAGGCAGTTTTAGATTTTGAGGGTTTGGCTGATTTAGAAGCTTGGTTAAATAAGAAATAGTTTTTTGTAAGCTCTAAATGCCACAATAAATTTAATAGTACTTTGGTCGCAGCAAAAATTCATGACTCAAGATGCTGGTTTTGAGACGATTACGATCGCAGTCGAGCCTTATGAGGATCAAACTCAGATGGATAGCTCTGTTGCTCATCCGAGAGGTTGGGGCGGCGAGGCTCAATCAAGTAAAAATATCAAGCAAGAAAAGACCTTAACTGTTGCTGAACTCGAACAAAAGATGTCGGGCTTTTTGCAAATGGTGGGGCGAGTTTTTAGTAGTGCTGAGAAGGAGGCAAAGAAAACGGCGGGAATGTGTCTAGATGAAATCGAGCTATCGGTGGAGATTGGGGCTGAGGGCGAAATTCGGCTGATCGGTAGTGGTGCTAAGGCTAGCGGCAAGAGCGCGATCAAGCTCAAGTTTAAGCGGGTTACGGAAGATTAAAGTTTATGGCGAATTGGGCGATCGCGATCGGGGTTAATGAATATCAGTTTTTGCATCATTTGAAGTATGCGAAAAATGACGCGCTGCATATTTGTGATTTTTTAGGAAATGAGGCAAAGTTTGATCGCATTTTCTATTTTTCCGATGATTCGCCAGATCTTGATGGCAAGACGACTAAGCCTTTTCGCAACAATTTGCTGAAGGTATTTAAGGAGCTTTTTGCTCAGCCATTTCTCCATGAAAGCGATAACTTTTGGTTCTTTTTTGCTGGGCATGGCATTTTATGTGATGGGATCGATTATTTGATGCCGAGCGATGGCGATCCCGATAATGTTGTGGACACAGGAATTTCAGTCAATCAAGTAATCCAAAATTTGCGCGGAAGTGGCGAGGGTAATGTAATTTTGGCGCTAGACGCTTGTCGCAATCAGGTGCGGCGCAACGGTGACACGCGATCAGGGGAAGGAATTGGGCGTGAAACTGAGAGAGTTGCCAAAATTGCGGATGTGATAAGTATTGCGGCTTGTAGTCCGTTGGAATATTCCTATGAGGTTGACGATCTTCAGCATGGAGCATTTACTTACGCATTGGTGGAGGGGCTTGGCTTGGAAGGTCGTTGTGCAACGGCGGCGAAGTTGAATACTTATCTCAAGCATCGTGTTCCTGAATTGGCGAAGACTAGGCAAACCCCGCGTATGATGCTCGATCCGCAAGAGAAAGGGCATTTGATTTTGATGCCGAAATATGCAGAAAAGATCGATCTAGAACCTCTTAAGAAGGATGCTTTTAAGTCGGCGCATCGTAACAAAAATCTTGATCTGGCGAGACGTTTGTGGATGCAGGTTTTGGCGGTGGATGGAACTGACTATGAAGCGATTACGGAAATTGAAGGATTGGCAGTGGAGCGATATATGGCTAAAAATAAGGATAATGCTTCTGGAGTGGCAAATAATACAGAAGTGTCAATGAGGCAGGCAAATCTAAAAACAGTCGAGCATCGCTTTTCACAACCTCAAATAGGAAAACTAAAGAAAATCGACTGGTAGTATTTCAATTTTATCCATTTGAAACAAATTGTCCCTACATTTACATTATGAGTTTTGGGCAAGCATTCCCAAATTAAGGAAACCTGAGAATTTATAAATTTTTTTATGGTTGCTATAATTACCATATCGCTCCGATTAGGAAACCATCATGACTCAGGCGATCGCACCACCCAATCTCTCAAATAATGCCCCTGAAGACAAACTTCTCTGGACAAGTGCCGACCTCGAACTACTACCCGAAAACGGTAACCGTTATGAAATTATTAATGGAGAACTTTACGTGACTAGAGCGCCCCACAACAAACATCAAAAAACTTGTGGCAGATTTTTTACTGTTTTAGATATTTGGTCGGTAGCTACAAAATTAGGTGAAGCCGAGATTGGCGCAGGGGTGGTTTTTGGTGATAATGATGATGTCATTCCTGATGTTGTGTGGCTGAGCAATGAGAGACATGCAGCATTGATTGATGATTCTGGACATTTTCGTGGTGCGCCTGATCTGGTAATAGAAGTACTATCAGCAGGGACAGAAAACGAAAAACGAGATCGAGAAGTTAAGTTGAAACTCTATTCATCACGGGGAGTTTTGGAATATTGGATCGCTGATTGGAGAAATAAGCAAGTTCTAGTTTATCGCCGTGAAAATGGAATTCTCAAATTAGAAATGACTCTATTTGTTAGTGATACTCTTACTTCACCATTATTACCAGAATTTGCTTGTCCTTTAGTCCAGATTTTTGAATAAGTTTGCTAGAGAAGTTTTCAAATGAGCATATGCTCATTTGAAAACTTCTCTACATAAAGCGGTAAAGTAAAGCCAGATCTAAAAGCTTTTATTTTGCGTTTATGCCCTTTCAACGTTCTAGTGGAATTTTATTACATCCAACCTCACTACCCAGTAAATTTGGGATCGGTGATTTAGGAGAGACGGCTTATCAGTTTATTGAGTTTTTATCGCGTAGTGGTCAAAAACTATGGCAAGTGCTGCCCCTTGGTCCCACGGGATATGGGAATTCTCCCTATATGAGCTTCAGCGCGATCGCAGGTAGCATGTATCTGATCAGCCCAGAGCTTTTAGCAAAGCAATATTTGCTCAAAGAAGAGGATTGGGCGGATATTCCTGAATTTAATCAAGATCGAGTTGATTTTGCCGCCGTGATGCCATACAAACGGAAATTGCTTGAGATGGCATTTATTCGCTTCAAACAAGGATATGTCGATCAAGATCTTAAACACCATCATGATCTGTATCTATTGCAAGAGCAGTTCAAAAAGTTTTGCTACGAAGAAGCTGATTGGCTCGAAGACTATGTGCTATTCATGGCATTGCATGAACAAAATCCTAAAATCCTTTGGAACAATTGGGAACCTGCGATCGCTAGACGAGAACCCGAAGCACTACAACAAAAACGCGAAGAATTGCATGATCAAATTGAGTTTCAGCGATTTGTGCAATTCATCTTCTTTGATCAATGGTTGAAACTCAAGCAATATGCCAATATACGAAACATTCAAATTATTGGCGATATTCCCATCTATGTATCGCACAATAGCTCAGATGTCTGGGCTAATCCCAAAAACTTTGCTCTTGATCCTGAAACCTATGAAGTCGCCCAAATGGCAGGAGTACCACCTGACTATTTCAGCGCTACAGGTCAACTATGGGGCAACCCAGTCTATAACTGGGAATATCTGCAAGAAACTGACTTTGCATGGTGGATCGATCGCTTTAGATTTTTAAATCGGTATGTAGATATTATTCGTATCGATCACTTCCGAGGCTTTGAAGCTTTTTGGCAAGTCCCCGCAGGTGAAGAAACAGCCATCAATGGCGAATGGGAAACTGCCCCAGGAACTGAGCTATTTACAAAGTTGAATGAGGTGATGGGTGAGTTACCAATTCTTGCCGAGGATTTGGGCGTGATCACTCCTGAAGTTGATAAGTTGCGCGATGATTTTGGGTTTCCTGGGATGCGCGTCCTCATGTTTGCGTTTGGAGGTGGCTCAGACAATTTTCATTTACCCCACAACTACGTCCGTAATTGTGCAGTTTATACAGGAACTCATGACAATGATACGGCTGTGGGCTGGTGGCAGCGAGCTAGTAGATACGAAAAAGAATTGTTTTACAAATATATTGTAGGTTTTGCCGCAGGTGAGCCGATTAACTGGGTGTTGATCCGTATAGCGATGGCAGCAGTATCGGTAATTGCGATCGTGCCTTTACAAGATGTCTTTGGCTTAGATAACAGTGGTCGCATGAATACACCAGGAACTGCGACAGGAAATTGGGGCTGGCGCTATAGCGATCCCAATTTGCTCAATCAAGAGCTTAGCGATCGCCTACTCGAAATTACACAACTCTATAGCCGCTAAGTACCTCAACCCAATAAAAAAAGGTGTGTCATAAAGTGACAAACCTTTTTAGGACAAATCAAAACCCAAGAATTGGTTGGCGGCGCGCCGCGCCGCCAACCAATTCTTGGGTTTTATGTCTTAGTACACTTGGTGACAGCTATACAAACCACAAAATCGGTTTTTAAATTACAATTGCTGACCTTTATTATTAGTCTTAAGAAACTTGACACAAAATTTGGTATGAGAATATATATCTACTATTAATAAATTTCACAAACGATTCCTATAAAGTCGTTCTGCCCCAAAACAATGTCTTCCGTCGCTTCTGAAGCTTTACTCATCATTTTACTAATTCTTGTCAATGGTGTTTTTTCGATGTCCGAGCTCGCGATCGTATCTGCTCGCAAAGTGCGCCTAGAGCAATGGGCAAAGGAAGGAAATGCAAAAGCCAGAGCAGCTTTAAGATTGATCGCTTCACCCACCAATTTCTTGTCAACCGTTCAGATTGGGATTACCTTAATCGGAATTTTAAGCGGTGCATTGGGTGGTGCAACCGTAGCCCAAACCTTGCAACAGTCATTTGATGCAGTCCCGTTGTTACAACCCTATAGCAAAACCCTTAGTTTTGCGATCGTGGTCGGTATCATTACTTACCTGTCTCTAGTAGTTGGCGAGCTTGTTCCTAAGCGATTAGCGATGAGCAATGCTGAGCAGATTGCCTGTGCAGTTGCGCCACCGATGCGATTTCTTGCCAATATTGGTACTCCTGTTGTGTATTTGCTAAGTATTTCTACCGAAGCTTTACTGAGCTTACTAGGGATTCAGGTAACTGAAGAGTCGCAAGTTACAGAAGAAGAAATTAAGGTAATGATTGCTCAAGGAGCTGAATCAGGCATGTTTGAGGAGGCGGAACATGACATGGTTGAGCGTGTATTTCGTTTAGGCGATCGCCCCATTAAATCTCTGATGACTCCGCGCACAGAAATCGACTGGCTCGATGTTGATGCACCTTTTGAAGAAACCCAGCGAGAAGTTCTAAACAGTGGACATTCCCGCTTTCCTGTTGCAAGAGAAAATCTTGATGATTGTGTAGGTATTGTCGAGATTAAAGCATTTCTCAACGCTAGCCTCAATGGGACTCCCATTGATTTAGTTAAAGTTAGTAGTCCACCTTTATACGTTGCTGAGACGGCAAGTGCTTTGAGTGTCTTGGAGCAGTTTAAACAATCTGGCGATCGCGTAGCAATGGTGACTGATGAGTATGGTGGTGTTGAGGGGATCGTAACTCTTACAGATTTACTCGAAGCGATTGTGGGGGATCTGCCATCGAATGATCGTCAAGGTGATCCCGATGCTATGCAAAGAGAAGATGGTTCTTGGCTAATCGATGGCATGATTTCTAGCGATCGCCTCAAAGAGATTCTCGAAGTCGAGGAGCTACCCTACGAAAAAGAGCATAACTACCACACTCTTGGCGGGCTGATGATGACTTATCTTAGACATATTCCCATGGTTGGTGAGCATTTCACTTGGGAAAGAATGCGTTTTGAAGTCGTGGATATGGATGGTAACCGCGTAGATAAAGTACTAGTTAATTTGTCGCCGCCAATAGTCCCCCCTGACGAAGAGCCTAGAAGTAATTCTAAACGAACATAAAAAATATGCTCATATGAGGAAGTTGTTTTACAGCAATTCCCATTCAAAGAAAAAAACTTTTTGAAAGTGTTGCTTTGCAATTCCCATTCAAAAAGTTTTTTTCTTTGGTATAGCCTTAGCTACTTTTATCAAGACAAATCAAAACCCAAATAGTGAGAGGCGGCGCGAAGCACAGCCTCTCACTATTTGGGTTTTATGTCCTAACAAGAATAGCGACAGCTATATTAAAGACTAGATGCGGCGCTTTGCGCCGCATCTCATTACAAGAATAGCGACAGCTATATTAAAGACTAGATGCGGCGCTTTGCGCCGCATCTCATTTTTGGTTCTATGTTTGGCGAGACATCAAATGAGTAAGACTAGCTAAAGCCTTGAAACCGCGTTTCATTTTTTGCTTATGCTGAATCTTACGAAGAATACTGACCACAGCCTCTAAGTCATGTTTATCGTCTGGAGGTTTCTTGGTACGAAGATGTTTGAAGGGGAGAATCACCCCAAAATGGACAGACGCATTGCAAAAAGCGTTGAGCATAGCCCGCTCAGGTGCATGAACGCTAATCGTAGAAGATCCTAATTGAATTAAACAGCCTTTATCACTGCCTGTTGCCTCACGAGTAATATCACCAATAGTTAGAAAGCAACGCATAGTGATGTAGTCCGATACTGCTACAGGTGAAGAAAAGCTAACCTGCCAATTTCCTTTAATTGCATCTAGGCGCGAACAGAGCATTTGCCAAACCGCAAAAAACTCAGAAGAGGAGTTGTTGCCAACAATATTTTCAGATATACCAAAGGAACGAGCCTTAGAGGCAGATAAGGATAGGATCGGTGCAGAAGCGTCAGGAAGGCGATTCATAGACAAGACCAAAAACTCTTTGATTAATGTACGATAATCAAACATGAATGTCATCCCCTATTTATAGCCAAAATATTGTTTTAAACTACTTAAACAATATTTTTACTGGTTTTTGCTGTCTTTGCATCTCTATAGCTTGTATTTTCACTAGAGGGCATGTATTACGTTTGTGACTACTCCCCAAATATGTAGCTCCATATTTTCGCCAATTTCTATGGGCTGAAAATTCGGGTTTTCAGGCATTAACCATAATTTGTTGCGGTGTTTACGCAGACGTTTTACAGTTAGCTCCCCATCGACCACAGCGATAACTACTTTACCACTGATGGCTTCAAGAGAGCGATCGACTACAAGTAAGTCACGAGGATGTATACCTGCATCTTGCATTGATTCTCCGACTACGCGAACCAAAAAGGTGGAGTCAGGATGTTTCACAAGATGGCGATTGAGGTCAATTTTGCCTTCTATGTAATCTTCTGTTGGAGCGGGAAATCCTGCGGCGACAGGATTGAGAAAGAGGGGCACTCGACATTTTGTATAGTTATCTGTTTTAAAAATAGATGAGACAATGGTTGCTGGTTCTACCTGTTGCGGATCTCTAGCGAGTGCTTCTAAAATTTCATCAGCGAGGCTAATTGGTAACCGCACAGCCTTTGTTGTTTCGTTATATTTGCCAGTACCCACAGGACGACCTGCTCCCTGACGTTTCCCACCACGCGGCATAGTTTTCTCCCAAAGTTATTTACATGTGTACTGCAATCGCTACAGTTGCACGAATATTGTACGCTAATCATATGATTTAATCGCCAGTAATTTAGCAATTTGGTTGATCGCGTAAATAATTCCGTATACCTAATTATTGGGGTTTTATACAATCCTTTAAAAACCCAGAACTTATAAAAAATATGATTTAATCAAGATATCTGAGATATGGCATAAGTAAATTTGGGTGAAATAAAAGTATGAGTCGTAGTCATAAAGAACACTTTCAAAGAACAAAAGAACTTGCCACATCCTTATCTCAATCAGCTATATACGATTGGTTAGGAATGAAAAATAAATAACTTGTGCAAATTAGGATAAGCTCAGGGAAAGAAGGGAGATAATTTTGGGCTATTATAGCGAAGAGATTGAAACAGAGATGTTGAAATTTTACGACTCACTGAGCGAGAAAGATCAACGCAGG
>JADBWK010000029.1 GCA_020404895.1 Pseudanabaena sp. M085S1SP2A07QC | reverse complement strand
GGCACTGGTCAGCTAAAACGTGATCGACGTATTTGCGTCTTTTTTGTTGGCATGAAATGTACATTTCAGCACCCATCCCTCATTAACTGACCAGTGCCTATTTTAATTGCTATGTATTCTTGTTCTGTTAGTTCAAATTCTGGATCGATGATTTTTACTTCGTCATAGGTGAGTTGATAGAGTTTGCAAACTAAATGATCGATCGCCTTTTCTAATTCATTCGTATCAGCATGGCGATCGCCTTTTTTAGCAGGTGAGGGTTAGATTTATTCTTCAGATTCTTCTAAATATTTTAGAAAAGAATTAACTCCTAATAATTCGATGGAATATAGTGCCATTGCCTCTCTCAAGGCTTCATCGGCTCGTAAGTCGTCATCGACCGATACGATGATTTTCGCTTTGCCGTCAATGGCAGTAGCTAATACGGGTAAATCTTTGGGATCTCGGCAATGTGGGGGGATTGTTTTTGGTTCAATCCAGATTGCACGATTTTTTAACTGTTGTTCTAGTCGTATGGCTTGATTGAGGTCGATATATTTGTTTAATCGTGGTCGATTCCATACTTTATGAAGTTCATCTAAAAGGCTTTGGCTCATGACTAATTGGAATTTGTCTTGATTAAATGCTTCTAAGATTGGAAGTGTGATGCGTCCTTTTAATAGGATGCGAATCCAAATATTTGTATCTATAACTACTCTCAATTTCATGCCTAGTTTCTTGATTGCTGGCGTACAGCTTTAATTTCGTTCATAATTTCGGCATCTGTAATTTCATCTATAGGGGGTTGGCTATACAGTTCTTCAAGTAAGTTTGTCAGGTCTGATTTTAATTCTATTTGAATTAAGGCTTTGGCTACTTGGGCGCGATCGCTAGGCTGTAGCTGTTGTACAGTGGTAATCAGTTGTTCTAGGGTTATTGGTAGTTGAATCATTTGGTTCACCATAAAAATTTGTTGTCTGTGATTTTAAATTGTGTAATTTTTCCTTGTCACCTCTCTCCTTCTACTATTTTAATCTCTTCTTCTGTCAACACATAAAGTTGATAAACTAAATCGTCGATCGCTTTTTCTAATTCGCTTGTATCAGCATGGCGATCGCCTTTTTTAGCAATGATAATTTTTACAACGATGGTAATTTGATTCTAATGAGTTGTTTTTCTATAGTTTCAAATTGAGAGATATAATTGTGTATAGCCTGAGCAATTTTTTGCCAGTTGGTGCTGCTTCTACAAATCACGATGCCTTTATGTTGAGGTGTTTGTGCGTGTAAACGAATAAAATCGCGGCGATTCATGGTTATGACGGCTCGATTGAGGCTAATGGCATAGTGCAAGACTTCAGGATCGGGGATCTTTTGTTCTGCTTTTCCTGCATCTTGTACGGTCAGGATGTCATATTCTAATGTCCGTAAAATTTTGACGACAGGCAATGGAAATTGCTCATCTGCATAGAGTTTTACCATTGCCTAATCTGCCTCGTTTTCAAGGATAGCATTGGCGATTTCTTGGGGATGGCTTTCAGCGTATATCCAAGCATTTGCTAAATCAACGGCGTTTAGGGTTGGATATGCTTCTAATATTTTTGCGTCGCTAAGCCCTTGTTGTTGGTAGCTGACTAATAGCCAAACGGGGATTCTGGTGTTACGGATACAGGCATCACCGCCACATACATTTAAGGTTTTCTCAATGCCTTGCCAACTATTTAATAGGCTATTAAGGATTAGTTGGATCGCTTGGGATTTTTCTGTGAGTGAGAGTGCGAGTAGTTGAGGTTCTAATTCTTTAAGTGTCATAGTTTTTGAATTGAATAGTTATAAATTGATTCTACTTTTTACTTTTTACTTGTCACCTCTCTCCTTCTACTATTTTAATCTCTTCTTCTGTCAACCCATAAAGTTGATAAACTAAATCATCGATCGCTTTTTCTAATTCGCTTGTATCAGCATGGCGATCGCCTTTTTTAGCAGTTTGTCATGGTTTAAGTAAATTGACTGGATAAGCTCGAACTGCTTCGTCTACTGTGGCGATCGCCATGTCATTTTGTATAGCTTGACAAATAAGCATTCTGTCAAAGGGATCGCGATGTAAAGGTGGGAGTTTGGCTAGTTGTGTCACACTGTCTCGGTCAAGGTCAAGGTTTAGAATTTGATGGCGATCGCAGTGTTTAGAGAAATATATTTCAGGTGATTCTGGTAATGGTAGTTTACCTAATTGATATTTGACAATGGCTTCCCAAGTTGACACAACGCTTAGATAAATTTCGTTGTCTAGATCTTGAATGATTTCTTGCATATCTGCTGGTAATCGTTGATCGCGACTAATAAACCACAGAAAAATATGTGTGTCTAATAAAATTTTCATTTTCCTTCAAAAGCATTCAAAATTTCTTCTGGTAGCGGTGCATCAAAGTCTTCAGGAACGACAAATTCTCCAACACATAAACCAAATGGGCGTTGTTTTTTACTCTTTGTTGTAACTGCTTTGGATAAGTTTTTATCTTTTAAGGTTTTTGGTGTCTGAATTTCTTCAAGTGTATCTAGGTCTTCTGCAAGAATCCGAATTAGTTTAACTTTTTCTGTTACAGTGAGTTTTCGGGCGGCGGGTAGTATTTCGGCGAGTGTCATTGTTTTTGCCTCTTATTCTATTTTAATTGCTGTGTATTCTTGTTCTGTTAGTTCAAATTCTGGATCGATGATTTTTACTTCGTCATAGGTAAGTTGATAGAGTTTGTAAACTAAGCGATCAATCGCCTTTTCTAATTCACTCGTATCAGCATGGCGATCGCCTTTTTTGGCGGTGAGAATTTTCATTATCCAGTTTAAATTAACTTTGTTGTTGATATTCTGTGATGATATCCCTAATCTCGTCAGCATCGATATCTGCATGTTCAGACTTTGGATAAATGGTTAGTAAAACTATTCCTGTTGATGTTTTGAGGTAATAAATTAGTCGATAGCCTCCACTTTTTCCTTTGTTAATGTCACTATTTTTAACTCTTAGTTTAAACACGGGATAGCCAATTCCTGATATTTGATCACCGAGTAGCTCTCCTTGCTCTAGTTGGTTAATAACTGGTTGGAGGTCTTGGCGAATGTTGCGATATTTTTTGGTAAGAGTGCGTATATTTTTCTGAAAAGCTGGTGAGGCTTCAATTTGGATTGGGTTAGTCATTTTCTAGCCCTTCCCAAAGTTGAGATAGTGGAATTGTTTGACCTGTCATCGCTTCGTGCCATGCTTGGCGAAAGTCGGATATTATTTCTTCTTTAGTGAAGTCTTCTGGTGATTCTGGAATCAGTACGATGATTTCTACTCGACTATTTTTGTTTTTCAGTAGTGGACTGTCTAGGGTTATTTGCCCTTGTTCGTTGATAGTTGCCATTGCTTTAAGTGCTTTCATGGTTTTATTCCTTAGTTAGAAGTTTTAGTAGATTGTGATTGCTGTGTATTCTGGTTCTGTTAGTTCAAATTCTGGGTCGATGATTTTTACTTCGTCATAGGTGAGTTGATAGAGTTTGTAAACTAAATTGTCGATCGCCTTTTCTAATTCACTCGTATCAGCATGGCGATCGCTAATAGACTTCATTGTGAGTACCAATATCAAGTAAAACTAGCTCTCTCATTCGTCTTCTGCCAAAGTTGCTTGTAGTTCAGAAATGATGTCTTCTATGGGTTGAGGTTTTAGTTCTCCACGATGAAAGGCTGCGATCGCTTCTTTGGCATTTTGAGCAATTTCATCGCGACGGGCTTCGATCATTTGGTTCTTAATGATTTCTAAAAGCATTTCTCTTTGTTCAATTGAAAGCTGATTAACTGTTAAAATTGCTTCTTCTAATGTAACCATTTTCGATCTCCTAATTAGTTTAAATGTCTTGGATTATAGCGAATTCTCAAGAATTTTATTCAAATTCACATCATTCAGATATTCCTTGTCACCTCTCTCCTCCTACTATTTTAACCTCTTTTTATGTTAAGCGTTGATTTGCTAATTCTAGAAACATAAATGCTCTTTCTATATTCTCTTTTGCTTCAACTTCAGTTGGATTAAAGGCTGAGTCATAGTCAGATCTAATGCGAGACTGTTCTGCTTCGATTAGATATCGATGATATTCTGATGGTAAGCGATTTGTCTTGGCAAATGTTTCTCCAAATTTACTGATGACTGCTGAATGTTTAGAGAATGATAATCCTTCACTAATTAAAAATGCTTCGGCAAGATAGAACATGGCATAGTAAGCTCTAGATGTCGAAACGTCATAAATTTCTTCGTTGAATAATATTTGGGCAGCTTTAATGCTGTTATTGGCTTTTGCAATTAGCTGTTTTTGTTCGTCTGTCATATATATTTTCCCTCTTTTTTGATATTGCGGAATAGGGCTGTATCTTGGGTTATAAACTGTTTTACAGATACAAATACGCTACTTACTAGAATGCTGTTGTCTAGACATATTTGCGAAATAATACCTCCTGTTCTTTTTATTTCTGTCCATGAGTCGATGTCATCTTTTAACACGATTAAAATATCAATGTCTGAATCTACATTTGCATCTCCTCTAGCTTGAGAACCAAACAAGATTAGACTATCTAATCTGTCTTGATAGAGTATTTCCAACTGATCTCGTAAGTTTTGTAAGATTGGTGATAGTTGTTGTGTCATAATTTCTACTCTATTTTAATTGCTGTGTATTCTTGTTCTGTTAGTTCAAATTCTGGATTAATGATTTTTACCTCTTCATAGTTGAGTTGATAGAGTTTGTAAACTAATCGATCGCCTTTTCTAATTCGCTCGTATCAGCATGGCGATCGCCTTTTAGTTATTTATTACTTATCTCAACGATCGCTTCTCCTTGTTTAATTTGCTCTAATGCTGATGATAAAGTTGCGGTGAGAAGTTGCCGTAAATATTCATGCGGTTAGTCTCGGAAAATCTGTACGGCGTGCGGCAAAGACTAGACAGGCTTGAATGTCGGCAAGTTCTAAATCAGGGAAGTCTTCTAATATTTCAGTGATGCTGACGTTTTCGGCAAGCATTTCTAGTATATCTGTGACGCGGATTCGCATTCCTCGAATGCAGGGACGACCGCCGCATTGTCCAGCAGTTTGGGTGATTCGAGTAAGTAGTGAGTTTTTCATATGTTTTCCTTGTTGTTTTTTTTAGCTCATGTCAAGAGTTTTACTCTATTTTAATTGCTGTGTATTCTTGTTCTGTTAGTTCAAATTCTGGGTCGATGATTTTTACTTCGTGATAGGTGAGTTGATAGAGTTTGTAAACTAAGCGATCGATCGCTTTTTCTAATTCGCTCGTATCAGCATTAGGATCGCCTTTTTTAGCAGTGAGAATTTTGTCAACAAGTAAAATAAAATTGGCTTGGTTATCCTTGTCTATTTTTGGAATTGGAATTTGTTTGACAGATGCTAATTTAATTTCTATATCAGTATCAAAGTTTTTATACCAAATATTAATTAAATGAGAATTTAAAATAGCTAATAAATATTTCAAGTTAATCTCATTTGAATTTATTTGCGAAAAAATCACAGAGCAAGTGTATAAGCCATGAATAGACGAATCATCGTAACAAGCAACTATTCTGGGGAATAGAGAAATTTTTCGCATCCTTTGAAAATAAATTTTTTCTCCTCTTACAATATTTTCAGATAGACAACTATGTAATTCTGGACAGCGTTTTACATAATCACTTTCAAAGTTAATGTGGTATTGTGAAATATTTCTTCCATTAATTGCAGGTTCCCAAGTTTTGTCAATTTGCTGACTAGCAATCAACTCAATACTTTTCTTCTCTTTGTCTCCATAAGGTTTTGTACCTTGTTTTAATTCAAAGAAATCTGCAACCACATTGCCAACATTATTTACTTTTTTGATAATTTCATCTAATTTAAAATTTCTTCTTAAATTAATTTTTTTGTCTTCGGTATCTGTAAAAGTAGAGTGAGGGATAATTTGATCTATTTCCCATTTGCTATTGTCAATACTCGAATAGGAAAGATCTGGATAAGCAACCTTAACCAATGTTTTAGAATCTTTTTCAGGCTTAGTATATTTTGAAACATTTATTACAGTCACCACATCAGGAGCATCTTCAAAAATATTTTTCCTTAATTCCACGCCAATTAATAAATGCGTATTTTTAAGTAGAAATTCTCTTAATGACTGAGATTGTATATTGTATAAAAAAGTATTAGGAGCAATAAATGACTGATAGTAATTCTTTTTAAGGATTTGAAATGCTCTTTCATAAAAGAGTTTAAAAGAATCTATCTTACCCTGACTTGAAATAGCATATTCTTTCTTATACAATCCTTTGTCCATATCTGAGAACTCTACACCATAAGGCGGATTACCAATTACGATATCAAACCCAACAAAATCACCATCATCATTCAAAACTTCAGGAAACTCAAACCGCCATTCCAGAGCATTCTCATATAGCCGACCGCTTTCAATATCCTCAATCTCCGCAGTTAACTTATCAATCTCATTATTTAACTTATTAACCTTCTTCTCCCTAGCCTTAACCTCCGCCTTAGTTTCCTCAAATAACAAAGTCTGATTTTCCACACTATAAAGCTCCGATTGCAACTGCCGCAACTTCACCTTCTTCGGATCGCCAGCCAACAAACTCGAACTAAAACCAGCCTTAATCTTCGCAATCAAACCTTCCATTTCTCGCTTTTGCGTCTTACTTTCCGCACTGCGATAAGTCTGCACCGCATTCCGATACTGCTCAATAGTAAAATTATGCTTCTTCAAAACTTGCTTCACATCCACATCCAACCCAAACCGACTAATCAAAGAATTCCCACACTTGATATTAATATCGATATTTGGCAAAGTTTCCAGATCCCCCCTACCCCCCCTTGTAAAGGGGGGAAAAGACGCATTTATATTCTCCCCAGCCTTTAACCGACTCTTCTCCCCCCTTACTAAGGGGGGCTGGGGGGGATCAACTCCCAATGATGCTTGAGGCGGATCAACCCGATAATAAGCATTTTTCAAAAGCTCAATCCACAACCGCAACTGACAAATTTTTACTGAATTAGGATTAATATCCACTCCAAACAAACAACTCTCAATAATCGTCTGCTTCTCATGAAACAGCGCCTCCTGCACGCGCTGCTTCTCCGCATTATTGGGATTATAAGCAAACAACTTCCCTTCATCATCGTAAACCAACAACTTATCATTCCGCACTTCCACCCGATAATCCTTTAACGACTTACCAGTTCTATCTAACAAAATCCGTAACTCGCTCTTAATCGCAATCATTTCATTCAAAGCCGAAACCAAAAAATGCCCCGAACCCACCGCAGGATCGCAAATCTTGAGACTATTGATAATAGTATTCGCCTCCTTCTTATCCTCAATCCGTTCATACAAATCATCAAGCCCCTGACAATTCCAGCCCTTCACCTCATTAAACTTCTGCACCACCGCCCGCCGTATCGTCTCCCGACACATATACATCGTAATGAAACTTGGCGTATAAAAAGAACCATCCTTATAGCCATTAATCTTCTCAAAGATCAATCCCAACACCGCCGAATTAATCAGCTTCTCGCTATCTTCTTCACCACTTTCCAACTCATCTTTATTAAATCTATAGGCTCCTAGAAACTCAAACAGATATTCCAGCGCATTCAACTCACCCGATCGCCTCTTGCCATTGCTATCAGCTAACACCGTCGCCCCGAAAATTGGCAGATTCTCACTAGCCAGATTATTAATCGAAATAGTTTGCTGCTCAATATCCGTTGGCTCAAACAGCGAACTATTCAAATAAGGAACATTAGCAAAAGTCTCCTTCACACTCGCCACTCGATCGCCCTGTTCGCGAGCCAACACACTAAAAAAGAGTCGATTCAAATCACCGTAACTCTTAATCTTCGTCAAATTTAAAAACGCAAAATCCTGATCGTCGCCATGATATTTCAGTAACTGCGCTTCCAATAACTTCAAAAACAAAACGCGATTAATCCAAGTAATCGCCAACCGCAGCGCCACATTAAAGAGCCTCTCATCATCAGCTACCCCAAACTCTTCAGGCTTCTTTAACTGCGAAATCTTGTCCGAACTATCAAGCTCATTCATCGCATTCTCGATCAGAGAACCCATATTGCGATCGCAGTCTTTCACCCGCCCGATTAGCTTCTTGCCGCCATCTTTCGTTTCCGCAAGCCCAATGATATATAGCAACTCATTATAAAAAGGCTTATTCAGACTATTGCTGTCATTGGTAAAGGGCAACTTTAACAAATGCTCAGGCGACAGTAATTTGTAAAGATTGATTAATTCGCGATCGTCTTGACCATCAGTATTTCTTAGAAATTTTTCATAATCTCTGATATCAAAATGCGTAAACTTGATTTGATCTATGACAGCCTTAATAGCAGGTTCGGCAATCTGCTTATAGAAAAAATCTGTTTTTTTACCGCTCAAACGCTTTTCTACAAAATCAGTAAACTGACTAACTAAAGCCTTATCGTTAAAAAACAACTGCTCAAAAATAGTCGCATCAAAAATAAACCACTCATAAACATTAGTTACGACGAGATACCGAATATCAAGATTTTTATACGTAACTCTTTCTCGCAAAAAATATAAAACTAACTGCTGAAAAGCTTTCGCATTGAGATTGTCCACTTTCGGCATCTCAGCATTATTTGTCTTCGTTGGCTTCTTCGTCTCAAAAATCACGCCAACCTTACTTTCAACGCCCTTTTGATTATGAATAACCAGATCGCTATTTTCCTTCGTATTAATGAAATAGCGATCGCCATAATAAGTCTTTTTTAAAAACTCAATAATAAGGTTTTTGTGAAACTCTTCTGATTTTGTCTCATTAATCAGGTCAATCAGCCCAACCAAATTAGCCTTAAATTCCCCAATACGTTCCCCATCGGGCTTAACCTTCAAATAGGCTTTATTTAATGCTTCTCTTGGCTGTAGCTGGTTTCCCGACATGAAAATTTACTTACAAGAATAGACCTAAGATTTATAGAATAGCTGATAAAGTCATTTTGATACCACCCGCAGGGGCAAGAGTCACACCTCGGCGTTGTGGGCACTGGTCAGTTAATGAGGGATGGGTGCTGAAATGTACATTTCATGCCAACAAAAAAGACGCAAATACGTCGATCACGTTTTAGCTGACCAGTGCCCAAATCTAATCTTGTGCAAAGCTCAAAAAATGTATAACGTTTGATCGCTTGTCCCGCAAAAAACGCCAAATTGGTTGTCTTGTTTTAATGCCTACTTCGTTAGCTAGATATTCCTGTGTCCATCCTTTAGAGATAAATTGCTGTTTAGCTTTTTTGGCTCCAGAGGTCGATGTTTGTAGTGATCGCTTTGCCATAGGTCGATAAGCTCCTGATATAGCAATGTAAGCTTTGCTTAGGACATAAAACCCAAAAGATGGCAGAGCGAAGCTCTGCCATCTTTTGGGTTTTGAATTGTCCTATCTATCTCTTACGTTGCTATACAAGCAAATTAGAAAATGCGATCGCCGATTATTTGGTTCACAATAGATCTAAGGAGATCTAAGGAAGTTTAGGAGTAAATTCATATGCGATATTTTCTGTTATGGTTTCTTTCCTTCATGTTTGCGATGATGTCGCTAAGTTTGCCCAAACCTGCGCGATCTCAATCTAATTCCCCATCGCAATATCCTGATAATTCTGATAACCATTCAAGAAACCCTTCTAGCGGTGGCTTTAATCCGTTAATACTTTTAAATTTGATCAATTCCTTAAGTCGTTCTGGCAATAACGACCAACAGCAAGTTGATTTATCTCCTGACATCGCTGAAATCCGTGGACAAATTGGGCGTTTGTATTTTCTCTTAGCGCGGCAATATGCTGCTCAGAACCAATTGCCTCAAGCATGTAATGCTCTCGAAAAAGGATATAGCGCCGAATTAGAAGCTTATTTACTCAAACGGATGCGATCGCTAAAGCCTGACAGTGATGACTGCTATGCCTCAGAGGTGCAGCGCATCTCACAACTGACAGGAAGCCCGACCGCTCTGATTTATGTCACTACTTCTAAAGGTGGTTTAGAACTAATTGGCGTACCGCCATCTAGTCCCAACCGACCTGCGGGAATCTTCTCACGCACTCGGATTGGCGCAAAGTCTTTGCAAGAAAAAATTGGGCTGCCGATCGCTCAAACCAATCAAAGCAACGGTATTCCCTTTCGGAAGGTTGCGTACAATGTCACCACGGAAGAGGTCGATCGCGTGATCCTTGACTTTCGCAATAATTTACGTGATACCAGTTCCAATGACTTTTTACCGCAGTCACAGCAGCTTTATGACTGGGTGGTGCGCCCGATGGAACCTGAGCTAGAAAAGGCACAGGTGAAAACACTGGTATTTGTGATGAATGGTAATTTGCGCGTAGTGCCGCCAGCCGCCTTTCATGACGGCAAGCGCTATCTCGTCGAGAAATATGCGGTTGTGACGATTCCATCATGGCAGCTAACGGAACCAAATCATCCCGATCGCACGCTGACTCCGCAAATCTTAGCTATGGGACTGTCTGAGTCTGTCGAAGGCTGGTCGCCATTGCCAGCAACGAAAGTAGAGGTTGAGACGATATCATCGCAGGTACTAGTTGGTAAAACCTTTATGAATAGTGCCTTTACCAAAGATAATCTGCGATCGCAAATCAGTAGTCAAAATTTTGGGATTATCCATCTAGCGACCCATGCCAAATTTGTCAAAAATTCTCCACAGGAATCTTTTATTCAATTTTGGGAAGATCGCTTGCAAATGAACCAAATCTCGAAAATGAATCTTGTAACTGATCTATTAACTCTAAGTGCTTGTGAAACTGCCGTAGGGCAAAATCTGGGTCTGGCAGGTTTGGCGGTAGATTCTGGTGCTAAGAGCGTTTTGGCTTCTCTATGGACAGTTAGTGATGCAGGCACGGCTCCCTTAATGATTCGTTTTTATCGTGGCTTACCTACAGCACCGAGTAAAGCGATCGCTTTGCAAGAAGCTCAGTTAGCATTTTTGCGTGGTGAAGTAACAATTAAGAATAATCAGATTATTGGGGTGAAAGGATTCCCAAATATTCCCTTTCTCATTGATACCAGAGGCATTGATCTGAAGCATCCTTTCTTTTGGTCTTCATTTACCTTAGTAGGTAACTGGTTATAAAACAAAATCAATGAGTTTGCCATTTGCGCCGTGCTTCGCACAGCCCTAAATGTTATAAAAGCGAAAACATAGCGCGAAGCGCTATGTTTTCGCTTTTATAACATGATTGTAAACCTACACGAAGCAAATTTTGATGAAAACGGAGGAGATGGCATACTAGCGATCGCTAATTATCGAAAAGACCATGCAAAATTCTGATTATTTTGAAGGCTTAAGTTGGACACCTGAAGCAAAAATTAAATACAAAAATATCCCTTACTTTGTGCGATCGCAGGCGCGTCTGAAAATCGAGCAACTAGCTCAAGCAGCAGGTAGTGATACGATTACCGCAGAAATTGTCGAAAAAGCAAGGATTGAGTTTGGCCAGTGAATAATGTATTGAATGGTGATCGCGGTTATTTGTTAACAGAGCAGGCAAATCCCCACAGTCAAAATCTGGATCGGCTCAGCGCCTCAGAAATTGTCGAACTTTTTAATCGAGAGGATGCCAAGGCTGTAGCCGCAGTTGGACGAGAAAAAGAAGCGATCTCCGCTGCGATTACCTGTATTGCTGAAGCGATCACTAATGGCGGTCGATTGTTTTATGTTGGTGCTGGCACAAGTGGGCGACTTGGTGTCCTCGATGCTGCCGAATGTCCGCCCACTTTTTGCAGTGATCCTGAATTAATTCAAGGCATCTTGGCAGGAGGAATGAATGCGATGGTACGCAGTTCTGAAGCCCTCGAAGATCGTGAAGATGATGGTGCAGATGCGATCGCGGAGAGAAATATTAGCGATCGCGATGTTGTTTTTGGCATTACCGCAGGTGGAACCACACCCTATGTCCATGGAGCGCTTAAAGAAGGTCGAAAACGTGGTGCGAAAACGATCTTTTTTTGCTGTGTACCACCTGACCAATTTCCAATTCAGTACGATATTGAGATTCGTCCATTAGTCGGGGCAGAGATCTTGGCAGGATCTACAAGACTTAAAGCAGGGACAGCCACAAAATTAGTTTTAAATACGGTTTCGACAGGGGTAATGGTGCAGCTAGGTAAGGTTTATGGAAATCGGATGATTGATGTCTCTGTCACCAATAGCAAGCTCGAAGATCGGGCTATTCGGATTATTCGCGATCTCACATCACTCAGTCGTGAAGAGGCTGCAAAATTGCTAGAGCGATCGGGAAAACGGGTCAAATTAGCTTTGCTAATGCATTGGAAAGGCATAGAAGCCGCCACTGCCGAGCAATTATTGCAAAATACTCAAGGACATTTGGGTAAAGCAATGATATATCTCAACAACCCAGTGAAAAATTAGACGTTGCGGCGCGAATCGCCGCAACGTCTAATTCTTGGTTTTATATGGCTATTTCTTTGGTGGGAAGGGAGTAACAAGAATGCCGACAGCTATAATTGAAAACCCAGAGTCAGAATCTGCACCGACTATGCAGCGGACGGTGCAGATTCTAGGTTTTATGGTTAGACTCAAATCGCCTATCATACCAATTCACGAAAGTGTGACAACACTTTTGTGAATTAAAAACCAAACCCTGTAAGGGTTTTAAAAATACAAAATGGCGCAGCCATTTTGTATTTTGGTATGAGTTAAGATTATGTTGAGCAAAAGATGTATAAATTATGACAGGCGCAGAACTTCGTCAGGCGATCGCCAATAAATGGGACTACTCCTATGACTTACAATTACGCAAAACCCAAGGAAAAATTTTCTTGCAGGTAATGTGGCGCTACCAAGAGCAACAGTCTTTTTCGATGAGTGAAACAGAATTTATTCAACACCTTGATGTGATTGCCTCATATCTGAGTGATTGGGCTGTAGTTGATCAGGTTCAAAAATTTATCGAAGTTACCAAAGAACGCCCCCGACTCGGCAAAGCTGTGAGCATTCCTCTGCAAATTGGAGAGCGATCGCTAGAGTGGCTCATTGGAAACTAATAATTCCTGTAGAGATTCTTTGTACAGCATTCCCATTTCCATCGCCTTTGGCATTTCCATCGCCTTTGGCGATGGAAATGCCAAAATCCGTTTTTTGAAAGTCTGCCTTAGGCGGACTTTCAAAAAACGGATTTTCATAATGAGAATTGCTGACTGCTTCAACAATGCTTGGGTGGAAAGCGAGTAAATGCTATAAAAGTTAATACAATCAATAAAAGTATGGTGTGTTGCTGACTTTCTAAGCTAAAGATTGTACGATTGGGTTGTAATACTTTCTATAACCTTAAATTTCTAAAAGATTTCATTTTATTAAGTTACATCGCTCTAACCATACCTAAGTCTAAATCAGGGCAAAAATATGAGTCAAGCAGGAGCTAACCCATGGGATCGCCAATTTGTTAACCTTGGGCGAATCATGCAGTTCTTGCGTGATGAAGATAGTATTGACAAACTATTGACGGCAACGCTCGATTACCTTCGAGATAATTTTGATTACAAGCTTCTTTGGATTGGGCTTTATGACGCTGAAAACCACAGACTTACAGGTAAAGGTGGTACAACTCCTGCTGGTGAAATTAAATTTTTAAAAGACCGATTTAACCTCAATGCGGGCGATTTGCTCGATCAGGTGATTTTGCAACGCAAGCCTGTACCGATCGCCGATCTACGCCAAGAGAAACGTAGTGGTGAATGGCAAAAACTAGCCCAAAAATTTGATATCCAAGGCACATTGCTTTGGCCGATCTATCATCGCGATCGTAGCTTTGGCGTAGTCCTCTTAGGCTCCAATCTGTGGAATGTCACCCCGCGCAATGAAGAAAGAGCAAGACTTTCTGTAGTACTTGGTGCGCTTGGCTCCACACTGAGACGCCTTGATGACGATTGGCATCATCACAATACTAAGCGCCCTGATGAACCGCTACTGCAAATCCTCTCAAAAATTCGGAATCTACCAGCACTCACTGAACGACTCGAAGAGATTGTTCAGGAAACCCACAACTTTGTTATGCCCGATCATACCAATATTTACTGGTTTGAACGCGAGCATCAATATTTTTGGCGACGGATTGCCAATCGCCAGCCAGGACCAAAAATCAAGCAAGCAGTTGACAATACAGCTGGGGTAACTGTCCAAAATGCCCCTAGTTTGTATCAGGCTCTATCCAAAGATCAGGTAGTGGTGGTAGTTGATGCCAAATCCATGACCAAGGGTGAAGTCAGCAATCGCGTTATGGAACAATTTGGGGCGGTTTCAATAATTATTGCGCCCATATTTTTTCAATCGGAATTGTTAGGATTTTTGTCAGTGGAAGGCGATGAACCTCGTCTCTGGACTGACGATGAGCGTAATTTTGTTCGTGGTGCAGCTCAGCTAGCAGCCATTACTGCACCTCTCGAAGAGATGGAAGTTACCCTCGATCGCATTGCCTCCGATCAAATTCTCACCGCAGGAATTGCCAGAGCGATATACTCTGATAGCGATTGGCAAAGCGCCCTCGATCAAGCTGCGGAACAGTTATGTCAGCGCTTAGGGCTGGAACGCTTTTGGGTGGCAACCTATGACAAAGACAATGATGTGTTTCGGATCGATTTTCAATATCATCCTAAAAACCGTCGCCCAATCCCTTCGGTTTTACCTGGATTAGCGGTCGTGGATGTGCAGATGATGGAGCAATCTACTGATGCTGCAACTGTTGAGAATCTTGACAGTGATTTTAAATTTTTGTCATGGCGAAATTCATTAATTGATCTAGATGTACGTTCAATGATCGTCAGTAGTACTTCAATTGGGAAGACTCTCGAAGGTGTTCTGGCTATTGCCCATGAAGCCCCACGTACATGGTCTCGACCAGAAAGAGAAATAGTACAAGCTGTTGCTCAGCAGATTGGATTAATCGTTCACCAAAATGAGTTGCAGCGCTTATCCGATGAACGCCAAAAGTCTCATCAAGCCGTTCAATTTGGCTTAGTTGCTATCCAACAATGCAATGATCTTGAGAAGTTGCATCAGACGGCAACTCAATTAATGGCTCAGGTTACGCAATCCCCTCTTGCCGTATTAGTAGTATGGCTACCAGGTCGGCAAGGCGGACAAATTGCTTCTGTATTTGCTAGCCGCGATGAGTATCAGCTCTCGATCAGCGAAACTCTAATTGCGATCGAAGAAGATCCGCTTGCACAGTGGGCGATCCAAAGCGAGGGAATTCTGCCCCTGAGTATTCATGACTTACCAGAACAGACTAAGGCTTGGCTAAATGCCCCTGCTCTTGGCCATTTATTGGTGACTGCATTACGGACAACTCCTGATCACCAGCCAACAGGAATGATTTTGGTTGCCGATCGCGTTGGACGGCGATGGGTTGATCGCCAATTGCAGGCGTTTAATATGTTGGCAAACCAACTATCTTGGTCTCGTCGTCACCTGCTAATCGTTGATCATCTCAAGCACAATCGTCAAGAATTAGAACGACTTAATTGGTATAAACATCGTCGTTTAGAGGATATCTATCGTACAGTTAGCTCGGGAGTTCAGCGTTTATTGGATGCTGATGCTCGTGCTAATGGAACTGGAGGCATCAATAATATTACATTGCAAAGTTCTCTTAAGCAATTACAGAGTTCTCTATCTCCACTCCCACAGATTATCCGCAAGGAGCAATGGCGCTTGCGTCCCAATTATGAGACTGCTCCTCTAGCAGGTATGCTCAAACGGGCTTTAGAAAGAGTAGATACGCTCATAAAACAACGCCAAATTTGGACGCAGGTGCATAATCAAGCCAATGTAGTCGTTGGTGGTGATATCGCTAAGATGGAAATGATTTTAAATGAGTTGTTACTATTTGCCTGTGGGCGATCGGATGTTGGCGGCCGAATTGATCTTTGGTGTCGCCAAATAGACGAAAAGCTTCTAGAGCTATCAATCACCGATTATGGCGTGGTTGATGCTTCTTTATTGCAGGAGTTGCATCAAGGTAGAGCGATCGATCCTCTATCTCCTTCGTTGTTAGATCAGCCTCCTGGCTTACATCTTGCTATCTGTCAGACTCTTATGGTGGAGGCTGGTGGAGAGCTGTCTCTCTATCAACTAGAAGACAATCGCATCCTCAGTCGCCTAATCTTGCCTCTGTCTAGTTCTTAATCCCAAAGCATAAAATGGCTACGTCATTTTATGCTTTGGGATAATTTTTGAGAGTCATATCTAGCTTTGTCTAGAGATTTCTTGTAATAGCCACTCGTCAACGGGTTGACCATCTTTGCGAACGAGTTCTATCTCTACCATTACAGAAGAATTGGAACCGACGGGAGCCATTTTTTGAAGGAAGCGAATTACATAATCTTTAGGATTATGATTGCGTTCCTTTAGCCAGTCTTGAACTTTGAGCTCTGCAAAGAGTGATTGACCTTGCTCAAACATTCTTGCAACTTGCATTCTGATCGTAAAAGGATTTACTCGTGGCATAACTTTTTTCCTACATTGATTTACGCTGAAATCCAAACCCATATTTTTGTTAAAAGTGTTGCAAAGCAACACTTTTAACAAAAATATGATGGTTATTTTTTTAATACAAGATAATACAACTCGCCTTCGCCTTTGATTAATCCAGCCCGTTGCTTAGCCCGATCGCCTGTTCCCATAAAGATATCTACTCGTCCCGCACCACGAATCGCACCGCCTGTATCTTGATCGAGCACAAAACGCTGTACTTGACGTAATTCAAGCTTACCTGTGGTGGGATTCTCAAACGGAATTTCAGTACGGATCAGAGCAATGCCGCCAGAGGGAAAGATTTTTTTGTCAGTGGCAATTGAACGCTCTGCGATAACTGGCGCACCAAGACTGCCTGTCGCAGGCTTGCCATTAGTTTCGCGAAAAAAGACAAAGCTAGGGTTGCGATTGAGATACTTAATTAAATCTTGAGGATTTTTTTTGAAATACTCAATCAGAGTCTGCAATGTCACGTCTTCAAGACGCATTTTGCCATCTCTAACTAGCTCTGCGCCAACTGACCGATAGGGTTGATCAGTTTTACTTGCATAACCAACAGTTAATAAATTGCCATCGGACAACTCAAACCTTGCTGAGCCTTGAACATGCACTAAAAAAGCCTGAAAGCGATCGCTTAACCATGCAATTTCTAACCCTGCCATTTGCTTGCTGCCTTCAAGCATAGCGCGAGTAGGATGGGGAGATTGCCATTGAGCAAAGTCTGGTGGCAATCTATACAGCGGGTATTTAAATTCATCAGTACGAGTACGACTCGCTTTGTATACAGCCTCGTAATAGCCTGTAAACTGAACATCGCCATTACCATCACGCCCTACGGATTGATAAAGATCAAATTCACGATTTACGGCTTGCTGGAGATCTTTAGCAGTGCGAGACACTTGGACAAGCCGACGAAATCTCACCAAACTGCGCTCCATAAGATCTTGACTAATTCCTGCGATCGGATAACGCTTAGCAGCAGATGGGGTACGGATGTATTGAATACTATGATCGATCGCTTGCAAAAGATTTTGGCGATCGCTATCTAATAGATCATCGGTAAGATCAAGGGTGAGAGGATTAACTGCACGCGGAGATATTGGGGCTATGGCTTGAGCAAGTTTAAGTTCCGCAGCTTCGGCTGGTCTTTGAAAATCAGTTTGCATATAGCAAGGTGGTACAGCACAAATTAACCCTACCCAAGTTGCAAATAAGATATCTCCACCACGATATAAGGTCGATGCCCAAGATTTTTGTTCTGAAAATCTCTTTTTGTTAACGAACAGATCGTATTTACTTTTACCGAACTTCTGGGAACCAATCACCCTTAAAAACTCCTCACTAAATAATCTAGTCAGAATATTAGATTACGGACTAAGCCCAAAATCTGATATTTAATCACCATACTTGACGTTAATACTAGCTTTTTGTTCGTACAAACGATTCAGTGATTGTGGGTCAATGTTGAAGTGATAGCAGATCTTTAACCACTGGTTGAGCATAGCATGGCGATATATTCCTCTCTGACGAAAACGCCTTGCAGAGGTAATAACCTTGCCTTGAGCCAACAATGGCTTTGAGAATTGACATAAGCGATCACTTAACACCGTATCTTCAAAAATATCGAGATCGGGGATATTCCCAATTTCAGCTAATACTTCACGCTTAATAAACGGACAGTGATCTAAATAAACAATGCCTTTTTGCTTGACGCGCACATTGTCAGAGTACCAAGACGTAAAATGCAATAACCAATGTGAAAAGTCAAAACCATGGCGAAACGCACCCCAATTTCCGCTCGATTGTAAAGCTTGCTCAATTAGTTGGAGAGCAATTTGCTCTGGCAAGAGCGTTGCAGGATGGTGTAACAAAATTATGTCGCCTGTGCTGATGGCAATACCTTCATTTAGTCTCTGAGCCCGATTTTTGGCAAGTGATCGTACAACTTGAATTTCAGGCGAGTGCGCTGCATATTCATCCAAAATTAGATCTGTCCCATCTTCACTAGCACTGACTACAGCAATAATTTCTTTTTTACAATTTTGAGGAACTAATTGGGCTATTAGATTCGTAAGAATTCGTTCTAAATATCCATGCCGAATTTCATTGAGACAGGGCAGAATTATAGATAAGCGCATATAGTCATTCCCCAATGAATAATTAGTGATGTGCGGCTTTGCCGCACATCACTAATTATTCATTGAAAAAGGCGATCTTACACAAACGACACTGGTCTGTTAAAGAAGGATGAGTCGCTCAAAGTATTTCTGGTCAAGCTTTTCACGGTTTTGCAGCCAATTACCATAAATCCTTTCTGGATAAGCCTTACGGCCATTTATCACTTCTTTAGTAACCAGTGCCCTTTTTCAGTAAGCCCTACTTAGCCAAATTAGGACATAAAACCCACAAGATAAGTGACGGCGCGAAGCGCCGTCACTTATCTTGTGGGTTTTAAATTGATATTGTGCCGCGCAAGAAGGTCATAGCTTCACCTTTCAGTAAAACCCTAGCTTCGCGATCGCTAACTATAAGTTCGCCCGTTCGCGCTGATAACTGTTTTGCCTTGAGATCACTCTTACTAAGACGCTTTGCCCAATAGGGAGCCAAACTACAATGGGCGGAGCCAGTCACAGGATCTTCCTGTATTCCAGCTTTCGGTGCAAAAAAACGCGACACAAAGTCATATGAACGATCGGGATCTGCGATCGCAGTAATGATAAAGCCAAAACCATCTAGTTCGGCAATGAGTTCATATTGTGGCTGAAAATTTTGGACTGCGGACTCAGATCCTAATAAAACTGTCAAATAATCTTCAGCCTGACCCAAAATTTCATAATGGCGATCGCCAAATATCGCTGCTAATAATTGTTGCGATCGCTCTGAGCAAGTTTTATAAAAAGTAGCAGGAAAATCCATCACGATTAGCTGCTCTTCAAAGCTAATGGTTAAATCGCCACTTAGGGTAGAAAAAACAATTGGTAAATTGGTGTCAAGCACCGATAATTCGCGCAAATAATGTGCGATCGCGAGGGTAGCATGGCCACAGAGAGGGACTTCCTGTTTCGGCGTAAACCATCGCAATTGGAAATGATTTTGAAAAGAATTTTTATCTAAATGTTTAGCAAAAGCAGTTTCTGAGAGATTCATTTCAGCGGCAATTTGCTGCATTTTCGCCTCTTCGGGAAATTCGTCAACTAATATTGTTGCCGCAGGATTACCTCGAAATGTTTGATTGGTGAAGGCATCAATAATAGCGATCTCAAGTTGCATATATAGCCATCCTAAATGGTTTTAATTCCCCCTTGCAAAGGAGAAAAACTAGAAATCTTGTTCCCTCCCCTTTGCAAGGGGAGGGTTAGGGTGGGGTAAATTTCAAATGAGAAAACACCCTAAGGAATAGCCAAATCAGCATTTATAACTTGGCTGTTAGATATTTTCAAGAAGTAATCTTTTAGTTCAGCAAACTTAGGCTCGATCGCTCCATACGTCAAAATCACAAACTTGTTATTACTGAGTTGTAATTTACTATTAGCTTGAAATTTAATTTTCTTGTTTCCCACGGTTATGGTTGATGTCCATTCAATCACAATATTTCCTGTTGCCTCAGTTACAGGCGCTTTCATCTCAAAATCTGGTTGATTGCTGTACATCTCTTTAATAATTACAGCAAAAACATCATTTAGTCGATTTTCAGGGATTTCGCTCGGAGGTATAAAAATATTTACGGAAATTGTCGCTCTTCCCGCCTGCTCATTCCAAGTCACCAGTAATTCACCCGTTTGGCTCTTATCAATTAATTTCCATCCTTTCGGTACATCCATTTGCATAAGTCCCGAACGATGTTTGTATAGTTCAAGGTCTTTTATTTTTAGTTCAGGTAAATTAATAGGAGCAATCTCAGGTTTTGGACTAGGTGAACTAGTTGGTGATGGGCTTATAGTTGCAGTCGCAGTGGTTGTAGGCGTAGGGGAAACTTTCGTAGTATCGTTTGCTGGCATAGAAAAATTATTATTGCCAGTATCAGAATTACCACAGGCTGTAAATAAGCCTGTCGCGATCACAGTTAGTAATAAAATCGAGAGCCTTCGAGAGAGGAACATAATGTTTCGTGATGTTGCGTTCTAATCAAACCCAGACAATTTAAAAGCCTTGCTTTGCAAAGCTTTTAAATTCGCTCATTCATGGTTAACCATTGTGTCGCTAATCTAACCAAACTGCAACGCTTGACCACGCGCATCAGGATGAACTTTGCCATTAGCATACACGACCTGACCACCGACAATTGTAGTCACTGCCCAGCCTGTGAGTTCCCATCCAGCGAAGGAACTCCAGCCACATTTAGTCAACAAATCTTCATTTTTTACAGGTTTATAGTTAAGAAGATCTACTAATACTAAATCAGCATCCCAACCAATCCGAATCTCGCCTTTGTTGGCGATTTTGTACCCTATAGCCACATTTCTGCTCATCCATTCACTGACCTGATGCACAGTACAACGTCCTTTCATTGCTTCCGTCAACATCAGCGCTAGAGAAGTCTCCACCCCTGGCATTCCCGATGGCACATTAGCTGGCTCTAGCAATACCGTCTCCTTAGAAGATTTTTCGGATTGGTTAGCTTGAATATCTTCACTTGCCGCTAGTCCTTTCTCAGCTAAGGTGTGCGGCGCATGATCAGTCGCAATAAAGTCGATTACACCATCTAACAGGGCTTGCCACAATATTTCTTGATCGCGGGGCGATCTCAACGGTGGATTCATTTGCGCTAGAGAGCCAATTTTCTCGTAAGCCCCAATATTCATTAGCAAATGCTGCGGTGTCACTTCGGCTGTGACCCATGCAGGTTTTTCTTGACGCAAAAATTCTGCCTCTTCACCTGTGGACATATGCAAGATATGCAAACGTCGCTGATATTTTTTAGAAAGCTTTACGGCTAGTTTCGTCGCATTGAGCGCCGCTTGATTGTCCTGAATTAGTGAATGCTTAGCTGGATCTTTGCTATCAGCAAATTCAATGCGGCGTTGAGCAATTCTGGCTTGATCCTCAGCATGAACTGCAATTAGGCGATCGCCCTGCGAGAAAATCTTATCTAACAGATCCTCTTGATCGATCAACAAATCCCCATGCATCGATCCCATAAATATTTTGATGCCACAGGTAGGATTAGCCGTAAGCAAGTCTGGTAATACTTCGCCTGTCGCCCCAATAAAAAAGCCGTAATTAACTACGCATTTGTTAGCAGCTCGACTAAGTTTGTCATCCAACGCCGCCTGTGTAATCGTCAATGGTCGCGTATTCGGCATTTCTAAAAAGCTAGTTACACCACCCTTCGCGCAAGCATGACTAGCCGATCGCAAATCCTCTTTATGCTCTAACCCTGGTTCGCGAAAATGCACTTGCGGATCGATGACTCCCGCTAGCAAAGTCAAACCCTGTGCTTCGATGATTTCTAAAGGCTGGTCATCAGCACTTAGCTCAGTGGGATCGAGGGAAGGTGCGATCGCTGCAATCTTGCCATGTTGAATATAGACATCGCCTACTAAGGTTTGGCGATCGGGCAGAATAATCGTGCTTTGTCGAATTAATATGCTCAAAATAAAATTCCTTATAAAATTCCTTTAATTGTTTCTTGTAGAATGCGTTAGTGCAACGTAACGCATTAATTAATAGCTAGCAATTAGTCAACAATGATGGGTTACGCGATCACTAACCCATCCTACGTTTAATTCCAACAACTTAGGGCTGCGCCGTAAAGCAAGGAAACGATGTTTGGTGGCGCGGCTTCGCCGCGCCACCAAACGGAGTAGTTAAAAATTAAGATACTCCTTAATAATCTCAATTTGCTTTTCTTCGATCAGCTTTTGGTCGGGATATTTAGGGAGTTTGGTATTTTTCATCGCTGATTCCATTTCCTGTTCTAACTTAGCGACCTCTGCGATGAGGGTGTCATAGGGGACTTCGCCGTTGCGGATTTGACGGATAAATTGAGAATCACCTGTTATTTCCCGATAAGGCAGCGCGGGAATGCAGATTCCTTTGTAGTCATAGTCGCTATTCTCATTGTGAACCCTATATAGCCTAGATCCTGTCAAAGCTAGTAAAATTGTTCTTGTTTCAACTTCTAGTCTTTTCATAATTTATCTTTTGACAATAGTGTAGGAACTACCTCTTTCATTAGCTCTTTGCAAAGGCTTATTCCTAGCATTGCTTTCAATTACTTCCCAATCAGCATTCTCTAGCACAGCATCCAAGACATCCGATAGATTACAACGCTGCTCATAGGCAATGCGTCTTAGAATATCGTGATGTTCTGGCAGAACATATACAGGCTTTCTCTGTGTTTGCGCCATTTTTAACTTAGCAATAAATGGATTGCCCCTATCCTAACACAGCTAAGTGTATAATTTGACAATTGGCTAATTAGCTGCTTTAATTATTTAATAAGTTCTTAAGAGTAAAAATCTCTCATTAAGGTATCTGAAATTCAATGAGCAAATCAGTTATAGCTCTATTCTCAGGTTGTGGAGGTCTAGATTTAGGCTTTCGCCAAGCTGGTTTTAACGTCACATGGGCTAATGAGTATGACAAAGATATTTGGGAGACTTACGAGAGAAATCATGTAGATACCGTGCTAGATCGTCGCGATATCCGCAAAATTGCTTCAGAAGAGATTCCCGATTGTCTCGGAATTATTGGCGGGCCACCATGTCAAAGTTGGAGTGAAGGGGGTACACAAAGAGGGATTGAAGATGCTCGTGGTCAGTTATTCCTAGACTATATTCGGATTCTCAGAGATAAACAGCCTCGATTCTTTTTAGCTGAAAATGTATCAGGGATGATGCATAAAAAACATCAGCAAGCTTTTGGAAATATCATTGCATCCCTTGAAGAGGCTGGATATGTAGTTTCTTTTGCTTTACTAAATGCTAAAAATTATAATGTTCCCCAAGAAAGAAAACGTGTAATTTTCATTGGCTACCATGTTGACTTAAATAAACGTTTTGATTTTAATTTAGTCCAGAAGTCGCTGCATATTCCTACTTTAAAAGATGCAATTTGGGATTTACGAGAATCAGCAATTCCTGCTTTGCCAACTTGCAAGACAAATGGTGAAAATTGCTTAGTTAGTAATCATGAATATATGACTGGAGGCTTTTCAAGTATATATATGTCTCGCAACCGAGTGCATAGTTGGGATGATCCATCATTCACAATTCAAGCAGGAGGTCGTCATGCACCGATTCATCCTCAAGCTAATAAAATGATTTGGGTTGGTAAAGATGAATGGATGTTTGATCCTAATTCGCTTAATCCTTATAGAAGATTGTCGGTTAGAGAATGCGCCAGAGTTCAAACTTTTCCTGATGATTTTACTTTTTATTATAAGAACTTAGCACAGGGATACAAGATGATTGGTAACGCTGTTCCTGTAAATCTCGGCTACGCTTTAGCTAAAGCAATCAAGTTACAACTTACTCAATCAGAGAATATTATAAAAGCTCAGAATTCCAATCGATTAAGTCTCGCTTTCTAATATGAAAAAAACATTTATAGATTTATTTTCTGGTGCAGGTGGAATGTCTTGCGGGTTGGAAATGGCTGGTTGGGCTTGCCTGCTAGGAATTGACCACGATCGCGCTGCTATTGAAACTTTTCAGCATAATCATCCACAAGCTCAGTCGATCGCTGGTGATATTCGGGAGATATCTAACCAACAAATTCAAGCAATAATCGACCATCAAAAAGTTGACTTAATCTGTGGCGGGCCACCTTGTCAAGGCTTTTCGACAATTGGACAAAACGATCATCTAGACGAACGTAACTTTCTATTTCTTGAGTTTCTCCGAATAGTAGAAGCGTTAGAACCTGATTACATCATTGTTGAAAATGTGACAGGACTATTATCAAAAAAGAATGAAAATGTCTTAAAAGCAATCATCAAAAGCTTTACAGATTTAGGTTATACAATCGATGTTAAAGTTTTATCAGCACATCATTATGGTGTACCAGAAAAAAGAAGACGGACTATTTTTCTGGGCAACCGATTTGGTGTCAAAAATATTTATCCAGATAAAATATTCAAGGATTCAGCGCAGGATCATCAAGATTTGCCTTTACCTCGAACTGTTGGATGGGCTTTTGATAATTTACTAGAATTAAATGCTGAAATCCTCAATCATGATATTAAGCGATCGCAAATAGCTAATGATTTAGAAAGAGAAAGAATTAGCCATATACCTGAGGGAAAAAGTGTCAGATATGAAAAAGATCAGTTAGCATATTTGCCTGAAAGCTTGTGGTTTGATGTTGATTGGTCAAGTATTCATGAAGAGCGATTTAGAGAAGCTAAATTAAATCGTTTAGATCGTTACGATTGTGCAAATACGATTAACACCAGTCGCACCACATACTATCATCCAGTTGAAAATCGCTATTTAACAGCCAGAGAAGCAGCCGCAATTCAATCTTTTCCAGCTAATTATTTTTTCTGTGGCAGTCTAACTCAACAATGGCGACAAATTGGTAATGCCGTTCCACCGCTTCTTGCCAAGGCTCTTGGTGAGTCCATTCTTATGTTGGATTCAATGAAAAAAGATATGGAAATAAATAACTCTATTGAAGACATTCAATCAATTAGAGCCAAAGCCTTTTCCTATAGAGAAAATGCTTTTAACAGATCTGCCAAGAAAGACTATCAAATGGAACAATCTAATCAGCTTGCGTTATTTTAAGTTGGATAACATATCAAAATTATGACTTAAACAAAACCATCTTAAAACCCTTGTTTCACCGTAGGGGCAATCCATGAATTGCCCCTACAGTCATTCTTTTGGTGTAATTAAAAATTAGATAATTGCTAGAAATTCACGCCCATCTTTTTGTTCAAGATCATAACAAGACTTTTTGGTCTTTTCCCTTTTATCTACTTTTAAAACTACATAGAATCCATATTTATAAACTGGACTGCTATGGATAGTTTTAGCACTCAGTCTCAAATTCATTTTACAATCCAATTGCGGTGTACCTAATGAGAGAACATCTCGTTTAAGATGATAAAATCCATAGCCGCCAATCTGAATATAGTAACAATCTTTACCCCCATAAAAATCGTACAAACTATTAATATCAATTTCCACTTTGTCTTCAAAAGCCTTTTGATCTTGCTTTTTGTGCTGCATGATAATTACATCTCTGGGAATAGAATATCGATTAGGAATGAAGTTTTTAGCATTGACGATATCCAAAACCCTAACAGATGTATAAAAGGAAGTCACAGCATCATCCACACACCAACTCCAAACTCCATCATTCCAGCGCAACATTTTCTGTCCATTGATTTTTCTCACAATAAATTAAGTTATGGCAAGATTACATGAGAATGACGAGGTGAATATCAAATGCGACTAAATCAATTTAGTTAAATCATCGATTTCAAAATATTGATGAAACTTGGTGGTTACCTGCAAAACCGACGATCGCCCTCCATCTGCTTGCCTTTTCTTTCTTACAAATCCCTGCTCGACCAACTCCTGAACGTGCTGATAAGCTCCCGCACCGCGTAACTCGATCAACTCTGACTGCACGATATTTTTTTTCAAAGCGATCGCCGCCAAAGTCCGCAAAGCACCACGCCCCAAATCTACAGGGATCAATTTATGGACTAAATCCCCAAACTCCGATCGCAGTCTTAGAGAAAAGCCCACATCGGTTTCCACAATTTCTAAAGCGCTGTCTCGATGGGCATATTCTGTAATTAAGTCAATCAGTCCCATCTCTGCATCTTCAATCTCACACCCCAAAGCCTCAGCGATCGCCGCCAAGTTCATCGGTTGTCCCTTGAGATACAAAACCGCCTCTACTTTTTGCTTGAGGTTATTTGCGATCGGCAGTTCTGGCTGCTCAAAACCATCCATTGACAAAGACAGTGGCTCTAATAGCTCAATCTGAACTCCCTCTTCAATCTCGACAGTCTCTTCAAGAGATACCTCAATATGATCAACTGACTCACCCATTGACTCATCCATCTCGATAGATTCTTCAAGAATCTCAAGATGATCCACTGCTGGTTCTTTGGGCTCGACAGCCCCTTCAAGAACTAGTTCAATTGGCTCTACAGTTTGTTCTAAAGGCAATTCATTCGTCATGCTAAGATTTTAACTGAGTGAAGGCATTGCTATACAATGCTTTATCCTTAAAATTAAACAAAAAAATTGTATTAGCTGAGAAACCATATGCCAAGCAGCATGATGTACTACGAAGACACTTATGTGGTGCTGCCCCCAGATATGAAAGAGCAATTTGTCACTCAGCCAGAGTTAGAGCAGATTTTACATGATCTGTTAATCGATATCCAAGATGCACTGCCCTACGATTTACAAAATCTTGCAATTAATGAGCAAGTTCAGCGTCTGATTAAAACTGCTTGCGATCTAGATTGTGGCGATCGCGGCACATGGCAATGGTATGTCGTCCGCATTGATAAATAAGTAATAAACGTGAGAGTTATATGGCTTACAGTAATTTCAACCTGAGGCAAGTAGAAAAGGATTTTCACTTACAAATCGAAGAACAAATTGATCTATTTGCTCACATCAAGGCAATCACACCTAGTGACGAAATTAAAAAACTATTAGCCGAAAATATTCCCCTCGCTCTCGCGATTAACACTGAAAAAGCTAGATCAGAATTTCTGATCGCTCCTACCTTGTTAGAACTAAGAAGGCGATCGCCTGTTCCGATTAGCCTATTTTCTGGCACAGAATTTAATGTCAGTCCCGAACAAGGATTAACAGGCTATTGCGATTATTTAATTAGCTTATCCAAGCAACAACTAAGAATTAGTGCTCCTGCGATCGCCATTGTCGAAGCAAAAAATGAAGATATTAAATCTGGATTAGGACAATGTATTGCGGAAATGGTTGCGGCTCAGTTATTTAACGAAATAGAAAATAACGTGATTAACTCAATCTATGGCATTGTTACCACTGGAGAAATCTGGAAATTTCTCCAAATAACTGAGCAAACAGTTGCGATCGATTTAACTGATTACTACATCACTGACATTGGCAAGATTCTCGGTATTCTTCTAAATTTCGTTACTATAAAAACAATTTAGGATCGACGTGAAAGAATTTGCCAAGTGCTTGCGCTTGATTTTTGCTGATTTGACGCTTGCCGTTTATCACTTCCGATACAACGCCACTTGAGCCAATCACATTCACTAGATCAGCTTGCTTTAAATCATTTGCCTCCATTAGATATAAAAGAACATCAAGAGGTTTACCATCATCCATTGGATAATGCTCATCTTCATATTTTTCAATCAATGTCAGCAGCAGTTGCAAAATCCTTTCTTCTTCAGCAGTTGGCTGGGGAATTGCTAGCAATCTTTCCATATTTTGCAGCGCAATTTCATTCTCAGCATCAGTGGTAATTACGTGAGGCTGAATTTCAGTTAGTAACTCCCCATAAGCTTTTCGATTAATAGTAAGGGTCATTTTTCCACCTACCTGAGTCATACTCAGCGTGAGTTAAAATATATTTGATATTAATAATTTGTCTCTCATAATCAATACTGACAATGAGGCGATACTTATTTCCTTTGATATTGAAAACAGTAAATCTTCCCGCAGCATCAGCAGATGCTGAACAAGACTGTTTAACATCTTGAATGTTTTGCCATTTGGCAGATTTTGCTACCCGATACCAGCCTTGTAGGACATTAGCTACATCGGCATGAGTTTTCCCAAATTCATCAAGGGTTTTCTTTGAGTAAATCCGCATATCCTATACCTTTGAGATTGAAATTTATTTTTGGTAGTCATAATTTTTAGTGTTTAATTTTTAGTGTTTAATTTTTAGTGTTTTAGCCTTGACAAAATACTCTCATTTTGAGAGTATTTTGTCAAGGCTAAAACAAAATAAAACCCAGAGATTAAAAGGGACTCGAAGTATTTCTTTTAATCTCTGGGTTTTGCTTTAAGCGCGAAGCGCTTCAAAATCACAATTTGCGATAACATCTAGCTGTAATTAAATGAGGCTGAAATACCTCAAGAAAATTAGCTTGCAAGGTGCGGAAAAAAGTATCTACTATTTCAGGATCATCTAAATGAATGGGATGCTCATTTTCAAAGCCCTTAAAGAAATACCAATTAACAATAATTTTTCCTTGCGGTGAAAGCATCTTGTGAAACTGCATTAACTGACCACTAGGATCAGGTAAATGCTCCAATACGTCAAAGCACAAGACCGTATCAAAATATCCTTCCAAAGCTGCTTCTAATGGAATTTCGGAACGAAATGATATTTTGTGGCTTAGTCCTAGCTGCGCTACTCGATGCTCTACAAAACCTCGATTAATCGGATTAATATCGCAATAGATCACCGAATCGACATTTGGACACATGGCAGCAGCGATCGCATGAGTACCAATACCACCACCAAAATCAAGCACACGCCCCTTAGCTTGATCGGCAATTAGTTTGATCGTGCCACCAATGTAATCCTTACTCTCAAGATGCCAAGTACCTAGCTTAAACAAATACATCTCACCAACCTTGTCCTTATAAAAAGCTGTTGCCTCTTCCCAGTCAAAGTCGGTATTTCCTAAATTTTCTAAATCGTAACGACAATTTTGCAGTTTCTCGGTAATTGTTGCTGCATCTAGTTTTAAGAACTCTTGCAAGTGCTGCTCTAATCTAAAGCCGTCTTGCCAATATCCTTCCAAGAAAGTCGGCGTAGGAGATGAAATCACCATGTTTGATTGCAATATAGCGCTTTGCGCCTAAAAAGTTTAATAACAGATGCTTGTTACGCAGAGCGCAAGCTTCACCTGTCATTACAGCATAAATGTACGCGAATCCATACTAACTAGCAGCGCGACTAAACTTTTGGGTATTAAAACCAAAGCCCAAAAGATGAACGGCGGCGCTTCGCGCCGCCGTTCATCTTTTGGAGTGATAAATCTACCTAAAAAGTTCCAAGCAACGGTAATACCTTCTTTTTCAGTAACTCTACTAAAGCGGGTTCCATATAATCGTATTTATCAGGAATATCTAGGCAAATTACTCGTTTATTTTTAATCCATGACGGAAACTTTGTCGAAAGCTTCCTACGATGTGATTTCTCCATCACAAAGATTAAATCAGCCCAGATAATTGCTTCGCTACTTAGTGGTGTATCAGCTTCCCGATCTATTCCTGCTGAATCCACCTCTAAGCCTTCATAATCAGCAAATACCTTTTCTGCTGTGGGACTACGTAATCTATTTTTTCCACAAATAAACAGCAATTTCATTAGACTAGAAAGTATACCCAATAAAGAAATGGCGTAGCCATTTCTTTATTTTAAAATCCTTACTGGGTTTAGTTTTTAATTCACGAAAGTGTTGTCACGCTTTCGTGAATTGGTATAACATTGGCTAAAATACAGGCTTAGAGATTTGTATAGGGTTGAGTTGTGAAGTAATAATTTAACTTAGAAAGCTACCAGAAGTATTTATGCAGCGATCGCGATTTAATACGTTGAGATTTTGGTTGAAAGTTATATTTCTTATAGCTTCAGTTCTTATATTGATAGCAGTGGCTGTCAATATAAGAACTGAAGCTATACCTTATCGGTAATCTTCGCAGCGACCAGTAAAAGCTTCTCAGGGATTTGCTCTTTTAGTCTGGTTTCATTGAAACAATCCTAAAGTTTCTATCAAGGTAAATATCATACTTTCTTCCTCCCTCACACACAGCATCTTCTGCTTCAAATAGGTTAGTCTCAACATCAAATTTCATCGCTCTAGGATTCCTACAACCCTGTTTTAGCAAAGCATCAGTCAACTGCGATTTTTCTTCAGGGGTCAAAGCTCGATAATCACTGCTATTAGCTTGACCCGCATAGATTGACATTCCCACAATGCTAAGAGATAGTAAGCTTATTATCGATTTGGTCTTCATTTTTTCAACTTCCTGAATACAATAAAAACATCATTACAAGGGTTTTGAACTCAAGTTTTCGGTAATTAATTCGTCACGATTACCAATTAACTTTATCTTAGGGAAAGCATACCTATTTTGCAATAAGTATAAATACTCAGGCTACCCCCTGGAGCTTTTCTAGGAACTGCGACCGATACCGGATTCCGTTCTTTTTTAACTATCCCTTTTTTGCCTCTTCCAGGTCATGATGTTTCTCAAAAGCTGAACATCAGCATTAGATTCAGCAATCTGCTTCAAAGTACTTTGCTATGGGTCAAGATGCTTGGAACAATGGGCGCGATCGCATTTATTGTTATTTACAATCTAGCAACGATTTTATTTGTTCCAGCCTCAATTCTAACCTTAGGCGGTGGAGCCATATACGGAGTGGTATGGGGATCGATCTATGTATTTGTTGCCGCAACTTTGGGTGCGATTTTTGCTTTTTTAATCGGTAGATATTTTGCGCGGGGCTGGTTTAGTGAAAAGATTCGCAACAACATGACTTTTCGAGCGATCGATGCGGCTGTAGCAATCGATGGATTCAAAATTGTTTTGCTGACAAGGCTATCTCCAATTTTCCCTTTCAATATGCTGAATTACGTTTTTGGGGTTACCCGCGTGGCTTTGAAGGATTACATTTTAGGCTCAATTGGCATGATTCCCGCCACAATTATGTATGTTTATCTGGGTTCTCTCATTGGAGATGTTGCCTTACTGGGAATCCATCCGACTAACATAATTAGTAATCCACAAACTCAAATTGCTCAATGGACGATTAAAGTAGTTGGCTTAGTTGCGACTCTTGCTGTAACCATTCAAGTAAACCGCCTTGCTAATAAAATTCTTGCTAGCAAATTGTCATAATACCAAAACACAAAATGGCATAGCCATTTTGTGTTTTTAAAACCCTTACAGGGTTTGGTTTTCAATACACAAAAGTGTGATAACACTTTTGTGTATTGGCATAAAAGTCTCAGCGAAAATCTTTGTAATTGCAATTGTCGAAAGTAGAGTCCACTTTCGACAATTGCAATTACAAATCAAGTAACAACTTTAAATTCTCACAATGTCATTCCTATGGTAAGAATTTGTGTAAAAATCATTTCCAAATCAGTCTACGCACCCTTTTGAAAAGCGGATATAGTCACTTCAAAATATGGGTTGATTAAATTAAAACAATCTGGCGGGGCAATTTTTTTTGTTAGCTTACGTAACAAACAATAGGCTACGGACACCTCTTTGGAAATGCCATAGGAATGGATAATATTAGCGTGCCAATCAATCAAGGCTTCGCGAAAAAATGTTTCATCATCTCGCAATATTGAAAGTGCTACATACCGCAGATTAAGAGACATATCGTATTTGCAAACATGCGAACTTTTTTTCACAAGTTCTGGATATTGTTGAGCTAGAAGACTTATTGACCGCAACACCAGTTCATCTGATTGATCGCGCAATAAATTATACGCTTTCACCCGAACTGGAAACCCATTAACAAACTTTTCTACATTTAATAGATCTTCATCCGTGAGATAGGCTCGATCAATATCTCCGATTTTCTCACCTAAGATGCTGTTAATTGTCAACATAATCTTTGTTATTACTACTCACAATAATTTGATTGGTTCACTGAATTTTATCTTTGCAAAAAATTCTAATCAAAAAAATCTTCTCTACTAATAAATTTTTGACATTTTAAAATTACATTCACTTAAATTTCAAGAGTGAAATCAAAGTTAACTCAAAAATATATTTTGACATATACTACAATTCTAAAGCAAGTTGTCATAACAAAGTTCAAAATAGCGTTACCATTTTGAACTTGTACAGCACTTTGCGCTCAAACCCAAAACAAGAAACTTCTTAAAAGCGTTGCTTCGCAACGCTTTTAAGAAGTTTCTTGTTTTGGGTTGTTTTACTTGAATACCCAGCCCATATTAATCACCATTGTCGAGAAGAGTAGGAATGCTAAGAATAGCAAATCCAATTCAATTATGAAATGCAACGCCTAGAGATCTTTGAGTAAAGGGATTCACAAGGATATTCTGAAGATAATCACAACAATAATAAATAGAGTGACAATCAAACTATTTGAGCCTGTAAAACCAGCATTCCGAAAGACAATGACATTTGATAATGGAAGAGGATTCTGCGGACATGAGAAGCTATCTGAAAGCTCGGAGCTAAAGACTTTCTTCGCAAATCCATATCATTCATGGGAACGTGGATTGAATGAACATACAAATGGATTAATTAGAGAGTTCTATCCCAAAAGCACTAACTTCAATATCGTGAAAGAAGAAGACTTTCAGAGAGCCGTGGATTTTATAAATCACAGACCGAGAAAATCTCTTGACTATCGTACCTCTTACGAAGTATTCTTTGCTTCATCAGAACCCGTTGCATTTCATAATTGAATTGGCATCCCCTATACTTAAAACAATAGAATTGTATTTACTTGAATATCCAACAATGAAATCAAAGTTAACTTAATAATATATTTCGACACAACTTTGCTTAAAGTGCTGTAAAGATATCGCTCATATGTCATTCCTAAACAATACGTGAAGCTTCGGCTTCGCTCAGCCTACACGAACCTTTTGCTGAGCGAAGAAAGCCTGTAACGTTTTTTCTACAAGTATCTATGCAGAACCTGTACAGAATAAATTATCCAAACCCGTAAGTTTGCGTCCTGAGTAGTACAACCTTACCAATAAAATCCCTAAAAGTGTTGCAGCACAACACTTTTAGGGATTTTATTGTGGCTCATTTGGTTGGTAATTGCTATAGGATGAGCTTTCAAAAAAACGATTTTTATCATGAGAATTACTGGAGAGATTGAGATTTTATTGCAGTTTTAAGAACGACACGGTTAAAATAGCTATTTAACAGAACGTAATATTTGATACCTTCATGCAATCGGCAGTACGAATTGAAAATCTCAGGAAAACCTACGGCGAGACCGTTGCCGTTGATGGAATTTCTCTCAATGTTACACAGGGACAAATCTACGGACTATTGGGACCAAATGGAGCAGGCAAAACTACGACCATGCGTTGCCTTTGTACTCTGACTACACCTGACTCTGGATTAATCGAGGTAGCTGGGGTAACCGATGCAAGAGATATTCGCAATCGCTTAGGCTATGTTGCTCAAGAAGTAGCCTTAGATAAAGTCTTGACAGGGCGAGAATTATTACGGTTTCAAGCCGCTTTGTATCACATTTCACCAAAACAAATCGCCGATCGCATTGACAGTGTCTTAGATTTACTGCAACTAGAACCTTATGCCGATAAACTTTCAGGGACATATTCGGGTGGTTTAAAAAAACGTTTAGATTTAGCTGCGGGTTTACTACATCAACCATCAGTTTTAATTCTTGACGAGCCGACGGTAGGTTTAGATATCCAGAGTCGATTCGCGATTTGGGAATTCTTACGCAAGTTGCGAGCGTCAGGCGTAACAGTATTAATTTCTAGTCATTACCTTGAAGAAATTGATGCCCTTGCCGATCGCGTGGCAATTATTGACAGGGGCAAAATTATTGCCGAAGGCACAACTGATGAGCTAAAGACTAAAGTGGGAGGCGATCGTATTACGGTGAGAATTCGTGAGTTTGCGGATCGCCAAGATGCTGAACAGGCTAAAAGAATTTTGCAGCAGTTACCAATTGTGCAGAGCATTACAATTAATTCGGCTCAAGGTAATGCAGTTAATTTATTTGTTACACCTGATGCTAATGCAATTAGCGAAATTCAAAATATGTTGGCAGCAGTTGACATTGAAGTATTTAGTTTGTCTCAGTCACGACCTAGTCTTGACGATGTATTTCTAGCGGCAACGGGGCAGACTATTCTTGATGCCGAAATCGCCCAGTCAGAGATATTGTCAGCAAATAAAGGCAAAAAGAAATCTAAAAAATAAAAACCTAAAAGAGAGGTGTTCTGCAAAGCACAGCACCTCTCTTTTAGGTTTGCTACAGTTAAGTTTTTTATAGCAAATACAAGGGGAATCTTAACTATTGCTAGCTATTTCATATTAATGACTGCATTTAATATACGGTGTTAAGGATAAGTACTTCAGCATAATTCAAAACCTAGAGCCAAAAACTTTATCAACCGCTCAGCAGTCGGTAAAGTTTTTAGGGTTTTATATTTAATTATGCTTAGCTACTTAACCCTTAGTTCTTTACATTGAGGTTGCAGTATGCGCGAGTTAACTTCTTTCGCCTTGGCACAAGCCTCGACGACAAAGAGTTTTGCGATCGAAGATTTACTGAGCCCAGAAGGAGTCGTATTCCAGCTTGTCTTTGCGATCGCTATCTTAGTTGGTGGTTGGGTAATTGCCATATTTTTCTCTTCTATGACCGAAGGATTACTGAAACGGATAGATGTTGATAACAAACTGTCGAATTGGTTAGGAATGAAAATTAATTAAAACCAAAATTTGTTGGGGCGGGCTTCGCCCGCCCCAACAAATTTTGGTTTTAATTGCACAAGTTAATTAATTTTCATTCCTTAACAGGTTCTCGTAGTAGTAGTCTGCCAATTGAGAAATGGGCGGGTATTACAGTTTTTTGGATCATCATCCTATTTACTTTGGTAGGATTTTTCCAATTTCTGAGATTAGATGCAGTTGCGACTCCGCTAAATAGTTTGCTAGCGCAAATTGCATCATTTTTGCCGAAACTTGGAGGTGCAGCGATTATCGCAGGCATCGCATGGGTCTTAGCAACTATCAGTAAAGTCATTGTCGGACGTTATTTGCGATCGGCTCAAGTTGATGCCAAAGTAAATGAGAGCGTTGGTGACTCAAGTACTGAAGTGATGCCTCTTAGTGAGACATTATCATCGGCTTTATACTGGTTTATCTTGCTGCTCTTTTTACCTTTAATTCTTGATACCCTTGGCTTAGTTCAAGCACTTCAGCCTATTCAAAACCTTGTCAATCAGGTCTTGAGCGCTCTACCAAAAATCCTCAAGGCGTTGATGATTGGTGGTATCGGCTGGTTGATTGCTCAAGTAGTAAAGCGAATTGTCACGAATCTCTTAGCTACTAGTGGTGCAGATCGGTTTCTTCAGCGTTGGACTCCCAGTCAAACTGAATATACTCTGTCTCAAGTTGTAGGGAACTACATCTATGTATTGATTCTGATCCCCACAGCTATATCTACATTAGAAGCATTAGAAGTTGGCGCAATCTCTCGACCTGCGACAGCAATGCTTGATCAAGTATTGCGCTTCTTACCTCAAGTTTTTGTGGCTAGTGCGATTCTTGCTGTTGCCTATTTCCTCGGTCAATTTGCTAGAGACATTATTTCTGGAATTTTGACGGGCTTGGGCTTTAACAATATCTTACAATGGTTAGGATTCTCGGCGATCGCTTCAGCACCAACGGAATCGCGTGTAAATGTAGATTCGGATTTCGATTGTCGCTCTGATTACAGCAATGGCTCTCAAGCAGATGGGTATCGCTAGTAATATAGTTGACCTCGCTTTTGGTCTATTGACTGGCGCAATTGCAGTTGCGATCGCGGTTGCATTTGGATTGGGTGGCAAAGATATTGCTTCTCAACAACTGCGTGAATGGCTAGAATCATTTAAACGGAACGACTAAAAAAAACAAAAAAGCGGTAGGGGCAATTCATGAATTGCCCCTACCGCTTTTTTTGCGTTCTAAATTAACATTGAACCTGCTGCATACATGCCTGAAGCGATCGCCCGATTAACTAACGAATTTGCGCCAATTAAAGTTTGCGATGGAATTTGAGCATCTTTACCAATAGAAGCGTCTTCTCCCACATAACAAGGCGCATTCAAAACCGCTCCCTCACCTACCTTAGCCGTTTTCGCGATCCAAACACCTTCACTTCTCTGCTCAACGCGATCGCCAAAATCATAGGCAACCTGACCATCCAAAACATCAACCTGCGCTTGAAAATACTTCTCAGGTGTTCCCATATCCATCCAATAGCCATCCCATACAAATCCCATCATCTTTAGTCCGCGTTCCAAAACATTGGGAAAAACCTCCCTTTCAAAGCTTAAAGGCTCACCCGTTGGATAGATGTCAAAAATCTTTGGTTCAAGAACATAGGTTCCTGCGTTAATTGTATCGATCCCTTGAGCCAAAAATTCTACCGCTTGCTCTGCGTTAGGTTTTTCCCGAAAAGCTTGTACCTGACTTTGCTCATTAATTTCTACTAAGCCAAAAGGCGTAATATCTGGAACTCTTGTCAAGGTCAAAGTTGCATCAGATTGCGTTTCCTTATGAAACTTTATCAGCGCCGTCAAGTCTAAATTAGTAAGAATATCAGCATTGAATACAATCAATGACTCACCAGTGAAATATGGCTCTGCTAGCTTAATTGCACCTGCGGTATCGAGAGGGGTTGACTCTTCGACATAGCGAATTTTCACCCCAAAGCGATCGCCATCCCCAAAATAATCGATTACTTGTCGCGCTTGATACTGTACGTTTAGTAAAATGTCGCAGACACTAGCTTCACGACAACGATTGATCATCCACTCTAAAAATGGACGATCAACCAGAGGTAGCATTGGCTTAGGGCAGCCATAGGTCAAGGGTCTGAGGCGTGTTCCTTTTCCACCAGCAATAATTACAGCTTGCATAGAGTTGTTGACTTGCGGTATATGTTGTTTGTTGAGCATTATAGAAGTTATGGAGTGGTGTGTGAGTAATAGACCGATAACTGCATCCAAAATTCGGTCAGCCGATACAACCAATCGGGCTGATTTGCCTATTAATTTACTAGAACCATTGCAAATCGATGCAGTTCCCACAACTATTACTAAAACTATTACAAATATTAAGCGCATCCCCTTTGCAAAAATTACGTTTACCTTATCCCTATTAGTTTCTATTGGTGCTGGTACTCTTTTAGGTCGGATCATCCCGATTAACGCTTTAGATTGGGGTGGTTTGTTGTCAGGTCGCAAACCCGAAGAAGTCTTGATGGAGGGGTTGGGACGCAAGTTAGAACGACCCTATCAGATTTTGGTTATGGGTGTAGATCGAGTCCTTGATGCTCCCATAGGCTCTCCAGCATCCTTTAATGGTCGTAGCGATAGTATGCTGCTAATTCGTCTCGATCCTATTGATCGCTCTGTGCAGATGCTGTCCATCCCTCGCGATACGCAAGTGCCGATCCCAGGCTATGGGGTGACCAAAATTAACGCAGCGAATGTCTATGGTGGCTCTTCGCTTGCGCAAGAGGTTGTTTCTGAGAAACTTAATGGTGTTGAAATCGATCGCTATGTGCGTGTAGATACCTCTGGGCTATCAGCTTTAGTGGATGCCCTAGGCGGTATTGAGGTGAATGTACCAAAGCGAATGAAGTACAAAGACAATACTCAAAAGCTCAATATCGATCTTTATGCAGGTGTGCAGACGTTAAATGGGGAACAGGCTGAAGGATTCTCTAGATTTCGCCATGATGAAGAGGGAGATATCGGGCGGATTAAGCGACAACAGATTGTCTTGAAGGCTGTGAAGGCGAAAATTGCTAATCCTTCGGTGTTGCTGAATCTTCCTAATCTGATTAACGTCATGCAAAAACATGTGGACTCTAATCTCAGTTTTGACGAGATGATGGCGATCGCAACTTTTAGTATGACTTTAAAACCTGACCAAATCCAATCCTCTAGCCTGAAGGGTAGACCTAGTGAGCCAAATGAGTTTCGCTTTAGTTATTGGATTGTGACTCCCGATGATGTCGATCAGGCGATCGCAGATAAATTTACAACTAAACAAAACCCTCAATAAAAAAAGCAGCGCCTAGCGCTGCTTTTTTTATTATTTAGAACGGGCCAGGAGGGATTCGAACCCCCGACACCGTGGTCCGTAGCCACGTGCTCTAGTCCACTGAGCTACAAGCCCTTAACTCGCGAATCTAATGATAACACAGTGTGCAATATTGACAAGCAAAAAATAAATTTTCTTTTTCCAAAGAACGAAAGCGCCGCTTTTAATTATTTGGGTTTAAGTATAATCAAATCAACTTAGCCTGCTGAAAATTATGGTTAGCATAGCGATCGCTGAAAAAGTAGAAGAAGTAACCATCCCCCAACCTATTTCCCTTGACGAATGGGCAAATAATCCACCATCAGGCGGAATCGAATGGGTCAATGGAAATTTAATCGAAAAAACAGGTATGACATTACAACATGGTCGGGTGCAAAGTAGGGTTGCGAGGCATTGGGGCAATCATATCGAAAGCTCTGGTATTGGCGGTGAAGTATATACAGAAGTTCCTTGTCGAACCTTAGAACAAGGGCGCAGACCTGATGTTGCTTACCTTCCTGCTGAGTTACTTACCCAATATGGTGATTTGTCAACCTTACCCCAAAGTTTTCCGTTAATAGCTGAAGTGATCTCGCCGACTGATGTTGCTAATGAAGTATTTGCAAAAGCTAGTGAATATTTAAGGTCTGGATGCCAAGAAGTTTGGTTAATTTTCACTGAAGAGCGTTTGATTGTGGTGTTGACTCAAGACTCTCGCAAAATCTATGTTGCAGATGAAGCGATCGCATCTACAGTCCTTGAAGGCTTTGTCATGTCTGTGAATAATTTGCTAGGTGTTTAGATGCCGCATAGTTCATCAAGATTTGCTTTAGCGTATTTTCCTTTTACCCTTTTCCTTTTTCCTTGCTCTCAGGCGTACATCAACCGTCCTTTGGGTGTGGGGATGACTCTACCTAGCACTTTTGCAGTTTCTATCCATTCTTGAATGATGATTTCGGCATTGGCTACTGCTTCGGCATAGCTCTGTCCATCTGCCATACAACCTGCAAGTTCAGGAACTTCAACGATGAAGGCTTCATCTGCTTCACTCCAATAAACAATTAATTCGTATTTAATTGGTGTCATTTTCTTTGAGTTTATATCTGAAGATGTCAAAATCAATACTGTTGTCGCTGCCACCATCCAGCAATTTTTGCCTAAATTTTTCATGTTCCCCCATTTATGCCTCCTTCATGTTTTCGCGCATAGTCTCATAATTTTGGCGGACTGTGACTGTATTGGGATGATCGGAACCAAGCGCTTTCTCTAGAATTTGGATAGCTCGCACATAGAGTGGTTCGGCTTCGCTGTACTTCCCTTGCGCTCGGTAAAGTTCTGCGAGATTGTTGAGACTATTTGCGACATCTGGATGGTCTGCTCCTAGTTGTCGTTCCAAGATTTCGAGCGATCGCAAATAGAGTGCTTCGGCTTCGCTGTACTTCTCTTGTGATTGGTAAAGGTATGCGAGATTGTTGAGACTGGAGGCGACATCGGAATGGTCTGCTCCTAGTTGGCGTTCCAAGATTTCGAGCGATCGCAGATAGAGAGGTTCGGCTTCGCTATACTTCCCTTGTGCTCGGTAAAGTTCTGCGAGATTGTTGAGTCTTTGGGCGACATCTGGATGGTCTGCTCCTAGTTGGCGTTCCTTGATTTCGAGCGATCGCACATAGAGTGGTTCGGCTTCGCTGTACTTCCCTTGCAATTAGGAAAGTAATGCGAGACTGTTTCGATTTTGGGATGGTCTGCTCCTAGTTTCGAATAGTATTTAAATTTCAATCCCTGCTTTAAAAGCTTCGAGTAAAATCTGAACTAAGGGATGTTGAGTCAATTGCTTAATAGTTTCAAAAGTGCCAGCTTTTATAGCAGCAACAAGGCGACCTCTAAGATTAGTTTGCTGTTCAATCTCCTGTTGGGCAACTTGAACAGTAATGATTTGATCTGCTTGTTTAATTGGATCAAGATTCATTTGACCCTGAATATTTTTGATAATATTTTCGAGTTGATTGGCTAGTTCAATAAGTTCTTGATTTGCTTCAGGACAATTATTTTGAATACCAATATTGTCACCATTGATACTAATGTCACCCGTAATTATCTGACCAACCGCAGCTTTAAAGTTGAAAGTAGATTCTGACATTTGGATTTATATTTTCTATGATTAAAATTTATTCTTTTCTACCTATACTATCGCCCTGAACATCAACTTTACCAGTGTTTAGCTGACCAACAGGGGCATTGATATTATAGGTTGTCCCTCTAGTAGACTGGTCTTCTTCTGGTTCGTAAACAATATCTACCGCTAACAGCAAAAGCTTTTGTTTTAGGCGTTTTAAATCTAGAACCGTCATAGACTGGTTGTCGTTGATGTCCTCAGTAATTTCTGTAATCTGTTCAGATATCTCTTCTTTAACCCTCATAATTTCATTGTCAACAACCATAATAATTTGTTCAGACAAAGCACCAGAAAGATTCTGAATTTGTTTAACTCTCAGTTTTTTGAAATTTGCAAAGCGTTTATAGATTTTGCCCATTAACTCTATTCCTCAAGCTTTGCTAATTCTTTATTTATTCTTTCTAGTAGAGCTTCTTTTCTTCGATGTGAATCATGACTGATATTAAAGTTAAAACTTGGTCTACTGATTTTAGAATTGATGAGTTTTTTCTGTTTCAGTAAATCAGCCACAATCGGATGGAGATCATACCAAAGAGATGCATTCTCATACTCTAATATCATCAACGTCTGCAACATCCTAATGAAATTAGTGTCATTTACAGCTTCTGCCGTTTCATAAACTTCTATTAGCAAGTCATAGAGACCGCTCCCAATCTGTCGAGCAAAATCATGGCGCAAATTCTGTAAGGCAATATTGAGAATTTCTTCATTGATTATGATGTCTTCGCGATCTGGTTCGATTTCGATTTGCACCATACATTCTGTGCAGCATTCCCGCGCAATTCGTAGCAATTCCCGCATCACCCCACCACTCTTTAAGACCATCGCATGGGCAGTTTGCGGCTCGATCAATCCTTCAGGAATCCGTTTTTCTAATACCTTCAGGAATATATTTAGATTTTTGGCGATTGGTTCTACTTCTGGATTATGGCGATCGTCTTTTGGAAAGAACTTAGTCACAGGAAATAGGTGTGGACGTATCACCCTTTCCAAGTTGAGCGCTCCCATTACCTGCGGCTCTTGTATTGCCGAAATAGAAATCGTAAAAACAATCCGAATCTGGGGCGAAAATAAGGCTTTGATATTATTGCGATAAATTGCTTCAACCAATGGCAGATCTAACTTATCAAGATCATCAATGATCACAATTACAGGCTTCTTTGTCTTAATTTGAATGGCAGCCGCAAGACGATCAATTTTGCCCACTAAGTCAGAAATTTTTTTCTCAAAAGTTTTCTCTAACTCATCGCGAAAAGAATGTTCTCTTTGTAACTTTGCCGTAAATACATCTAAAAATTCAACCTCAAAGCCTAGCTCTCTTGTGGTTTCTTCGCCTTGCATTTGTTTGCGTGTCGTAGTGTTCCAGCCTAAAACCGTTTGACGAATATCTCCAGCGACATCAATTCCTAAATTTTGAGCATGACTAGTCATCAACAAAGCGATCGCATACAAAATATTGGTATGTGTCACTGCTGTCATTTCGATTAAATTAGCGATCGAGAAAAACACCACATAATGGCGATCGGACATTTCATTGGCTAATCGCTTCAACAGCGTAGACTTACCACAACCACGATGCCCCGCAAAAATAAACTTGCCATTTTTTTCGGATGCTTCAATTTCGCGCCTCAGCCGAACCTTGACCTCTAGCCCATAGTCCACGCGAAATTTTTCAATATCCTCGGCTTCAACTAGCGGGAACAAATCCAAGTCTTTATAAATTTGTTGAAATTTTGCGAGAAGTTCAAGATCCATAATTGCCGCAGATGATAGCTAGGTAAGCAGATAATGCCATCATACCAATGAAAGCAATGGCTAGGGAAATTACGATTTTAACGATTTAGGCGATCCCTGCCATACTTTTCTGATCAACTGAATCCAAGCTAAAGTATAGGAGGCAACGTTCTTTAGTTGGTTTCTGTGCAAGAAGATTTTCGGTTAATTGTTGATTTAGTAACTGTTCTTGCGGCTGCTTCCTTTGGCGGATTATTAGCGGCGGCGCTGCGATTACCAGTTTTATTGGGTTACATCTTTGGCGGCATCGTCGTTGGTCCCACAGGTTTAGGGCTGATCAAAGAATTGATACAGGTAGAAACCCTCGCTCAGTTTGGGGTTGCTTTTTTGCTGTTTGCCCTCGGCGTTGAGTTCTCACTCAAGCAATTGAATAAAGTGAGAGCGATCGCCCTTGGCGGTGGTACTTTACAAGTCTTGCTCACGATCGCCCTTACCACAGCCGTATCAGTATTTGTAGGATGGGTCGAGACACCAACCCAAGGAATCTTCTTAGGCGGAATTTTGTCGCTATCATCAACGGCAGTAGTGCTGCGCAGCTTGATGGAAACCAATGCCACTGAGTCCGCACAGGGACAAGTCACATTAGGAATGTTGATCATCCAAGATCTAGCACTGGGATTGATGTTGGCGGTTTTGCCTGCGCTCGATCATCCTGAGTCAGTGGGCATCGAAGTGATCAAAGCTTTGTCAGTGACTGCTTTATTTGCTGGTGGCGCGATCGCGGCAGGGATTTGGGTGATCCCGCCGTTTTTGCGATGGGTAGCGAGTACCGAAAGCCGCGAATTATTTTTGCTAAGTGTAATTGTGTTGTGCTTAGGGATTGCGCTCCTAACCGAGTCTTTAGGCTTGTCGATTGAAATGGGCGCATTCGTTGCAGGTTTGATGATTTCCGAGGTGGAGTACGCCGATCAAGCTCTCACCTATGTCGAACCTTTGCGGGATGTATTTGCCACCTTGTTTTTTGCCGCGATCGGGATGCTCATCGATCCTGTATTTCTGATTCAGAATTGGGAATTAATTCTCAGTCTGGTCGCGATCGTGATGATCGGTAAATTTTTAATCGTTGTGCCTTTAGTCAGTATTTTTCGATATCCCTTGCGCGTTGCTATTTTTGCGGGACTAGGCTTAGCTCAGATTGGAGAATTTTCGTTTGTACTCGCTAGTGAAGGACAGAAGCTAGGTTTGGTTTCGCGTCGAGTGTACTTACTGATTTTGGGGACAACGGCTGTAACGCTGGTGATTACACCATTCTTGCTGAAGGCGACACCACAGATTTTAGAATTACTCGAAAAAGTGCCATTCCTGAAAGCATGGATGAACAAGCTAGATATGCCCCAAGAGCTTTCCGCCAATGCCGAGCTTAAGGATCATGTGGTGGTCTGCGGTTATGGTCGAATTGGGCAAGGCATTGTAACTTTGTTGCAGTCTAAGGGCTATCCTGTGCTGGTAATTGAGGATGCCGAGTCTAAGGTAGAAATTCTGCGATCGCAAAATATCCCCTATCTATATGGCAATTGCTCCAGCCCTTTTGTCCTTGAAAAAGCGGAAATAGCCCATGCGCGATCGATTTTAATCGCTATCTCTGACCCGATCGCCACTAGATTGGCGGTGCAGAGAGCTATCTCTATTTCTCCAGCAATTGATATTGTCGTCAGAGCGGAAAAAGATGCTGATATTGATACGCTGTATCAACTTGGAGCCAAGGAAGTTGTACATCCTACCTTTGAGGCAAGCTTAGAGCTAACTACACATTTACTGTTATGCCTAGGCGAAAGCACTCAAGATATTCAGGCAGAAATTATTGCTGTGCGAAGTAGCCGTTATGCTAATTTCCGCCCTGAAATTGCCTGTGTATTGCCTGTGATTGTGCCGTTGTTGCCTCCTACCACCAATCTTGTTGAGATTGATGGCAATGCTTCTTGAACTAACAGCTAAAAAACACAAATAAAGAAATGCTATGAACACAGGACTATACGAGACAGATTTTTATGGCTGGACATTGGAGCAGTCCAAGCTTCTGTCCTTAGGACATTTAGATAGCTTGGATTTGTTGAATTTGGTTGAGGAAATAGGGGCTTTGGGTAAGCAAAAGCAGCAAGAATTATCGAATCGATTGGGTGTATTGATTGGACATCTTTTGAAATGGCAGTATCAACCCACAAAGCGATCTCGCAGTTGGCAGGTCACAATTCAGTTGCAAAGAGAAGAAATTCTAGATCTGTTAGCGGATAACCCTAGCTTAAAATCTTACTTAGAAAAAGCCCTGCTTAAGGGATATCGCTTAGGATTGGCGCTAATTTTAGCGGAAACCCCAATCAAGAAAAGTATCTTGCCCAATGAATGTCCTTATAGCCTTGAGCAGTTGCTTGACTTGAGTTTTCCTGATGATATTGGTGTGGAATTTTGATGAAGTTCAAATCTCGGTTAATTGCTAAAACTTTCAATTTTTTGATGCTCGGTCTTACCACTTATTTCCTCACGGCTTGCCAAGGTTCAAATATTGGCAGCTCATTGGAAAATGCGATCGCTCCCGCTAGTCCATCTTCTTCTGATGCGATCGCCGAAAAGCCCAATCAACCGCCCCCACTTGCCACAACTCCTATCAGCTCAAGCCCAGTTTCAAAGCCTGAAGCCAAATCAACCAATTCTCCTACTAGTTCCGTTAATTCTGTTAATAGCGATCGCTTATCTACTCAAATGAAAGCGATCGCTCTACAGTCCTTGCCCAAGGAGTCAACCTCAGAGAAGAAATCTCTCAAAGAACTTTTTTCTATAAACTTTACGAATTCTCAGCCTCAAACTGGTGAATTTAGCGATCTAGAAACAGCACCTGCTCCTCTCAAAGCTTGGATAAAGGACTTAAACAGATTAGGAACGATCACACCAAAAATAGGGCAAGAGTTTAAACCAAATATATTAGTTGCACGGCGCGAATATGCACGATGGCTATTAGAAACCAATAATCGACTTTATAAAAATCAACCTAGCCGCCAAATTCGACTTGCTCAACCAACCGATAGCGTCAGCTTCCCCGATATTCCCCAAAGCCATCCTGATTTTGCACTTATTCAAGGTTTGGCTAATGCAGGACTAATCGGCGGCACAGGCGATCCCTTTCGTCCCAATGATCCCCTATTGCGCGAAGAACTTGTGCAGTGGAAGATTCCGCTTGATCTCAGACAGCCTTTGCCCAATGCCACATTAGATACAGTTAGCCAATCTTGGGGATTTAAAGATAGCGATCGCATTAGTGAAAAAGCTCTAAGTGCAATCTTTGCTGATGCTCAACTGCGGGATATTTCTAACATTCGTCGCAGCTTTGGATTTACGACATTATTGCAACCCCAAAAGCCCGTCACTCGTGCTGAGGCGGCTGCTTCGCTTTGGTATTTTGGCACTGCGGTAGATGGCACATCGGTTAGCAAGGTTTTAGAAACTGAGCGATAATCAACGTTGCGATCTAATCAATTGGTCAATAAAAAGGAGAAAAAAGCTATGGTTCAAACTCTACAAGCTTCAAGACTCAGCTTATATGATGTCAAAAGCAAGTTTCACTTACAGCAAAATAGAAACGATTCTTTTTTTATTGATTTATTAGGTGCGGCTCCTGAGCTTAGTGAATTTGAGAAACAACAATTGGATCGCGTGAGGCAACAATACCTTTATCTCGCCGATCGTCCACTGCTAGAAGTAACTGTCAAGATGGTTACTTTGTCGCCATTACTATCCCTAGCAGGTTTTTATGATCCACCTTTTTATACAACTTTAGAAGAGTCTATAGAGTTAGTATCTCAGGATGGAGCAGAAGTGGTGCGGGGGCAGATAGATATCTTAGTTTTACAACAGGCAATCTGGGTATTGGTGATCGAAGCCAAAAGCATTCAATATGACGTGATGGTTGCGTTGCCGCAAGCTTTGACTTATATGATTGCTAGTCCTAACCACACTCAACCAAGATTTGGACTAATCACCAATGGACGAGAGTTTCGCTTTATCAAACTAGATTCTGAAACTGATCCAACTTATACATTATCCAAAGTTTTTTCATTGTCAGAATCGGAAAATCATTTATATGTAGTGCTCCAAATTTTAAAATTTCTCGGTCAGCTAGTTAAGTAAGTAGCTGTGCAGAATAAATTACCCAAACCCTTAAGGTTGCTCCCCTGCGGGGAGCAACCTTAAGGGTTTGGGTGTGTAATTTTAATTAAGCGTGTCTACTTAGAAATGAAGAATGGCGCTTTGCGCCATTTTTCATTTTGCAATTTTGGATATAGAGACGCTAGAATATTAGTAATTGTTATTGTTGAGAAAAATTAATACATCATGTTGCAGTATCAACGTATCGAGTACTTAATCGGGAAAGATGGAAAAATCGTTGAACGAGCGATTGATATCACTGGTAGTGAATGTTTGGCAATTACTGCCGAAATTGAGTCGAATTTAGGGAAAGTCGAAACTCGTCAGTTATTACCTAATTATTACGAGACATCTGAGCAAAATCTTGACTGTAATGAGATAGAGCAAGTTCAGTTCGATCAATCAGCCTAAATTTTTGTAGATATGTTTGCTGTTTGGGTCGTATTAACGAACCCAATATTCTCTTAGACTTATTTCATTAACTGGCTGTTTTAGCATTGCTATCTTTTTTGATAAGTAGCTAACACAATTAAATTCAACCCTTATAAATCTGCACAGCACGCTGCGCGTGCTATGCAGATTTGATCTCTGTTTTTTTAATTGTGTTGATGTACTTAGCAATAATTTAAGCAATTATTAGGTAAATATAATTTGCTTGCGAGTGGGCTAAGCTTGAGAACTTGTTTCGATAAAAGTTAAGATGCTTGCCCTTATCTAGGTAAAATTGTGATTAAGAAATTAAGAATTGTTAAAGATTTGCTTATGTAGAGATTTGCCATGGTGATTCAAACTCCCCTGTTGATATCAGAGTCGAGCTCAACTAAAAGGCTGCGAAATATTTTTGCGTCCGTTGATGCCATGAGCTGTCCGCATAGGCTGAATTTTCATCTGCATACGGTGCATTCTGACGGAAAAATGCAGCCAGTGGATTTGATTCAGCAGGCGATCGCTTTACGGGTCTCTGATCTTGCCATTACCGATCACCATGCGATCGCAGGATATTACATTGCCAAAAAATATCTTGAGCGATCAATCGGTCAATCTAGCGATCCTCAGTCTTTGCCAACACTTTGGTCCGGTATTGAGGTAAATGCCAGCCTAATTTTTACACAAGTGCATATTCTGGGCTATGGGTTTGATCCCGAACATAAGGCGATGCTTCCCTATTTGCAGGGTAAAACTACCGCAGGTTTAGACTATCAAGCAATTAGTGTAATTAAGGCAATGCATTTGGCTGGAGGTTTAGCAGTATTAGCTCACCCTGCCAGATATCGGCGATCGCCTGAAGACCTGATCCCCGCAGCCGCCGCTTTGGGGATTGATGGCATTGAAACTTACTATGGCTATGACAATAGCGACCCTTGGAAACCAAGTCCACGCCAAACGGAAGAAATTCGCCATCTTGCCGAGTCCTACGGGTTAATGCATACCTGTGGGACAGATTCCCACGGGTTTAAAATTAGTAAAAGACTCTAGATTTTCGATCAAACAAACCTTGCATAGCGAGGTTTGTTTTACCAAATCAAATTGCTATTCAGATAAAAAATGACAGAAAAGCCAAAAGTAATCGTAGTTGGTGCAGGTTGGGCGGGACTAGGTGCGACCTATCAACTCACAAAACAAGGATATGACGTAACCCTTCTAGAGGCGGGAGCCCAAGCAGGTGGACTAGTTGCAGGTTGGAAAACACAAGGGGGAAAATCCGTTGAAGCTGGCATTCATGGCTTTTGGTATCCCTACTGCAATATTTTTTCCTTAGTTAAAGAATTAGAGCTTGATCCATTTACGGATTGGACGCGATCAGCTCAATATTCTCCCGCAGGTTTAGAAGTTGAATCCCCAATTTTTCAAGACTTGCCGCGCTTGCCTTCACCCCTTGGCACATTTGCTTATACGCAGTTTAAAAGATTGCCATTAAGCGATCGCCTGTCAGCATTACCTCTAATGTATGCAGTTGTAGATTTTGATAATTCCGACGATGCATGGAAGCGTTACGACGGTATCACTGCCCGCGAACTATTCCGTCAATATGGCGTATCGGAACGACTTTATCGTGAATCCTTTGAGCCAATGCTGTTAGTCGGACTCTTTGCCCCTGGGGAACAATGCTCGGCGGCGGCAGCTTTGGGAATGCTGTATTACTTCATCTTGGCGCATCAAGCAGATTTTGATGTGGTTTGGTGTCGCGGCACTGTCGGCGAAAAGATCTTTAAACCTTGGTGCGATCGCATTAAAGATCTTGGCGGCAAAATCCTCACCGAGCGACGTGTTAGTGATGTGCAAGTTAATGATTCTGGCAAAGTTACGGGAGTAATTTGTGGCGATGAAAGCTTTGAAGCCGATGCTGTAATTTTTTCAGTAGGCATTTCGGGAATGCAGAAAATTGTCTCTAGTAGCCCTGCTTTACAAAAACGTAGAGAATTTCGTAACTTGATGAACTTAGGTGCGATCGATGTATTGGCGGTAAGGCTATGGTTCGATCGCAAAATCAAGATTCCCCGTCCATCTAATGCCTGCTTTGGCTTTGATGTGACTACAGGCTGGACATTTTTTGATCTCAATGCGCTACATGATGAATATGCTGATGAGACAGGCTCTGTGATCGAAGTCGATTTTTATCATGCAAATCAATTCTTGCCCCTCGATAATCAAGAAATTGTGGCGATCGTCCAGAAATATCTTGTTTCCTGTTTACCAGAATTTGAAGCAGCTAAAGTTATCGATAGCAGTGTAATTCGGTTGCCTCGTGCAGTGACCCATTTTGCCCCTGGCAGTTATCAGCATTTGCTTAGAGCCATTACCAGTTTCCCAAATTTATATATGAGTGGGGATTGGGTAATTACCAATCACGGCTCATGGTCACAGGAAAAAGCCTATGTCACAGGTTTAGAAGCAGCAAATCTAGTCATTCAACAATTTAGTCATGGCAACATGACTCAGATTTTGCCGATTGAATCCGATGAACCTCATATCCAGATTGCGCGATCGCTCAATCAAACCCTAAGAAATATAGCAAAATCCTTGATTCCTAATTTCTCACTGCCATAATTAAGTTTGAATTTTGCTGTGCCTAAGGCGCAACAAAATTCAAACCTGACTACATAATTAGTTTGTAATCAATGTAAAATTGGATACGGTTAGACCAACCTAATAAAACTTTTTTATGCTCTTAACAGAACAAGCTCCCGCGACTCCTAAAAATACTCTCGGTTGTGTCTTAGTAGTGGAGGACGAAGCGATTATTCAAGAGGCGATCGCATTATCTTTGCGTGAAGAAGGTTACAGTGTTTTACTGGCTGAAGATGGTTACAGTGCTTTGCAAGTTGCGAAGACTGCGGCAAGACTGGATTTAGTGATTTTGGATGTGATGTTGCCATCAATAAATGGATTAGACTTCTGCCGCATTTTGCGTCACGAAGGCAATAATGTTCCTGTATTGATGATTAGTGCTAGGGGTAATGAATCTGATCGGATTGTCGGTTTAGAGGTTGGAGCCGATGATTATCTCAGTAAGCCTTTTGGAATGAGAGAACTCGTAGCCCGTTGCCGCGCTTTGCTACGCCGAAGCCGTCGTGACTTTGTAGCAACTAATGCCACGGTTTATAAGTTTGGCGATATCATTATGTATCCCGATGAGTGTCGGGTTACGATCAACGAAACGGAAATCAATCTTTCTCCCAAAGAATTTCGGTTGCTCGATCTATTTATGAGTCATCCGCGCCGCGTCTGGTCAAGGGAGCAACTGCTAGAAAAAGTCTGGGGTGTAGATTTCGTTGGTGATAGCAAAACTGTCGATGTGCATATTCGTTGGCTGCGTGAAAAAATCGAAGTTGATCCTAGTGATCCTAAGCATATTGTTACTGTCAGAGGATTCGGCTATCGTTTAGGGTAAATATAAGGAAGGGAGTCGTAGACTCCCTTCCTTATATTTTATACTCCCTTTCCAGTGAAGAATTAGCGTTGCGGCGCGAAGCGCCGCAACGCTAATTCTTGGTTTTATATGGCTATTTCTTTGGTGGGAAGGGAGTAGCTGTCGCCAGTCTTTGTTAAAGCTGTAGGATATACAACCTAAAAAATGAGTGGCAGCCTCCCTTCTTTTTCAATAAGTAACTATACTAAAAAGAGAAAGGCGGCGCATTGCGCCACCTTTCTCTTTTTGCTGTTTCTTAGTTGCACATCGCGTTATGTATATATTTATCAATGTCTTAGAAGAGATAGTTGTTAAAGAAGTTAGAATTCAAATCCAACAACTACGCCCACAGCTACAACCAAAAGTTAAAGTTGAAGAAGCTGTAGCCTATACACTTAATCGACTACCTCCATTATTTGCCACGTCAATGATTGGCTGGAAATATCAATATGACTATTCTTTAATTAAACTATATCCACAAATATCTCAAACAATCAATCGTGGCATTAAAGCTAATTTATTGGGCGACCCGTTGCGTGATACTACGCCTTTACCTAAGCACTTATTTCTAAATAATGCAGGGGTATTACACCAACTCAACCAACTACTCAAACGCCAACATTTACGATGGCGAGATGTCCCCATCATTGTTAGGAATCTGTCTGATCAATGTTCGCGCTTTAGCCAAATTAATAATTTAGAGGATCAAACAGTAATTCAAGATATTGAAGAAACTCGATTACAAGATGTTAATGATTTAAATCATCAGCACCGCACAATTCTTTCTAGTTCAAAACGGTTTATGCAAAAGCAGCGAGTTCAAAAGCAGCAAGAAGCCTTTGCACTAGAACAGCAAAAAGCTTGGGACTCTCATCTAAAAACCTCCGAGGATTCATGGTCTAGTGATACCCGGGCTAAGGATGCCTTAGAAATGGAATATAGAGCCTTAGAAGCCTATACGTTGGGAGCTGAATTAGGAATAGTAAATGTACTAGAACATCTTGTGTTTCAAATAATCGAGAAAGCTACACCCGAAATAAGTCAGCAATTTAACAAAGGTGAGGTGGCTGCCTATGCACTCAATCGATTGCCAGCAATGTATGCTACGAGTGTGCGCGGGTTTCGCAACTTAAGACAAAAAGCTGTTTCTGAGCTTTCTCGCGAACTAATTGGCAATGTGCGGACTGGCATCATGAAAGTCCTAAAGAATCCGCATACAGAGTTGCAACCAATAGTAGCCTATCGCTTTAATCAGGAATATGAACATGCAATTTTAGATTTGCGCACTTATTTAAGACGCGACGACATTACTCTGCATAATATTGTGGAGATTGTGCAAGATTTATTGTTATGTCAATCTGCATCAAGGCAATGATGTTGGCTCATCTTGATGAACTAGCAGTTCTGGCACAGGATCGTATCCACCAATATTCCAAGGATGGCAACTACAAATTCGTTTAACAGCTAACTTCCCTCCTTTGAATAAACCAAAGCGATCGATCGCTGTCAAAGCATATTGCGAGCAAGTAGGTTGAAATCGACACCTCGGTGGAAATAATGGTGAAATAAATAATCGATAAAACTGAATCAATAAAATAACAAGTTGTTTCATGAATGTTTTCGTGACTGCGCTAGGCTATTGATAAAGCTGTCGCCACCCAACCCCAAAGAAGCGTGAGGCGGCGCTACGCGCCGCCTCACGCTAGCGCAACAGTTATGTAACTCCATTTTAACGTTTCTATTCTAATATCCTGATGTCATCTTCTAAAACTGTCACGATCGCTGTTATTCAAGCATCTCTCAATGCTGATGTAGTTACTAATGTTGCTAAGATCTCTGACTTAGTTAGCAAAGCAGCTCATCAGGGCGCACAGGTGATTTTGCCACCAGAATTATTTGAAAGCCCTTATTTTTGTCGAGAAGAGCGCGATCTCTTTTTTGATTGGGCGCAACCTGTGGAAAATCATCCGACGATTGCACATTTTCAAAAGCTGGCTCAAGAACTAAATGTGGTAATTCCTGTTTCATTTTTCGAGAAGTCAGGACAAGTCTATTACAACAGTCTTGCTATGGTTGATGCTGATGGCTCATTGCTAGGAGTCTATCGCAAAAGCCATATTCCCGATGGACCTGGCTATGAAGAAAAATTCTATTTCCGTGGTGGCGACACAGGCTTTAAAGTTTGGGACACTGCTTTTGGCAAAATTGGCGTGGGCATATGTTGGGATCAGTGGTTTCCTGAATGTGCCAGAGCGATGGTACTGATGGGAGCCGAAATTTTGCTATTCCCAACTGCGATCGGCTCTGAGCCAGAGGAGCCAAATCTAAATACCAAAGATCCTTGGCAACGCGCCATGATTGGTCATGCCGTTAGTAATGTGATCCCTGTGGCAGCAGCAAATCGGATCGGCTTAGAGGGAAATCAAACTTTTTATGGTCATTCCTTTATAGCTAACCATCGCGGCGATAAGGTTGCAGAGTTACATGACACCGAGGAAGGTGTAATTTTAGCCAGTTTTGATCTCGATCTAGTTCGACTTAATCGGGCTTCATTTGGATTTTTTCGCGATCGTCGCCCTGATTTGTATCAAGTTATATTGTCTCCATAACAAATGCGCGGCTGCCCTTCGGGTGGCAGCGCATTTGTTATACCCAAGACCATCTTCGTTTTGTAGCATTGGTCTTGCCAATTTTTAATCTTTGCGATCGCGTCGGCATTGGCTCAATCACAGTTGTGATATCTGAGAGGGAATTTACCCTTAACTCATTGGTAAAAGTATTGCACTGATACACTGTTGCCGAATCGATATCCAATGCCGACAACCAACCACTCTTAGGATGGTATCCACCAGTATCAATATCAAGCCAGCCCTTACCAAATACCAAATTCCCTGGCTTTACTCCCGGGAACACAAAGGTGATTGTATGTCCAGTAATAATAATTTTGTCTTCAAAGAAAGGCTCGGTAGCACTATGAAATTCTTCACGAATCCAACAAAATTCAGCTGCGCCCTGTAATTCAATCGGTAAATTAGGATTTAAACCTGCATGGACTAGCCATACATCGCCTAAATCCATATAAAGCGGTAATTGCTTCATCCACTCTAGATGTGCTTCTGGTAAACGTCCTTCTCCATAGCTTGTCAGAGTGTTAGCACCGCCATTTAGTAACCAACCTTTCCAGATTAATGATGCTTCATTACTGCTAAAAGCATCAAGACACATTTGCTCATGATTTCCTTTGAGGCAAGTATGACCATTGTCTATTACCCATTTCACAACGTCAGCACTGCGCTCGCCGCGATCGATCAAGTCGCCCAAAAAGAACAATTTGTCACTAGAACTACACTTAATGAAGTCAATTAACTTCATTAAGCCATCAAACTGACCATGAATATCTCCGAATACTAATCGAGCCAACTTATCTCACCCCACATCACAAATGGTGAAAGCAAAAACATAAAGTATTGAAAGCTAACGATAGGCATGAATGTGGTGTACGAGTCTAGAGTATTTTTCAAGACAGATACAACTTTAAAGAAATTTTTCTTTGATCTACTATCTATATTTTATGACAGATTTTCCTTGCTTTCGTTTCATTTAGTCTCCTACGCGGATGACCAAACCTCCTAACCATCATAATCTTGGACTAAAGTCTAAATGTTAAGAATAATCTAGCAATTCTGATTATGAGCCCAATTTTGGAGTTTCCAAGACCTGTGACGCTGGAAACTCCAAAAGCACAAACCATAGACAGTATGACCGATATGCCTTCCTCCATACACTTTCTAAGGTTTAATTAAAAAACGTCATAGTTTTTGTAATTTTTATGATCAATGGATTTATTAGTATCGATAAGCCGCCATTTATTACTGCTCATGACTGCGTGAGTAAATTACGAAAATTACTGAAGCAAAAGAAAATTGGTCATGGCGGCACTTTAGATCCAATGGCTACTGGGGTTTTACCGATCGCCGTTGGCAATGCCACGAGACTTTTAAGATTTTTACCAGCGGGTAAAGCCTATGTTGCCAAAATTCGTTTTGGGCTGGTTACCAATACCGATGACATTACAGGTGAAGTAATTAGCGATCGCCCCTGTCCAAATTTAACGCTTACTGAAATTCAAAAATTCCTGTCCTTATTTCAAGGCAAAATCACCCAGCGTCCCCCTGCCTTTAGTGCGATTCAAGTTAATGGTAAACGTCTTTATGATTTGGCGCGTCGCGGTGAGATCACATTAGATGATGTACCAATGCGTGAGGTTGATATTACCGATATTCGGGTTTTAAATTGGGCTGAGGAGGATTATCCAGAACTAGATGTAGCGATCGCCTGTGGGTCAGGTACATATATTCGCTCAATTGCGCGTGACTTAGGGGAAAAGCTGGGATGTGGCGCGACTTTATCAGGTCTAAGACGCACCTATAGCAATGGTTTTGATTTAAATTCTAGTTTGTCTTTTGAGCAAATTGCGGAGCTATTGCGCTCTGGTAATTTTGAAGTCCTTGCACCTGATCATGGGTTACATTTTTTACCAATGTTGTTTCTTGATGAAAATGCGACAAAACGTTGGTGCATGGGACAGGTGATTGCAATCAAGGATGTTCTTGCAGAAGGTGAGAATATCCTTTCGCAGTTCGTAAGAATGTGCGATCGCAATCAAAATTTTTTAGGTGTAAGTGAAGTTATTGAATCTGGGTTACAACCAATTGTTGTTTTAAATCCCATAAATTAAAAAAGGAGGGCGCTCTGCGCCATCCTTTTTTTTCTATAAATTGTGGCGCGGAGCGCCGCAATTTATAGTTTAAATTTTGCTAGTCAACTTAGTAAGCAACTGATTAGAGCGCTGCAAAAAGCCCTTCATGCTATCAGCATCAAAGCTCTTCTGTGCCATCAGTGCTAAGTCATAGACATGGGTACAAATCAAGTTAGCTAGATCTGCTGATTCTGATTTTCCATCTACAAAGATTTGACTGCTATCAAGCTCAATCAACTTCTGCATAAGCGGATGAGCCGTATTGACCAACAACACATGATCTTCAGGGAAGCTCACTGTTCCTTGCTGCATCAACGCCATCATCTCCTGCATCCGTCGTGCTGATTCTGGTAGGAGAATGATTGCAGGTGGGGCAGAAGCAACATCTTCAGCTTTTATCGCCTCAGTGCGAATTACCAATTTAGGTTTATTCAATGCATCACGGAAGATATCTTGGAGATGATCGCTCTTGGTTTTATTGGTTTTGGGATCGACAATCTCAGTATTCGATCCCTTGTCAACTAGACGCTCATCAATTTCAGCATCAACACGGGCAAATTTAATATCTTTAAATTCGCGCTCAAGGAAATTAATGAAGTGACTATCAATAAACGCATCAAAGGTCAGAACTTCTAAGCCTTGGTTTTTATGCAATTCTACATATGTACCCTGAGCAATCGGATCAGAAGTGTAAAACACTTGATTTTCGTGTTCAGCCTTGTTGCGCTCTAGATAAGCTTGCAAGGTTGTATAGTTACCGCTTTCGCTCTTGACTTCATCAGATTCACTAGTGGTGGCATACACCAAGATCTGCTTGACTTGCTGATAAAACTTGTCGCTATTCATTGAACCAAACTTCATGAAAATGCTGATATCTTGCCAGCACTTCAGAAATTCTTCGCGGGAGTCGCTGTAAAGAGCAGTTAGGCGATCGCCTACTTTCTTAGCAATAAAATCTTGAATCTTACGAACCTTGGGATCGCCTTGCAGGAAACTCCGTGATACGTTCAGAGGAATATCGGTACTGTCGATTGCCCCACGCAAAGGCATCAAGAACTTAGGGATCACATCATCGCAATTGTCGCTGACAAAAACGTGATTGCAAAAAAGTTTGATCTGACCTCGATTTGGGTCAATATCCGCCTTCATCTTCGGAAAATAAAGAATTCCCTTAATCACAAACGGATAATCTGTGTTCAAATGAATCCAAAACAGAGGATCATCTTGGTAAGGATAGAGATAACGGTAAAACTCTAAATATTCATCTTTAGTAACTGATTTAGGCGATTTATCCCATAAAGCCGTTTGTTTATTAATGACTTCATCGTTGAGCTTGATCGGCACAGGCATGAAGTCGCAATAGTTGCGAATCATCCGCTTGATCGATGCTTCTTCTAGATATTCTTCAGCATCCTGTTGCAGAGTCAACGTGATCGTCGTACCAACATTGGTGCGATCGCTATCATCAAGTGTAAAAGTCGTTGAGCCATCACAAGACCAATGAACTGCCTCTGAACCTTCTTTGTAGGAAAATGTATCAATCTCAACATTGCTCGCCACCATAAATGACGAATAAAAGCCTAAACCAAAATTACCGATAATTTGTTGATCGCCAGTGCCACTACTCGCATATTTAGTAGCAAATTCTTGGGCACTAGAAAATGCAACTTGGTTGATATATTTTTTTACTTCATCCGCTGTCATGCCGATACCAGTATCTGCGATCGCTAGAGTTTTTTTCTCCTTATCAATCGTCACCACAATTTCAGGATCGGCAGAGTGATTTGTTTCACCAGCGTAGGAGACCATCTTAAGTTTGCTGATGGCATCTACGGCATTAGAGATCAATTCCCGCAAGAAGATATCTCGCTCTGAATATAAAGCCTTCTTGATAATGGGAAAGATATTCTCGGTATGAATGCTGATCGTTCCCTGCTCTTGCATATCGTGCAAAGCTCCTAATTATTACTAAATGTGTTGCTAAATGTTGCTGAATTGTTAATCAAGCCTGATTATACCGAACCATTAGCAACATCAAATCTCATTGGGTTGTCGCGTTCTCCGTACCTTTGCTGGAAAAAATCAATGCGAAGGGGTTACTTTTTACATGGGTTTATGAAGGTTTGCAAAGCAAATCTATACATTTTTGTAACTCTAGTTGAAAAACCTGATTTGCTCATCTATTGTGATATCAGCACTTTTGAATCAACCATTACAGATATGGCGATCGCAGCGGTTATCTACATCTCAGTGTCTATACTCTTAGTAATAAGTGCAGGTATATTTTTTGTTAAGGCTATCCATTCATTAATGGATAAACAACAAACATCAAACTACAAGCGAAAAGAACAAGTAATGTTTTTACGCCCTAAATCTAATGATCCCTTAATTATTTCCACCCGACGGGAAGAAATCATTGCTATGCTGGAACGACAATTTGCTAGTAGCCCATCATCTGACTCCTAGCACTATGAACTAGTAGGAGCAAAGATGACGGTTGAATTCCCTATCTCCACTGGAGAGGCAGACTATGTGGCTCGCCGCAAACAACTGCGGAAACAACGCCGCCTTCGCATCTTTCAACGCATTTGGCAGTTAACATTCATCACAGGACTTACTGGCGCGATGCTCTGGATAGCCATGCTCCCAGAGTGGCAGTTACGTAGTGCTAACCAAATTGAGATTGAGGGTAACAATCTACTTTCCAAGGAAACCATCAAAAAATCCCTAGCTATTCAATATCCACAGTCGATTTTTCAAATTCAACCTCAATTGATCGCTACCCAATTAGAAGCAAATGCCCCAGTTTCTAAGGTTTTAGTTTCGCGCACCATTTTCCCGTCCAAGTTGACTGTTCAAGTCCAAGAACGTTTGCCGATCGCTAAATCTACACGCAAAGGTCAAAAAGGGTTTCTTGACACTGAAGGCATATGGGTATCTGCTAAAGCTTATCCATCAAATATTAATAAACCTAATCTCGTGGTCTTAGAGCCAAATGATAAGGTGATTGGTCAATGGTCAACCCTTTATCGCCAAATTAGCCAGAGTCAGGTCAAAATTTCGCAAGTAGATGCTAGAGATGAATCAAATCTTATTTTGACTACAGAGCTCGGTCTGGTATATTGTGGCACATACAAACCATCACTATTTACCACACAGTTAGAGACTCTTGATCGACTGAGAGCCTTGCCCGAAAGATTGAAATCAAAAAGTTTTAGCCACATTGATATTAGTCAGCCCAGTAATCCGATTTTGGAAATGAATTTGCCATCCAAAGATAAATCTTCTGAAACAAAATCTTAAACTGTCGTTTTAAGGCTATTATTATTTTTTTCTGGTAGGTTTAAACTGTTACTCGAACTTTTCACTCGAATGGGGTTTAAGCTTAGCAAAATCTAGAGAGCATCAGTAAAACGATTCTATTTATGACATCCCTCGATAAATGACATCTCAAAATGACTGGTCAGATTTGGACTCAAATGGTTCGGAAAACGGAGAAGGAGACGTGCAAATGGATGAACTTTCTGAGTTTTCAAATAACTCTAGACTACACCTAAGTCACTCTCACAATCGTATGAAGCAGCAGTTAGGCGTTGATGCAAAAGCGGATAATATCATGTTGGGCAGTGTTGCAAAAATTAAGGTGATTGGTGTCGGCGGCGGCGGCGGTAACGCTGTAAATCGCATGATTGCAAGCGATGTAGTCGGTGTGGAGTTCTGGTCGTTTAATACCGACGCTCAAGCATTGCTACAGTCATCCGCATCTAAGCGCTTTCAGATGGGTCAAAAACTTACCAGAGGGCTAGGTGCTGGTGGTAATCCTGCGATTGGGCAGAAGGCTGCCGAAGAGTCTCGAGATGACATCGCTGCGGCTGTTGAAGGAGCAGATTTAGTATTTATTACTGCAGGTATGGGGGGCGGCACTGGCACAGGAGCCGCACCAATTATCGCTGAGGTAGCCAAAGAGGCTGGCGCTTTGACAGTCGGTATAGTCACCCGACCCTTTACCTTTGAAGGTAGAAGGCGTGGGCAGCAGGCGGAAGAAGGAATTGCAGGTCTACAGAGTCGCGTTGACACTCTGATTGTTATTCCCAACGATAAGTTACTCTCTGTGATTTCTGAGCAAACCCCAGTCCAAGAAGCTTTTCGAGTTGCGGATGATATCCTGCGTCAGGGAGTACAGGGTATATCGGACATTATTATGATTCCCGGTCTAGTTAATGTTGACTTTGCCGATATAAGAGCAATTATGGCAGATGCAGGATCAGCAATGATGGGCATTGGCATCGGTTCAGGTAAGTCTAGAGCCAGAGAAGCAGCTATGACTGCTATTTCCTCACCTTTACTAGAAACTTCAGTCGAAGGGGCAAGTGGGGTCGTCTTTAACATCACAGGTGGCGAAGACATGACATTGCATGAGGTCAACGCAGCAGCTGAAACGATTTATGAAGTTGTTGATCAAAATGCGAATATTATATTTGGTGCAGTGATTGATCCCAAGATGGATGGTGAGATTCGGATTACGGTAATTGCGACTGGCTTTGCTCCCAAATCACATCCAGCGATCCCACCACAAATTTCTAAAAAAGTTCAACCTCTGCCTCCTAGTGCGCAACCAAGAACGTCAGCTTCTTCAATGCCCAGCACTTCCCAGCCTGAAATTAAGCTTAGTAAGCCAGGACTTGATATTCCCGATTTTTTACAACGTCGCCGCCCACCTAAATAAGAGCCATAAATTTAGAGGCTGTGCTTCTAATTTACGGCTCTTATTTCATGCTGGCTGAAAAAAATATCTAATTAAATCATAAACAGATAGTGCGAATAGCGGATTAAGCCTGACAATAGAATGATGGCTATGTTACCTCCTGATAAATTGCAGTGACACACTTAACGACTACTAGGCATGGAATTCACCGACTACCTTCTTTAAATAGTGGTGAAGACCGACTTAGGCTGTTTGCTGGCTCAGCAAACTTGCCACTTGCCCAAGAGATTTCCCGTTATTTAGGTATAGAACTAGGGCCTATGGTGCGAAAAAACTTCGCTGACGGGGAAGTCTATGTGCAAGTACAGGAATCGATTCGGGGTTGTGATGTTTATCTGATTCAACCCACCTGTCGCCCTGTTAACGACCATTTAACTGAATTATTGATCATGATTGATGCCTGCCGTCGCGCGTCAGCAAGACAGATCACCGCAGTGATGCCTTACTATGGATATGCACGAGCCGATCGCAAGACAGCAGGACGAGAGTCTATCACTGCGAAATTAGTTGCTAACTTAATCGTGCAGTCTGGAGCCGATCGCGTGATTGCGATGGACTTACACTCAGCTCAGATTCAAGGATATTTTGATATTCCTTGTGATCATGTCTATGGCTCTCCAGTTTTATTTGACTATCTCAATGAAAAGAAGCTACCTGACTTGGTGGTGGTTTCACCAGATGTAGGGGGAGTTGCTCGCGCTCGTGCTTTTGCCAAAAAACTTGATGACGCTCCTTTAGCAATCATTGATAAACGTCGCCAAAGCCACAACGTGGCTGAAGTGATGAATGTGATTGGAGATGTGTCGGGTAAAACTGCTGTTCTTGTCGATGACATGATTGATACGGCTGGAACTATCTATGAAGCGGCTAAGCTATTGAGAAAAGAGGGGGCGCGACAGGTTTATGCTTGTGCAACCCATGCTATTTTTTCGCCTCCAGCAATTGATCGCTTATCTAGTGGCGTGTTTGAAGAAGTAATTGTGACTAACTCAACACCTGTAAGACAGGAAAACTATTTTCCTCAATTACGGGTGCTATCTGTTGCTGACCTTCTTGGCGAGACAATCTGGCGAGTTCACGAAGATACTTCGGTAAGTAGCATGTTTAGATAGCGATCGCTTTTTATCTCTAAAAGGGTCAGTTTTTATTTCGCAATTATTTTCACAATCATACTTAATTTAAGAAAACGTACAGTATGATACAAATTGTAATTATGTAGTAAGTTTAATTGAGAATACTTATATCTATTTGCAGATAAGCTTTCTAAATTACGACCTATTTGGGCGAATTAAAAGTTTTTTCACGGCTTTCTAAAGTCATTACTTTGAAGGCTATGTGCGGTGAAACTACTTGTATTTTTACTCTGTATATAAGATGAAAAATAACATGTGTTACTAAACTTGATTGTGTGGTGGCATATTTTCCTAGCAATTGTGATCAGAACTAATTTTAGGATTTTCAGCGCCGCTGATGCCGAAAATCCTAAAACTGCACTCATTAAAGTTGCTAATACTTTCTTGAAGATTAGCTTTCACAATTGATTGCAACTTTTGATGCTTTATCTGTTTTCTAGTCTGAATAAGCTCTAATACCAATTCATGAAAGTAATGCAACCATTCCATGAATTAAAAGTAAAACCCATCAAGGTTTTTGGATTCTAAAAATGACGTTGTCATTTTTAGAATTGGTACAAATGATGCTTTATATATTGTTTTATTTTTGGTTAAAGAGGATATATAAGATTGGTTGACCGTGCTCTTGTTGAAGTCTTTCGCGAAATGAATGGGGGAATGTTCCCACCCATGACGGAAACGTTTGAACGCGGTAAGACGATTTTTTTCCCTGGTGATCCTGCTGAGCGTTTTTACTTTTTAGTTAAAGGCGCAGTAAAACTTTCTAGAGTTTACGAAGCAGGTGAAGAAATTACTGTTGCTCTGTTACGTGAAAATAGTGTGTTTGGTGTTTTGTCTTTGATTACAGGCAATCGCTCTGACCGCTTTTATCACGCAGTTGCATTTACGCCTGTTGAGCTGCTTTCTGTGCCGATTGATCAGGTCGAAAAGGCGTTGAAGGAAGATCCTGAGTTGCCGATGGTGTTATTGCGCGGATTGTCGTCGCGGATTTTGCAAACGGAGATGATGATTGAGACGCTTGCCCATCGGGACATGGGATCAAGGTTAGTCAGCTTCTTGTTGATTCTTTGTCGTGATTTTGGTTCGCCTTCAACTGATGGTGTAACAATTGATTTGAAGCTATCACATCAGGCGATCGCGGAAGCGATCGGCTCTACGCGAGTAACGGTAACTCGATTGCTTGGCGATTTGCGAAAGCAAAAGATGATCGCGATTTCAAAAAAACGAATTACAGTGCATAACCCGATTGAGTTAGGGCAACAATTTGCGTAAAGAAACTAGATGTGTTGCAATGCAATACATCTAGTTTCTAATCTAATTGTTGATGCGTTAAGCTGTTTATAGAAAACCATATAAAGAAAACTATCTAAAAATGTACGAAACCTTAAAAATAGTCTGGTCTATTGTTGCTATTTGCTTAGTGGTCTTAATTCTATTACATAGTCCTAAAAGTGATGGTTTGGGTGGCTTTAGTGGTCAAGCTCAATTGTTCTCAAGTACAAAAAGTGCTGAAACAGCACTTAATCGAGTCACTTGGTTCTTAACCGCAGCTTTTTTGGGATTAACAGTAATGCTTAGTGGCGGTTGGCTGACTAAAGCAACGGTAAAGGCTCCGATTCCAGCACAGGTTGCTCCTGCAACTCAGACCGCACCAAATGCACAACCAATCCCCTTAAATTTGCCTGCTCCAACTCCAGCAACAACTCCAGAAAGACCGCAGCAATAACATGACGGCAATTCTGCCTAAATCTAGCGATCGCGCAAGTAATCATATATTGCTGCCATCGATCAGCAGGGCAACCGCATAAAAAAGTGAATAAAATAAGGAGACAATAAAGAAGTCAACCCGTAATGAATAGTTCTATCACAGTTAGTTTACTGAGCCACTTTGAGGGAGTAGAAGATCCACGAGATAACCGAGGGAAAGAGCAT
>JADBWK010000028.1 GCA_020404895.1 Pseudanabaena sp. M085S1SP2A07QC | reverse complement strand
TTGATGCTCTCTGGTGTCGTTTCCAAGTCTGTTAATGGGACTTTTATCCCGCCTAGGTCGATTTCCTCTGTCATGCTTTTCAACCTACCTCATCTTGTCCCCTCTAATCTTTAATTTTCGTTAACCCTTTGGACGATTACTGTGAAATGGTATTACATATTCCATTTCGATTCGCCAGAACATCTCAATCAATGGATGGAGTCAGGCGATCGCAAGCAACTATTAGAATCTGGTCAAGAAATATTTTCTGCCTATCGATTTAAGTCTTTTACTACAGGCTTAGAGGGATGGTTCTCTGCACTGTCAGGTAATTCGGAATATAAAGGGCTTGGCCCCCCGCGCTGGAAACAAATCCTAGCAGTAGTTTTAGGACTTTATCCAGTCGTGATGATGCAGGCGATCGCATTTTCTATCTTAGGGCTTATGCAATCTTGGTCACTAGCTAGCTCAATGATTGTGAATAATCTAATTACTTCCACCATCCTGAGCTTATATATAATGTCTTTTGTCTCAAAATGTTTAAGCTTTTGGCTGCAACCTGCCTATCGACCAGTATCACTCAAAACAAACTTAATCGGGGCTGCCTTGGCAATAGCCAGTTTGGTGCTAATGGTGCTCATCTTCAATGGAGTTTGGGGACTGCTTAAGTCATAGGTACAGATGTAGTCACGATATCTTTATAAACCCCAAATAGTGAGAGGCGGCGCTTCGCGCCGCCTCTCACTATTTGGGGTTTGATTTGTCTTTCTTGTGGCTCGTTTGATCGGCAAAGCGCTGAAAAAAACTGCTATATCAATGCCGATCATGTTTGTAATGCACTAAAATATTTCAAAAAACTATATGTCAAATAGTTCAAGCGATCGCAAACAACGAATCTCTAAACCCAAAAAGATTTCTAAGATTAAACGTTTTTTTAAATGGTTAGAATCGCGATTTGCGACACCAGAATTTATTGGGGGAATGTATAGCGCCTTAACGCTGTTCTTCTTTATGGCTGCGACCAATACCCTTGCGGGTTGGCTTTATGTAATTAGTGGCGTGAGTTTGGCACTATTAATTGTGGGGGCAGTAATGCCAAAGCGCTTACTCGCGGAAATGGTGGTGACGCGATCGCAAATTGATCCAGTTAGCGTAGGTGACGATCTATGGGTAGATTTGACGATTCAAAATACAGGGCGAACTGAAAAAAGATTACTGGAAGTTCGGGATATTTTGCCAGAAAATCTCTCGAATATTTTGCAGCAAGACTTGGTGATCGAGTTGATTGCGCCGCTTCAAGAATATCACTGGATATACGAAGCTAAAACCACAAAGCGCGGTGTATTTTTGTTTCGATCTACTGAGATTGCGACCTCTAGTCCTTTAGGCTTGTTTCGCAGTCGCCGTGCTTGTCCAGCAGGACAGAAGGCGATCGTGTATCCAACGGTGCTACCACTTGATCGCTGTCCCTTAGTTGATCAATTAGGAAGTAATACAAGTCCTCGACAATATAGCGATGAGCATAATTACAGCAATGCAACGGAAGGTTTAACTAAAACTTTGCGCCCCTATCGTTGGGGTGATCCGACAAGATTAATCCATTGGCGTACTAGTGCTAAGTTTGGTGAATTGCGCGTACGGGAATTGGAAATTACCATTGGCGGGCAAGAAGTAGCGATCGCTCTTGACAATTCTATCGGATGGGAGCCAGAAGCCTTTGAAGAAGCCGTTGTGGCTGCGGCTTCTCTCTATTTTTATGCGCAGAAATCCAAGCTAAGTGTCAGACTTTGGACAAATGATACAGGTATTGTCCAAAGCGATCGCGCCGTATTAGAAACCTTAGCAGCCGTGAATATTGCCGAAATTCCCGCAGATATCCTCAAGGATTTGCCAGATATTCCTGTGGTATGGCTATCCCATCGCAACGATAGCATTGCCTACTTGCCTTTTGGGAGTCGCTGGTTACTGTGGCAATCATCAGGACAAAAAGTATCTGTTCCCAATCAGCGATCGCTAGGCTTAACGATTGAAACAATCTTAGATGCTGAAGATTTAAGTTATAAATCTTTGCGAGCTCAACTTCAAGAATATCTAACGCTTTAGCTTGACAAAGCCCAAAATTGTGACGACGGGCTTCGCCCGTCGTCACAATTTTGGGCTTTCCAGCACTTTACGCTCAAACCAAAACAAGGAAAAATTTTAAAAGTGTGACAACAAGTATTTGAATTAGAAACCAAACCCTATAGGGGTTTTCAAAGCACAAAATGGATACACCATTTTGTGTTTTGGTATAAGACTGGCTAACGATTGCTATACTTTTTGATATCGCGTTAACTTCGCAATTTTTACATTCGTAGCGACTAAAAAACTGGTGGCATCTTATGGCGCTCAAAATTGGCAGACTTGAGATTGGATATCGCTTGTTAATTTCTCTAACCGCGATCGCGATCGCCTATGGATGGGTAGGCTCTCAATTAAGCACTTTATTTTATTTTGGCGACTATTTAGGCTTAGTTTTTTTGTTTATGCTTGCGTTAGCTGGCACATTTGCCATCCCTCAGAGTGTGGGCGGTTTGTTGGCAGCGATCGCGGCGGTGATTACAGTCTATTGGCAGACCCCTGATATTAACTACAGTTTAATAACTGCGGGTGTTTGCCTAGCTTTGTATTTACTCGGTTTTCAAGATGTCCGTTACGATCCAGCACCAGAAAAAAAGCTATCTATCCATGAAATTATTGCCACAGTGATCACCATTGGATTTATGGTGCAGATGTCATTGCTGATTTTACAGAATCCATCAAGTTGGTTAACCAGCGCAGCTATCGGTGCGATCGCGGCCGCAATTACCCTCGTTGGTAGGCAATTCGTCTATATCGATCTACCTCAAAAAATGATTTGGCAATTATTTGGTGGCGTGACTATTGCCAGTCTAGCGATCGGCTTTGCGGTCAGGGTAATCATATTTATCACAGCTAAACCTGTCCAATTGTTATAAAAAGGAAGAAAGACAGCGCAAAGTGGGGACTTGCTTCCTTTACTGCCAATACAGCCCAACTAAACCATATTCAAAAAATGCAGACATCGAAGCAAGTTTGATAATGGTTGAATTCGCAACTATAAAAGTTAAAATTGGCGCGAAATAGCCTCCACGATTTAGAAACTTGCCAGCCAAAAATGCGATCGCTAGAGTATTAGCAGGATAAATATAAAAAGCAAATCGGGGCAAAAACTTAGTCGGACTCCAAATTTCTGACTGCGCGGCAACAAAAAACATAGCAATCAACATCACAGTACAAAAGCAAGCCGTAATTGTAAATAAAAGTGGAAAAAGCAGTTGATTCTCGTCAGGATTTGCGGCATTTTTTTTCTGGATTACTAGATAAATTAATAACCCTGTGGAGGCGATCGCACCAAAGATCATGCCACCATATAAATAAGACATAAATCCATTGGATAAAAACTGCCAAATTCGACCAAAATCTAAACTTAAAATTGCTTTAGTCCAATTTTGAAAACTATAGGTAAGATTACTAGAGGGACTACTAAGACTTTGAATATTTCCTAATGTGCCTAGTATTTGTTGAAGTGAAATATATTTCCAACATACGTTTAATGCGATCGATAATAACGGAATTAAAACACCAAGCAATGGACGTTTATAGATAAATAATAAAATCGAACTGATGAGAGTTAGTGGATAAATATCATAAATTAACGAACCAGATACAATTAGTAGTATTAGCAATGGATCATTAAGAAATTCATCGCGAATTAATTCGAGAGTTGCCCATAGGACAATTGAGGCGAAAGCAAAAGCTGTCATATGTGGTGAAGGCTGGGCAACAAAATGCACAAATCCCCAACTTGATGCACAGCATAGAATAGCGATATTCCTCATTATTTCATTGAGATTAGTAATTTCTCCAATCCGATATATCGCCACACATGCACTTATCCAAAGAAAAATATTGACGCTAATACTCATAAACCAACGATGCCCCGACATACCCACCAATGAATTGATGTAGCCATAAAAGAAACGATTTAAGAAGACAGAAAAGCTAGCATCATAATTTGTCTCGGTAAATATCTTTTCAGATGGAATAAAATGACGCATATCACAATGCACTGGAAAGTCAGAATCTTCGTAAGAACATTCCCAAGTAAGGTTGTTATCTTTCCCCGCTATGTAGTTAGAAGGTAATTGGCTTAGAAGTCGGAAAGAATATGTGAAGGGAGAATCTAGGAATAAATGTGTAAAAGAATTAAAAAGAATAATTGTAATTGCTAAACCTACAACTATTAATTGCTTCCGCTGCTGAAAATATTCAAAAAACCTATATCCTATTAAGCCAACCATACTAAGATAGAGAGCCCAATTCAAAATCTCTAACTGAGGTGCGATCGTAACAGGCAATCTTAAGGTTATTAAGAAACCCAATAGGAAATACCATCTAGAATATTGAATACTAAGTGATGATTTGGTAAACCAGTACCACAATCCTATAAAAACTAAGGTGGGCAAAAGATTTAATAGTCCTACTTTTGTAGAAACAAAAATACTTGTCCACCAACATTGTGCTATTACTGCAACTAAGATGATCCCAATATCTTTGAATATAAATATTTTGGAAGTATCAATATCTGAAATCGTTGAGATTGTGGGAGACTGTTGATTCATGAATGCTTCTTCTCGAAATAATTTACAGAAATGGCGCGATCTTAATATTTATTATTATCGAGATATCGAAAGATTTTATAAAACTTTTATTCAGAAAGATACAAAAATCTTAGAAGTTGGCTCTAATCTTGGATATTTACTTAATTCTTTGCAGCCAAGCTATGGATTAGGCATTGAACAAAACCCAGATGCAGTAGAGCAAGCTCAAATTCACTTTCCCAAATTAGATTTTATAGTCTCGGATGTAGAATCTTTTTGTTCGTCAGAGATATTCGACTATATTTTGCTTGCTAATACTATTAGCTATATTACTGATATCCCTCAAGCTTTAAACAACCTATACCAATTATGCCAACCATCAACCCGACTAATCTTAACCTTTCACAACCCTAGTTGGGAAATCATTCTCAAATTGGCTTCTTTAATTGGGCAAAGGATGCCTCTACCGCAACTCAACTGGCTTAGCTATGGTGATGTTGAGAATCTCTTATATCTTTGCCAATTTGAGGTTGTCTATCATAGTAAACGCTTACTATTCCCAAAACAGGTTCCATTATTAGCATGGTTTTTTAATCATGTACTAGCTCCATTACCTCTATTGAATCAATTCTGTTTGAATGAATATATTATTGCGCGTCCGATTATCCATATTTCTACTATAGCAATGAAAGTTTTGCTTAGGACATAAAAACCAAATAAATGAAGGCGGAGCTTTGCTCTGCCTTCATTTATTTGGTTTTTATGTCCTAA
>JADBWK010000027.1 GCA_020404895.1 Pseudanabaena sp. M085S1SP2A07QC | reverse complement strand
TGCTCAGGAGGTTTTATCGTTTCGGCAAAAACTTTAAAATTATTAATTTTTTATTTCAATTTTTTGCCAAATATAATCTTTTCAAATTTCCTAACTTGAAAAGATTTGATGCCTTTTCACAACTCATTTAGGTTTGCTATATAAGTGTTTTTGTTTTATGAAAAATCAGTTATTAAAATTAGCTTTTGAAGTAGAAATTGAAGAAGGGGAGCAACTCAATCTTCCCAGTTCTATTGTGCAAGGAATTGGTAAAGGGAAGTGGGTGATTACTATTCAGCCCAAAACCTTGGTTAGCGATCGCCTTCATTCCTGAATAGTTATGCCCCAGAAGACGAAGGTTTATATGACGATTATTAAAGGCGGAGCCAATCTTTCAGCCCGTTTTCAATTAATTTCATCTGTGATTCCGATAGCATTCCAAGCTTTTTCACAAAATAGGGTGGAGGAACGGTTACAAAACCCTGAAGTAGGAAGGCACCTTTTCTTTTCAGAAAGGGAAGGTCGATCTGAATCTCATATTGGGAGCCTCTGATACTAGTTGTATGAGGAATCACGCCAATCAAAGCTCGATCCTCATCTCCATAAGGTTCACTCACAACAAGAGCGGGGCGTACTTTTGCTGCTATCCCAAAATCAATCAACCAAACTTCGCTACGAACTGGCTTCGGATTCCCCATCTGCTTCCTCCTCTGCATCTAGACGAGCAAACGATTGAGCGGCAAAAAGAACTGCATCATCATTACTCCAATCACCATAGTCTCCAGTCGGACTCAGGCTGGCTGAAAGGAACTCAGATTTTTCTCTGGCTGAAAGTTTTTTGAACTGTCTAAGAAGTGTTACAACGGCTTCACTCATGGCTTCAACTGATCGCTTGTAGATTACTTTCTGTCCACTAGGTTAGCACGGCGCTCGCTCTTTCAAAAACCAAAACAATCGCGGTTTTAACGTTTAATTAACAAGAAGATAGCGATCGCACTGGATGAAGGGGTTTCTCAGGCGATCGCCCACACCTTGCGGTAGTTCGGTGAAGCGGATTTGTCCATCCTGATAAATGCCTTCGATGGTTTTTAGCATGGTTTGCTGTTTGGTTGGTTTCCTTTTTAATTTTAACGGCTAATTTCAACGGACTGGCTCTGTAATTCCTGTCTGCTCAAAAGCTTGGCGATGATACAAGTATTCCTGATGCCGCAATAAAAGGCGCGTTAAGTAACACATCCGACACGACCAGTGATCGCATTTTTAAGAAAAATGCTACAATCCATAGAAATAAATTAAATTAACGATTATGTCATCTTTAGTTTTTACACAACACATTGAAGTAACACCTGGTGTTTGTGGGGGCAAACCTCGTATTGCGGGTCACCGTATTAAAGTACGAGATATTGTCATCTGGCATGAAAAAATGGCAATGTCTCCTGATGAAATTGTTTATAATTACCCAACAATTACTTTAGCTGATGTTTATGCGGCTTTAGCGTATTACCATGATCATCGAGAAGAAATTCGCCAAGATATTGAAGCCAGCGAAAATTTTGCTAAACAGTTACAAGGGGATCAGCCTTCTTTGGTCGAAAAAATTTTAAAGGGGAATAATGGCCAATAAGCTGAAGTTTCATCTTGATGAAAGTGTCTCTAATGCGATCGCCAAAGGTTTAAGGATGAGAGGGATTGATATTACAACGTCTCCTGAAGAGGGATTAATTGGGGCTTCTGATAAAGAGCAATTAGCTTATGCTTTGTCGCAAGGCCGAGTTGTTTTCACTTTTGATGATGATTTTCTGGTTTTGTCTTCAATGGGATTGGAACATTGTGGTATTATTTATTCGCGTCAAGGTCAATCTATCGGAAAGATTATTAGCAATTTAGTTTTGATTTGGGAATGTTTAGACCCTGATTATATGTATAGAAATGTTGAGTTTTTATAAAAATCACAATTAAGAGAAAAAGGGCATATTGGGTAAGGCAGTTTACGGGATTGAATCTTTATGTTGTGATGATACCCATGACAATCCAGGCCGGTATGGGTTAGGTTTAAAACCGCAGGATTTGCTGTTTTCTAGGGTTTATCGGTTTATCAGGGGCTTTATCTGACCGATTGGGGAATGATAGAAATTCCCATTATTCCTGACGATATTGACGATGAATAACGGTAGGAGGGGTTAGGGTAGCGTAACGCATATAAAACACAAAAGGCGCGTTAAGAAACGCACCCTACAAGATCGGCGATCGCACTGTTGGGTTGGTTTCCTTTTTAATTTTATCAGCTAATTTCAACGGGCTGGATATGCCATTAATTCGAGATGAATGAGATTATGCTTTACACGGTGATTATAAGTACCTAAGCAAAATTAATTACACATATCTAACCCCCCCCTTGCCTCTTGCCTTTTGCATGAGTGCCTTTCTTCACTAGGAAATTTATTTTGCACGACTACTTATTCGTTATTATCCTATGCGGTAGGGGTTTGATTTAAAATCCCAAGATCGCCCTGTTTTTCGGTATCTATTAATTGATTGTTGAAGGTTTTTATGTATCTGATTTGGGTACGATAACAACTCCTGACGGTATGGGCAATGAATAATGCAGGAGATGTTAGCGCAATGTAAGGTATCGCAATTTAGATTAAAGTGTTTTGAAAAGGTAAAAGGTGCGTTCCACGCACCCAATTAAGAACGGTGATCGTGTTCGGAACAACAATTTAAGAAAGGATGACTTTGTTACGCTCATTGCGAGCTTGCTCTAAATAAAACTCCATGTCGTTGATAATTGTCATTAAGGTATCCGCCGTAACCGCCTGATTGTTGAAATCTCGAAGTGTTGTCGCGAAACTAAAGAATGCTGTGGACAGCTTAGTGGTTTCCGTAGCCAGCGCTGTCATGGACGTTCCCGCCGTTCCAATTGTGTCTAGCTGTGATAGCGTCGCGTTCTGCGCCCGCAGACGTTCTTGAAAGGCTTCTACCACAATGCGCTGCGTCGTTGCCGCCTTGCCGACTTCATCGCGCATTTGGGTGAGTTGCTCGAATTTAATGACCTTGTCAACAGCCGTCAATATTTTCTTAATTTGCTTTACGGCTAGCTCGATTGACTTCTTCGCGACTGTAACCTCCGGAGCAGCGGCATCGCCCGGGCCAGCATCAAGAAGGTTCGACAGTTCCTCTTCATCTGGCAAGAGTCCAACAAGCTCTTCGGTCGGCCCACCCCGCGCTTCATCAACGGCTGCAGCTAGGGTATCATAGCGCTCTTTGAGGGTTTTGAGACGAGCGGACTCACGATCAACGTCTTGCTTTAGGCGTTCATGGTTTGCTGTCTCGGTGGCTATGGCATCCTTAAGTCGCACCTCGGTTTCTTTCCCAACTGTTGAGAGGCGATCAGCAGAGTCAGAAAGCTTAGTCGCAGCATTGTTAAAGTCTGTGAGGGTGGATGAGACTGCATTACTCAGCCTGCCTTGCAACTGTGCCCGTGCGGTGTTAGCTTGCTCAGTAGAAATACTGCCCGTGCGTTGGGCTTCGTCAATCTCACCAATTTTTTGTAGAAGCAGTTGGACTACCTTCATGTTGTTCAACGAGGTTGGCAGCGAGGCAAGAGCGTTGCTGATCTCTTGATTAAGGTCGTCTGCTACAGTGGCGGCGAGCTTAAGGCGATCGGTAAAGTAGGAATATGCTCCATCGCTCATCGCAGGAACGCTTCGCTTAATAGTTTGGACAGACTGTGCCACAGACTCAAAGTTCGGGATACTAGCTTTAGAATTGGAAAACTGCATAGTGCTCATGATGACCTTATCCTAATGTTTGAAAAGTGTTTGGAAAGCGTGGCTTGTACGCGGAAATATATCGAGGTGAGCTTTCACTAGGAATCGTAGGTTTTTTTGAACTCCTCATAAGCCTTGTCAAAGACTTTCCCAAGATCGGTGCTCATGTCACCCACTTCCTTCCACGGGTTGACAATGCCTTCAAGGTCAGTAACAAAGGTCAGCAACATATCGCTGTCCTTGACTTGATTCCACTTATCAACCGATTGATCAATTCTTGCGATGATGTCAGTCCACAAGAAGTCGAGGTGCTCTAGGGACTGCTGAGCATCTAGGAGACGCATTCCAATATCTGTAAATTGGGTTGCAAACTGATTGAGTATGCCCTGTACCTGCTGTTTCCGCTTGAGATCGTTGGACTTGTCATCCTTTTGCTGGATTTTTGAGTTCCTATCTTTCCGAACCTTCTCGGCCTTAGCGCCAAAAATGCCGCCTGTAATGGCGATACCAATAATTCCGCCTACGGCACCAGTGAATGCAAGCCCGACATACTTGTCGTAGTCTTTCTTCAGTTGATCGATCTCCTTTTCAAGGCTATCAATAACGTCAGTTCGGGATAAGGGAGGAAAGAAAAGGCGGGGGCTAGTAAGCTGAAAAATATATAAACTCAGCACCCCCAACCCATCTATGTCTAGTCTAGAAGCTCTTTTCTGTCATGTCGACGACTTCTGCCGTGTATTTG
>JADBWK010000026.1 GCA_020404895.1 Pseudanabaena sp. M085S1SP2A07QC | reverse complement strand
GGCTGGCAATATGCAAGCATTCTGTGTGGGCGAACCTTGGAATGCTCGCCTAGTAGCGCAAAACTCTGGATACAGTGCTCTAGTCACAGGAGAACTATGGAAAGATCATCCTGAAAAAGCTTTCTCTTTACGTGCAGATTGGGTGGATAAAAATCCTAAAGCAGCCAAAGCTCTATTAATGGCTGTACTAGAAGCTCAGATTTGGTGTGAAAAGCCAGAGAATAAAGAAGAAATGTGCAAGATTGTTGGCGCTGACAAATGGTTTAAAGTTCCTGCTCCTGAAATTTTGGGTAGACAACAAGGCAAGATCGATTATGGCGATGGTCGCACTGTTGATAATCCAGACATCTCCATGAAATTCTGGAAAGATGCCGCTTCCTACCCATTCAAGAGCCACGATCTCTGGTTTGTAACCGAAGATATGCGTTGGGGCTATTTTGATGCAGATACCGATGCGAAGAAGTTGGTAGATAAGGTCAATCGTGAGGATCTCTGGAAAGAAGCTGCTAAAGCAATTGGGGAAGAAGCTGCTATTCCTAAGAGTACTTCTCGCGGCATCGAAACTTTCTTTGATGGAGTCAAATTCGACCCAGAGAATCCCAGTGAATACCTCAAAGGATTGAAGATTAAGAAGGCTTAATTATTAACTGAATCTAATTCTCGAACAAGGGGCTTAAGCCCCTTGTTATCATCTTTTCTATAGCAAATAGGAGATATAAAAATGGCGGCAGGAAGTTTAAAGTCACGATTTTCAGTTAATAACATAGGTGAATGGTTTCAGAAACAGGCGCGTTTTGTCATCCCACCTATAATTGCATTGATACTTATTTTAGGAACTTGGCAAATACTTTGCTCAGGTAAGACACCACCCCTACCACCCCCAAGCAAAGTTTGGCAAGAAACTCAAGAATATATTTGGAATCCTTTCTTTGACCGCAACTATTTTGATGTTAGTGCATCCGAAAAGACCGATAGCCCCGCACGTCAAGCGCTGAAGGAAAAGCTCACCATTGAGCAAGGTTTAGGTGTCAAAACGATGGTCAGCTTACGTCGTGTGGCGATCGGCTATACCGCTTCCGCAATTATTGGCATTTCCTTTGGCATTGCGATCGGGACAAATGTATTTCTCTATCGCGCCTTTGATCCAATCTTTCACGTTTTACGGACAATTCCACCCCTTGCATGGCTACCGATCGCCATGTCCGCATTCCAAGGTGTCAATGAATCTCTGAAAGCGGTTGGTCTAGACGTTACCGAAGCCGCAGCTTTATTCGTTATCTTCATTACTTCGATCTGGCCAATCTTGATGAATACAGCTGTGGGAGTACAACAGGTTCCTCAAGACTATCGAAACGTATCGAGAGTATTACGCCTCAGCAAGTTTGATTACTTCATCACAATTCTTATGCCATCGGCAGCACCATATATTTTCACAGGATTACGGATTGCTGTTGGTTTATCGTGGTTAGCGATCGTGGCAGCAGAAATGTTGACTGGTGGTGTCGGTATTGGCTTTTTTATCTGGGATAGCTACAACAGCCAAAAGAGCAGCGAACTGATTCTAGCTCTGATTTACATCGGTTTAGTCGGATTCCTACTCGATAAACTCGTTTACTACGCCAGCAAATTAGTTGCTCAGTCAGATGCTTAGTTTTGATTATTCCTCCCCCACTTCACTATTTCCCTTAAGCTTCTCCTATGCAGACTCTTGATCTTACAGATAATAATCCGCAAATAAATAGAGATCCATTTCTCGTAATGGATGGAGTCTCTAAGGTTTATCCCACACCTAGAGGACTATATACAGTTCTCGAAGATGTTAATTTGACAGTCTATGAAGGTGAGTTTATCTGTGTGATTGGTCACTCCGGCTGTGGTAAGTCCACACTGCTAAACATGGTAGCTGGGTTTAATAAACCGACTTCTGGCGAAATTTGTTTGCGATCGAAGCCAATTGTTCGCCCTGGTCCCGATCGCATGGTGGTATTCCAAAACTATTCGCTCTTACCTTGGCTATCGGTACGTGAAAATGTTGCTCTTGCAGTCGATGAAGTGCTTTCTAATTTGCCCAAGGGTGAGCGTCATGATATAGTAGAGCGCTATGTAAACATGGTGGGGCTTGCCCATGCGATCGATAAGCCTCCCACGCAGCTATCGGGTGGAATGCGTCAACGGGTAGCGATCGCTCGGGCGCTAGCAGTCCGTCCGAAACTCCTACTACTTGATGAACCCTTCGGTGCGTTGGATGCGTTGACTCGCGGTAATCTGCAAGAGAAGTTAATGCAGATCTGTAATGAAGACAAGATCACAGCCGTGATGGTTACCCACGATGTCGATGAAGCTGTATTACTAAGCGATCGCATTGTCATGTTGACCAATGGACCCGCCTCGAAAATTGGAGGTATTTTGGAAGTTGACATCCCCCGTCCTCGTCAACGGATGGAAGCGGTTAACCATCCTAGCTATTACAGCCTCCGTAGTGAAATCATCTATTTCTTGAACCAACAAAAGCGGGTGAAGAAAATAAATGCCCGTAAAGTTGCAACCGTTTCTCGTCATGGCTTAGAAAAAGTCAACCTCGAAATTGGCTTCGTTCCTCTAACTGCCTGTGCACCGATCGCTGTTGCTAAAGAGAAAGGTTTCTTTGATAAGCATGGTTTGGATGAAGTTTCCCTCGTTCGTGAAACCAGTTGGCGCGGCGTTGCTGATGGCATTTCGGCTGGTTATCTTGATGCCGCACTAATGCCTTCAGGTTTACCGATGTGGCTCACTCTAGGCGGCAATGGTACTTGCAAACCAATTGTTACAGCTTTAACCATGACTCGTAACGGTAACGCAATTACCCTAGATAAGCATTTCTATGATCG
>JADBWK010000025.1 GCA_020404895.1 Pseudanabaena sp. M085S1SP2A07QC | reverse complement strand
GCTTTACGGGCTGAGCCTGCAAAGTAATCCTCGGCTACCTTAGCCATAAAGTCGCGTTTACGATAGCCTGTTAGTTTTTGCGCGGCATCTTTAACTGTGGCTTTGATTTCATCGCTGAAAATCATACTTAAAACTTCACTCCTATCGTATACACATTGAAAACAAGAAACTTATTCCTATATTCTCTGGTATCTTATTTCTTCGCAAGCCTCTAACTTCACAATACTTCAACAAATACTCACTCCAAAGGGTAGTTACTTTTGATACAAAGCATCCGTTAGGATCTTAAAATCAGCAGTAGCATTTAAAAAAGGGTTTTAAAACCGTTGAAAAACATTATCAAAACACTGCGAGCTGACTTCGCAATCATTTTTGAACGCGATCCTGCTGCGCGTAACTGGCTAGAAGTGCTGTTATGCTACCCTGGACTCCATGCGATCGCCCTATATAGATTTGCTCATTGGCTGCATACGCTTAAGTTACCCGTGATTCCCCGCATGATCTCGCAGTTTGCAAGATTCCTAACGGGTATCGAGATTCACCCAGGCGCAAGAATTGGCATGGGTGCATTTATAGATCATGGTATGGGCGTGGTAATTGGTGAAACTGTGATCGTTGGTGAATATGTATTGATCTATCAAGGAGTCACTCTTGGTGGTACTGGCAAGCAATCGGGTAAGCGTCACCCCACCCTCGGTGATAATGTAGTTATTGGCGCTGGCGCAAAGGTTTTAGGCAATATTGAAATTGGTAGTAATTCGCGGATTGGTGCTGGCTCTGTCGTTTTGAAATGTGTTCCTCCTGATTGCACCGTGGTTGGTATTCCTGGACGCATTGTCCATCGTCATGGTGTAAGGGTTTCCGCTCTTGATCACTTTCAGGTTCCCGATCCTGAAGGTGATGTCATCCGATCGCTGATTGGTCGCGTTGAGCAGTTGGAAAGACATGCTGAGGCACATACTTTGCATCCTATTAATAACTATATTATTGACTCAGAACTGCTCAAGAATGTCCGTCCTCGACATCTTACGCCATGCGATCGTGCTGATCGTTTTGACCATCCTCCAGAATATGAAGGATTTTCTGAAGGTGGTGGTATTTAATAGCAAAGGCTCACATCGCGAGCCTTTGTTTATGGAATTTTTGGCAAGCAGTTATAATGCATTCAAAAAAGCAGTCTAACGGATAAGTTCAGCGGTCGGCGTGGCATTAAGCGCCGATCTGCTGGAACGCCTTGTTAGGCATTACGTACTTCATTGAACGACTTTCCCCAAGGAATAGGCAGCGATAGGTGAGATGTAGTGCTGATCGTTTCCCAGTCTGCTGCGGCTGGGGCTTGAAGTTCAGCCTTTACGCACCGGTTGCCCCGATAGTGCTCTAGCACGCGGTACTCACCCGAAAGATAACCGCACACAGAGTCGATGTAAGCACGTACGCGGTCTGGATTCGTGCATGGGAACCAGTCAAGCCATAAGTGCCCGACTGAGAAGTGCAATTCATCATTGTTTTGCAGGCAGAGCCAGACCTGCTGCTTTAGCCCCGGTTGGATCGGGAGAGTAATGCTGAGTTCGACCGGGTCTTGTGGATTTTCCACCATGTTTAGTGTAGGGAAGCGAACCGCGATTTCTGCCACTGCCTGACGTGCGATCTGTAGGGTGTCCATTTCTTCGCATTGCCTAACTATGTATTAGACGGAAATTTTCTGTCTAGTACGACTATAAGCGATATAGCCTGAATGTCAATTTTCGAGCTAATCACCCTATACGGGATGTTAGGCAGAAAAATTCTGGCTAATCGCCCAAATAGCGTGTTAGCCAGACGATATAATGTATTACTCAGATTAGTTGCTTTATAATTTCATTATGCAAACTGAGCCGCCACCTCGGAAATTGCTAGACAGAGTAAGGGATCGCCTACGGGCTAAGCATTACTCCTACCGCACCGAAGAAACCTACAAGCGATCGCAATATTGTCAGTCTTTTTATTTGGATTTTTGGACAAGCCGCTATAATGCAATCAAAAAAGCATCTAAAAAACATTCATGCATGATCAAAATCGTCCCCGTCGCCAAGGTTTCTGGCATTTTTGGCAAAGACTTGTGCATAAGTTAATCCATATCTCAGTCTGGCAACGGGCGATCGCTTTGTTATTAGTAGGTTTATGTGTTTTTGCCTTAGCTGCTTGTGAGCCAATTCCAGAGCCAAATCAGTCGACTGTTGGTAGTGCCAATCGTCTCAAAACATTGCTGAATCGTGGCAAGTTGGTTTGCGGTGTCAGTGGCGAGCTACCAGGATTTAGTTTTGTAAATAAAGAAGGCAAATATTCGGGACTAGATGTCGATATTTGTCGCGCGATCGCGGCGGCAATATTTGATAACCCTGAAGCTGTGCAGTTTCGCAATCTCAATGCCAAGGAGCGTTTTACAGCCTTGCAGTCTGGCGAAATCGATGTGTTAAGTCGCAATACGACATGGACATTGAGCAGAGACACAGCTTCTCGTCTTGCCTTTATGCCCGTAGTTTTTTATGACGGTCAAGGTGTGATGGTGCGGAAGGATAGCAATATTAAAGTGATCGATGATCTCAAGGATGCTGATATTTGCGCCCAAACTGGAACAACGACAGAGCAAAATCTAGCCGATCAAATGCGTAAGCGCAACCTTGCCTATAAGCCTGTAGTTTATGAAGATGTAAATGCTACTTTTGCGGCTTATCAGTCACAGCGCTGTAAAGCAATTACCGCTGATCGTTCTGCGCTGGTAGTGCGTCGAACTCGACTTGCTGATCCTGAAAACCATATAGTTTTAGATTTTGTAATTTCAAAGGAGCCGTTAGCCCCTGCGGTTGGTGATGGAGACTCGAAGTGGTCAGATATTGTCAAGTGGATTATTTTTTCAGCGATCGAGGCAGAGGATTTAGATATTTCTTCAAAGAATCTCACGACTCAATTACAAAGTAAAAATGCGGAAATTCGCAGATTTCTAGGAGTCGATGGCAGTTTGGGTAAAGATATGGGCATCGCCAATGACTTCACAGCGCGAGTGATTAAGCATGTTGGGAATTATGCAGAGATTTACGATCGCAACCTTGGCAAAGATAGTCCATTCAAATTGCCCCGGGGACAAAATGAACTCTGGAAAAATGGCGGATTGATGTACGCTCCGCCATTTCGCTAAGTGTTATAGCCCCTCTCCCGCAGGGAGAGGGGTTGGGGTGAGGGCGATTTTACCAACCAAAAACAGAAGCGATCGCAGGTTGAGCCACAGGACTATTCTCTTCTGATATCTCAGTACTATTAGATTCTCCAATTAGTACTTCAGTACAGAAAGTCGCCTGCGTAAATCCACCAAATTGCTTGACTGAGCTTGCCCGCATCCGCACCTTAGGAGCAGGAAACCAGAAACGCTCATAGGAACTCATGGATGGATAATCAGTGATTAATACCAACGCTTCTTCGTCATCGATTTCATAGCGACCAATCACAGGCATAATTTCTGCATAGCCTCGTTCACGTAGAAGCTTACCTTTACGACCTGTCTCATCATCTGGCACAAGTGCAAAGACAGTTTCGCCTGAGTGGCTTTCACCATCTTCTTTATCCCATGCCATAGTTCCATCCCATTTAACATAGGCTCCGCCGATCGCAGTGGTTGGTTCTACTTCATGCATTTGACAGATTTCGATTACCTTTGGATCATCAGCGTTGAGTGGATTAACAAAAATTTCCGAGCCACCTTTTTCAGCTCTGCGAAAAGCTAGATGATGAGTTGTTCGCTGCGATTTCCATTTGCCTGCACTTTTTTGAAAAAATTCTAAAGCATTCATATTTTGGTTTTTATACTTGCCGATCAGCTATCTATGTCTCAGTCTACTATCGAAAACATTCCAAATAAGTACCTGTGCAGAATAAATCACCAAAACCTGTAAGATTGCGTCCCGCAGGGGTGGTTTAGGTTTGGAATAAATTAAGCATGTCTACTTATCAATGTTTACTTTAAAAACCTTTGTCCCATCCCGATCGCCTTTGACCGCTTTCGCGTTTTCACAATTGCAATTCCAGTTATAGAAAAAACAGCCTCATTAATGTGATCAGCCATGCCAGGAATCAGGAACTGCATATTCTTGGGGAAGTTTTTAGTCCACATTTTCGACAGTTTATCTTTAGCCTCTTCATTTACGAGGATATTTTTATCTTGATCAATCATTACCATAGCCACCTCTTCATCCCTTACGGTAAGTACAATGGCAAGGTTTTCCCGATCATCTTTTAGTCCTTCATACCATTCATCAATGTGCTCTACTAGCCTGTCTTCATAAAGCGCCTGAGACATGCTTTCGTCTTTCAACAAGGCTTTTCGCAATGCCTTTGATATTTCTCTGGTTCCCATCGATTTATTGTTTCTATAGGTATTTGTTAACGCTAAATTCTAGTTGTAGCAATCTTTACAGTCAAACTTATACCAATTCACGAAAGTGTGACAACACGTTCGTGAATTTAAACCCAAACCCAGAAAGTTTTTTTAATCAAGAAATGGCGTAGCTATTTCTTGATTTGGCAATAGTAAAGTGTGGTCTTGTTGCGTCGCTTGCTTGAACAAGGCTACAAACTCAGTTCACAAATATTTAGAATATTCAAACATATCTTGTCGTGATAATGAGTCAAAGCAAAATAGCAGGATTGGGGTTTGAGGTAGATTGATACAAAGTATCGCTGCGCCTCAATGCTCGATCAACATTGAGAAATTATTACAAGATTTATGACAAAGCCTAAACGTATTGGTGTTTTAACTAGTGGTGGTGACTGCGGTGGACTAAATGCAGTGATTCGGGCAGTAGTGCGCCGCGCCCGTGACTATGACATGGAAATATATGGCATTAAAGGCGCAACCCAAGGATTGATGAATCGTCCAGTAGAAGCGGAATTACTGGACATGAAAAAAGTCTCAGGAATTCTGCGCTATGGCGGCACAATTTTAGGGACTGTGAATAAAGGCAATCCCTTTGCTTATCCTATGCCCGACGGGACTATCCTCGATCGCGCTGAGGAAGTGATTGAGGGCTACCACAAACTCGGACTAGATGGACTGATTGGCATTGGTGGTGATGGTAGCTTAGCAATCTTGCGCCGCCTTGCTCAACAGGGAAATATGAATCTCGTAGCTGTGCCGAAAACCATTGACAACGATTTAGGCGCGACCGAAAACTCGATTGGCTTTAATACGGCAGTGAGCGTAGCAGTTGAGGCGCTTGACCACTTGACCTATACTGCCATCAGCCATAGTCGCGTCATGATTTTAGAAGTTATGGGACGCGATGCGGGACATATCGCCGTGAGTGCAGGAATTGCAGGTGGAGCACATATTATCTTGATCCCAGAGATTCCTTATGACCTTGATGAAATATGCGATCGCTTGATGAATCGGGCTTTACGTGGTTTTAATTTCAGTACGATGGTAGTTGCTGAAGCGGTAAAAACCCCCACAGGTGAGCCTGTGACATATACGAATAGTCTCGGTCAAAAACTCTATGGTGGCATCGGTCAATATCTCGGCGATCAGATCAGTACACGCACTGGAATGGAGAGCCGCATCAGCGTTTTGGGACATGTGCAGAGAGGCAGTACGCCATCTCCGCTCGATCGCATCCTTGGGGCAGCATTTGGTGTGGCTGCGGTGGATTTAGCCGCGAAGGACAAATACGATCGCATGGTGGCTTGGTCAAATCGCGAAGTGATAGATGTACCAATTGCCGATGCGATCGCCCAATATAGCGCTGTTGATATTCATGGAACATTGATTCGGACTGCGATCGGTTTAGGAACTTACGTGGGAGAACTAGGATAGAATGAGCGGCGCTTTGCGCCGCTCATTCTATAATTATTATGAAAAAGTTTGTCTAGTAAAGCTTCAGCCTATGTCTAGTCGCATCAAAGCCCTGTTTTATTACATTACAGCGCGGTTGTTACTTGCCCCGATCATGTTGTGGGCGATCGCTACCGTCGTATTCCTGTTAATGCGAGCGACCCCTGGAGATCCGATCGATGCGATTTTAGGTCCACGCGCTCCTGAAGAAGTTAAAGTGGCTCTGCGCGAACAAGTGGGGCTCACTGGATCTATATTTTCGCAATATTGGCAATATCTACAGGATTTGTCCCGTTTTAATCTTGGTAAGTCGATTAGTACAAGAGAGCAAACTGTTTGGCAAATCATTAAAAACTTTTTCCCAGCTACTGCTGAACTGGCGATGTATGCTCTGATTGTGGCTTTGGTGGTTGGACTAACGGTTGGTATTGTGGCAGCTCTGCGTCCCAACACTAAATGGGATGTGGGTGGCAGGTTATTTGGGATTATTACCTACTCATTGCCACTGTTTTGGGTCGGAATGATCTTACAACTAGTATTTTCGGTGCAGTTGGGATGGCTACCAATAGGAACACGTTTTCCTGCAAGTGCGGAGCCACCTGTAAAGATACTAGGGCTATATACGATTGATGCCTTGATTAATGGCGATTGGCAAAGTCTGTGGACTAGTATTCAATATTTGATTTTACCTGCGACTAGTTTAGGGATTGTAATTAGTGGCATTTTTGAGAGAATCGTGCGGGTGAATTTGCGCCAAACTTTGCAGTCGGACTATGTGGAAGCGGCTAAAGCCAGAGGAATTAATTCCACATCAATCTTGTTTAATCATGCACTGAAAAATGCGATGATCCCCGTAATTACAATTTTGGGTTTGACCTTAGCGTCGATGCTAGGTGGCGCAGTGCTGACTGAAGTTACTTTTTCTTGGCCAGGGCTGGCGAATCGATTGTTTGAGGCGATCTCAGGGCGCGATTATCCAGTGGTGCAGGGAATCGTCGTATTTTTTGCGATCATCGTCACGATCGCGAGTATTCTCGTAGACATTGTTAATGCTTGGATTGATCCAAGGATTCGTTATTAGACTGAAAGTTAAGATGCGGCGCTTTGCACCGCATCTTAACTTTTAGTCTAATAACGTTGGTGTCGGCTATATAATGTCAAAATAATATTTTTTATTGAGACTTGCAAATATGCCTTGTCTTAAGTTTATAGACTTATTTGCTGGTATTGGTGGAATGCGTTTAGCTTTCGAGAGCGTAGGCGCAAAATGTAATTTCTCTTCAGAATGGGATAAGTTTTCGCAACTGACTTATTTTGCTAACTTTGATGAACAACCTGAAGGCGACATAACTCAAATTATGTCAGATCAGATTCCAGATCATGATATTTTAGTTGGTGGGTTTCCTTGTCAACCATTTAGTATTGCTGGAGTGAGTAAGCATAATTCTCTAGGCAACGAACATGGATTTGAACATCCAACTCAAGGCACTTTGTTTTTTGAGGTTGCTAGGATCATTAATGATAAAAGACCTAAAGCATTTCTATTAGAAAATGTTAAAAATTTAGTGAGTCACGATCGCGGTAAAACATTTGCGGTAATTAAAGAAACTTTGGAAGAACTTGGTTACTACATTTATCATCAAGTTTTTGATGCCGCCGCACTCGTACCACAACATCGAGAACGTATATTTATTGTTGGTTTTCGTGAACCGATCGCCTTTAGATTTCCAACCTTATTGAATAGATATCCAAAAATCAGACATATCTTGGAACCTAATGTTGATGACAAGTATACACTCACAGATAATCTTTGGCTGTATCTACAAAACTATGCAGAGAAACATCGGGCTAAAGGTAATGGATTTGGCTACGGATTGGTCGATATTAACGGGATATCACGTACTTTAAGTGCAAGATATTACAAGGATGGTTCAGAAATTCTTATCCCTCAATTAGGTAAAAATCCTCGTCGCTTAACACCGAGAGAATGTGCTCGACTTATGGGATTTCCTGAGACATTTAAAATCGTCACTAGTGATACCAGAGCATATAAACAGTTTGGTAATTCTATAGCCGTTCCAGTGGTTCAAGCGATCGCTTATGAGATTGTATCAGCCTTACGACAGCAAAAAGTTTTAAGTTATCCTACGAGATCTCCCATACAATTACAACTTTTTGAAAACCACAATCCTTACTATGAAAAAGTAGGTACTTTAGGTTGATTAAATGACGAAAATAGTTCTTAGTAAAGATGAAGCAAGTTTTTTAAAAGGCTTGCCAAAAATCTACTACATGCCAATAATTAAGCAAAAAGTAGATGATTGGGTTTCATCCACAAACAACAGTAATATTGGCTGGATTGAAGTATTAAATAATTTAAATGAAATTCTGAGAGATTCACAGAATGATGTTGAACAACTCCTAGATGAGAGATTAGCAACAGGAAAGATTAAAGATAAGTCTCAAACCCGTAAAAGTATAGTTGGCAATGCTTTCTCGAACATAATTATTTATATTTTTATCCAAAATAAATTGGTTGGAAATCTTTCAGAAGGTATCTACATAACCGCGAAGAAGTCTACAATTTCTGGCTTCGAGAAAATCTCTACTATTAATGTTGGGGAAGAAACTCAAAAGCCAGATATGGATTTAGTGATTTATTCTCTCAAAGAAAATTCAGAACTAAATAAATGTATTATTCTTTCGCTTAAGACTTCTTTAAGAGAGCGTGCTGGACAGACTTATAAATGGAAGCTTTTGATGGAAATTGCGATGTCAGATTGCGAAGTCCGTGATAAATATGAAATTTCTTACGCTCCTCCAACAGTTCCTTTAGTCTGTTTTGTAACGGTTAACTTTTATAACGAGATTAATAATCCTCAACATAGAGGTATGTTTAAATTTTTTGATCGTGCATTTATTGGTAAGCCGATAGATCCTCAAGCTACTGATTTTATTTCTCCACTATCAAGCTTGATTGATTTTGCAAATGAAAATCTTGTTCAATCAGGTTAAAAATATTGCAATTATTCTCATAAGTAACCCAAGTTGCTACCTATAGTAACAAGAAAAAAAAGCTGCTACAAAGGACAAGAGCCGAGTAGCAGCAAGAAAAATGAATGATGAAATTGTAGCGATTTATTGCCTATGTGACGACATTCTCCGAGCGATGAATCATC